>NZ_JCAIOL010000002.1:0-690924 GCF_059587065.1 Neobacillus sp. DZ-9
TTGATAGGTCAGAGGTGGAAGCGCGGTGACGTGTGGAGCTGACTGATACTAATCGTTCGAGGACTTAACCAAGTCATTAAGGTGAACTCGTTTTTACAAACTTCTTCTGCATTATCTAGTTTTGAGGGAATGAAAAAAAATAAATTTTCCTCTTGCAAAATATAAAAAAGACATTATAATAAAATAGTGTCGATTAAATAGTCTGGTAATAATGGCGAGAAGGTCACACCCGTTCCCATACCGAACACGGAAGTTAAGCTTCTCAGCGCCGATGGTAGTTGGGGCACGCGCCCCTGTGAGAGTAGGACGTTGCCAGGCTGTTATATTATTATTCCGCAGTAGCTCAGTGGTAGAGACGAGCAAAGCATCATGAAATCACTGCGAGTTGTACACGCCGAGCCGCTTCTTGATTTGCTTTCTGAGGCGGGGACATGGTTGTAATATGACAAAGATTAGAGAACAAATTTATATTATTCCGCAGTAGCTCAGTGGTAGAGCTATCGGCTGTTAACCGATCGGTCGTAGGTTCGAGTCCTACCTGCGGAGCCATTTTTATTTAGATAAGAATATAAGCTATGCTTCCATAGCTCAGTAGGTAGAGCACTTCCATGGTAAGGAAGAGGTCAGCGGTTCGAGCCCGCTTGGAAGCTTTCCTATATTTTATTGATATGGCCCCTTGGTCAAGCGGTTAAGACACCGCCCTTTCACGGCGGTAACACGGGTTCGAATCCCGTAGGGGTCACCAAAGTTTTTTCTTGATAGAGGAAATAACATTCAGTATATGGAGGATTAGCTCAGCTGGGAGAGCATCTGCCTTACAAGCAGAGGGTCGGCGGTTCGATCCCGTCATCCTCCACCATAATGTACTTGCACTATTGTACATGAATAGAATATATTGTTTTTATCGTCGCGGGGTGGAGCAGTCCGGTAGCTCGTCGGGCTCATAACCCGAAGGTCGCAGGTTCAAATCCTGTCCCCGCAATACGGTCTGGTAGTTCAGTTGGTTAGAATGCCTGCCTGTCACGCAGGAGGTCGCGGGTTCGAGTCCCGTCCAGACCGCCATTTAAATGGAAATGGCTCAGTAGCTCAGTCGGTAGAGCAGATTGCTCACATCATCGAACTTGCTTCTGCGGCAATCTGTGAGAAAGAACGAAAGTTCTTTTGAGCAAAGGACTTACCATAAAGTAGTTGTAGGAAATCATTTATATGTGGCTCAGTAGCTCAGTCGGTAGAGCAAAGGACTGAAAATCCTTGTGTCGGCGGTTCGATTCCGTCCTGAGCCACCATTTATGTTTTAGTTAATTATATGTGGAGGGGTAGCGAAGTGGCTAAACGCGGCGGACTGTAAATCCGCTCCCTCCGGGTTCGGCGGTTCGAATCCGTCCCCCTCCACCATATACAGGGGTATAGTTTAAAGGTAGAACGAAGGTCTCCAAAACCTTTGGTGTGGGTTCAATTCCTACTACCCCTGCCATTATATTGTGGCGATTGTGGCGAAGTGGTTAACGCATCGGATTGTGGTTCCGACATTCGTGGGTTCGATTCCCATCAGTCGCCCCATAATATTTTAAATAAATTCTTGTTTATTTCTTAATGACATTGGGCTATAGCCAAGCGGTAAGGCATCGCACTTTGACTGCGACATGCGTTGGTTCAAATCCAGCTAGCCCAGCCATTTTGCGGAAGTAGTTCAGTGGTAGAACACCACCTTGCCAAGGTGGGGGTCGCGGGTTCGAATCCCGTCTTCCGCTCCAATTTTTATGGCGGCATAGCCAAGTGGTAAGGCAGAGGTCTGCAAAACCTTTACCACCGGTTCGAATCCGGTTGCCGCCTCCATAAAACTTACGTTGAGTATGGGTTTGAACAGGCTATTTTAATTTCGCCGGGGTGGCGGAACTGGCAGACGCACAGGACTTAAAATCCTGCGGTAGGTGACTACCGTACCGGTTCGATTCCGGTCCTCGGCATTAGCTTCAAAAAAATATTGTCACGCCGGTGTGGCGGAATTGGCAGACGCGCACGACTCAAAATCGTGTTCCTCTGGAGTGTCGGTTCGACCCCGACCACCGGTATCACAAACGTTTCTCATATTGCATGAGAGACGTTTTTATTTTATCCTTTTGTTATGTAAATAATTAATATTAACTATCCTAAATTCATTAATTATAAGAGCAGATCATAATGCCCGTCAGGCCCGAAAGAAAGCTGTCACGGTAAATAAGAGGGCTTCATAATGCCCGTCAGGCCCGAAAGAAAGCCGACACGGTAAATAAGAGAGCTTCATAATGCCCGTCAGGCCCGAAAAAAAGCCGTCACGGTAAATAAGAGGGCTTCATAATGCCCGTCAGGCCCGAAAGAAAGCCGACACGGTAAATAAGAGGGCTTCATAATGACCGTCAGGCCCGAAAAATAGTCGTCACAGTAAATAAGAGTGCTTTATAATGCCGGTCACCCCCAAAAAATAGTCGTGATGGTCAATAAGAGCGGAGTTGCATGCTATACTCAAAAGTGGTTGACAATTTTTAAGGACTCATTTATATTCATGTTAAGTTAAAATGTGACGGAGATACGGTGACTCACACAATGTCCTACTTTAGGAGTAATTGGGTGAGTCTTTTTTTATTAAAAAAACGTGCATATAGGAGTGGTCTGAATGAGCCAACAATCATCTTTCACCTTTCAAACAGAAGATGGCGTTGTAATATTTGCTAAAAAATGGGCTTCAGAAAATGAAATTAGGCCAAAAGTCATTGTTCAAATTGCTCACGGTATGGCAGAACATATTGAGCGTTATGATGCTTTTGCAAAAGAGTTAATTTCCCACGATTTCATTGTCTATGGTAATGATCATCGAGGGCATGGCGAAACTGCGAAGTTAAATAATAGCAGCGGTTATTTTGCTGACAAACAGGGTTTTAATAAAGTAGTGGAAGATATGCATGCGCTAACAACCATAATCGAAAAAGAGTTTCCTGATATCCCTATCATATTATTTGGGCATAGTATGGGATCATTTTTATCAAGAAGATATATTCAATTGTACGGAAATCAACTAGCTGGTGTGATTTTATGCGGTACTGGCGGAGACCCTGGAATCATGGGGAAAATCGGAAAGTGGATAGCATCAAGAGAAATAAAACGTAAGGGTGCCCAGACGCCAAGCCCGCTGCTAAATAACTTGACCTTTGGAAGTTACAATAGAAGTTTTAAACCAGCTCGTACTGAATTTGATTGGTTAAGCAGAGAAGAAAGGGAAGTCGATAAATATATTGAAGATCCAATGTGTGGGGGGATTTTCTCTGCAGGATTTTATTATGATTTATTAGGCGGAATAGCAATCATTAATAAACCTGAAAATCTAAGGTTGATTCCCGTTAATCTGCCTATATTTCTAATTTCGGGCGCCAAGGATCCAGTTGGAAATGACTCAAAAGGAGTTTTAAAAACCTATAAAGCCTATAAACAAGTCGGAAGTAGAGAAGTAAGCTATAAGCTATATGAAGATGCACGCCATGAATTATTAAATGAAACAAATAGGGGAGACGTTCAAGCAGATATTATTAGATGGATTAACGTGCACATTTAAATATAGGTTATTAATTGTTATCATCGCACGAGAATGCCCAATGAACGAATTTTTGAAACGCTCAATGAAGAAAGTTAGAACAAGAGGCTAATTAAATAAATTTTCGCGATTAAAAATATATTGACTTTTGAATTTCAAATAGTTAGTATAATATTTAGAAATTAGAGATTCCTATTTTTAAATTTTCAAAAAATAAAGCTTAACAAAAAAAAGCATTGACTTTCAATTATACCATCAATACAATAATAACAATAGTAATTATTTACAATTTAAAAACTGAATATTCAAATAGAGGAGCGTTAAAAGGGTAGTCCTTTAAAGGATGAAGGTTTTTATCGCCGATAGATTGATTCCAAGGTGAAGGTTTTTTCGCCGCTAGTTGGATTCAAACTAGGGGAATGGGAGCAGGATCCCATTCACTGTCATATGTAATGTATGGAGTGCTATTTATTTCTTTTAGGTTTTGCCTAAATTAGAAATGTAGCCTCCTTTTTTTGTGGAGTTGTTGGTTCTTAAATCAACTTTTTAAGTAGTCTTCCGATCTTCAATTTCATCCTAAAATCTTAGATGCAAGAAAACAATTAGATATATGTTTTGAAGGGAGCGATACAAAACATGCAAACACTGGATACAGTGATCGTGACAGGCTATGCCAAAGCTCCTCAGGGAACTTCCATGTATGAAATGTTTAAGCACGCAGGAATCGTACTGGAAGTGGACCCAAAAGAGCATAAGATTGTGGGAGCCGAATTCACTTTCGTAACAGAATTGACAAAAAAACATTTTCAGAAACTGCTGATAGGGTATAGCCTCGAGAGAGGAATTGAGTACTTGATTGAACGAATTCAAAAATTTTATTTTGCTCCATCCCAGCAAGCGATCATTGTGGCCCTACAGGCTGCAGTTCAACGTTACTGGGATAACGTGAAGCAAATGAATACATAACGTTTGGTTATAATAAAGTGGGGAGACGACCTCTCTCCATGGTCTTATTAAAACCGGGCAGGTATAGACACTTAATAAGGAATGTTTTCTTTTTGATGACAGTCTTTATGGGGGATCTATGTCTTGTCCGGTTTTTTCTATATCCGAACTGTTAAACTGCACAAAAATTAATAGAAGGGATGGAAAAAGGGGATGAGAAAGCTAATTTCATGTGAGGAAGCTGTAAAAAAGATTAAAAGTGGCTCAAGAATTATGGTAGGTGGATTTGGCCTAGTAGGATGTCCGCTTAGTTTAGTAGATGCTTTGGAAGACTCAGAGGTAAAAGATTTAGAGATTATAAGTAATAACCTTGGAGAGCCAGGTAGAGGTCTTGGCGTATTAGTACGGCAAAAGCGAGTGAAAAAAGCAATAGGTTCTTATTTTACCTCCAACCCTGAGGTGGTCAAAGCTTTTCAGGACAAGGAATTGGAAGTGGAGCTTATTCCACAGGGGACAATGTCAGAAGCCATTAGGGCAGGTGGTGCAGGATTGGGTGGTTTTTATACACCGGTAAGTGTCGGAACGAAAATCTCAGAAAACAAAGAAGAGCGCATCCTTAATGGAAAAAAATATGTGCTCCAGGAACCAATTAAAGCCGATTTTGCCTTAATAAAAGCAAAAAAAGCAGATACATTAGGGAACCTCATCTATAACAAATCGGCCAGAAACTTCAATCCAATGATGGCAACAGCTGCAGATATCGTCATTGCAGAAGTAGATGAAATTGTTGAGAGCGGTCAAATTTCTCCTGAAGAAATCGTGACCCCTCATTTATACGTTGATTTTATCGTTTTGTCGGGAGGAAATTAGTATGAATGTGAAACATTATATTGCTGAAAGAGCCGCAAAGGAACTAAAGGATGGGGATATTGTAAATTTAGGAATTGGGATTCCTACGCTCGTAGCTGACCATATCCCAGAAAATATCCAAGTTTTTCTACATTCGGAAAATGGAATTCTTGGAGTTGGCCCGACTCCTGAACAAGAACATGTTGATAAAAACCTTGTCAATGCAGGCAAACTTCCTGTTACAGTGTTACAAGGCTCGTCCTTTTTTGATAGCGCTTTCTCCTTTGCTATGATTCGAGGAGGGCATGTGACGGTCTCGATTCTTGGGGTGCTCCAAATCGATGCAAGGGGACGAATTGCCAACTGGGCTGTACCGGGAAAAAGTGTTCTTGGTGTAGGTGGTGCGATGGATTTATTGGAAGGGTCAAAAAAAGTGATCGTGACAACCATGCACACGACGGATAAAGGAGAGTCAAAAATCGTTAAGGAATTAACCTATCCAATCACATCAGAACGAACAGTGGATTTAATTATTACCGATTTAGCGGTTTTCTCAGTAAAGGAAGATGGATTGCATTTGGTTGAGCTGGCACCTGGGATTTCTCTCAAGGAAGTACAAGAAAAAACTGACGCACCTTTTCATATTGCTGACTCAATTATTAATGGCACCGAGGTGACGGTGTAATGGTTGTAATCGTCAACGCATTTAGAACAGCCATAGGAAAGTTCGGCGGTTCATTGACCGACACGCTCCCAGAAGAGCTCGTATCTACGATTATGAAAAATAATCTTTCTGCCTCAGGTTACGGAGCAAATATCGTCGATGAAATAATCGTAGGCCAAACAAAGCAGAGTGCCAATGCTCCAAACATAGCAAGGGTCGCGTCATTAAAGGCACGTTTCCCAGAATCGATACCCGGCTACACAGTCCATCGCCAGTGTGGTTCGGGTATGCAAGCCGTCATTAATGGGGCAATGGCCATTTTATCCGGCCAGGCGGATGTCGTTTTGGCGGGGGGAGTCGAAAGTATGTCTCAAGCTCCACATTATTCGGTTGGAACACGATTTGGTCTCAAGATGGGTAATGTAATGCTTTATGACTCGAATACAGAGAGTCAGCCCAAATCGCAGCCTGAGGAAGTTTATGGCCATTTCACGATGGGTCAAACCGCCGAATGGCTTGCAAAAAAATATAATATTAGTCGGGAAGAGCAAGATGAATTTGCTTTTAAGAGCCAGCAGAAAGCGAAGCGTGCTATTGAACTAGGTCTATTTGAAGAAGAAATCATTCCTATTCCAGTTAAAGAGGGGAAAAGTGGGACAAGGCACTTTGCAATCGATGAGCATCCTAGATTGACGAACATTGAAAAGTTAGCAACCCTAAATCCTGTCTTTGACAAAGATGGAACTGTAACGGCAGGAAACTCATCTGGCAGAAATGATGGCGCTTCAATGCTGCTCTTGATGTCAGAAGAAAAAGCGAAACAGCTTGGGGTCGTTCCGATTGCAAGGATTCGTTCCTTTGCCGCAACAGGTGTATCACCAAAGGAAATGGGCATCGGTCCAGTACCTGCCTCTGAAATCGCCCTTAAAAAAGCAGGTCTCCGTTTAGAAGATATCGATTTAATTGAATTGAATGAAGCGTTTGCGGCCCAAAGTCTTGCCTGCTTAAAGGAATGGGGGATTAAGGGAGATAACGTGAATGTAAACGGAGGTGCAATTGCCTTGGGTCATCCGCTCGGATGCTCCGGTGCAAGGATTGTCACGACATTATGTCATGAGCTTGAAAAACAAAAACGTCAATATGGGCTTGCGACAATTTGTGTAGCAGGGGGATTAGGAATGGCAATGGTGGTGGAAAGATGGACAGAGTAAAACAAGATTATGTATTTCACCGGGATTTTAAAAAGGAATACCCCATCATTACCCACGGTGAAGGAGTCTATCTCTTTGATGATACTGGAAAAAAATTTTTGGACGCTTGTTCTGGAGCAGTTGCTGCTAACCTGGGACATGGGATTGCTTCAATAGGTGACGCCATGGCAGAGCAAGCAAAAAAAGCAGCATTTGTACATACGATGCGTTTTGAAACCAGAGCTTTACATGAACTGGCTGAAAAAATTGGAAAAATGGCACCAGGTTATTTAAATAAAGTTTATTTTACCACCGGAGGATCTGAGGCAAATGAAAGTGCCATGAAACTGGCGAGGCAATATCACAGGGATGCAGGCAGACCGCAAAAGCACATTGTCATTGGTCGTTGGCAATCGTACCATGGTAACACGATTGGTTCATTATCAGCGGGCGGTGACGTAAAAAGAAGGCACGCATACACTCCAAATCTTTTAAACTATGCACATGTTTACTCTCCGTACTGCCATCGATGTCCATACGGACGAGAACAAGATCATTGTCTCACAAAACAAAACTGGACATGTGTAGCGGATATTGAAAGAACGATTTTAGAGCTTGGCCCTGAGAACGTGTCGGCATTTATCGCCGAAGCTATAGTAGGGAGCCAGCAAGGAGCTGTGCCGCCACCGCCTGGTTATTTTAAGAAAATCCGTGAGCTTTGTGACCGATATCAAATTGTCTTAATCGTCGATGAAGTGATGACAGGCTTTGGTCGGACCGGAACCCATTTCGCGTCAGAACAGCTTGGAATCGAGCCTGATATTATCACATTTGGAAAGGGGGTTTCAGCCGGTTATGCTCCACTTGCTGGCATGATTGTTCATGATCAGTTAATTGAGGGGCTGATTCAAAATAGTGACGGGAAATTTATTCACGGCTATACCTATAGCGGTCATCCTGTTGCAGTTGCAGCCGGCCTTGCAGCCTTAGAAGTCTATGAACGTGATAATGTATTGGAAAATGTGAACGACCAAGGGAATTATCTTGTCGGGCGCCTTTTGGAATTGAAGCAAAATCATATTTGTATATCCGACGTCAGGGGCCGAGGACTTTTAATTGGAATCGAGCTTGTGAAGGACCGTGAGCAGGATCTTTTATTTAAACCATCTGAGAAAGCAGCTGAAACAATCAATAGTATAGCGATGGAACTTGGTGCGGTTTTTTATCCGGGGACAGGTTCAATTGATAGCATAAATGGGGAGCATCTCATTATTAGCCCCCCGCTAAATGTGGAAAAAACAGATATAGATGAAATTGTGAGAATACTAGACGAATCATTATCGATATTCAAAAGCCAATTACGAAAGGATGAGACAGTTGAAATTACAAAGTAAAACGAATGAAATTCAAGAAAAAGCACGTAAACATTTATCTCCGGTTATGACACGAGTGACAGAGCTTGTGATTGATAAGGCACATGGCGCTAAATTTTGGACAACAGATGGTGAAGAATATATCGATTTCGTATCAGGTGTTGCTGTTAATGCAGTCGGGCATACCAACAAGAAAATGGTTGATGCGATTAAAAAGCAAGCAGACAACTTAATCCATCTTGGCCTGAACTACGGATATTATGAAACGGCCGCAAATTTGGCGGAAAAGCTTGCCCAAATCACTCCTGGAAACCTGGATACAGTTTTTTTCTCCAATTCTGGTGCCGAAGCAATCGATGGGGCGCTTAAATTAGCAAAAGCTGCAACAGGCAGACCAGCAATTATTGCTTTTGAAGGATCGTTTCATGGCCGTACATTAGGTGCAACAGCTATTACAGCATCAAGCTCTAAATACCGCCGTTATTATGAACCGATTTTAGGGGAAGTATACCATATCCCATATCCTTACCCAAGCCAGCTGAAAAACATTAATAAAGAAGAAACAGAAGAGTATTGCTTGAACCAGCTGCAAAAATTATTCGATTTACGCGTAGATCCTTCCCGCGTTGCGGCGATTATTATTGAACCGGTAATGGGTGAGGGGGGCTATTACCCAGCACCGCCAAGCTTTTTGCAGGAGCTAAGAAGGATTACGGAAGAGCATGGAATTCTGCTGATTTTTGATGAAGTACAGACCGGCTTTGGCCGTACAGGTAAAATGTTCGCAGCAGAGCATGCGAAAGTTACCCCTGATATTTTAGTCTTGGCAAAAGCCCTTTCAGGTGGAATGCCTTTGGGTGCGATAGTAGCCAATCGTGAGCTCCATGAAAAATGGCCAACAGCTGGACATGGTTCAACATTTGGCGGAAATCCGATTTCTTGTGCGGCAGCCCTGGCAAACATTGAGGTCATTGAAGAAGAAAAGTTAGTGGAAAGAAGCGCAGACTTAGGGGCAGAGATTGTAGACAGGCTCCAAAAATCAATCGGTCATTTACCTGGTATTGTTGAAGTCCGCGGATTGGGTATGATGATTGGCATTGAATTTGATCAGCAGTTTGCAGCAACATTTGTACCTCAAATTAAAGCGAAAGCATTAGAAAATGGATTGCTCATCATGAACTGTGGTGTAAGCGGTCAAACCATCAGGTTAATGCTCCCGCTTAACATCCAGGAAGATGTGCTCGACAAAGGATTGATCATTTTAGAGGAGGCTGTGTCAGAAACCATCCTAGGAAGCTAATTGTCATTTCTCTAAGCAGTACTTCAAAAAAGGAGGTCACGATTATGTCAAATCAAATCAAAACTGAGATCCTTAAGGGAGATCTTTATATAAATGGGAAATGGGTAAATGAACCAGACCAATCTTACTTTGAAAGTTTAAATCCGGCTACCGGGGAGCTTGTCGGTGTTTGTGCAGCGGCTTCAACTGATCAGGTAGACAAGGCAGTAGCAGCGGCAGAAAAAGCCTATTCAAGCTGGAAGAACACTCCAATTCCGGAGAGGGCATCTTATCTGTCGAAAGCAGCCCAATTGTTTGAAGTACGGAAGGAAGAACTGGCTCGTGTTATGACTATGGAAATGGGCAAGGTTCTAACCGAGTCATTAGGAGAAGTTGGAGTGGTCAGTGCAACCGCTCAATATATGGCAGGGGAAGGCCGCCGCCTCTTTGGAGAAACGGTTCCAGCAGGTTTCTCGGGGCGGAACGTAAGAATGGTGCGTGAGCCGCTTGGAGTGGCAGCATGTATTACCCCATGGAATTTCCCAGTATCGCTCGCTTCCTACAAAATATTTTCAGCTTTGATTGCCGGTAATACGGTTGTTTGGAAGCCGGCATCAGAGGTGGCATTGTCGGCAAAGATCTTTGTCGAAATATTGGCTGAAACCGGATTACCTGAGGGAGTAGTGAACTTGATTACTGGTTCCGGTAGTAAGGTTGGACGAAAACTTGCTGAGCATCAGGCTGTCAAAATTATTTCTTTTACGGGCTCAACAGAGGTCGGGCAGCAGCTGGCAGAAATGAGCAGCAAAACGTTAAAACGCATTTCCTTGGAATTGGGCGGGAAAAATGCAGTTATCGTCCTGAAGGATGCGGACCTTGACAAAGCGGCAGATGGAATTGTCAAATCAGCATTTACAACAACTGGTCAGCGCTGTACAGCAGCAAGCCGGGTTATTGTTGAACGTCCGGTTAAAGAGCAGCTGGTAGAAAAAATTGTGCAATTAACAAAATCTATGAAAATAGGAAATGGTCTTGAAGAAGGCAGCCAGGTTGGGCCTCTTGTAAATGAAGATCAGCTTCATACAGTTGAGAGGTATGTACAAAAAGCGATTGAAGAAGGCGGAAAAATTGTATCAGGAGGAAAGCGCGTGAATGAATTGGGCGGCTTTTACTATGAGCCGACGATTATTGAAAACGTCAAGCCAAATGATTCTATCGCGCAGGAAGAAATATTTGGTCCTGTCCTGGCCATCATTGAAGTAGATTCATATGAGGAAGCAATGGAGGTAAATAACGGCACGATTTATGGGTTGTCTACATCCATCTATACCGAAAGTCTTCATTATGCGAACCGGGGTGCATCGGAAGCGGTAAGCGGACTTGTCTATATTAATAATGGAACCTCTAATGCTGAAATGGGGGTTGCATTTGGAGGCATGAAAATGTCTGGTAACGGACACCGTGAAGTCTCCCACCATGCATTCGATGTCATGACAGAGTGGAAGTCCATTTATACAAACTATTAATTGATTCAATTCTTTTAAAAGGTGGGAGATTATGAGAATACATCGTATTGGCATTGCCTTCTTCTACCATGAATCCCATAGTTTCAGTTCAATGAAAACCGAAATGGAACAGTTTCGAAATGAAGGTTATTTTATAGGGGATGAAATTTATGATGCCTATAGTGGAACGAAGACTGAAGTTGGCGGGTTTCTGGATGTTTTGAGGCAGGTAGAGAATGTTGAAATCGTGCCGCTGCTTTGTGCGGCCGCGGTTCCATCAGGTGTTGTAACGACAGAAGCGTACTCCGTTATTGAAAAGCAAATGCTGGAGTCGCTCATGAATGCAGGAAAGCTGGATGGATTATTGCTGGCACTCCATGGAGCGATGGTTGTGGAGCACCTGTTTGATCCGGAAGAGCATTTACTGGGAAAAATCCGCGGCATTCTTGGATCTGATGTTCCAATCGCTACAACACTTGATATGCACGCCAATTTGAACGAAAAGATGATTGAGTATACTCCGCTTCATTTTGGATTTAAAACATATCCGCATGTTGATATGTATGAACAAGGCCTTCAGGCAGCAAAAGCTTTATTAAAACAATTAAACAATGGCGTTACATACTACGCTGCGTTTGAAAAATTGCCGATGATGCCCCCCTCTATCAATATGAGAACAGCAGAGGGGCCAATGTACAAAATGATTGAATGGGCAAAACAAGTGGAAGAAGAAGAAGAAGAAGAAGTATACAATGTTTCCATCTTTGGAGGGTTCCCTTATTCGGATATTCCCATGGCAGGAGCTAGTGTACTGGTTGTTGCGCTCAATCCACAAAAAGGAAAAGAAACAGCTCAAAAACTAGCGTCCTTGTTTTGGAGTGTAAGAGAAGAGTTCATCATGGACCTTCCCAATGTAAAACAAGCGCTGGATATGGCGCTGTCGATTGAAGATAACAAACCGATTGTATTGGCTGACATCTCGGACAATCCTTTAAGCTGCGGAAGCGGGGATACAACCGAATTGCTTAGGGAAGTGGTGAACCTGAACCTCGCTGAAACGCTGTTTGGGGGACTTTATGATCCGGAATCGATTGAGGCATGTCGGAAGTCGGGAGTCGGAAATAAGGTATCGTTGTTACTTGGCGGCAAGGTATCTCCTGAATTCGGAGAACCTGTCCAAGTTGAAGCAACAATCATTGCCTTATCAGACGGTGTATTTTATAATTCAGGGCCGTTTAATCAGAATCTTAAGGTCGATTTAAAGGGTGCGGCACACATTCGTGTTGGTAAGATGGATATCCTCCTCATTGGAAGGCCGATGTCAGCGAATGATCCGGAAATGTTCCGTCATATTGGTCTTGAGCCCTCAGCAAAGAGAATTCTCTGTCTTAAGGCGAAAAATCATTTCCGGGCTGCATTTGAGACGATTGTTGGACACATCATTTATGTGGATGCACCAGGTGTTGCTTCCAACCGTTTAACAACATTTACGTATCATCACATCCCAAGGCCGATCTGGCCATTGGATGATATCAAATATGAGGTGGAACTAAGGAGGAAAGAAACATGGAAACATTAAAAAAATCTTATTATGTCGAAGTTCCGACTTCACTAAACCCGGAACAGTTACACATAATGATGGACCTCGAGAAAGATGCATTTCCGGGAATGGGAGCTGTTGATGAACAAACCTTGATTCCTTTAGTTAGATACGGGAAATTAATTCAATATCGACAACCAGATGATGCTAGACCGATCGCCGTTTGCGAGATGATGAGAGATTACAATGATATTCATAAAGCCTACATATTCGGCTTTTATGTTCGTTCCGACCAGCAGGGGAAAGGAATTGGAAAGTTATTCTTGGAGGAAATTTATCCAATTTTAAAGCAGGACGGTTTTCACAAAGTGTGCTTAACAGTCAACACCCAAAATAAGGCAGCTGTTAAATTATATGAAAAAATGGGATTTGCCATTAAAGGAACGAGATTCGATGAGTTTGGCGAAGGGGAAAACCGCTATTATATGGAGTACATTCTTTCTTAAATAGTTAGAACCAAGGGAGAAATTTTTCTAAAAAATTGGTTATTAAAAAAAACGAATTCCAGGAGGGGAAAAGAATGAGAAACACTTTATTTAAACCAAAAAAACATTGGAAAGAGATCGAGCTTTGGAAAGATGTAACTGACGAGCAATGGAATGACTGGGTATGGCAATTGACAAACACCATTAAAACTCTTGAAGACTTAAAGAAAGTGATCAATTTAACACCACTAGAAGAAGAAGGAGTTAAAATTGCTACCAAAACCATTCCATTAAACATTACGCCATATTATGCATCGCTGATGGACCAAGATGATCCAAGATGTCCGATTCGTATGCAGTCTGTTCCAATTTCTCAGGAATTGTATAAAACAAGATATGATTTGGAGGATCCGCTCCATGAAGATGAGGATTCACCGGTACCTGGTCTAACGCATCGTTATCCGGACCGTGTATTGTTCCTGGTAACGAACCAGTGCTCGATGTACTGCCGCTACTGCACAAGAAGACGTTTCTCAGGTCAAATTGGAATGGGAGTACCTAAGAAACAGTTAGACAATGCCATTAATTATATTGCTTCCACTCCGCAAATCCGTGATGTGCTAATTTCTGGAGGAGACGGACTCCTTATCAATGACAATATTTTAGAGTATATTTTAAAGAATTTACGTGAAATTCCACATGTGGAAATTATTCGAATCGGTACAAGAGCACCGGTTGTATTCCCACAGCGTATTACTGAAAATCTTTGCAATATCTTGAAAAAGTATCATCCAGTATGGCTGAATACGCATTTCAATACATCGATGGAAATTACGGAAGATTCAAAGCGAGCATGCGAAATGCTTTCAAATGCGGGCGTACCACTAGGCAACCAAGCCGTTATTCTTGCAGGCATTAATGACAGCGTTCCAATCATGAAACAGCTTATGCATGACCTCGTTAAAATTCGCGTGCGTCCATATTACATTTACCAGTGTGACTTATCAGAAGGGATCGGCCATTTCCGTGCACCAATCAGCAAAGGATTGGAAATCATGGAAGGGCTTCGAGGTCACACTTCGGGTTACGCCGTTCCAACCTTCATTGTTGATGCTCCTGGAGGAGGTGGGAAAATTCCATTGCAGCCGAACTATATCATTTCTCAAAGTTCCAATAAAGTAGTTTTGCGTAACTTTGAAGGTGTCATTACATCTTATCCGGAACCTGAAAATTACCATCCAGGAAGTGCAGAGGATTATTATAAAAAGATTTATCCTGAAGTATTTAAAAATTTTGAAAGCAATGGTGTACTGTCCATTATTGATGATACGAAATTTAACCTAATTCCAGAAGGTTTAAAACGATTGGACCGCCGCAAAACGTATAAGGAAAATCCGGAACATAGCTCTTTAAAGGATAAACGAGAGAAACGTGATGAATTGAAAGAGAAAAAATTCCATGCCCAAATGAGCAAGTATGAGACTGTAGGAGCAAGGGAGGAATAATGTTGAATTGTCAATGGTGCGGATCTGACACAGCAGTTGAAACGGGCAACACAGTGTATTGGGAACTACCGGACGGTACGAAAACAATTGAAATTCAGGACACACCAGCCTTCCATTGCTCAGAATGTGGTATTACCTACCAAACTGATGAAACGGTACAGAAAATTGAAGACCAGCTATTTTTAATCGATACTTCAAAGCTTGAAAAAAGTTTGGCATTTGACACACTTATGGCTGCTCCACGCTTATTAAAGCGAAACTACTTTGATTTTTCTAAATAAGTAATCCATCTTATGGCTGATAGTAAAAAAATCAATAATATCGGATAATTTAACTCCCTCTTTCTAAGGGGGGGATAAATTATCCATTGCCATTTCGTTAATATCCTAATTGTGAAGGTGGAAAAAGGATGGAAGCCATTAAAATCGAAGAAAAAAGTCAGAATAATCAGGAAACCAATGATGGAATTAAACGCAATTTAAAGGCACGTCACATGACAATGATTGCGATTGGGGGATCAATTGGTACGGGGCTGTTTTTAGCGACAGGTGCGTCCATTCAAACAGCTGGACCGGGTGGTGCCATGATAGCATATAGCGCGATTGGAATCATGGTCTATTTTTTGATGACAAGCCTCGGTGAAATGGCTACCTTTTTACCGGTTTCCGGATCATTTGCCACATATGCCAGCCGTTTTGTTGACCCAGCATTAGGATTTGCGCTCGGTTGGAATTATTGGTTCAACTGGGCTGTTACCCTGGCAGTTGAAATCGTTGCTTCAGCCATCATTATGAAATTCTGGCTTCCGGATGTGCCAAGCATCGTTTGGAGTGCCCTGTTTTTAGGACTAATCTTTTTATTGAATGCTTTGTCAGTTAAAAGTTACGGAGAATCTGAGTATTGGTTCGCTTTAATAAAAGTTATTACTATCATTGTTTTTATTGGCGTCGGTGTTCTCACCATCTTTGGGATTTTCGGAGGTGAGTATATCGGGTTTAAAAACTTTACATTGGGAGATGCTCCGGTAAGCGGAGGCTTTATGTCTGTGTTAAGTATATTTTTCATCGCTGGTTTTTCCTTTCAAGGGACTGAACTGGTAGGGATTGCAGCAGGTGAAAGTGAAAATCCCAAGAAAAACATACCGAAAGCAATCCGGCAAGTATTTTGGCGAATTCTTCTATTTTATATTGGGGCTATTGCAGTCATTGGGCTAGTAATCCCTTATACCAGTCCTGAACTGTTGGGCGGGGACGTTGACAAAATTGCTGTAAGCCCATTTACTCTCGTTTTTGAAAAAGCTGGTATTGCCTTTACAGCCTCTGTCATGAACGCGGTTATCTTAACTTCTGTTTTGTCATGCGGAACGTCGGGGCTATATGCCTCAACTCGAATGCTATGGTCTATGGCAAAGGACGGACAGGCACCGAAATTTTTACAACAAGTAAACCAGCGCGGAATTCCGATGAATGCGCTAGTTATGACAACGATTATTGGAGGACTTGCCTTTTTAACGTCCATTTTCGGCGATCAAGTATATACATGGCTATTAAATGCATCAGGTTTAACCGGATTTATTGCCTGGGTAGGGATTGCTTTGAGCCACTATCGTTTTAGAAAAGCCTACATTGCCCAGGGAAGAGACCTGAATGAACTTAAATACAAGGCGAAATGGTTCCCTCTTGGTCCCATCCTTGCATTAGCAATGTGCATTATTATCATTCTTGGACAAAATTATCAAGCATTTATGACAGGCAACATTGATTGGTACGGAGCTGCTGTATCATATATTGGATTGCCAATTTTTTTAGTGATTTGGATCGGTTATAAAGTCATCCATAAAACAAAGGTTGTCCCACTAAATAAATGTTCTTTTGAAGACCATCAACAAAATTAGTCATTTAATAAGCCTACAATTAATAATATTATAATTAATTGTAGGCTTATTAATTTCTTGGGGAAAATTCGACAAAAAGTGCAATAATTACTTGACGTCCATAAAAAAACTGTGTATTATGAAAAAGTCAACTTTAGTTCACTAATTTGACATTATTAAATTATATGCGGGTGTAGTTTAGTGGTAAAACCTCAGCCTTCCAAGCTGATGTTGTGAGTTCGATTCTCATCACCCGCTCCATACATATTAACTAACGCAGTGTATCGTTACAAAAGAGAACGATGCGTTGCGTTTTTTCATTTATAAGGTAGAATTCAAATTAAATAATTCATAAAGCCCGTGAACCCCAAAAAATACGCTTCACGGTCGATAAGAACGGTTCATAAAGCCCGTGAACCCCAAAAAATACGCTTCACGGTCGATAAGAACGGTTCATAAAGCCCGTGACCCCAAAAAATACGCTTCACGGTCAATAAGAGCGGTTCATAAAGCCCGTAAACCTAAAAAACATGCTTCAGGGTCAATATGAGCGGTTTATAAAGCCAGTTAACCTAAAAATGGGTCAACCAAAGTCATTAAGACTAATTAACACTATTAGCCAAAATCCTGTAAGAACCTTCCCCGCCATGTACCTGAATAAACATATTCATTAAAGATTCAGTCAGCTTATTAGCATTTTCCCAGTCCGTTGATGGTCTCAAATAAATAATTTGCAGTGCATTCTTGGTATCTAACGTTACTGGTGTTCTGGAAGAATCCACGAACGGACTCCCAAACGGTCCAATTGAATCAGAGGCAACAATAAGGCGCTCTAAAGAGTTAGAACGGCCATTTAAACCAATGTACTCTTCTCCCTCTGCACCTAGCCGAACCTCTACGTGCCCTTTGAGACTATCTAGGTCATAAATACCGATAGGGACTTGATATTGCAACGAGAAAAAATTATTAATATCAATCGCACTTTGAACAGACGAAAGATAATTTTGCTTTTGAACCCTCCTGTAAAGTGCCTCAGCAGAATGACGGTACCGATTAGGGTCCTTGCCAATCTTTTTAAAAATAGCACGCCATTCCTGGATTCCAGAGAGCTCCGTAACATTTTTATCCTCTAAATCAAAATAAATAGACTCCTGGAACATCTGAAGTCTTCCTTTAAGCATTTGCGGTGAATCCCCAACGGTAATACCATTGTATTTAATGACTCCTAATTTAAAATGAGGAATCTCCTTAAAAAGGTCCGATGAAACTTGAATTTCCAACAATCACACCTCCAAAATTCATTGAAAATAGTTTATCATAAATAGATGTGCTATAAACAATTAAACAACCTAGGGGAATAGATCATTCACGAAGAAGGGAGGCAGCCAAAGTGAACGCCAAAAAATTAAAAGAAGAACTTATTGCCTACAGCAAAGAAATCGGAATCGATAAAATCGGATTCAGCAGTGCCGACCCTTTCACCGAACTAAAAAACAGACTAATAACACAACAAGAACTTGGATTCCAATCCGGTTTTGAAGAGCGAGATATTGAGAAACGAGTGAACTCGGCACTACTCTTGCAAGAACCAAAATCAATCATTTCGATTGCTCTTGCCTATCCTTCCAAAATGAACGAACGGGTTGAAAGTAAAAAGGGAGAAAGAAGAGGTATTTTCAGCCGAGCCTCCTGGGGGCTCGACTATCATCATATTCTAAGAGACAGGCTCAAAAAGCTGGAAGAGTTTATTTTAACAAAGGTACCAGATGTCCGCTTAAAATCAATGGTCGATACAGGAGAGCTTTCAGATCGGGCGGTTGCAGAAAGAGCTGGAATTGGCTGGAGCGGAAAAAACTGTGCCATCATTACTCCCGAATTTGGCTCATATGTATATTTAGGTGAAATGATTACGAATATTCCTTTTGAGCCCGATACACCAATAGAAGACCAATGCGGAACATGCACAAAGTGTTTGGAGGCCTGTCCAACCGGTGCATTAGTTCAAGGCGGTCAAATTAATGCTCAGCGTTGTATTTCATTTTTAACTCAAACAAAAGAACTCATTCCGGACGAGTTTCGAGAAAAGATTGGAAATCGTATATATGGCTGTGATTCCTGCCAAACTGCTTGCCCGCATAATAAAGGGAAGAACTTTCATTTTCATGACGAAATGGAACCTGATCCCGAAGTCGCCAAACCATTACTAAGACCGATTCTAAAATTAAGCAACCGAGAATTTAAAAAGCGATTTGGTTCATTGGCAGGATCTTGGCGTGGGAAGAAGCCTATTCAGCGAAATGCCATTATCGCACTTGCTCATTTTAAAGATGAATCTGCGGTTCCCGATTTAGTAGACATATTAGAAAATGAAGTAAGTCCTATAGCAAAGGGCACGGCAGCTTGGGCACTAGGTAAAATTGGTGGAGAAACTGCATTAGCGGCATTAAAAAAGGCTGAAGAACAAGAAACAGATCAAGAAGTCCAACTTGAAATTAAAAAAGGCTTAAACTTTTATAACTAATTCTAGGAGCGAACCAAAACGGTTCCGCTCTTTTTTTTTAATTTCTTTCATAAGTATGAAGGGAAAGGAGAGAATATTATGCGTGAAATTCTACAAGAACTATTTGAAAAAAGGATTCAACAATTTGTAGCGAATCACAGAAATTCCAAGGATAATTTTTCAAAAGCAGATAGGAAACTTGAATCCTTAGCAAAAAGATCTGCAGAAATCGTCAAAGTGAAAGCAGCTGGGAAGATCCTTGAAAATAAATGTGAAGATGATTTTCAAACGATAAAATACAATGCTCATTATCAATATTTAATTAAACAAAAAGGCAATCTTTATTTGGAAGAGGAAGTCGAAGAAAGAGTAGCCAAATTTTATAAAGAAACATTAATAATGGATGGGGAAATCAAACCCTTAGAGAATGGCTCCCAGCCTGTGGAATATTCCGAGCCTTTCATGCCGGATACCTTCGATCGATTAAGCTATCAATATAATCGGTTAAAAGCGATTCAGTATGCTGAACGCTGGTGGAACAGCTATAATCCAGCCTATAAAAAGTTTGAAAATGATTGTACGAACTTTATCTCCCAATGTCTTCATGTTGCTGGGGGGCCAATGAGAGGATATCCGAATCGCGGTTTAGGATGGTGGATGCAAAATCATAACTGGAGCTATAGCTGGGCAATTGCCAACGCCCTTCGCTTATATTTTTCTAAATCTACTGCTGGATTAAGGGCAAAAGAGGTAAGCAATCCCGATCAATTATTATTAGGTGATGTAATTTGCTATGATTTTGAAGGGGACGGACGGTTTAATCATAATACCATTGTCACGGCAAAGGACGCGAATGGAATGCCATTAGTAAATGCACACACCTACAATAGCCGAATGAGATACTGGGCGTATGAAGATTCTTCCGCCTATACACCAAATATCAAATATAGGTTTTACCACATTCTTGATTAAAGGCACTAATCTTGAAAGCCAATGTCATAGTGGTATAATTCAGATAGAGTTTTTTTTCTGAGGTGAAATTCGTGTCCATACATGTAGTACTATATCAACCACAAATTCCTTCAAATACAGGGAATATAGCGAGAACCTGTGCAGGTACCGATACCGCTTTACATTTAATTCGCCCGCTTGGCTTTTCAACTGATGACAAGATGTTAAAAAGAGCAGGATTAGATTATTGGGAACATGTAAATATCACTTATTACGATTCATTAGAGGATTTTTACGAAAAAAATGCCGGCGGGGAATTCTTTTACTTAACAAAGTTTGGGCAAAAACCGCATAGCAGCTTTGATTATAGTAATCCAGACAAGGACTATTATTTTATCTTTGGCCGGGAAACAACAGGTCTGCCAAAAGACGTTATTGAAACAAATAAAGAGGTTTCGTTAAGGATTCCAATGAATGATAATATTCGTTCTTTGAATCTCTCCAATACAGCGGCGATTCTTATTTATGAAGCACTTCGCCAGCAAAACTATGTTCATTTGAAATAATTGCAAGGAGGTCCTAGGGTTTGGGCCTCTTTTTGCTAACAAGAAAGGATACAGGATATGAATGAAACGATAGCAACTATACTTAATCATCGCTCTATTCGACACTTTGAGGATAAACCTTTAACCGAAGAACAAATAAGAACGATTGTCACCTCTGCTCAATCAGCATCAACCTCAAGCTTTATCCAGGCCTACTCAATTATTGGGGTTAAGGATAGTGAGAAAAAGAGGAGACTAGCCGATATTGCAGGAAGACAGGAATATGTTGAAAAAAATGGCCATTTCTTTGTTTTTTGTGCAGATCTCTACCGCCATACGATTATTGGTGAAAATGAGCAGAAAAACGTCAATTCATCGATTGAAAGCACGGAAAAATTTATGGTTGCTCTCATCGATGCAGCATTAGCAGCACAAAATGCGGCTATTGCTGCGGAATCTTTGGGACTTGGTATTTGTTACATAGGAGGAATTCGCAACCACCTCGAGGAAGTTCAAGAGGTTTTAAAAACACCAGAAAGAGTAATCCCTTTATTTGGACTAGCGGTCGGGCATCCAGTAAAACAAAATGACCGTAAACCAAGACTGCCGTTTGATCATATTTACCATGAAGATGAATATCAACAAAATACGGAAATGTATAACCGGCAACTGGAAGAATATGATGAGTTGATATCTAACTATTATATTCAAAGAACGGAAGGAAAGAGAAACGACCGTTGGACCGAGCAGATGGGAAAAATGCTTGAAAAGCAAAATAGAATGTACATGAAGGAATTTATCCAAAAAAATAAATTAGATTTAAGATGAAGGATGTGGTTACTTTTTATCTTGAAACTATGTTGATTGGAGCGGAAGGCGCGAGACTCCTGCGGGAGGACGGGGCAGGGGAGACCCCGGAGGCGCTAAAGCGCCGAGGAGGCTCCCCGGACCGCCCGCGGAAAGAAAAGCGCCTGGAGCGGAAATCAACATTCCAATTAACAAAGTCAATATGAAAAAGGGCTGCTAAAAAATAGCAGCCCTTTTGTATGGAAGGATTATTTTGTTCCTGGTTTGTCATTGTATCCTGAGGTGAAGATCGCTGCTAAAAATGTAACCATTACTAAAATAACAATGAAAGTGTTCATGTTATGTATTGCCCCCTTCGTCATACAATTTATCACATATAATTATTATAGCCTATCCTAAAAAAATGAAAAGTGCAATATTCCTTTTATTAAAACAAAAAAGATAGACAGTATCTCTTCTTCGTTACGCATGTTCAATAGACAATGTGCATAGAGTATATTAATCGTCTCTGATTAAGCTTTCGGGGGAGGGCCTTATGGATATTTTAAAAAAAATCGAGATGTATCGAGAAGAAGAGGAAAAACTGCGTTGGGAAGGATCATTCGCTGATTATCTATTGTTGTTAAAGGAAAAGCCATGGGTAGCACAATCTGCACATTCTCGAGTTTATAATATGATTAAGGATGCAGGAATTGAAGAGGAAAAAGGGACGAAGAAGTACAATTTTTTTAGCAATCAATTATTCGGTTTAGAGGAAGCACTGGAACGTCTAGTTGAAGAATATTTCCACCCAGCAGCGAAAAGGCTAGACGTAAGAAAACGTATTTTGTTATTAATGGGGCCGGTGAGCGGCGGTAAATCTACGCTAGTAACGATGCTTAAAAGAGGCTTAGAGAGCTATTCTCACTCTGCTAGAGGGTCTGTGTTCGCCATTAAGGGCTGTCCAATGCATGAAGATCCGCTTCATTTAATCCCACATCATTTACGTGCGGATTTTTATGAAGAGTATGGAATTCGAATTGAAGGAAATCTTTCACCGCTAAATATGATGCGGCTTGAACAGGATTATGGCGGCAGAATTGAAGACGTGTTAGTCGAACGTATCTTTTTCTCAGAGGATAAACGAACAGGAATTGGTACCTTTAGTCCATCGGATCCAAAATCACAAGATATTGCAGATTTAACAGGCAGTATTGATTTTTCAACGATTGCTGAATTTGGTTCTGAATCAGATCCACGTGCTTACCGTTTTGATGGTGAGCTTAATAAAGCAAACCGTGGGATGATGGAATTCCAAGAGATGCTAAAATGTGACGAGAAATTCCTTTGGCATTTACTTTCGTTAACACAGGAAGGAAACTTCAAAGCAGGCAGGTTTGCGCTCATTAGCGCGGATGAGCTAATCGTTGCTCATACAAACGAAACTGAATATCGTTCCTTTATTTCTAATAAGAAGAATGAGGCATTACACTCCAGGATTATCGTCATGCCGATTCCTTATAATCTAAAAGTTTCACAAGAAGAAAGAATTTATGAAAAGATGATTAGAGAAAGCGATGTTTCTGATGTTCATATTGCACCTCATACCTTAAGAGTGGCAGCCATGTTTACCATTCTTACTCGTTTGAAGGATCCTAAAAAAGGTGATATTGATTTAGTGAAGAAAATGCGCCTCTATGACGGGGAAAATGTAGAAGGATTTAATACTGCTGATGTGGAAGAACTTAAGAAAGAGTATCCAGATGAAGGCATGAGCGGTATTGACCCCCGCTATGTCATTAACCGGATTTCATCGACTATCATTAGAAAAGAAGTGCCTTCTATTAATGCCTTAGATGTATTAAGATCATTAAAAGATGGGCTTGATCAACATCCATCTATTACTGCTGAGCTGCGTGAACGTTATATGAATTATATCTCGATTGCTCGAAAAGAGTATGATAATATTGCCAAAAATGAAGTTCAAAAGGCATTTGTTTACTCCTATGAAGAATCGGCCAAGACATTAATGGATAATTATCTGGATAATGTTGAAGCTTACTGCAATAAAGCGAAACTGCGTGATCCTTTAACAGGGGAAGAAATTAATCCTGATGAAAAATTAATGCGTTCGATTGAAGAACAAATTGGAATCTCTGAAAATGCGAAAAAGGCGTTTAGAGAAGAAATATTGATAAGAATTTCAGCATTTGCAAGAAAAGGCAAGCGGTTTGATTATAATTCGCATGATAGACTTCGTGAAGCCATTCAAAAGAAATTATTTGCGGATCTAAAGGATGTTGTTAAGATAACTACGTCTTCAAAAACACCAGATGAGCAGCAGCTAAAGAAGATTAATGATGTAGTAGCACGTTTAATTGATGAACATGGATATAATTCGACTTCAGCGAATGAATTGCTGCGCTATGTCGGAAGTTTATTAAATCGATAAAAGCCAAGGGACTGGTAGAAGCAATCTGCCAGTCTGTTTTTTTCCTATGTAAAAAAATAAATCTTGTCCAAATTAGTAGGCAATAACCCAATTGTCAAAATTATTTGTAAATTATTCGCGGTTTCTGCATAGGATAAAGTAATCCATATTTTATCTGATTTTTTCATTTGGGTTATTGTATGAGTGTGATTAAAAAGTGTGCATTTTGAAAGTGAATAATTTAATAAGGAGGGGTTTACATTGTCAGATAATAACCATCAATTTGTCATTTCAAGAGAAGATTGGTCCCTCCACCGTAAAGGCCACGATGACCAGCAACGGCATCAGGAAAAAGTCCAGGAGGCAATTCGCAACAATCTTCCAGACTTAATTACAGAAGAAAGCATAATTATGTCTAATGGTCGAGATGTGGTAAAAATTCCAATTCGTTCATTGGACGAATATAAAATTCGTTATAATTATGACAAAAACAAACACGTGGGCCAAGGTGACGGTGACAGTCAAGTCGGTGATGTAGTAGCACGTGACGGTTCCAGCGGGCAAAAAGCTCCAGGCAAAGGGCAGGGAGCAGGAGATCAGGCAGGCGAAGATTATTTTGAAGCCGAAGTGTCATTAATGGAGCTTGAGGAGGCTTTATTTAAACAATTGGAGCTTCCAAATCTGAAAAAGAAAGAAGAGCAGGAACATCTTATTGAAAACATAGAATTCAATGATATCCGCAAAACAGGACTTATGGGGAACATTGATAAGAAACGGACAATGATGTCTGCTTTTAAGCGGAATGCCATGAGTGGGAACCCGGCATTCCACCCGATTTACAAGGATGATTTGAAATTTAAAACCTGGAATGAAGTAGTTAAACCAGACTCTAAGGCTGTTGTTATCGCAATGATGGATACGAGTGGATCTATGGGGATTTGGGAGAAATACATGGCGCGCAGCTTTTTCTTCTGGATGACAAGATTTTTACGTACAAAGTATGAAACGGTAGAGATAGAGTTTATAGCTCATCATACCGAGGCAAAAGTAGTTTCTGAAGAAGACTTCTTCTCGAAAGGAGAAAGCGGTGGAACGATATGTTCATCCGCATACCGCAAAGCCCTGGAGATCATTGACGCTAAATATAATCCACGAAAATTCAACATTTACCCATTCCACTTTTCAGACGGTGATAATCTCACATCGGATAACGCCCGTTGTGTGAAGTTGGTTGAAGAATTGATGAAGGTATCCAATATGTTTGGATATGGGGAAGTAAATCAATACAATCGCCATTCGACCTTAATGTCCGCTTACAAAAACATCAAAGATGAGCATTTTCGCTACTATATCCTAAAACAAAAAGCAGATGTATTCCATGCGATGAAAAGCTTCTTTCAAAAAGAAGAATCAAAACAATATGCGTAACAAAAAATCGACAGGTGCCAGGTACCTGTCGATTTTTGCTGCTATTCAATTGAGAGGATTCCGTCCTGGCCTTGAGCTGAGTGTCCTTGTTTCTTTACGTTTAATTTTGTTAAGTTTGTAAAGATAACTGGAGTTACAACTGATGGAACTGATTTCTTAAGGAAATCTAAATCAAATTTCTGGATTTCCTGACCTTTCGTAACTTTTTGTCCTTCTTCAACAAGTATAGTAAAGCCTTCACCTTTTAAATTGACTGTATCCAGGCCAATATGAATAAGGATTTCATATCCTTGATTAGATTTAATTCCAATTGCATGCTTCGTAGGGAAAACATTCATAATTTCACCGTCAACTGGTGAAACAACCGTACCTTTTGATGGAACAATTCCAAAACCGTCACCCATCATTTTTTGTGAGAATACTTGGTCTGGCACTTCAGTAATCGGGATAATTTCTCCTTGGATTGGCATAACAAAATCTTTATCAGAAAGTTGTGTGAGTCGATTCGTTTCAACCGGAGCGGCCACTTTTGATAAAGTTGCTGGACTCATTCCAGTAGGTTTTTTACCTCGAAGTTTTAGAATTTCATCTGCCACGAATTGTACATTCGTTCCGACAATTACTTGAATGCTTTGCTTTCCAACAATATTAATTCCTGGGACACCAGTCGCTTTAATTTTTTGTTGGTCGACGGCATTCATGTTTTTTACTTCCATTCTTAAGCGCGTTACACAATTGTCTACAGAAGTAACATTGTCGTCTCCGCCTAATCCTTCATAAATCTGAGCTGCTATGACGGCAAATTTGCTGTCACCTGCTGGAACAGTTACGTCAGATGACTCTTCATCATCTTCTTCACGTCCAGGAGTCATTAAGTTGAATTTCGTAATAATAAATCGGAATAAGAAATAATAGATAACCGCAAACACTAAACCTTGAACTATTAACATGTAAGGGTGGTTTGCCAATGGTAATCTTGAACTTAAGATAAAGTCAACTAAACCGGCACTGAAGCCAAATCCTGCTGTCCAATGGAATGCTGCTGCGATGGCTAATGATATACCTGTTAAAACAGCATGTACCACATAAAGCATTGGAGCTACAAACATAAAGGCAAATTCGATTGGCTCTGTAACACCAGTAAAGAATGCTGCGAAACCTGCGGCTAACATTAAGGATGCCACTGTCTTTTTCTTCTTATCTTTTGCTGTATGGTACATCGCTAATGCTGCTGCTGGCAAACCAAACATCATGACAGGGAAGAAACCTGCTTGGTACATACCAGTAACGCCTTTTGTACCTTTTCCAGCCCAGAAATTACCGATATCATTAATTCCTGCTACGTCAAACCAGAATACGGAGTTTAAGGCATGGTGCAAACCTGTAGGAATCAATAAACGGTTAAAGAATCCATATAAACCTGCTCCAAAAGCACCTAAATGAGAAATACCTTTACCGAATGATACAAGTCCTGTAAAGATCACAGGCCATAAGAAGAATAATATTGCTGAAACAATAAGCATAGAAACTGCAGTCATAATTGGCACAAGCCGTTTACCGGAGAAAAATGCTAAAGCATCTGGCAATTTAACATGGCTAAAGCGATTGTACATCACGGATGCAACAATACCGGAAAGAATACCAACAAAGGCATTTCCGATTTTTCCAAAAGCAGGATCTACCTCTTCTGGTTTAATCCCTTGCAGCAAGGCAACTGATCCTGTGGAAAGCAAGGTTGTCACAACCAGATAAGCAACCAAACCACTTAATGCTGACGAACCGTCTTTTTCTTTCGCCATTCCTAGTGCTACACCAACGGCAAAAAGGATAGGGATATTATCAATAATGGATGAGCCCGCTTTAATTAAGAAAGCAGCCAGTGGACTATCAGCACCCCAGCCAGTTGGATCGATCCAATAACCTATACCCATTAAAATAGCTGCTGCTGGCAAAACAGCTACAGGTAACATCAATGAACGGCCAATTCTTTGTAAATATTTCTTCATCGTAGTACCTCCTATAAAAAAATTTGAAAAAAACAAATGAAAAAATGATGATTTCATAAAAAAGTTGATAGCAGGGTGTAAGCGCTTTTCCAAAGTAAATATACCATTAAACATCTATAGACGTCTATACCAATTTTAAATTTTTTTTTACGATTAGAGATGTTAATAATGGAAAATAGCTAATTTATAAGGAAAATAAAATTTTCAGATATATTTTTTGTAACAATTGGTATAGACAACTAGATAATGGTGATGCTAAAATTTAGGTATAACCTGAAAGGAAGTATTGAAGATGATTCTAAAAGATAATCATATTTTACTGAAGGGTGTACGTGTTTATTCAGATGACCAGATAATTGAAGATGGCTTTATAAAAATAGAAGACGAAACAATCATTGAAATAGGCTCATTAAGCGAGTTAACTAATGATGACAACTATCAGATTATAGAATTGCCTGGCCATTTTAAAGCAGTTCCAGGTTTCATCGATGTCCATATTCATGGAGTGGCCGGTGCTGATACGATGGATGCAACAAGAGAAGCTCTGGATACAATAGTTCGGGCCCTGCCGCAGGAAGGAACCACAAGTTTTTTGGCTACTACGATGACACAAGAAGGAAAACAAATTGAACAGGCTTTAATAAATGCTGGAAACTACATCAAAAATCAACATCCTCAAGGTACTGCAGAAATACTGGGCATTCATCTTGAAGGTCCTTTTGTCAACGCAAAGATGGCAGGGGCTCAGCCGATTCAGCATATTGTGGACCCTAATCTTGAGTTATTTAAAGTGTGGCAGAAGATGTCCAACGAAACGATCAAACTTGTTACGTTAGCTCCTGAGCAGCCTGGCGGACTTGAAATGATACGCTATTTAAAGGAAAACGGTGTTATTGCATCCCTTGGCCATACTAATGCCACTTATGAACAGGTTGAGGATGCAATCGAAGCAGGGGCAAATCATGTTACGCATCTCTTCAATCAAATGAGGGGACTTCATCACCGTGAACCAGGTGTAGTGGGTGCTGCATTTTTACATGATGAACTAAAAGCAGAAATTATTGTTGATGGGGTCCATGTCCGGCCAGAAATGGTTCATCTCGCTTATAAGCAAAAGCGGAGCGATGGTTTACTATTAATTACAGATTCCATGAGAGCAAAATGCTTGAAAAATGGCATGTATGACCTTGGCGGCCAAGAAGTAACGGTTAAAGATGGAAAAGCAATGTTAGCTAACGGAACTCTGGCTGGAAGCATATTAAAATTAGGGCAGGCAGTTAAAAATATTTTATCTTACACAGGTTGTTCAATTGAAGAAGCGATTGAAATGGCCTCTGTAAATCCTGCTAAACAATTAAATATTTTTGAGCGAAAAGGCAGTATCGCCGTTGGCAAAGATGCTGACATCGTCATCCTTGATGACAAAATGGAAGTGTTTATGACATTTTGCCGCGGCATTCTTGCTTTTAAAAAGGAGGGTATACCCAATGAAAGTCATTGAAGTAAAAGATTATACAGAAATGAGTCGCAAAGCGGCTGAATATATAATTGAAAAAGTTTGTCAAAATCCAAGGATAAAATTAGGCCTTGCCACAGGCGGGACACCAATAGGAACTTATAAAAATTTAATTGAAAACCATCAAAAGAATGGGACTTCCTATCAAAATGTAACAACCTTCAACTTAGATGAATACGTTGGTCTTTCAGGTGATAACAAGAATAGTTACCGCTATTTCATGGATGCGCAGCTGTTTAATCATATTGATATTAATAAAAATAAAACAAATGTCCCCCGAGGCGATATTAAAAATGTTGAAGAAGAATGCTTGCGCTATGAGAGTCTAATCGAGAAACATGGCGGCATTGATTTGCAAATTCTTGGAATTGGCGGTAACGGCCATATAGGATTTAATGAACCTGGGACATCGTTTCATTCAATGACTCATATGGTCGAATTAGCTCAGTCTACCATTAATGCCAATGCCAGGTTTTTTAATCGAATTGAAGAAGTACCAACAAAAGCGATTACAATGGGGATATCCACTATTTTAAAAAGTAAAGAAATTCTCCTGTTGGTATCCGGAGAAAACAAAAAAGATGCATTGTTTAAGCTTTTAAACGGAGAAATAAATGAAAGTTTTCCTGCATCTGTGTTGAAAAATCATCCATGTGTTACAATTATTGCAGATAAAGCGGCGGTTGCGGGATTAAAGGTTCATTGTTAAATCTTTAAAAATAAAGTGCGAATCAGTAATCGCCCTAGTTTAAATGAGAAAGGTGTAAGTTGGAGATGATTAATAAAAACTCCCCCATTCCACTTTATTATCAACTGGAAGAACATATAAAAGAATTAATTGAAAATGGTGAATTAATGCCTGGAGATGCTTTGCCTCCTGAAAGAGAATATGCTGAAAAGTACAAAATAAGCCGGATGACTGTCAGACAGGCCTTTACCCAGCTAGTAAATGAGGGTTATTTAAATCGTTTGCAGGGGAAAGGAACATTTGTCGCCGAACGGAAAATTGAACAGCCTTTGCAGGGACTGACAAGCTTCACGGAAGATATGATTTCAAGAGGACTTTCCCCAGGGAGTCAATTAATCCATTTCGAGATTATTCCTGCAACAAGTCAAATTGCCGGTCAATTAGCGATACAAGAATATGGGCCGGTATATGAAATAAAGCGGATCCGTTTAGCTGATGGGGTTCCCATGGCTTTAGAAACCAATTATATTTCAGCAAACCTTATAAAAGGACTTACGGAAGATATTGTGAATCAATCCTTATACGCCTACATTGAAGGACAATTGAATCTAAGAATCGATAGTGCTTCACAAGCTATCGAGTCCTCTATTGCAAGTCAAACCGAGGCAAATCATTTAAAAATTTCCAAAGGGGCGCCGGTTATGTTAATTCAACGAAATACTTACCTGCAAAATGGTACTCCTGTTGAATTTGTTAAATCTGTTTATAGAGCAGATCGATATAAATTTAAGATTCAAATGAAACGCTAAACAGCTGCATTCATGCATCTGTTTTTTTATTTTATTTGGTGTTTATCATTCCTTGGTGATTAAGACGTTTATTACCATTAATACTTTCTCCAAAAAAATTAAAAATAAGAAGGCAAGTGATTCTTTTTGCAAGGAGGAGGTATTTCAATTGATAAAAAAACCAGTGGGGTTAGTTTTAACAGCTGTCCTAACAATGGGACTTGCTGCTTGTAACAACAATAATAAAAATGATTTAAATGATCGAACTAGGATGAATATCACAGATAGGAATAACCGTATTATGGATGTCCGTAATGGCAGGGATGATGGCATCGACCACAACGGACCGCTTACAGAGGATTACACGAATAGAAATAACCGGGATCTTGACTTAAATCTGTTTAATGACAATCGTAAAGTTAGACGAAATAAGGATGATATGATTTCGGCATATCAAACAAACTTAGATAGCGATCAATATCCGCATACACAAGCGGTATTAACCAGGGATGCTAAATACCAATTTGTTCGTCTTGATCCAAGCCAAGCCAATTTGTCGGGGATGATGCAGCAAATACAGCCATATTTACAGCAGCAACTTCAGCCGTATTTACAGCAGCAAACTCCAAATGCGGGGGCACCAGCCGGACAACAAGCGCCGAGGGTTACAACACCTACACCGAAGGTAACTTCACCGGCTCCAAATCAAACGCAGCCGGCACAGCCAGCTGCCCCGGCTCCAAATCAAACGCAGCCAGCACAGCCAGCTGCACCAGCACCAAAGCAGCCTGCTCAGACGCAAGCTCCCGCTCCAACCACTGGGGCAGTCAGCCAATTTGCGCAGCAGGTTATTGATTTAACGAATGCACAAAGAAGTAAAAATGGTCTTCCAGCTTTAAAAGCTGATACACAGCTAAGTGGAGTTGCCCAAAAGAAAGCTGTCGATATGCAGCAAAACCATTATTTTTCGCATACCAGCCCAACTTATGGTTCACCATTCGACATGATGAGAGATTTTGGTGTAACCTATAGAGCAGCAGGTGAAAATATTGCACAAGGCCAGCGCACACCACAGGAAGTTGTTACTGCCTGGATGAACAGCCCAGGACATCGTGCAAACATTTTAAGCTCCAAATTTACTAACATTGGGGTTGGCTATGAAGGAACAGGTAAACATTGGTCACAAATGTTTATCGGAAAGTAATCATAAAAAAACGACGGGCTTATAATTAGCCCGTCGTTTTACAATTATTCATCTTTCATTAGAGAAGATATAGTCGGAAACTCAAAATGAAAGGTTGTTCCCACTCCGAGTTCACTTTCGACCCAAATGTTCCCGTCCATTGCCCGAACAATGCTATAGACAACCATCATTCCTAGTCCCGTTCCGTTTTTACCTTTTGTCGAATAAAAGGGTTCCCCTAACCGTTCAAGTTGTTCGCTAGTCATTCCAATTCCGGTGTCTTTCACTCGAATGGCTACATTGTTTTGGGTATACTCAGTAGTAATAGATAAATACCCCCCATTTGGCATCGCCTCTATTCCATTTTTAAGCACGTTTACAAAGCATTGGCGAAATTTCTGTTGATCACCCTTGATGAAACCTATAACGGAAAAATCAGTCAAAATTTCTGCAGAATTTTGATTAGCTAATGGTTGTAGAATATTAATGATCTGTCTTAGTTCACTTTTCACATTGAGTTCCTCAAATGTTTCTAATGAGGGCTTAGCAAACGTTAAATAATCCTGAATAACTCTCTCTGCAGATATTAATTCTTCCTTTACAATCGAGAGGTATTCCTTTCTTTTATGCCTGGAAAGATAATCATCCTGCAGCAATTGGACAAAACCGCTTGCTGCTGTAAGCGGATTTCGAATCTCATGAGATATTGCTGCTCCCATTTGCTCAACTGCCTTTAATTTTTCCGCTTTAATGAGCTGCTGCCGCATCTCAGTATTTCTTCTTACAAATTCAATAGAATAGGAGATAATTCCAATACCAAGAGGAGGAATCACTAAGTAGGCAAACAAAGCATCGAAAAAGTTAGAATGAGTGTTTTCAAATTCCATTCCAATAACTGTAAGAGCTCCAAGAATGATACCCATAACGACTGATATGAAAATGCGACGAGCAGGAACTTGCTTTGAAAACCACGGATAAAGTCTCCATAAAACAATACTAAGTGGGACATAAAGTAGTAATGTTTGATAAAAACCTATATTAATCCCATAGAAAATTCTTAAAATGATTGTGGCAGCTATTAGAATAGGTCCTATTCCTACGTAAAGTCCGCCAATTACCAAAGGTATGATTCTTAAATCATATCTGGCATAGGAAACAGGATTATAAGAAAACTGAATAAAAACCCAAAGAATAAAAATAGAAAATAGTATGATAAAAGGTTTAGATATATTTGTCCTTTTGCTTTTTTCAAAAAAAATGACACAAAAAAATAGAAGAATGATTAAAATGGTGAGATTTAAGAAAAAGTGTTTCGTAATTTCCATTTACTTCACCGTCCATAAAATGCCTTTAGGAAAATTTTACAGGTAATTCCCACAAGATACAACAAAATTTGCATAATATTTTGAAAAAATACAGGGGATTGTTTTAGCAACCCCCCTAGCGTAAAGATGAAACGGTGTTTCTTCCTTTGGTTTTGGATAAATAAAGAGCAGTATCCGCCTTTTGAATTAGTAGATGCGGCTGTGATGAAGGATCTGGAATCATTGTAGCAATACCGATACTTAATGTGACAATATTTGCAATCTCCGAACTTGTATGAGGAATCTTGAGTGATTGAACGGTATCTTGAATATGCTGGGCAATTCCTTTAAAAACAGAATATTTATAATGGAAAAAATTTTTTAATAGCGCTTTCAAAATATTATTGACGGAACTAAACAGTGGGTGATAAGATACAAATATAATTAATTAGTTCACTAAACTAATTAAAAAATCTCGAGATTAAATTTTTTTAAATGACAATGAAAAGGGTTTCAAATTTTTAAACAGTCAGTCAATCCTCAAAAAAGAGTTAGTAGAATTTATTTTAAATTTTCCAAACAAAATCAAACTAGTAATGGAGGGGTAAAAGATGGGTCAAAATGCTAAGCTTAAAGTGGATGCAACAACAAGTGGGCCAATAGCTGCAACAAAGCCTTTTGGAATGAAAGATAAACTAGGTTATTTATTTGGTGATTTCGGGAATGATTTCTTCTTTATTTTAGTGGCTGCGTTCTTAATGGTTTACTATACAGACGTTTATGGGCTTAATCCGGCATATGTTGGTACACTGTTTTTAATTGCACGATTATGGGACGCTGTAGCAGACGTTTCATGGGGACGTTTTATTGATACAAGAAAAGCAGGTAAAAATGGAAAGTTTAGACCTTGGATTTTTAGAATGTCCTTTCCGCTTGTTATTACAGGTGTCTTAATGTTTGTTCACATTCCAGGAATGTCAGCAGGATTTTATGAAGCCTATGCATTTGTAACCTATATTTTGTGGGGAACCTTATATAGTACTGTTAACATTCCTTATGGTTCAATGGCATCAGTTATTACAAGTGATCCTGTTGAGCGTACAAGCCTATCAAGCTTCCGTACTTTAGGGGGCAATTTGGCAGGTTTAATCATTAACGTTGTCGGTCCAATGATTTTGTTCGTAAACAATAAAGCAGATGCAAATCACTTCTTTTTAGGAGCAATTATTTTTGGAGTTCTTTCAATCGCCTGTTATATGGCATGTTATAAATTGTCAGTTGAACGAATAGTAATGGATGAAACAGAAAAACCAAAAGTTAAATTAAGCCAAACAATGAAAGGTCTTGTAAAAAACAAGCCATTATTATGGATTTTAATCGCTTCTCTAACCTTTATGGTATGTTTCATGTTAATTGGTACGGTAAACGTCTACCTATTTAAAGATTATTTTGGCAACGCAAAAGCACTAAGTATGGTAGGACTTATTCAATCTGTAGCAGTATTCGTTGGTATGCCTTTAATTAAACCGTTAGTTGCTAAATTCGGTAAAAAAGAAATTGCATCTGCAGGCATTCTACTTGCCGCTGTAGTTTATGGTGCTTTATATTTATTGCCTAACTTAACAGCAAATCAATTTACTGGAATTTTATCAATTGCAATGTTTGGTTATGGAATTTTTAACTTAGTAGTTTGGGCGTTTGTAACAGACGTTATCGACTATCATGAATATTTAACTGGATTACGAGAAGATGGAACCGTTTACTCAATCTATTCTTTTGCACGTAAAGTCGGTCAGGCAATTGCCGGTGGTCTTGGCGGTTTTGCGATTGCTGCAGTTGGTTATAACCCAACTCTAAAAGCCCAAGCTCAAAGCACACTAGATGGGATTCATACCTTAGGTACACTAGTTCCATTCATTGTCTTATTTGTGATTTTCTTAATTCTTGTCTTCTTATATCCATTAAATAAAGTGAAAACAAAACAGCTTGCCATTGATTTAGCAGAAAAAAGAAATTCTTAAAAATATATCAATCCAATGATAAATGAATGGAAAGCTCCGATTACCGATTTAAAGGGTGATCGGAGCTTATTTCGTTCAAAATTATTAAAAAATGAAAAATTAAAAAGTGCATAAGAAAAAACCCCTTTCAAAGGGGTTTAACTATTGTAAAAACGCCTAAATGAGTGCGCTTTCATTTCGTATGGCTTGCTGTTCATAGGATAAGTTCAGCATGGGCACATCTAAAAAATGTTTAATAGCAAGGGCACATGCTCCGAGAACACAGGATTTTTTTCCGATATGGGATAATGTTAACTCCCGATAGTGACTGATGGAGGAATTTAGTTTTTCCTTAATTTTTGTTAAAGAGTCTGGATACATTCGCAGTAATTCACTATCAAGGACAAGCACTTCCGGGTTATACATATTTATCATATTATTTAAACCGATAGAGAGATAATAAATGAATTGCTCCATCATTTCATGAACTTCTTGATCGCCTTCATCAAGCCATTTCTGAATTTGGTTATATGTTAAATTCTTAATGTTCCTTGTTTCAGAAAGAACTTCAAAAATTCTTGATTCTGAAGAGTATTTTTCCCAGCACCCTTTATTTCCACAATTACAAGGTCTGCCATCTGGCACAATGATCATATGACCTGCTTCACCTGCAAAACCGTCATGACCCCGAAAAAACTCATTTTTCATCATCATTCCGAGGCCAATCCCTGAGTATAGGGATGTACTTAAAAGATTTTCTGTTTCGTGATGAAAAAATACACGCTCTGCAAATGAAGAGAGATTTGCATTGTTTTCAATATAGATAGGAATATTAATCTGTCGTTCCAAATCACCTTTAAGGTCAAGATCGTTCCAATGCAGGCGTGGTATATAATGAATTATCTCATCTTTTGCCACAAGACCATGGATCGCAATGACAATCCCCACTATACCATAACGACTATCGGAGTACGCAGCCTCATATTGTTTAATTTGTTCAACTAATAGGGGAAGAATCTCAGAATATTCAGTTGTGTTTATTTCAATAAAATTTGAAGAAATAGGATGACCAACAAGATTCGAAAGTGTAAAAGAAATTTGTCCATAATCAATGTCAATACCTAGGGCATACCCTGCTTGGCCATCTAAAGAAAGCATAATCGGCTTCCTGCCGACTGAATTGTGTTCCAGCTGTGTTTCGATAATAAGCCCCTCTTCTAATAGATCAGCCACCTGAGCTGAGATGGTTGCTCTCGTTAAAGCGGTAACTTTGGATAAATCTGCCCTCGAAATCATTCCTTCCTTGACAATTTCTCGAATGATCAAGGAGCGGTTGATTTTTTTTATAAAAGCCGCATCACCGGTAATCATTAATATCCTCCATTTCAAGCAGATCATTAAATATATTACTATTATAACAGGTTATTTCAATTTATTCATAAACTGTTAATTGACTAAACAAAATAATCGTGTTAAATTAGGCGTATAATTAATTTGTTCACTAAACAAATTAAAAAATAACTATATTTTTTTATAAACATTGTAAGGGTTTACAGATATGGAGGGGACCTTATGAAAGCCTTTTTAGACAAACAGTTTTTACTTAACACAGACACAGCCGTTCAGCTTTATGAAAATGCTGTTACTGGATTGCCTATTTTTGATTTCCATTGCCATTTAAATCCACAAGAGGTTTGGGAGAACAAGGCTTATGAAAATATTACACAGGTATGGCTAGGCGGGGACCATTACAAATGGCGATTAATGCGAATGCATGGTATTAGTGAACGTTATATTACTGGGGATGCAAGTGATTGGGAGAAATTTGCTGCTTGGGCTAAAACTGTTCCATATATTATTGGAAATCCGCTTTATCATTGGACACATATGGAATTGAAAATGTTTTTTGGTATTGAAAAAACACTTAGCCCGGAAACAGCCCGTGAGATCTACGAAGAATGTAATGAAAAGTTAAGGCAGCCGGATTTTAGACCAAGAGCCTTTATCGAACGCTCTAAAGTGAAATTTATCGGCACAACAGATGACCCAGTTTCAACACTTGAATACCACGAATTATTAAAAAATGATGACTCCTTTAAAGCAATTATTGCACCGACATTCCGACCTGATGGGGCACTTTTTATTGAGCGTCCTACATTTGAACCTTGGATTGAAAAATTAAGTGAAGTTTCCGGGATTAAGGTTAATTCCTTGGATGCGTTTTTACAGGCATTAAAGCAGCGTGTTGATTTCTTCCATGAAAATGGCGGACGGGCATCTGACCATGATATTCAAAAAATGGAATATGTAGAAACGGCAAAAGAAGAGGTTGAAAAGATCTTTAATAAGCGTATAAGCGGAGAGCAGCTATCTAATAATGAATTAGTGACCTACCGTGCCTTCTTATTAAAAGAGCTTGGAAAAATGTATGCTGAAAAACAATGGGTTATGCAGCTTCATATGGGAGCACTAAGAAATAACAATTCTAAAATGAAAGAACTTATAGGTCCAGATACAGGATTTGACTCTGTTGGTGAAGCGAATTTTGCTGAAGGATTGTCTCGATTCCTGGATGCTCTGGACAAAGAGGATGCTTTACCAAGGACAATTTTGTTTAATCTAAATGCTAAAGATAATGTAGTTCTTGCAGGAATGATGGGGAACTTCTATGAAGAAGGTATTCCTGGTAAAGTTCAATTAGGTTCCGGCTGGTGGTTCCTCGACCATATTGATGGTATGGAAAAGCAAATGAAGGATTTTGCAAACGTTGGACTACTTAGCCATTTTATTGGCATGTTGACGGACTCTCGCAGCTTCCTTTCATATGCCCGTCACGACTATTTCCGCCGACTTCTCTGTAACATTTTAGGAGAATGGGTGGAAAAAGGCTTAGCTCCAAATAATATGGATTTCTTGGAGCAGATGGTAAGGAATATCGGCTATTACAATGCTGAAAAGTATTTTTTTAAACGTTAAAAAGGTTTACAATTATAAAAGATAACATAACTAAGAAAGTTGAGGGATATGAGATGTCGAAACAACAAATTGGTGTTGTTGGTTTAGCTGTAATGGGGAAAAACCTGGCTCTAAATATTGAAAGCAGAGGCAATTCTGTTGCAGTCTATAACCGTTCATACGAAAAAACAGAAGAGTTTTTAAAGAATGAAGCAGAAGGTAAAAACTTTGTTGGAGCGCGCACTGTCGAAGAGTTTGTCAATTCACTAGAAACGCCAAGAAAAATCTTATTGATGGTAAAAGCTGGCACAGCAACAGATGCTACGATTGATTCGCTAAAACCTTACCTTGAAGAAGGCGATATCCTTATCGACGGCGGAAATACCTTCTTCCAGGATACAATTAGACGAAATAAGGAGCTTGAAACAGCAGGCTTCCATTTTATTGGTACAGGTGTTTCCGGAGGTGAAGAAGGAGCATTAAAAGGTCCTGCCATCATGCCAGGCGGTAAAGAAGAAGCTTATGAGCTAGTCAAACCTATTTTTGAAGCCATTTCTGCAAAAGTTAACGGAGATCCTTGCTGTACTTATATTGGACCAAATGGAGCAGGTCATTATGTCAAAATGGTTCATAACGGCATTGAATACGGGGATATGCAATTAATTTGTGAAGCATATTTTATTTTGAAAAATGTCCTTGGTTTGAATGCAGAAGAACTTCATGAAGTATTTGCAGATTGGAATAAAGGCGAATTAGACAGTTATTTAATCGAAATTACAGCAGATATTTTTACAAAGGTTGATGAAGAAACAGGCAAACCTCTTGTAGAAATGATTTTAGATACTGCCGGACAAAAAGGCACAGGAAAATGGACAAGCCAAAATGCCTTAGATCTTGGAGTACCGCTGCCAATCATTACTGAATCAGTCTTTGCCCGCTTTATTTCAGCCATGAAAGAGGAGCGTATTCAAGCAAGTAAAATCCTGAATGGCCCAGCAGTTAAACCATTTGAAGGTAATAAAGAAGAACTGATTGAAGCGGTTCGAAAAGCCTTATATATGAGTAAAATTTGCTCTTATGCACAAGGATTTGCCCAAATGCGGGCTGCATCGGAAGAATACGAATGGAATCTTCGTTACGGCGATATCGCGATGATTTTCCGCGGCGGTTGTATCATTCGTGCTCAATTCCTGCAAAAAATTAAGGATGCCTATGACCGTGAACCACAATTAGCAAATCTGTTATTAGATTCTTATTTTAAAGAAATCGTAGAAAGCTATCAGAAAGAATTACGTCAAGTTCTGGCTATGGCGATTGAAAGCGGTATTCCTGTGCCGTCATTTGCAAGTGCCATTGCATATTATGACAGCTATCGGACTGAAACTCTTCCAGCGAACTTGCTTCAGGCACAACGTGACTACTTTGGTGCTCATACGTATCAACGCGTCGATAAAGATGGCGTTTTTCATACAAACTGGATGGAATAATCTTAACCGGAAAAAGGGACAAAACTTACCAATGGTTTTGTCTCTTTTTTTCTGAAATAAATATATAAAAAGCAATCTCAGTCAAAAATATATAATAACAAAGCAGTTTTAGAGAATGATTTTTGTTTTTATTTTTAATAAAATTAAAGTATGTTAAGTTAACAAACAAATTTGTTAACGCTTACTCAAAAAGGTGTGAGATTAATGAAATTAATGAATGAGTGGATAAACGCTTTTTATCGAGTTCGTGGGGTAGAATCTAATACCTTTCAATTTCATTCACACCAGGAATATGAGATTTACTTTTTTCATTCTGGAGATTGTAAGTATTTAATTAACAATCGAATTTATGAATTGCAGCCGGGAGATATTATCCTTCTGGATGGCCTGACCTTGCATAAACCAAATCCAAGAACGGGCAGCATGTACACTAGGAGCATGCTTCATTTTTCTCCTACCTGGTTAGATGAGATTTTGTCAGTGCTAGGAATGCCTTATTTATTAGATCCATTTCAAAAGCTAAATAATTATTTGCTTCGTACCGGGTATGATGAATCAGGGCAATTTGTCGATGGGAGAATCAAGAAAATTGCCGGCCTAATTGCGGAAATGGATGAAGAAAAACAGCGAAATCACCAGAAAAATGACCAATTAGAAGCAGAAGTAAAGCTTGAGCTCGTTCAATTATTGTTAGGAATTTATAAAATGAGTCAAAAGGATTTGGCGCAGCTCCCAAGCAAAAAGGCAGAGAAGGAACAACATGCCGAGTCTATTGCAACTTGGATTAATGATCATTATTTCGAAAAGATAACATTGGACCGAATTGCCGCTGAGCTGAATTTAAGTAAATATTATACTTCTCATGTCTTTAAGGAAGTAACAGGATATACGATTATGGAATATGTGATGGGCTACCGTCTTAATCAAGTAAAGTATTTACTAGAAATGGAACCAGATCGAACGTTATCTGAGGTTGCTCGAGCAACAGGCTTTGAAAGTATGGCCCACTTCAGCCGTTTTTTTAAAGAAAAGGTGGGCATGACGCCGTCCAATTATCGAAAAAATAAACGCAATACGGTAAAAAAGGAGGTTTATATTCATGATTAAAGATTTAATGATTTCTGGCTTTTCTGATGAAATCTCATCTGATTTTGATACTCAGCTAGAGGTTGTTGCAAACCTTGGCATGCGTTATCTATCACTGCGTGGAATTGATGGGAAAAATATTGGCGACTTTTCTGTTGACGAAATCAAAAAAAATGTGCAGCCTCGTTTACATAAAGCCGGAATCGGCGTTTCTTCTATCGGATCGCCGATCGGAAAGATCTTTATCAATGATGAAGAGGGTTTTGCCAAACAAAAGGTGATGCTTGAAGAGCTTTGCAAAATTAGTATTTTACTAGATTGTAAGTATATCCGAATATTCAGCTTCTATATACCAAAAGTTGAGGACGCTGATCTCTATCGAGAGGATGTTATCAGTAAGTTAAAGCAATTTGCATCAATTGCTGCCGAATATAATGTCATTTTATTACATGAAAATGAGAAAGACATTTTCGGTGATATTGCAAGACGCTGCCAAGAGATTTTAAAAGCAGTTGACTCTCCAAATTTTAAGGCGATTTTCGATTTTGCTAACTTTGTTCAATGTGGCGAGGACACTCAAGCTTGCTACGACTTACTTAAAGATGAAGTGATTTATATACACATTAAAGATGCTGTATCATCTGATAACGAAAATGTAGTCTGCGGAACAGGAGAAGGGAAAATACCAGAGCTGCTCTCCCAATTTATTAAATCAGGCTATAAGGGCTTCTTAACTTTAGAGCCTCATTTGGTTCTGTTTGATTCTTTAAAAGATTTAGAGCTTGAAGATGCTTCTGAAATTATCAAGGATAACAAGGGACTTGATGGTGCAGGCGGTTATAAACTTCAATATGAAGCACTATTAGAAATTCTATCTAAAATTGAAAGCGGGGAAATGTAATTATGGCTAATGTTAGATTGGGGATTATTGGTTTAGGCGCACAAGGTGGTGCATATGCAGGTTTCATTGCAGAAGGCAAAGTGAAAAATATGGCTATCGGTGCCATTTGCGATACTGATCCTGCTAAAAAGCAATTAGCTCAGGAAAAGTATCCTGATGTCCCTTTCTATGATAACTATATTGATATGCTAGAAAGTGGCACTGTTGATGCGGTTGTTACATGTGTACCCCACTATTTACACCCAGAAATGGGAATTGAATCGTTAAAGAGAGACATCCATTCATTAGTTGAAAAACCAGCTGGTGTTTATACAAAACAGGTTCAAGAGTTAAATGATTTTGCTGCAACTAAGCCAGAGGTTAAGTTTGGAATCATGTTTAACCAACGGACAAATCCACTTTATCAAAAAGTAAAAGAAATTATTGATAATGGTGAAATTGGTAACATCCGCCGTACAAACTGGGTCATTACGACTTGGTGGAGACCACAAGGTTATTATAACCAAAGTGAATGGAGAGCAACATGGGGCGGCGAAGGCGGCGGTGTCCTTGTTAACCAAGCTCCTCACCAAATCGACTTGCTTCAATGGATTTGCGGAATGCCGAAAAAGGTTTATTCCAATGTAAAATATGGCTACCAAAGAGACATTGTAGTAGAAGATGAAGTGACAGCAGTACTTGACTATGGCAATGGTGCAACAGGTGTATTTGTTACCTGTACACATGACATTGTAGGAACTGACCGTTTTGAAATCCTAGGAGATAAAGGGAAAATTGTAGTGGATGACAGCAAAAAGATAACAATTAAACGTCTTGTTAAGCCGGAAAATGAAATGAGCGCTACCATGAGCATGCAAGATGTAATGAAAATTTTCATGGGCGGAAATGCAGATGATATTTTCACCGAGGAAGTACTTGAGTTTGGCAGCGTTTGGGGCGAACAGCATATTGCCGTATTAGATGACTTTGCTTCGGCAATTGTAGAGGGTACTCCACTTTTAGCTCCAGGCAGCGATGGCATAAATGGTGTTAGACTTGCAAATGCAATTCATCTTTCAAGCTGGTTAGGAAAAGAAGTAGAAGTACCATTTGAAGAAGATTTATTCCTAGAAGAATTAAATAAAAGAATTGCTGAAGAAGGTAAATATCCTGTAAGAGGCTAATCTATCACAATAAACGAACTCATCGCTGAAAGGCTTTGAGTTCGTTTTAAAGAGGGGAATAGTTATGCTAAAAACAGCATTAATTGGGCTTGGTGATATTTCTAAAATTCATTTGCCAGCAATTAAAGCAAACCCAAATGTAGAACTTACTGCAGTTTGTGATGTTGATGAAGAATTAAGAAATTTTGTTCCAGAAGCTCGTTTTTATACTGACTATCAAGACATGCTGGAATCAGAAGCACTTGATGCCGTCCATATTTGCCTGCCGCATTATCTGCACAATCCAGTCACAAAAGCATGTGTAGAAAAGGGCGTCCATGTGTTTCTTGAAAAGCCGCTTGGATTAAATACGGAGGAGGCACTCGAGCTCGTTTATCTAGAGGAAGCACATCAGGAGGTAAAAGTCTGTGTCTGCTTCCAAAACAGATATAATGAGTCGTTTGAAATGCTCCAAAAAATTGCTCTTAGCGGCGAATATGGAAAGATTGTTGGAATTAAAGGGCTTGTCGCTTGGGATAGACCGAAATCTTATTATGACGTAAAGCCATGGCGTGGACAAATGGAATTTGCCGGCGGCGGTGTCATGATAAATCAGGCACTTCATACGCTGGACTTGATGCAATTACTTGGCGGTAAAATCGAATCCATTCGCGGAAATCTTGATCAACTGCTTGATTATGGAATTGAAGTCGAAGACACTGCATCAGCACGCATTCAATTTGAAAAAGGTGCCACTGGTTTGTTCTTTGCTACAAATGCAAATGCAGAAAATTCAAGCGTCGAGCTTGAGGTAATTTTTGGAAAAGGAAAATTTACAATTAAAGACAGCATCTTAACTCGAGTTACTGAAAATGGCAAAAAGGAAGATTTAATAGAGGATGCAAAACTCTCTGGATCTAAATTTTATTATGGTGCGAGCCATGTTAAGTTAATTCATCAATTCTATCAATGTATTGAACAAGGTACGGATAATTATGTTCATGCAAAGGATGCATTTCCATCCATTCAAATGATCGATGCGATTCGTAAATCTTCGGATATGAAAAAAACTATCAAATTGGAGGGATAAGCAATGCAAAAAGGAAAAATTGGCGTTCAAATGTTTAATCTTAAAAATAAAATTATTGAGTTAGGCGCATATGAAACGTTAAGAAAAATAAAAGAGCTCGGATTCGATGCTGTTGAGGTTACACAAATACAGATGACGGAGGAAAACGTCGCGGAGCTTAGACGGGCAAGTGTAGATTATGATATTAAAATTGCTTCGATTTCAGCTCCATTAGACACAATGCCAGGAATGCCAGGGGAGTCTTTGACGAAGGATTTTGATAAAATCGTCAATGATTGCAGAATCCTTGATTGCAACTTCATCCGAATCGGGATGATGCCAATTCATTTAATGGGCCAAAAAGATAAAGCAATGGAATATATTCACGCTGCAGAAGAAATGGCTGAACGATTGGCGAAATATGGTATTGAACTCTATTATCATAACCATCATATTGAATTTGAGAAATATGATAATGAATGTCTGTTAGATATTATGAAAAATAATACAACCAAACTTGGATTTGAGTTAGATGTTCACTGGGCACAAAGAGGCGGCGAGAATCCGATAAATGTTATTAAGAGATTTGCAGGACGTGTCTCCTTAATTCACTTAAAGGATTATCGGATTGGCCATATGGATTTAACGGAATCGGACTTTAAGGATATGGGCAAATTCATGCAGAAATTCACGAATATAATTGAATTTGCAGAGCTTGGCCAAGGGAACCTTGATATCAAAGGGATTATTGAGGCAGGTGTCGAGGCAGGCGTTCAATATTATTTAATTGAACAAGACGACACATATGGTCGCGATCCATTTGATTGTCTTAAAGATTCAGCTGATTACTTAAGAAAAATAGGCTATGGAGATTGGTTTTAAAATGTATTGAGGCAGCTGCCTATATTAGATTATAAATTTGAGAATATGCTCGGCTATTAAATAGGCTCTTGGGGACAAAACTAGTAAGAAAATCAATAGGAAAGTCCTAAAGAGGGACCCTTGAGGACAAAACTAGAAAGAAAATCAATAGAAATGTCCTCAATAAGGGCCCTTGGGGACAAAACTAGTAGGTAAATCAATAGAAATGTCCTCAATAAGGTCCCTTGGGGACAAAACTAGTAAGAAAATCAATAGAAATGTCCTCAATAAGGTCCCTTGGGGACAAAACTAGTAAGAAAATCAATAGAAATGTCCTCAATAAGGTCCCTTGGGGACAAAACTAGTAAGAAAATCAATAGAAATGTCCTCAATAAGGGCCCTTGGGGACAAAACTAGTAGGGAAATCAATAGAAATGTCCTCAATAAGGTCCCTTAGGGACAAAACTAGTAAGAAAATCAATAGAAATGTCCTCAATAAGGCTCTTGGGGACAAAACTAGTAGGGACATCAATAGAAATGTCCTCAATAAGGGCCCTTGGGGACAAAACTAGTAGGGAAATCAATAGAAATGTCCTCATCATCAATAAATCTTTATAAAGTAAGCCCATTGTCCACCGCCGACAATTTTAAAGTTTTTCTCTAAAATCCTCCGAATTCTTTTTTTCGACTCCACGACCCCACACCACTCATGAATATCATTGGTAGTAATTTTTCGATCCGGAAAAAGAAGCATATATTCCCGTACGCATCGCATAACAGCAGCTGTAACCAATTCTTCATGCTCACAATCTCCACACATACATTTCTTACCTAGGACAGAAATCGAAAACGAGCTGCATAAAGCACATGTTAGCCCCTTTCGGATCTCATCATAATCATAGGGAGGTAACATCGTATAAGGATTTTCATCAATATGAAGTGAAATTAGTTTGTCAGCAAGTTTTTCCTGCCGGCTAGTTAGTATCGATGGCGTTAAATCTAATTTCTTTAAATAACTATTAACTAGTGTTGGAAGAATAATAGGCTTATCTAGTGGTGCTTGGTATAGGGTGAACTCAGGATTGATAAATACGACCTTGCCCTCAATGGGGAATTGATAACCTTCATGATGCAGTAATTGGCGGAGTAGTGATTCGCTTCGGTTCAATTGGACTAGAGGGTTACTATATTCAGTTTTGGGCTTCTTGTATAACCTCTTACCCTCATAAAAATACTCACCTTCAAAATTTTTTACCTCGTAAAAAAATATATTTTCAGAAATTATAATCAGTGTATCGATTTGGAAAGTGGAATTGTTTACTTTGAATAACAAGTCGTTTAAGATTGTGCATTCACACAGTAACTTCTCAGTTAATTTATCAAACATTACCTCACCCTCATACCCCTTTTTAAGGCTGTAATAATGCTGCCGGTCTTTTTCAGCTAGTGTCATTCGAGTGTTCAAGGATCTCAAAATTCTTAATTCTTTGGATTCAGTACGATTCTTCTTTGCCATATGACACTTCCTTATGTTTTTGATCACTCCGAGTCTATTTTATAAAATAAAACCGACTCTGCTTGTCAAAAAAGTGAAGAGTTTGTTAATTTTTCGAAAGAATCGCTTGTTATTCGTGATCAGCCAAAGACAAATTTAGTTCCGGAACCCCTAAAAACTTCTTAATCGCCATCGCACTAGCTCCTAAGATACAAGCCTTTTTTCCGAAATCTGAAATCACAAGTTCACGATAGTGACCAACTGAAGAATTCAACTGATTTTTAATTTCAAATACAGCTTCAGGATACATTCGGAGCAGCTCGCTATTAATAACTAACATCTCAGGATTATATAGATTAATAATATTATTAAGGCCAACGGATAAGATTTTAATAAAATGTTTTATTTGATGACAAGTAGTAGGATCCTCATTGTTAATCCAATCTTTTAATTCTTCATAGCTAATGGCGTCCATTTGTTTTATCTCAGCTAATCGCCTAATAAAACTGGCTTCAGAAGCATATTGTTCAAAACAGCCTTTTTTCCCGCAGCTGCACAGTTTACCTTCTGGAACGACAATCATATGTCCTATTTCCCCTGCATAACCATGGTATCCTTTCAACAATTCTTTATTAACTATCAAACCCAGCCCAATTCCAGAATACAGACTAACAGATAATAAATTTTCACATTGATGGTGTTTATAGACGCTTTCAGAGAATGAGCACAAATTTGCGTTATTTTCGATAGACACATCGACACCGGTTTCATTACACAAATCAACTTTTAAATTTTTGTTACGCCATTGGTGGTGGGGGACGAAATAAATGATTTCATCGTTATTCACAATACCGTGAATTCCAATGACCACACCAATTAGTCCATAGGGGGCAAAAGCATATTTTTCTTTATAATTTGTAATATGCTTTGATAATAACAAGAGAACCTCATTGTACTCAGTATTTTAAAGCACAATTGTTTCAGTGGAAATAGGCATACCACTTAAGTCTGATAACGTAAAAGTTATTGAGGTTTTATCAAGGTCAATCCCTAAGGAAAATCCAGCATCCTGATTAATGGAAAGCCAAATAGGCTTTCGGCCAAGATTTTTATTCTCCTGCGGCGTTTCGATAATTAATTCTTCCGCTAATAAATCAGCTGCCTGCACAGAGATTGTTGCTTTATTTAAGCCAGTTATTTTCGCTAAATCTGAACGAGAAACCCTCCCGTGCTCAATAATTTTGCTAAGGATTAAGGAACGATTGATTTTTTTAATGTATGCTGCATCCCCAGTAAGCATAATTTTCTCCTTTAACTACATATTTATTGACGTTTTGGAAGCATAATGATATTATACAGGTAATTAATTTGTTTAGTAAACAAATTAAAATGAATTAATTTGTAAATAGCCAAGTAATTAACAAAGTAAGTACATGGTATATAATCCCGTGAGGAACACTTTAAACATTGAGAAGGAGTGAGTATATCCATGGGAATTCTGCAAGAATTAGTTAAAGATATTCCAATGCCGAAGATAGCCAAAGTAAGAGTAAAGTTTGATGATACGAAAATTGAAAACCTTGAAAAGGAATTAAAAGAAAAATTACAACGAGAAAAAATCCAGAAACAAATTAAACCTGGGATGGAAATTGCGATTGCTGTAGGCAGCAGAGGGCTTGATCGCCTCGTTGAACTTACTGCAGTAACCGTGCAATTTTTAAAAGAATTAGGTGCAAAACCTTTCATTGTGCCTAGTATGGGAAGCCATGGCGGTGCGACTGCAGAAGGACAGAGAGAAGTGTTAGCCCATCTTGGTGTAACTGAGGAAAGTGCAGGCTGTGAGATTCGCTCATCGATGGAAGTTGTAAAGATTAGCGAACTATCAAATGGATTGCCAGTGTATGTCGATAAATATGCTTCTGAAGCTGATGGCATTGTGGTAATCAATCGGGTGAAACCTCATACCGCGTTTAGGGGACCAGTTGAAAGCGGCATTATGAAGATGATTAGTATTGGTTTAGGGAAACAAAAAGGGGCAGAGGCATGTCATCAAATGGGTTTTAAGTATATGGCAGAAAATGTACCAGCCATGGCAAAAATCATCATGGAAAAAACACCATTCCTTTTTGGAGTTGCTTCGGTTGAAAATGCATTTGACAAGGTTGCCATTGTTGATGTGTTAACTCCGGATGAGATTATTGAAAAAGAACCTGATATACAGAAACAAGCCAAAGCCTTATTGCCAAAGTTGTTTTTTGATCAAATAGATGTCTTGGTGATTGATGAAATTGGTAAAAACATTTCGGGTGATGGAATGGATCCAAATATCACAGGCCGCTATCCAACACCTTATGCGTCAGGTGGTCCCGATGTAAGCAAAATGGTCGTGCTTGATGTCACTCGAGAGTCAGAGGGAAATGCCAATGGAGTTGGAACTGCTGATTTTACCAGCCAGCGCCTAGTAGACAAAATGGATTTAGAAGGAACCTATGCCAATGGGTTGACTTCAACGGTTGTCGCACCAACGAAAATTGCCACTACCTTACCTAATGATAAACAGACCATTCAAGCGGCCATAAAAACTTGTAATATCTTAGATTTTAGAACAGTCAAACTCGTTCGGATCAAAAATACATTAAAGCTAAGTGAAATTGAAGTGTCTGAACCATTGCTTGAATATATAAAAAATCATCCAAATATGGAGCAAATATCAGAAGTTTATGAGTTCCCTTTTGATGAAAATGGAAATTTATTCTAGAAAAATAGGGGAGAGAAGAGGCATGACAAATTTATTCGATTTGACAGGGAAAACCGCAGTAGCCATTGGGGGAAATGGTGTATTAGGGTCAGCAATGGCAAAAGGGCTGGCAGCACACGGTGCTAAAGTGGCGATTGTCGGACGAAACCTTGAAAAAGCTGAAGAAGTTGTTAAAGAAATTGAACAAAATGGCGGAGAAGCAAAAGCATTTGCTGCGGATGTCAGCTCACAGGAATCACTAATTCAAGCAGCAAATGAAATTGAACAATGGTCCGGAGGCTGGGACATTCTTTTAAATGCTCCGGGTACGAATAGTGCAACTCCTTTCTTTGAGCTTGGAATGGATGAATATGACAAAATCATGGATATAAACTTAAAAGGTATTGTATTAACCTGTCAGATTTTTGCTAAAAAAATGATTGAGCAGGAAAGAAAGGGAAGTATCATTAATATTTCTTCTGTTTCTTCTACAACCCCACTTTCAAGAGTATTTACGTATTCTGTTTCCAAAGCGGGACTAAACAGTGTAACGCAGTTCTTGGCACGTGAATTTGCATCGAATGGAATTCGTGTGAATGCCATTATTCCAGGGTTTTTCCCAGCGGAACAAAACCGAAAAATCTTAGATAAAGAACGAATCGAATCGATCATGAGACATACTCCAATGAATCGCTTTGGCGAAGCGGAAGAACTACAAGGGGCAACCGTTTGGCTTGCATCTGAAAATGCTTCAAGCTTCGTAACGGGAGCCTTGATTAGAGTAGATGGCGGCTTTGGAAGCATGACAATTTAATAAGACACATAAATATTAAAAGTGAATGGCTTTAAAAGAGGGGAGAGGGGACCATGCATACAGAGAAGTATGAAAGTCTACAGTCAATTCTCCGGGATATGAAATCAGTGGTTGTCGCATTCTCAGGCGGAGTGGACAGTACGTTTCTTTTAAAAGTAGCTGTGGATACATTAGGATATGACCATGTATTAGCGGTAACAGCTGACTCCGAAACCTACCCTTCAAGCGAACTTGAAGAGGCAAAGGTTCTCGCTGAAAAAATTGGTGTCAAACATCAGGTAATTGAAACATCAGAGTTAGGGATTCCTGGCTATGCGGAGAACAATAAGAATCGATGCTATTTTTGTAAAAGCAGTCTATTTGATCACTTAATCCCGGTCATGGAAGAAAAGGGATTTCAGAATGTGATTTATGGCGTAATTGCAGATGATATGAATGAATTCAGGCCAGGCATGCAGGCTGCAAAAGAAAAAGGAATCCGCGGACCGCTGCAAGAAGCGAATCTTTTTAAAGAAGAAATAAGGGAACTTTCACGGAATTTCGATTTACCAACATGGAATAAACCATCGTTCGCTTGTCTATCTTCTAGGATTGCTTATGGTGAATATATTACTAAAGAAAAGTTGACGAAGGTTGAAAAAGCGGAAAGTTATTTAAAATCTATACAAATCCGGCAGGTACGTGTTCGAACTCATCAGGAGATTGCTAGAATTGAAGTAGAACCGACCGACATGAAGGTTGTTTTGGATAACCACGATTCTATAGTCAAAGAACTTCAAGCATATGGATACAAATATATTACATTAGATTTAATTGGCTACCAAAGTGGCAGTATGAACAAAGTTTTATCTTAAAGGCTGTTTTAAAGGTCAGTGTTGATTTTTTAACCCTGTGGAGCGGAGCGGAAATCAACAGGATGGTTTAACACAGCCTCCCTAAAAGGGAGCAGCTAAAAGAAAAGGCTTTGGAATCCTACAAGGCTTTTTCTTTTAACGATATTAGAAATTTAGATCTACTATGTATTATTTGAAAAGGAAGAGGAAACATGTATAAAGAGTATGTAATGGGTATTGATTTTGGAACAACTAGCGTCAAAGCATGTGTATTCAACTTGACTGGAAAACTCATCGCTGATTCAGAAGAAATGATTACCTCTTATTATCCAAAGCCCGGATGGGTAGAACAGGATCCAATTGAAATCGAGAGATTAGCAATTAATGCGGTAAGGAATGCGATTAACAAAGCAGGCATTGAAAAAAATGAACTACTTTCCATTGGATTTTCAGCTGCTATGCATTCACTCATATGTGTTGATGAAAATAAAAAGCCGATATCTCCAGCACTTATTTGGGCTGATGGGAGAAGCTTTGACCAGGCAGAGAAAGTATTGGAAGCAACGGGGAGCAAATATTATTCCAATACAGGCACACCGATTCACCCAATGACACCGTTCATCAAGCTTTTATGGATGAAAGAAACAAACTATGAATCCTATAATCTGGCAGCTTACTATATGTCAATTAAGGAGTTTGTGCTTCAATCATGGTTTGATCAACGTGTGATTGACTATTCGATGGCCTCTGCAACAGGTCTATTTAATCCAGCGACACAAAGCTGGGATTCGGAACTATTAGGGTTAACTGGTATAAACGAAGGACAGCTTTCACACATCGTACCTCCGACTGCGATTTTAACAGGAATCCACCCGATTATAGCGGAGGAAATCGGTATCGAGCCAAGTACACCTTTCGTAATAGGAGCAGCTGACGGGCAATTGGCAAACCTTGGAATCGGTGCTATTCTCCCTGGAGAAGCAGCCGTTTCAGTGGGGACAAGCGGGGCAATTAGACAATTTACCAAAGGCGTAAAAATAAGTGAAAATCAAGAAACCTTTTGTTATTCCTTTACAGCGGATACTTCCATCATTGGAGGGCCAACCAACAATGGCGGAATTGCCTTACAATGGTTAAAAGATCTTCTGAACTACGAAGGAAGTTATGATGAATTCCTTGCAGAAGCAGAACGGGTTGCTCCTGGGGCCGATGGCATTATTTTTCTTCCCTATATAAACGGAGAAAGAGCGCCGATTTGGAATCAGCAGGCCAAAGGGAATTTTTATGGGGTTTCGATTACCCACAATAAAGAACATTTTATTCGTGCAGTGTTAGAAGGAATTACTTTTAATCTATACCAGATTGGGAATGCTTTAGAAAGATTAGCTGGCGAGCCGCAAAAAATTTATGTAAACGGCGGTTTATCAAGGTCTCCGATTTGGCTGCAAATGATGGCTGATGTATTTGAAGCTGAAATCTATGTTTCAGAAAGTCATCATAGTGCTGCTTGGGGTGCAGCATGGACGTCATTAGTGGCCATTGGTAAAGCTAGTTCCTTCGAAGAGATAAAAAAGAATATCCCTATGGGAGAAGCAATTGTTCCAAATAAGGAAAACAGTAAGATCTATAAAAAGGTTTATGAGAAATATGAGAAGCTGGCAGTAGATATCATGAAGTATTTTTAATAATGCTAAATAGAGTGAAAGAAATTTTATTTCATGAAACGAACACACTTGGTGTACGGTATTATCCATTAACTTTTCATCGGCTAGATAGAAAGGTTAGTGCTAAGATAAACTGGATACGATTTATTAAATAAGCATAAAAATAGAGTTACTGTTCAGATTAATCATGACAGTAACTCTTTTTATTTCCTAATATTTCAATAAATATTTTTTGAAAAAATATATTGCATTAAGAAATTTTTTTTCATATAATCAATTTACACATGAAAGTGCTTTCAGAAATATGCTTAGAAAAACAAATTAAGTCAGATTATTTGGGGGGTTCATCAATGTTATTATTGATTGTATTTGCCGCAATTGTCGTGTTACTATTGTTGATTACAGTTGCAAAGTTAAACCCGTTTGTCGCATTAATTATCACAGCAGTTGGAGTAGGGTTGGCTACAGGTATGCCTTTGGTTGCTCCAGATCCGGAACATCCTGGTATTATTGATTCCATTAAAGCAGGTATGGGTAATACCTTAGGATTCCTTGCTATTGTCCTTGGACTTGGTACCATGCTTGGTAAAATGATGGCAGAATCCGGTGGTGCCGAAAGAATTGCCCAAACGCTAATAAGCCGTTTTGGTCAAAAGAATGTACACTGGGCAATGATGTTTGTTGGTTTTATCGTAGGTATTTCTGTATTCTTCCAAGTTGGTTTTGTGCTATTAATTCCATTAGCCTTTACGATTGCTCGTCAAACTGGTGTTTCATTAGTAAAAATCGGTGTACCATTGGTAGCTGGTCTTTCAGTAGTACACGGTTTGGTTCCTCCGCATCCAGCAGCAATGGCAGCAGTTGGGATTTTTAAAGCAGACGTTGGTAAAACCATACTTTATTCCATTATCGTTGGATTGCCAACTGCAATACTTGCAGGCCCAGTATATGCAAGCTGGATTGGAAAACGAATTCACAAAGATGTACCAAAAGAATTGGCTGAACAAATGGCAGCTCCAAAGGATTTGAAAGAATTACCAAGCTTTTTCAATACCATTTTTACAGTTCTTCTTCCTGTTATTCTTATGCTCATTGCATCTATAGCGGAAATCCAATTAGACAAAGCAAGCTTTGGTTATAAAGCATTAAAATTCTTGGGAGATCCAGTAGTTGCGTTATTAATTGCAACAGTTTACTCTTTCTTTAGCCTTGGTTTCTCTCGCGGAATGAATCGTGAAAAAATCTTGAAATTTACGAATGACTGTTTGGCGCCAACTGCTTCAATCATATTAGTTATTGGTGCAGGCGGAGCATTTAATAAAGTTTTACTTGATTCTGGTATCGGAACATATATCGCTGACTTAGCAAAAGAATCACATATGTCACCAATCCTTTTAGGCTGGGGAATTGCAGCGATGATTCGTGTTGCAACAGGTTCTGCGACTGTCTCTATGATGACAGCAGCAGGTATTGTGGCGCCAATCGCAGCAGCTATGCCTGGTACAAGCCCTGAACTGCTGGTTTTAGCAACAGGTGCAGGCTCACTAATTCTTTCTCATGTTAATGATGCAGGATTCTGGATGTTCAAGGAATACTTCGGAATGTCAGTTAAAGAAACATTAATGACCTGGACAGCACTTGAAACTATTATAGCAACAGCAGCATTAGTGTTTATTCTCATCCTTAATGTATTTGTATAGCAACACGGATTTGGAAAAAAAAGATGAACCCGCATTGGGTTCATCTTTTAAAGTTTTCGTTATATACGAGTATCAGAAATCGCACCTCTGATTTTTTCCATGGCTGTTTTAGCTCTTTCTTTATTTAGGATCATCAGATTCACATAGAGGGCATCAATAAGGCTTAATTGTGCAATTCTTGAAGCAAGTGCTTCAGAGCGATATTCCGTCTCGTCTGAACTAGTGTATAAGGCAACATCGACATTTTGGCTAATCGGTGACTTTGGAAAACTGGTAATTCCAATCGTCTTGGCACCGCTTTCAATTGCAGTGTTTAAAATATTAGCAGTATCTTTATTTGTTCCTGAATGGGAAATGACTACTGCGACATCATTCTTTGTTAACTGTGATGCAGACATGAGTTGAAAATGGGAATCTAAAAAGGCAAATGCTTTTACACCAGTTCTAATAAACTTGTGAAACGCATCCATAGCAATGAGCGCTGATCCTCCTGTTCCATAAAACTCCACTTTGTCAGCAGTATGAAGCAGTTTAACTGCTTTTTGGATGGAATCACTGTCCATAATTTGTAACGTATTTTCGAGGGTGCGAATATTGGATTGAAAGACCTTTTCCGAAATGGTTTTTTCGCTGTCCTGTTCTGAAATTTTTTCGTGGATTTGCTGAATCGGCGTGATGATTTCTGAAGCAAGGGCAATTTTCAATGCTTGATAGCCTTTATAACCAATTCGTTTGCAAAAACGGAACACAGTGGCATCGGCAACGTTTAAATCTTCAGCGACTTCATTAATCGTGCAGTGAATAATTTTATCTGGATTATCCAAAATATAATTGGCAATTTTCTTTTCTTTATCGCTAAATCTTGCGTAATAAGAACGTATTTTTCCAAGGCAACTTTCTGTCATTTCGGATTTCCTTTCTTAATCAGTAGATACTAGCAGTATACCACAATAATAGATGTGAAAAAATATTTCCCGCAAACGATTACAAAATTAAAAAAAATTAACTAGTTTTCTTTTTGGAGGTATGGATTTATGAATGAAAAATATGTTATTGGCGTTGATATCGGGACAACCAGTACAAAATCGGTTCTGTTTTCAAAAAACGGGACAGTTATTGCAACTCATGGAATTGAATATCCTTTATTTTCACCCACGCCTGCCACGGCAGAACAAGACCCTGAAGAAATTTTTCAAGCGGTGATTGATACCATAAAGAAAGTCATCAAAAAAAGTGGGACTGCACCGAATGATATCCTTTGTATATCGTTTAGCTCAGCGATGCATAGTGTAATTGCAGTGGATGAATCTGGTAAACCACTTACCAATTGTATAACATGGGCAGATAACCGAAGTGCTGAATGGGCGGAGAAATTATTATCAGAGATGAATGGACATGAAATTTATCTTCGAACCGGAACCCCTATTCATCCAATGTCCCCGCTTTCAAAATTAATTTGGTTAAGGAATGAACAGGGAGACATTTTTAATCGTACATATAAGTTTATTTCAATTAAAGAATATGTTTTTTATAAACTGTTTAATGAATATGTAATCGATTATTCGATTGCATCTGCAACTGGGATGTTCAATTTAGCTTCCTTGCAATGGGATGAAGAAGCACTAAAAGTCGCAGGGATTTCTCCTGATAAGCTATCAAAGCCTGTCTCTACTACCTTCAGTCTTACTGGTTTAAATGAAAGCTTTGCGGAAGAGATGACGCTTCCTTTGGACATTCCATTTGTTGTCGGTGCAAGTGACGGGGTGTTGTCCAATTTAGGTGTAAACGCGATTGAGCCAGGGGTTGTAGCCGTTACCATTGGAACGAGTGGAGCCATTCGGACTGTGACCAATAAACCTGTCACCGATCCAAAGGGAAGGATTTTCTGTTATGCGCTGACGGAAAATCATTGGGTCATTGGGGGACCGGTTAATAATGGGGGCATGCTTTTTAGATGGGTTCGGGATCAACTTGGTTCCGCCGAAGTGGAAACCGCAAAACGGTTGGGGAAGGATCCCTATGAATTGTTAACAGAGATTGCTTCACGTGTTACACCTGGTTCGGACGGACTTTTATTTCACCCATATTTTGCCGGAGAAAGGGCGCCGATTTGGGATGCGAATGCCCGTGGCTCCTTTTTCGGATTAGGATTGCATCATAAAAAAGAGCACTTAATTCGGGCTGTTTTAGAAGGAGTTATCTACAATTTGTATACAGTACTCTTGGCCTTAGAGGAATTAATCGGGGAACCGAAAAAAATTCAGGCTACTGGCGGGTTTGCCCGCTCAGAGCTATGGCGTCAAATGATGGCGGATATATTTAATCAAGAAGTAAATATCCCAGAAAGCTTTGAAAGCTCATGTCTTGGTGCTGCCATCTTAGGCTTATATAGTTTGGGTGAAGTAGATTCATTAAATGTGGTTTCCGAAATGGTCGGGGCAACCAATCATCATGAACCTGTTCCAGAAAATGTTGAGATTTATCAGGAATTAATCCCAATCTATATTCGACTCTCACGGCTGTTAAAAGAAGAGTACGCAAGCATTTCTGCCTTCCAGAAAAAGTGGATTAAGTAATGAATAGACAAAAGAGGATGTCCATCTTACAAGGACATCCTCTTTCTGTTATATCCATTTAATTTCCTTCAATAACTGCTGCCTGAATAATTGAATAATAAATTCATTGTAGAAGTCTTTTCTTACGATAATTTGATATTTATTATTAGGATGAATGTAAAAGTAGATATCTGAAATTACTTTATTTTCATCAAAAAAATCTCGAACTTTTTTTAGATTTTTCTTTAACTCACTGTCAATAAGAGCAATAGAAATTTCAATATCATCCCCGTTAACCGTTTCCGATATCTCGAGTAATTGCTCGTTATATTTATACTCTGTCTTCATTCCAATTCCCCCTATATTAAATATCGCAGGTAAATATAAGCAGTACAGATTATGATAGAAAGAATCATTAATGGAAACGCAATGATCAGAAATTTTCCAAACGTTATCGAATAGCCCTCTTTTGCAGCAAGACCAGCCACAATGACATTAGCACTGGCCCCTATTAAAGTTCCGTTTCCGCCCAAACAGGCTCCAAGAGACAAGCTCCACCACAGCGGCTCTAAATTTTGGATTCCAAGGTCACCCATATCTTTAATCATTGGAATCATCGTAGCGACAAATGGAATATTATCAATAAAAGCAGAGGCAATTGCACTCACCCAAAGAATTAAAATTGAAGTAGAGGTAACATCTCCTCCGGTTAAATGAACGGAATAGTCCGCTAATAACGATATCACTCCTGTCTCAATCAATCCGGATACAAGGACGAAAAGCCCGATAAAGAAAAAGATGGTTGTCCATTCTACCTTGCCAAAAGCTTTATCCAAGTAACTTTCTCCTGTTAATAAAAGTAAAAGAAAAGCTCCTGCTAAAGCTACTGTCGCTGATTCTACATGAAAAAGCTGATGCAGGAAGAATCCCAAAATAGTTAATGTTAAGGCAGTTAACGACTTTATTAAAAGAGTTTTGTCTGTGATTTCTTCCTTTTCATCTAAATCCATTAGATTCGATTTTAATTCGGCAGACGTTTTTAGTTGTTTGCGATAAACAAATGCTAAAATTCCGATATTCACTAATAAAATGAAAAATGAAATAGCTGTTAAATTATAGATAAACTCCATAAATGTAAGCTCCTTGACGGCGCTGCCAATCATAATATTAGGCGGGTCGCCAATGAGCGTCGAAGTCCCGCCTATATTAGAAGCGATTACTTCTGTGATTAAAAAGGGAATCGGGTTTACACGCAATTGTCTGGTGATACTGAAAGTGACAGGTACCATCAATAGAACTGTCGTAACGTTATCTAGAAAAGCCGAACCTAAAGCGGTAATGACTCCTAGGACAAGCAGGATTTTTAACGGGTCACCTTTCACTTTTTTTGCAGACCAAATCGCAATGTATTTAAAAAGTCCCGTTTCAGAGGTTATCGCGACAATAATCATCATCCCAGTTAGTAACCCGAGTGTATTAAAATCAATATGATGGAGGGCCCTTTCTTGACCGACAATTCCTAGTAGGATCATCATGATGGCGCCTGCCATTGCAATAATGGTTCGGTGTATTTTTTCAGTGACGATAAAGGCATATGTAATAAGAAATACACCAATTGCAATGTATGCTTGTGTTGACATGTTTTACTTCTTCCCCCTTGTATTTATCTGGTGTTTAAAAAAATGCAAAAAGGAGCCCGATATGACAGACTCCACCCAAATTACACCGTATTTAATATTTACTTAATTTTATAAAAATATACTTGGGATGTAAAGTAATAACTTTTCAGAGAAGGTTGCTACAACCCTAACTTTCTTATAAAATCTACCGTTTCTTGATGCTCTGGTCTTATGATTCTATATAATTTTTTATCATTTCTAACAAGCGATTTCCCATTCTCATTACTAATAGCCCTAGTAGTAGAGGTCCCTTGTAAGACCTTCCACTTACCAGCTGTCTTCGCGATTTTTAAATCGATAATACCGAGACGGTTCCCAAAAGCTCCCGCCATTACAACGGGTTTTCCATTGATAGTGCCCATTTCTATATCTGTGTTAGGTAGGTGTTGAAATACAGGCCCAGGGAAGACGCTGTGTGAGTGGCCAGCTAGTATAGCATCTATTTCCGGCAATTGTGTTAAATAATAGACAGCATTTTCGGTATCAGGATTATAAGGCTCACTGCTAATACCTGTGTGGGCAAGGGCAATAATAATATCTGCTCCTTTGGCCTTTATAATCGGAATAAATTCCTTTGCCGCATCAACAATCGGTTTTGCATAGACCTTGCCTTCTAAATTTGCTTTATCCCATTTCATTATTTGAGTGGGCATAAAGGCGATAACCCCTATGTTCAATGTATATTCATTACCACTTTGGTCGACAACATTCTTTTTTAATATCGTATAGGGTGTAAAATAGGGCTTGTTTTTTTTTACTGAAAAAACATTCGCATTTAAAACAGGCATTTTGGCTCCTTTTATCGCTGAGTTTAAAAACTTTAGCCCATAATTAAATTCATGATTTCCGATGGCTATTGCGTCATAATTTAAATAATTAAAGGCACGGTATACTGGATGCGTTTTACCTTTATTAATCCCCCTGATCCTGGCGAGATACTCACCAAGGGGATTGCCTTTTAGATGGTCCCCATCATCAAACAATAAAGAATTTTTAACCTCTCCTCGTGCTTCGTGAATAAGAGTTGCCGTTTTAACAAGGCCAATCCTGTTATCCACTTTTGTTTGATAGTAATCATAATTGACCAATGAAGCATGTATATCAGTTGTTTCTAAGATTCGCAAATCGATTATTCCGCGATTATTTGGGGTGACCTCTGCTGCATAAGTGCTTGGAGTGTAAATATAACAATAAAGAATGAATGTGATTAGTAGTAATGGTCCCTTTTTTTTAGGCATTATTTTACCTCCTGCATCATCTTTCTACTGTTATTATCTTGCCTAACACGGTTGTTAATACCTTTTAAAGGGTGTAATGAAAATGGACAGAAATTTGTCAAAAACATTTGAATAAAAAACGAATTAAAGAGATTTCAAACATTAGGGAGGTGAAAATAATTTATAATGAAGCCATAAAAAAGTGGAGGTAAATAAAAATGAACATAACAACCATTATTGAATTAGAAAACCAGGAAGTTGAAAATATAACAGGTGCAAAATTAGTGTTTACTCAAGAACAAATTGATGAAAATATTATCGAAACATGTGTAGATTGCTTACAAATGGAGGGTTCAGAAGAAACGATTACCACAGAAGAGGCAATGCAACAAGTATTTGAAAAATTGCAGCAAAGAGGCGTTATTCCGGCAAAAGTTGAGGATTTTTCGTATGAAATGCCATCGTGTGAGCGTTTCAAAAGAAAAACTGATAGTGAGACAGATTTACCACAAAAAGTCATCCTTTCATTTATGTCTTAAAAGAAGTTCTCGAAAAGGGGGAAAAGCCAGCCTTGAAAAGTCAGGCTGGCTTTTTTCGTTTCTCCATTTGATTTTTATTTTTGATTCCAAAAAACCACCAGTTCCAGTCTCCAAGAAGCTTCATTAAGGCAGGGACAAGCACCATCCTGACAATGGTTGCATCGATAAAAATGGCTGTTGCAATCCCAACACCTAATTGCTTTATTGGCATGACTCCTGTAAAGGCGAAGGCACCTGTTACAACAATCATGATGGCTGCAGCTGACGTAATAATCTTGCTTGTATAGGTTAAGCCATAGATTGTCGCCTCGCTGTTATTACCTGTTTCCAGATAAAACTCTTGAATTCTTGAGATAAGAAAGACCTCATAATCCATCGAAAGTCCAAAAACAAGTGTAAAAACAAATACTGGTAAAATTAGGGCAATGTTTGCAGGTGTTACTCCCAAATGACCTTGCTGAAATACCCAAACGACAATGCCAAACGTACAGCCAAGGCTTAATATATTCATTAAAATCGCTTTAATTGGAATAAGGATAGAACGAAATGCCGCCATCAGAATCACAAGAGTGGAAATAACAATTAAAAGTAATCCATAAGGTGCTTTTTTATATATTTCCGTAAAAATTTCTTGTTCAAATTTTATCGAACCGCCAAAAGAAGCTTTCAAGCCTAAATCTTTAGTTGCCCATTTTTTAACCCAAGCTCGAGCTTTTGAAGAATGCTCACCAGTTTTTAAATAAACCTCTAAAAGCATTTTGTTATCTTTTATAAAATAGTCTATTATCGGAGCAACTTTAGATTTGTCTCCAGATGTTAAAAACTGAAGGAGCTGGTCTGAATCTTTTATTCCCGTTACTGAAAATGGCGAATAAACGGTATTGACGAGAGGATCTTCTTCTATTCGATTTATTACCTGGCTAATTTTGTTAAAATTATTCTTATTAAGGATTTTTCCATTCGTGGATAAAACAATTGTTACTTTTTTCTCGTCTCGTTTTTCCTTAGCGATAAATTGATGCTTGAATGTTTCTAATGCAACTCTTGAAGGATATTTTGCCGGCAATGAATCTGTCCCAGGAATGGTTAATACCATTTGCTTAACCGGAATAAGGCCGGCAAGAAGAACAGCAAGTGCCGTAATCGACATAAGAACAGGGCGCCGCATCACAAATTTGGCGAACTTATACCATAAACTGGTTTGTTTATCTGTAACAGGTAGTAAACTTAATTTATTAACCCTTTTCCCTAATATAGACAAAATGGCGGGAAGGAAGGTTAAAGCGCAAAAAGCAGATAAAAATACAACGGTCATTCCGCCCAAGGCAACATTTTGAAATATATCAATTTTGATAAACCAAAGTCCTGATAAACCAATAAACACACAAAGTCCTGAAAAGATAATCGAACGGCCGGCGGTTTCCACCGTTATTTCAATTGCTTCTTGAATCGGTTTCGTTTCGATTTCCTCTTTAAAGCGGTTTATAAATAACAAGGCAAAATCAATGCTTAAAGCAAGACCAATCATCGGGACAATATTTAAAATAAAAATAGTTAAATCAATACCATAGCTAAAAAAATAAACAGTTCCCATAGTGGTTAAGATGGAAACCACGCCAATAACAAGCGGAAGAGAGGCAGCTACAAGTCCGCCAAATGCCAGGATAAGGACAATAAGGGCAATTGGCAGGCCGATCATTTCAGCTTTTGCGAGATCTTCCTGGCTTGCGGCATTTAAGTCATGCACGATGACGGGCTCACCGGTTATCGTAACCTTTAAGCCGTTTTTATTTTTTAGGAGCTTTTTTAATTCATCAATTTCATTACCAAGGCTTTCTGCTTTTTTATTAAAAGTGAGCAGCCCATAGGCATAGTTCCCCTTTAGCATTCCATCACGCTCAAAAGGAGTTTCCATCTTGTTTGCTCCATCAAAATTTCTCAATTTATCAAATGTATTTTGAATAAAGCCATGAAATTTCTCTTTACTTATTTGTTTTTCTTTTTCAAAAACCAAGATAATCGATGATTTTGGCTGGCCAAAGTCCTGCTCTAAAATTCTTCTCGTTTCATTATATTCCCCTTTATATTCAAATCCGTTTCCACTTAATACTGATGGCAATTGTAGTGCGAAAAATCCAAAAAAGATTATGATTGCTATCCATAACCCTAAAATCCATTTTCGCCTTTGGTATATGTATCTGCCAAATTTTCTCAAAATATCACTCCCGATCCAAAGGAAAACAGTTGGTTAATAAATTTTCCCCCTATTTCAAAGTGAAAATTCACTGTTTATTTCAACGCCTAAGATGGTAATGATAAAAATATGTTCATTTTAATTTTTACAAATGTAAAACATTTATGATTATGCTCCTTTTTTTGATACAATAAAGAAAATATCTTTTTAGGTGGGACCTATGGATCGAGAAAAATTAAGTAAGGTGATTGAAGCTGCCAAGTTATACTATTTACTGGATTATAATCAAAACGAGATAGCCAAGGTTTTAGGGGTCTCCCGCCCGACAGTATCCCGATTATTGCAGCAAGCAAAAAGTGATGGTATCGTTCAGATCAGCATCATGGACCCTACAGAAAACGTTGAAAATTTATCAGAGCAATTAGAGAAAAAATTCAACTTAAAAAAAGCGGTTGTAGCATCAATTCCTCAATTTGAAAACCATATCATTAAAAATTATCTTGGCGAAAAAGCGGCTCAATTTCTTGATGAAATTGTGAAGGATAATGACATTATTGGTGTGACATGGGGAACAACACTTTACCATATCGCTATCGAGTTGAAACAGAAATTTGTAAAAGATGTAAAAGTCGTCCAGCTTAAAGGCGGTGTCAGCCATGCTGAAACGAATACGTATGCTTCAGAAATTTTATATCTTTTTGGCAAAGCCTATAATACAACCCCGCACAATCTTCCACTTCCAGCTATTGTAGATCATGCGGTGGTAAAGCAGGCAATGGAAGCAGATCGGCATATCCGTAAAATCCTCGAACTTGGCAGGGAAGCAAATATTGCCTTGTTTACAATAGGACCAATAAAAACGGATTCATTACTATTTCAGTTGGGCTATTTTACCGACAGTGACTTGGAATCATTGTATGGAACGGCAGTCGGCGATATTTGCTCGCGTTTCTTTGATAAAGATGGCGGAATCTGCAATGAGAGCCTGAATGAAAGAACCTTAGGAATTAATTTGAATGATCTAAGTGCGAAGGAGCATTCTATTCTTGTTGCGGGTGGCCCAAACAAAATTGATGGGATATACGGTGCTTTAAAAGGCGGATATGCTAATGTTCTTATCACTGACCAATTTACAGCACAATTCCTGCTTGATAAAAAAGAATAAATAATCCAAAAAACAGCCTAAGCGCTGTTTTTTGTCTTTTTTGTGAAACTGATTACAATATTTTTTTACATTTGTTCATAAAAGTATTTACAAATGTTCAAATTCTTTGGTATAGTTACAGTGTAATAATTAACATTCAATTTTTTAAATATAAATGTTTTTATATAGGGAGGAAGTCGGAGTTATGACTCAAAATATCGTTAAAATGATTGATCATACATTATTGAAAGCAGACGCAACTAAACAAGAAATCAAAATATTAGCAGAAGAAGCAAAAGAATATTCTTTTGCATCAGTTTGTGTAAATCCAACTTGGGTAAAAACAGCTGCTGAGATTCTTGCTGATAAGCCTGAAGTAAAAGTATGTACAGTAATTGGCTTCCCGCTTGGCGCTTCAACACCTGAGACAAAAGCTTTTGAAACTTTAAATGCCATTGAAAACGGCGCAGATGAAATTGATATGGTCATTAATATTGCTGCTCTTAAAGATAAGCAAGATGATTTAGTGGAAAAAGATATTCGTGCAGTTGTAGAAGCAGCTAAAGGAAAAGCTTTAGTTAAAGTTATTATTGAGACATGTTTATTAACGAATGAGGAAAAAATAAGAGCATGTGAAATATCCGTTAAAGCAGGTGCAGACTTTGTTAAAACATCTACTGGTTTTTCAACAGGAGGCGCAACAGTTGAGGATATTCGCTTAATGCGTGAAACAGTTGGTCCTGAAATTGGTGTAAAAGCTTCCGGCGGAGTTCGCAGCCGTGAAGATGCACTGGCAATGGTGGAAGCAGGAGCTACTCGTATTGGCGCAAGTTCTGGAGTTTCAATCGCTAAAGGGGAACTTTCTTATAGTAGTTACTAATAATTAATGCGAGGGTATAAAAATATGAGAGATGTCTTATTGGCGTTAATAGCTGGTTTAGTTGTTGGAATGCTGTTTAAATTTTTAAAACTGCCATTACCTGCACCCCCAGTATTCTCTGCAGTCGTTGGTGTTTTCGGTGTATACTTTGGCGGCGTAATACTTGAATGGATTTTTAAGTTAGTTCAACATTAATATTCCATGGCGGAGAGTGAGAAGGATGGAAGAAAAAGATCTAATGATCGAAGCGAATAAAGCGAGAGATTTTGCTTATGTTCCCTATTCTAAATTTAAAGTTGGTGCAGCCCTTTTATCTAGTGATGGTCAAGTATTTCATGGATGCAACATTGAAAATGCTGCCTATGGGATGACGAACTGTGCAGAGAGGACCGCTTTATTTAAGGCCTATTCAGAAGGGGTTACAAAGTTTGATTCACTAGTAGTGGTCGCGGATACGGAGCGTCCTGTTCCTCCCTGCGGTGCCTGCCGTCAAGTGATATCCGAGCTTTGTGATTCAGAAATGGAAGTGGTTCTTACAAATTTAAAGGGCGCTGTCCAAAGAATTCTTGTAAAAGACCTTCTTCCAGGTGCATTTTCGCCAAAGGATTTAAATAAGTAATTTCTCAAAAGAAGCTTTTAGATTCATCTAAAAGCTTCTTTTTTTGGTTAAACTTTCAACAATCATCCATAATAAAAATAGACAAACGAATAAAGGATGATACCATGATTTATATATACAATGATTATGGTGGGACACATACAACTTCATTGGCAGCGGCATATCATTTAAAACAATTACCGCAATCAGAACAGAAATTGACGACGGAAGAAATATTAAATGTGAAGTATTTCAATAAATTAACAAAACAAGATTTTGGCAAGCTAATTTTTCACGGAGTGGATGATGAAGGCCATTCTGTGTATACAATTGGACGGAAAAGGAACAAATATGTGGTTCCTGCTTTAAAAGAAATGAGTTTATTGCTGCAAGAAAAGTTTATGTTTGATGAAAAAATCGTGTTTTCCAATACATCGCCAACCGTTCCATTTTTAATGTCAATGGGAGGATTTTTTTCGAGAGGATTAAAAATTGATGTTATCGGAGTGCCACTATTAGTAAAAGGGGCGAAAAGATGCTGTGACAATGTTTATCGCTTAGTGGAAAATACAAAAGAAGTTGGCAGAACAACATTTGCAGAAAATGTCATCATATTAGAAAATGAAATGTACAAGTAAGAAGAATAGGGTGTGGAGAGAATGAATAAAAAGATAGGATTTATTGGGGCAGGGAAAATGGCGCAGGCCATGCTGGAAGGAATCGTAGCATCAGAAGTGATTTCACGGGAAAACATCATGGCAAGTTCAGCAACAAAAAATACAATTGATAAAATCACCGAGAGCTTCAGGATTAGGACATCATTACATAATATTGAAGTTGCAAGGTTTGCAGATATTCTTATCCTTGCTGTCAAGCCAGACCTTCATACTTCCGTAATTCAAGAAATAAAGCATGAAATTAAACAAGATACAATTATTGTAACGATTGCGGCAGGCATTACTTTAGTTGATCTTGAACATGCCTTTGGCCAGAAAGTTAAAGCAGTTCGGGCCATGCCAAATACCCCTTCCCTAGTAGGGGAAGGAATGAGCGTCATTTGTCCAAATGACCGTCTTAGTGAAGTAGAAATTATGGAAGTTGAGCATGTGTTCAAGACCTTTGGAAAAACTGAGCGGCTCGAGGAAAAATGGATGGATGCGGTGCCAGCCATTAGTGGATCTTCCCCTGCTTATATTTATATGCTAATTGAAGCCATGGCAGATGGTGGAGTTCAACAAGGAATCCCAAGGGACAAGTCCTATCGTCTTGCTGCTCAGGCCATTCTTGGCGCAGCCAAAATGGTTCTGGAAACTGGTATTCACCCTGGCGAACTTAAGGATAATGTGTGTACCCCCGGGGGTGCAACCATAGAAGCTGTGGCTGCTCTTGAGAAAAAGCAATTTCGAGGAGCCATCCTGTCTGCGATGGAGAGCTGTACGGATAAAGTAAAAATGTTAAGGTGATTTCACTTTGGATCCATATATGGGTCCTTTTTTAAAATCATTAGTTTTGTGGTTAATCAAAAGGATGTAATCAGATGCTGAATAATGAGTTGCGGGTCCTCACAGTCTTAACACTATCTACTTTAGGGATTTTGCTTTTTTTATTAGTGTATTTAATCATTCGGAAAGTAACTGAAATAAAAAAAAGGGAAAAAATTAATCACTACAAAGCAAAATATAATGCTCCAATATTTCAAATGCTTACGGAAGGAAGGCTTATCAGGGGACTTTCCACCGATACACTTTATCAGCAATTAGCAATCGAAGAACTTCTAATTCGTTATTCAAAAGGATTGGAAAAAGCAGATGAAAAGTATAGGTTAACTGAATTAGCTTCTAAATACTTAAAAGACTACTATCGAAAACGGCTTAGAAGCTTGCGATGGAGCACTCGTATGAATACCCTTTATCATATTGAGGATTTTAACATGATTAAACTTTTACAAGACGTTTATAAGCTCTTAAAAAAGAAAAGGCTTTCACGTGACGAGCTTGTCCATGTTCTTCGAACACTTGCTTTATTTCAATTACCCCAAATGACTGAATTATTGACGAACCAATATGTACATTTATCAGAATACGATTATCGTAATATTTTAATTCGCTTAGAACATGCACAGTTTGAGCAATTTATTCTTCAGTTCCATAAAAGCCATTCAGCCTTACAAAGGGCTGTATTAGATGTCATTTCCATAAAAAAAGAAATTACCTACCATTCATTTTTAGAAAATATCTTTTCAACCTACTCAGGAGAAGTTAGACTAAGGGCTTTAAAAGCAATAGCAGAAATTGGAAGCATAAAAATAATTGATCCCTATTTAGCCTTAGTGGACTCTCCCAAATGGGAAGAAAGAATGGTTGCCGCAAAATTAATCGGTTCTTTAAAAGAAAAGAAGGCAATTCCTAGATTAATTGAACTGTTGCACGATCCTGCATGGTGGGTGCGTGCACAGGCAGGACAGTCAATCAGCCGTTTTGCCGATGGTAGAGAAATATTACAGTCAGTTTTGAAAACCTCCCAGGATGCATTCGCAAGAGATATGGCCTGGGAATGGCTGCATAAAGGGGATTAACGGAATGCCTTCAATTCAATGGGGAGACATTGTTATAATTTTTTCATGGTTTATAGCCGTCTATATGGCCATTGTGATTGCCTTTTACACAGTCATTTTGGTTATTTCATCTTTTCAGATCCGCAAGGAATATCAGCTTGATAAGGTTCAGGCCTATGAAGATTATTTGGATGAAATCTATACAAAACCAGTTTCCATTATTGTGCCGGCATACAATGAAGAAGCTGGGATCATTTATAGTGTACGTTCGTTATTAAGTATTAATTATCCTACATATGAAATAATCGTCGTCAATGATGGTTCCACCGACCGAACTCTTGAAAAAATGCTTGACCATTATCAAATGAAAGAAATAAAAAAAGTGATTCGAAAACAGGTGGATACCAAACCGATAAAAAGAATTTACCAATCTACCGTACTTTCTAACCTTTTCCTTGTTGATAAAGAAAATGGGGGAAAGGCAGATGCATTAAATGTTGGCTTAAACTTTTCACATTATCCCTATTTTTGCTCACTTGATGGCGATTCTGTATTAGAACAGGATGCCTTTTTAAAGGTAATGAAGCCAATAATTGATTCTAATGAAGAGGTAATTGCTTCAGGTGGGAGTGTACGGATTGCAAACGGCTGCAAAATTCAAAATGGGCATATCGAGAAGATAGGATTATCAGACAAACCATTGGTGGTTATGCAAATAATCGAATATTTACGAGCGTTCTTAATGGGGCGAATTGGTTTGAGCCGGCATAATCTTTTATTGATTATTTCAGGTGCATTTGGTGTTTTTTCAAAGAATTGGGTTATCAAAGCGGGCGGATACCGTACAGATACAGTCGGTGAGGATATGGAATTAGTGGTCAGAATGCACCGGCTCTTGAAAGAGGAACGCCTGAAAAAAAAGATTGTCTATGTTCCTGATCCCGTTTGCTGGACAGAGGTTCCTGAAGGCTTAACGTTCTTACGCAGACAGAGAAGACGATGGCATCGAGGTCTTTTTGAGAGTTTATGGATTCATCGGAAGTTAACTTTTAATCCAAAATATGGATTGATCGGATTCATTTCTTTCCCTTATTTTTGGATTGTAGAGTTTCTGGGTCCAATCATTGAATTAATGGGTTATATTTTTATGATACTATGCTTAATTTTTGGGGGAATCTACATCGAATTTGCTATTTTATTATTCCTTCTTTCCTGTTTATATGGGTCGATTTTTTCAATGGCTGCCGTGTTATTAGAAGAATGGAGTTTAACAAAGTATCCGAAGGTATCTGATATCATTAAGTTGTTTTTATATTCGATGACAGAGACTATCTGGTACCGCCCGTTAACCGTTTTGTGGCGATGTGAAGGTGTTTGGCAGATGCTGACAGGCGATAATAGTTGGGGAGAAATGAAAAGAAAAGGTGTATCTGAATGAAGAAGCAAACCTCTCTTATCATCTATGTCTTCCTGTTTATAACGGTAATTACAAGTCCATTTTGGCTTTGGCTAATCCAGCCTTCCAAAAAATTAAACATGTTAATCGTTGATAAAACAGTCCCTAACTCAACCTATAGAGAGCATAAAGGTCTTGTTTGGATATTAAATAATGCTAAATACTTTATAAATGGAAATGAACCATATTCAGAAAAAAATGATTATAGTGGCTATACACCAAACAAAAGGCAGAAATATTCAATAAAGCCCCTTCCAAAAAATATAGAACAGTTCGATGTTATTTATCTGACTGACCAATATGGGGTTTATAAGAAGGACGTTTCCGGAACAAACCCAACAGGGGAGAGGTCGGCAAAGATTTATGGCGGCTTAAAAACAAGTGAAGTCACAAAAATTGAGAAGACTCTTATTCAAACAAAAGGAAAGACCTTAATTGCAGAATTTAATACGTTTGCAAGCCCCACCTCGGATTTGTCGAGGGAAAAAATATCAAACTTGTTAAACTTGGATTGGTCTGGGTGGATAGGTCGTTATTTTTCCCAACTTGATAGCTCAGAAGTGCCAAAATGGGTGAAGAAGCAGTATGTCAGGCAAGGAAAGGCGTGGACTTTTTCAGGGCAGGGATATGTTTTTGTAAATAAAAATAACTATGTAGTAGTAGTTGGCAATAAGGATATCCAAGATAAAGGGCTTATCTTTCAGTTAACCAAACAGGGCAAAAAACAATTTTCAAGTGACATTCAAGGGGAATATCAATATTGGTTTGATATTATTGAGGCTCGTGACCAGGATGAAATCCTTGCCTATTATAAGCTCCCAATTTCAAAAAAGGCAAAGGAAAAACTAAAAGGCTATGGAATTCCCACAATTTTTCCGGCTGTTCTTTATCATCAAAATGCGAAATATTCCTCATATTATTTCTCTGGTGATTACGCGGATGAAGCGGAGGTCCCTGGAATTTATCAATCGAAGGGATTTGATTTTTGGAAAAGGAATCTAAGTGCGAGAGGCTCTTTTTATTGGGAAGCGTATGTACCCATGATGAAGGATATTTTACAGCATGGCTTGCATCATGTTGATCCACAGCAAAAAGTTGAGTTGGTTAAGCGGGGTGGGGTTCAAACGAATAGCAAGACCAGTAATTCCTTTATTCAAATTCACAGAAATGATAAATGGAAGGATCTTTTGATTAAAGGGGTTAACATGGGGATCGGAAAGCCTGGATATTTTCCTGGTGAGACAGCGATTACTAAGGAAGAGTACTTTCGATGGTTTAAAGAAATTGGCCAGATGAATGCCAATGCGATTAGGGTTTATACACTTCATCCGCCCCAGTTTTACGAGGCTTTCTATGAATATAATCAAATTGCTCATCAGCCATTATATCTACTCCATGGTACATGGGTAAATGAAGAAAACTTAATTCGTTCACAGGATGCTTTTGATTATGAGAATCTGGAGGACGCACGAACGGAAATTAAAAACATGATTGATATTATTCATGGAAAAGCGGCTCTTTCAGCTAGGCCTGGGCATGCATCCGGCGAATTTAAATATGATATTTCCAAGTATGTTTTAGGGATGATTATTGGTACCGAATGGGATCCTGCAATGGTTGCAAACACAAATGCGAAGCATACGGGTGTTGGACAATATAATGGAGAATATTTCAAAACTGTGGGTGCTAGCCCTTTTGAGGTGTGGCTTGCAGGGTTAATGGAATTCGCAGCTGAGTATGAAGTGAAACAATACAGCTGGCAGCACACGATGAGCTTTACCAACTGGGTAACGACGGATTTATTAAATCATCCTGCTGAGCCACTTGAAAATGAAGATATGGTGGCCGTTAATCCTAATCATATAAAGGCTGAGAATAAATTTTCGCCAGGATTATTTGCTTCCTATCATATTTATCCCTATTATCCTGATTTTTTGAATTATGAGAAAAGTTATCTTAATTATGTAGATTCCAGCGGTAAGAAAAATAACTATGCCGGCTACTTGCATGAATTGCGTGCAGCCCATCAAATACCTGTTTTAGTTGCTGAATTTGGGGTACCTGCTTCAAGAGGATTAACACATATAAATGCCTATGGTATGAACCAGGGCTTTCATTCAGAAGAAGAACAGGGCAACATAGACAAAAGATTGTATCAAACAATTGTTGCTGAAAATTATGCTGGCGGACTAGTTTTTACCTGGCAGGATGAGTGGTTCAAACGTACGTGGAATACAATGGATTTCGATAATCCAGACAGAAGACCCTACTGGAATAATCAGCAAACGAATGAGCAGCACTTTGGTCTACTTGGATTTGACCCGGGGAGAAAGGAAGAAGCCATCATTGTTGATGGTTCGGATAAGGATTGGGATATCAAAGGTGTGAAAAACAGTTATCAATCTAAAGATAATAAGGAGCCCTTGAAAGAAGTTCGAATATCATCAGATAGTGGATATTTGTATTTCCTACTTAAATATAATCAGCCTGTTAACTTCGATAGTAAAGAAACCTATTTACTTCTAGATACAATCAGTAAACAAGGCCAAACCAACATTGCCTTATCGGAAAAAATGAATATAAAAACGGATTATGGTATTGAGTTTTTAATAAAGCTAATCGGTCCGAAGGAATCAAGGGTTATGGTGGATAGTTATTATGATACATTCTATTATCAGTATGCAAAGCTCTTAAAAATGATAAAGGAAGAGCCATACGCTAGTAAGCCAGATAACGGGGTATTTCATCCGATGCGGTTGGCATTAAATAAACAATTGATGATTCCTTCAACTAATACGAATGTTCCGTTTCAGGATTACGAAACAGGTGTACTACAGTATGGGAATGCCAATCCAAGGAGTAAAAATTTTGATTCTTTAACTGATATTAGTGTTAGTGACGATAAACGAGTTATCGAAGGAAGGATTCCGTGGCAACTTTTGAATTTCAAGGATCCCAGCACAAAAGAAGTGATGGCTGATATATGGAAAAATGGACTAACAAAGGGTTTTGAAACGAAAGGAATCAGGTTTGCTGTTATTGCTGCGAACAAGGAGGCTGTACAGCAAACATTCCCAAAGACAGTTAATGGTAAGTTAAGAGCGTTGGAATCCTATTTGTATAGCTGGGATAAATGGGATAAACCAGTCTATTATGAGCGATTGAAGCAATCCTATGAAATCATGAAGGAAACCTATAATAAATACTGATACGTTAAAAAATGAAAACCACCAGCAAAAATGCTGGTGGTTCATTTTTTTCCTATAGCCATGAGTAACGAAATTGTTTGAAAATTATTTTTTCGCAAAAAACGACATTTTTTTTAATGTGTTTCTGGTCTTCTTGCCACAGTGACAGTTGTCATAAGTCCAACACAAAGAATGGTCAAAAGGGAATAAAAAAACTTTTCTAATCCAACTACTTGAATGCCGCTTGTTATAATCAGCCCGTCAATTAAGAAAATGATGATTCCGATATTTACTGTTGTAAATTTAGTTAACAGCTGGGCTAGTAAATCCGTCCCACCCGTACTTGTTTCATAACGAAGCATGACGCCGATGCCAATCCCTACAAGCAACCCGCCAATGACTGTACTTGGTAATATACCGAGATGGATTCTTCCGTTAATAAAGGAAAAAAGATCAATACAAAAGGATGAAATAATTAAACCATGAAGGCTGTAGAAGAAATAACGCCTTTCAAAAAACCAGGCTAAAACATAAAGGGGAAGGCTAAGAAGAATAATGCTAAGTCCAGTGGGCCAGCCATAAAAATAATGAATGATTAAGCCTAAACCAATTACCCCCCCATCTAGCAAGTGATAAGGGACTAGAAATCCGTTTACCCCTAAACTTAATAATATTGAACCAATCATCATTGCGAATATTTTTTCAATCATTATTTTCACCTCAAAACTTGTCCTTTTACATTAAAGTTATGAAGATTAACCTCATTTAGAAGTGAACAAATAAAAAAAGAGGAGGAAACAAAAGTTTCTTCCTCTTTTTATCGTATTTAAAAAGCAAGATTTAGAATAAAGTAGCAGATTCCTGCTAATACTGCGGTAATTGGCAATGTAATAACCCAAGTGATAATCATTCGCTGGGCAGTACCCCATTTAACCCCTTTTAGACGGTGAGCAGAACCAACCCCAAGTATTCCTGAGGAAATTACGTGGGTTGTACTAACTGGTAAATGGACGTAAGTAGCACCAAAAATGATTGCAGCTCCAGTTAAATCCGCAGCGACCCCGTTAATAGGCCTTATTTTCATGATTTTTCCGCCAACGGTTTTAATGATTTTCCAGCCGCCGATAGAGGTTCCAAGTCCCATGGCAAGTGCACAGGAAGCTTGAACCCAAAAAGGAACATCATCACTTTGAATAGTACCAGAGGTGAGAAGGGCCATGGTGATAATCCCCATCGATTTTTGTGCATCGTTCGTTCCATGTGAGTAGGACTGTAATGCAGCTGTAGCTATTTGGATATAACGAAAGTTTCGATTGGTTTTTGTTAAATTAAAATTCTGAAAAACCACTTTAAAAATACTATAAACAATGTAACCGACGGCAAACGCTAAAATAGGAGAAATAATTAGTGCTTCTAAAATTTTTAAAAACCCGCCATAATTAAGTGAATTAAATCCTTCGGCTGCAATGGCTGCACCCGCGATGGACCCGATAATTGCATGGGATGAACTGCTTGGAATGCCGTAATACCAAGTGAGTAGGTTCCATGCGATGGCCGCAATTAACGCTGCTAATATTACAACAGTCCCATTGCTTAGGCTGAAAGGATCGACAATATCCTTCGATACCGTTTTAGCTACCCCAGTAAATGTCAACGCCCCAATAAAGTTCATCACCGCGGCCAAAATGATGGCATGACGGGGCTTTAAGGCTTTTGTAGAAACAGATGTTGCAATTGCATTTGCGGTATCATGGAATCCATTAATAAAGTCAAATGCAAGGGCACCAATTACAATTAATATAATTAGGGTCATAGTTAAGCTCCTTATGCATTTTTCATAATAATGGTTTCAAGAGTATTGGCAACTGTTTGACAGTAGTCAGCAATGTCCTCTAGATTTTCATAAATTTCCTTGTATTGAATAATGCGGACTGGGTCCTTTTCAACAGTAAATAAATTTTTGATGGATTGTCTTAAGATATTATCGCATTTGGATTCAAAATCTTTTATTTTGATGGCATGCTCTCTAATTTGAGCAAGCTTTTTATTGGAAAGAAGTACAACGGCTTTATCGATTTCATGAACACTTCCCTGAATGGCTTCTACAAACTTAACCATAAATTCATCAGCACTAGTAATAGAATACATTTCAAATAACGCTGAACATCCTTCAAGTCCATCTAGGACATCATCCATACTCATGGCAAGATGGAGAATGTCTTCTCGTTCAATAGGAGTGATAAAGGCGTCATTTAATTCTTTAATCACTTCATGAACGTAGGAATCTCCTTTTGTTTCAAGCTCTTTCATTTTTTCAGAGAAAATTTTTAAATCACTCACGTTTTTTAATTTGTATTCTGTAAAGAAATTGGCACTTTCCTTTAAGTTAGCGGAAATATTATTTAATAAAACCGAGAACTTATCATTTTTTTTGAATGCCATGTAATTACCTCCAATATTCATATGTAAAGTTGTACACTTACCGAAAATATTTTATAGGAAAATTGTCGAAAAAAGAAACAAATCTTAACGAAATTTACAAAAACTTAACATTTGAATTTTCTGAATTATGTTTCATTATGAATAGTACTTTTTTACTTTCTCCATAGAAATGCCTCATTATGTATGAAGTTGACTAATTAAGACGAGGATAGTATAATTATCTCGAATTAAAGATATTTCACTTTGAGATTATGTCGTTAGATAAATTATGGCGATACTATAAAAAACAATTGAGGTGGAAACTGATGATAAACATTTTTAAAGCTGAAGATAGATATACTGCCGACCATGGCTGGTTAAAAAGTAATTTTAGTTTTTCATTTGCTGAATACTATGATCCAGCCAATATGCAATTTGGACCAATGCGTGTATTAAATGATGATATTGTCCAGCCCTTAAGAGGTTTCGGGGCACACCCGCATCGTGAAATGGAAATTGTATCCATAGTATTAAAGGGCCAATTAAAACATGAAGATAGTACCGGACGAAGTGCAGTGACGACCTTTGGCGGAGTTCAAAGGATGTCAGCTGGAACTGGGGTCATTCACTCAGAAGTAAACCCTTCAGCTTCAGATGAAGTAAACTTCTTACAATTATGGTTTATGCCTGAGAGAAATGGCCTTTCACCCTCTTATGAGAAAACAGAATTTGATGTAAATCAATTGAAGAATAAGCTGTTACCAATTGTTTCGAAATATGGCGCTGGGGAAAATGTAGCAGGTATCCATCAGGATTTAACCGTTTATTTGTCTGATTTAGATGAAGGCAGTGAGTTGACTTTTCAACAAGAAAAGAATCGGCGGATATTCTTCTTTATGATAGAGGGGGATGTAGAAATAAACCAAGATTATAAGTTGAATAAGCGCGATTCTGCTCGGATAACAGATACTACTGAATTACAAATTAAGGCTGCCAATAAAAGCAGATTAATGCTGATTGATTTACCATAAAGTAGACCGGATTCATTGAATCCGGTTTTTATTCTTTCTATGAGTAATAAAATAAAAATTGGGTAATTTATAGGTACAGGCGGGAAGAATTCAATTTCTTCACCTTCTGCCTGAGATGTAGGCTCAGACGCTTTAAAAATAGGTGAAAACTAAAAAGGAGTGTTCGTAATGGGCTTTATTTGGTCATTAATTGTTGGTGGTATTATCGGATGGTTAGCAGGTCTAATCGTTGGAAGAAATATTCCTGGTGGCATTATTGGTAATATAATTGCTGGATTTGTTGGCGCATGGCTTGGAACAATGATTTTAGGAAACTGGGGTCCGCATGTTGCTGATTTTGCCATCATCCCGGCGGTAATTGGTGCTGCTGTACTCGTTCTCTTGCTAAGCTTCATCATGAGGGCATTTAGAAGAGCCGATTAAGAAATAAAAGCCTCCCAACATGGGAGGCTTTATCTATTTATATCGTATATACATCAATATCATTAAAAATAACCGGATGATCGATAAAAGGTGCGTGACAGCTGATTTTTTCTTTTGTAAACGGATGTACAAATTCAAGCTTAGCGGCATGAAGGGCCTGCCTGTTTACAAGTGGTTTTCCTCCGTACAAAATATCTCCAACTAAAGGATGGCCGAGGTGACTTAAGTGAACGCGGATTTGATGTGTTCTCCCCGTATCCAGCCAGCACTTCACATAGGACATCTTCCGTACTTTATCTTCTTTTAATATTTGATAATGGGTAATGGCTGCCTGTCCAGAAGGAGAAACTCTTCTTTTGGTTGCATGATGGCGGTCACGCCCAATTTGAGCATTAATGGTCCCTTTTTTTCTCTGTAATAAACCATGAACCATAGCAAGGTAAGTTCTCTTTAATTGGCGCTCTTCCAGCATTCTATCTAAAATAACACCAGCTAAACCGTGCTTCGCAAATAAGATTGCTCCTGAGGTATCCCGGTCTAGGCGGTGGATTTGGCGGATGTTTTTCATTTCTCCTTTTGCCAATAAATAAAAAGATGCGGCATTAATTAAAGTGTTTGTTTCCGTATTGCTATCATTTGGATGAGTATTCATAAACGGCGGCTTATTGATAACAAGAAAATGATCATCCTCGAACAAAACCTCGATTTCATAGTAATGTGACGGGACCTGAATATCTTCTTCCTCAAATAATTGAATTTCTAGTTTTGTTCCAACCGTAAGCGGTAAATTCCAATCTACTCGTTTACCTTCCATGCGAACTTTTTCTTCCATTCTGAAAGAATGAATGACTTTTTTGGGAGCTTTCCACACATTACGGAAAATTTCATCAGTTGTTTTACCTTCCCACTCTTTTGGGATTATGATCTGCAACCAATCTCCCTTTCGTATTGTATTAAGCATAAGTACTCCTTTACTTTCTATTAATTACCACCCTTTATTCCTCGTTTGTTATGTTATTCTTATCATATATATTACGATAGAATTATGCGATGGCAAAGGTGGGTTATAAGTGAAAATTGTTTTTGCCTCAACACCAAGTCAGGAGCAAGAAATTTGTGAACTTGTGAGGTATATTTACTCTAATATTTTTCCACTCTATTTTACTGATGAGGAAATTTTTCAGTTTGAACAGTTAAAGGTCTTGCATACTGCAGGAAAGCATGTCGAAGATTTTAGTACCTTAAAGGATGCCTTTCAGGTTATGACAAGCATTCAAACGATCATTTCCATTCTTGAGGCGTCACCTCTTGATGAACAGTATGCTGCTTTATTTGATAAAAATGTTGCAAATCTGCAAGATTTTGGATTGTTTTTTCCATTTGAATTTGAACAATTTTTTGAAGCCAAGAGTTTGAAAAATACGATACTTAGTATATACACGAAAGCAGATAATGAATTGCTCATATAAAAAATAAAATGCCTGCATTTTTGCAGGTATTTTATTTTGCTTTTTTTTAATTTATGAAAAATATAAGGTAAAATAGTATAGGGAATTAAACATTCTGCGAAAATTGTCGGATTTTTTATACGATTTTTTAAGGAGTAACATGTTATAACTAAGAAAAAATATAAATTAGAAAGAAACGGGAGGGCCATTATGGACTGGAAAGAAGTAGCAAATAGTTGGATTGAATTTAAAGATTTGGATGTTGAATTACATAATCAATTAGAAGAAATAAAGAAAGATGAAAAACTGCTTGAAGAGGCATTTTATAAGAATTTGGAATTTGGAACTGGCGGTATGCGCGGTGAAATAGGTGTTGGGACAAACCGTATGAATATATATACTGTCCGCAAAGCTTCAGCTGGGCTGGCTGCATACATAGAAGAACATGGCTTAGACGCAAAACAACGCGGAGTTGTGATTGCTTTTGATTCACGACATAAATCACCACTTTTCGCGATGGAGGCTGCCAAAACACTTGCCACCAAAGGGATTCAAACATATGTATTTGATGAATTAAGACCAACTCCAGAATTATCGTTTGCATTAAGGTATTTAAATGCTTTTTCTGGAATTGTCATTACCGCGAGTCATAATCCGCCGGAATATAATGGTTATAAGGTTTATGGTTCTGATGGCGGCCAGCTGCCTCCTCTTGATGCTGATATTGTGATCAACCGAGTAAATGAAATAGAGAACGAATTATTAATCGAGGTCGACAGTGAGGAAAAGTTAAAAGCTGAGGGACTCATTAAAACCATTGGTCAAGAAGTGGACCAAGCCTATCTTGAAAACTTAAAAACAATTTCCGAAAATCCACATCTATCAGAAGAAACGGAACTTCATGTCGTATTTACTCCATTACATGGTACGGCCAATAAACCGGTTCGTTCAGCGCTTGCTGCTCTAGGCTATAAGAATGTAACAGTGGTGAAGGAGCAAGAGCTTCCAGACCCAGAATTTTCAACAGTAAAAAGTCCAAACCCGGAAGAGCATGCGGCCTTTGAATTAGCCATTCGTGATGGGAAACAAGTAGGTGCAGATCTTTTAATTGCGACGGATCCGGATGCAGATCGACTTGGTATTGCTGTACTTAATCCTGAAGGTGAATATGTTGTTTTAACTGGAAATCAAACAGGGGCTCTTTTACTTGATTATCTCTTAACACAGAAAAAGGAAAAAGGAACGTTGCCTCAAAATGGAGTTGTGTTAAAAACGATCGTAACATCGGAATTAGGAAGAAAAATTGCTTCCGCATTCCAATTAGAAACAATTGATGTATTAACAGGCTTTAAATTTATCGCAGAAAAAATCAAAGAGTATGAAGCTACTGGTGAGCATACGTACCTATTTGGTTATGAGGAATCCTACGGATATCTCGTTGGCGATTTTGCCCGTGATAAGGACGCAGTCCAAGCAGCATTATTGGCAACAGAGGTTTGCGCTTATTATAAAAAGCAAGGAATGTCCCTTTACGAAGGAATGATGCAGGTTTTTGAAAAGTATGGCTATTATCAGGAAGGTCTTCGCTCTTTAACGTTAAAAGGTAAAGAGGGAGCCGAACAAATTCAGCGCATTTTAGCTTCTTTCCGAAATGAACCGATTAAAAATTTAGGGTCATTAAATACGGCTATTACTGAGGATTACCTAACTGGAATCCGCGTAACCAATTTTAGTGAGGAAAAGATTGACCTACCTAAATCGAACGTCCTAAAGTATACGTTTGAAGACGGTTCATGGGTATGTCTAAGACCTTCAGGCACAGAACCAAAAGTAAAATTCTATTTTGGTGTTAATAGTGAAAGTCTTGATTCAAGTAAAACGAAACTAAAAGCGATTGAGAAAGACTTTATGGATTTAGTTGATCAAAAAGTAAAAATGGTACAAGAAAATTAGCATTGAAACCAACATCATGTAGAATTCATCAAGAAGGGAAGAGCAATATGCTAAAAGACCAAATTGCCATTGTTACTGGCGCTTCCAGGGGGATTGGCAGGGAAATCTCTGTCAAGCTAGCCGAGCAAGGGATGAAGTTAACGCTTGTTGGAAGTTCAGCTCAAGTAACTGAAACAGCAAGTGAACTTAAGAAACTGGGGTTTGAAAATGTCCTTCCAGTTCAAGCCGATGTATCGAATGAAGAGGATATGCTTCGGGTTGTTCAAAATACGATTGATGCCTATGGTTCAGTTGATGTTCTTGTAAATAATGCAGGAGTGGGCTTCTTTAAGTTAACTGAAGATGTAACTGTTGACGAGTGGAGGAAGGTATTCGAGGTAAATGTCCAAGGGGTATTCTTAGCAACGAAAGCAGTGCTTCCACATATGAAGGAGAAGAGGTCTGGAACGGTTATTACTATTTCTTCTGACGTTGGTCGCTATACAATCCCTAATGGTTCAGCTTACACAGCAACTAAATATGCTGTCCAAGGATTCTCGGGTTCAGTCGCTCAGGAAGTCCGTGAATACGGAATCCGTGTTGGCACGATCAATCCGGGTATGGTGGATACGTATTTTGCAGAATCCGAGCAGGGCTTGCCTGAGAAAAAGGACTGGCTCAAAGTAGCGGACATCGCGAATGCCGTGGTGTATATGGCTTCTGCTCCAAAACATATGATTATTGATGAAATCGTCTTACATCCATTTGTACAACAATATCCGATAGCATAAGAATAACCCCGAAAGGCCAAGTGCCCTTCGGGGTTATTTTTAGGAAAATGGCTACGTGATTGAAATCGAAATGGCGATGAGAATCGGAGGCAGGATGAATGACTTTAGGTGACCGAAAATGTGGTGGAGAAGAGGAAAGGGTAACGTAGAAGGGGTCTACGATACCCAAATGATGCTGAAGAGATTATAACAGTGACGTGGAAAAAGTTTCATTGCCCGAAGCGATTAAAAGAGCTCGGATGGTAAATAAAAAAGCAATTCATTGCCCGAAGCGATTAAAAAAGAGATCGGAAGGTAAATGAAAAGGCAGTTCATTGCCCGAAGCGACTAAAAAAGAGCACGAACGGTAAATGAAATCCCATCTAAAAAAGCCATCCCACGAACAGCAGGATAGCTCACTCCAGAATTATAAATATTTCCGATGTACACCTTTGCCGTCATAGGAAAACAGCATTTTTCTATCCTCGATGGTGGTTTCCATATGGACGGGTCTTCCCCATAGCTGATGAACGTAAGGCAATACCTTTTCAAGATATTTCACATCTAATTCAACGCCTTCATACCAATGCTTTAAGTAAAGTTCACCATTTTTCAGGTAGTCGCCATCATTAACGGTAATGTAAGGAAACCCGCCATTTACCCGCATATTGACTAATTGGTCGCGGATATGCTCCCACTGCTTATCAACAACTTTGTAATCCCGTCCTTGCTTTTGGAAAAGATACATATCCTCCCTCATGACAAGGTCTTTATTCAAATAATTTCGCAGGAAGGAAATATCTGATTCAACCTCACGAACTTCAAATATTTTATCACGGCCAGACCCTGGCTGAACACCTCTGCGCTTCATTTCATCCGTTGGATTATTGTAGCGCTCCTCGATATCCTCAAAAATTTTAATACCAAGATAATAAGGATTAATGCCTGTTTTTGAAGGCTGAACGACACCAGCATTCAATTTGGCAAATTCAATGGCTTCCCCGCTTGTTAATTCCAATTCTCGTAATATCCGTTGATGCCAGAACGATGCCCAGCCTTCATTCATGATTTTTGTTTCCAGCTGCGGCCAGAAGTAGAGCATTTCTTCGCGCATCATCGTTAAAATATCCCGCTGCCAATCTTCAAGCTCTCTGCTGTAGTTTTCAATAAAAAGGAGCAAATCCTTTTCAGGTCTAGGTGGAAATTTCTTTTTCCGTGGCTGTTCAGGTCCCTGTTTTTCTTTTTCATCCAAACTCCATAGGTCATCGTAGGGAGTAATGATTGTGGTTTCCCCCGATTCTTCTTCATCATCGCCTATTGACCAAGCAAGCTTTGGCCTCATCAACGAAGGATCAATATGTTCATCAATTGCCAATACAGCATCTAAAAATGTTTCTACTTCTTTTTTTCCGTATTGAATCTCATACTTGTGAATTCGTTCGGCAGTGGCTGCCATGCTTTCTACCATATCCCGCTTCGTATTTTGGAAACGGACGTTGTTCTTAAAGAAATCACAGTGGGCTAAAACGTGAGCAACGATTAACTTATTTTGAATCAGGGTATTGGAATCAAGTAAAAAGGCGTAGCATGGATTTGAATTAATAACCAGTTCATAAATTTTACTCAACCCCAGGTCATAATGGAGTTTCATTTTGTGAAATTGCTTTCCAAAACTCCAGTGTGAAAACCGGGTTGGCATACCATAGGCTCCAAAGGTATAAATTATTTCAGCAGGACAAATTTCATAACGCATTGGATAAAAATCCAGCCCAAATCCATTTGCAATCTCCGTAATTTCACTAATCGCATATTCTAGTGCTTTGCTTTCTTCACCATTCAATTGCCATTCCCCCCTTTTCCTCTTACCACAATGTATGAGGGGAAGCTGGGAATGATGAGAAAGAAGCCAAAAAACAATAAGCAGGGTCGCTTATTGTTTTTGATTTTCCACTGTTATATTTAAAACCTTATTATTTGTGGCATCATGACTCACTCTTACAATCACAAAGAAGTTCTGGTTATTTTCTTGCACTTTAAAACGAAAACCATCTTCTACCTTTGTTGCATCAACTTTCTTTCTTCCCAAATATTCATAATCCTTAATGGGGGCCCCTGGAAAGTCCGCCTGAACGACCGTTATGGCAATCCTGCCAAACTTTTCATAATCAGGCTTTTGTGCCTCTCCTTGTAGGTTAACATAGACTAAAAAACACAACATAATAAATAAGCCTGCTAAAAATTTTCTCAAGAAAATCCCTCCAAAAAAAGCGTTTAAAAATATTTTCTCCAAAAAGTTCTTTAATATGTATTATTTGGGAATATTTTTCGCTTCTTGCGCAAGCTTTAGCCCCACAAATCGATTTCGTTTCCATTCCTTTTTAAAAACAGATAATGGCGGGCTTGTCTCCCCAACAAGATAACTAATTTCAATCGTTATGGCTGGCTTGTGATAAGTGGTGATAAACCAATCAGTGAACCCTCCTCCAACCGCATCATCAGGGGGAGTATTTAATTTATAACCCGTTATCTTCGCGATTTTTTTAGCAATTGATTTATCCCGGGAAAGATTCTTTCCATTTTTATATTTCCAAAAAATTTCTTCTCCAGCTGTATGATAAGCAGCAGCAATTGAAGGATTAATTTCTTTAATAAAATTGGTCAAGGCTATGACCTCTTTAGCTTGAAGCGGTCTTTTCCCTTTATAAAATTTATAAAAGGGCTTATTCGTTTTTGTATCTAGACTGTCCCATCCTGCGGGGTATTGCCTGTTTAGGTCTACACCTTTTCCATTTGCTTTCCATCTTTTAAAATGGTTTGAATCATCATTCATATGCAATATTTGTTCCTTTTGTTTGGCTGAAAATTGTTTAAAGTTGTGTTGCTGTATGGCAACACCATCTGGATTCAGCATGGGAACAAACCAAATCGAAATATCGTTTAAAATATTTTTGGAGCCTGTCGTTTCCAATGCATGATAATCATGGGCATAGGTTTCCAGCATTTTCATTAAAAGCATACTCGTCAGCCATTCACGCCCATGATGGGAGCCGATTAAGACGATATTTTTTTCCCCGGTGCCAAGCTTAACAGCTAAAATATTTTGTCCAAAATGGGTCGTTCCAATTGATTTTAATTCAATTTCATCTTTATATTTTGCCTTCAATAACTTAAGATCATGTTCAAGCATTTCATAAGAGTATGGTTTATTAGTTTTTATAATAGCAGCATTAGCTGTAGTTTGAAATGTAAGGAAGAGCACCATTAGTAAACAAAAATATTTAGTCATATAACCTCCCCCTAAAGAATTTATACAGGTAAAAGTTGAAAAGAGCATAGGAATAGGGTGTCCAACATTTTCTGTGAAAGTTCTTTAAAAAATGTCATACAATAAACTCAACTCCTAATAAGGAGGAGAGATAAAAAATGAATAAAGTGGATTACGACCGGGCGCTATATTATACGCATCGGTCAGAATGGGATAATTTACTGATATTAATGGTTCGAACAAAAGATCAATTTTTATCTAAAAAGATCGAACAATTCCTGCATGCTTACAATTTTGAAAGTGACTACAGTGTTCTTGAAAAGAAACTTTATAACCTGCTTCGTTACATCGACCATGCTAACGAAACCTTTGAAGCCGATCCTAATGAGATACCGATGTATAGTCTTTCCTAAAAAAACAAGTGGATACAGAATTGTGTGAGAAACTTTTTTACAACCGGACCAAAGAATTCCACCAAAAAACACGGCTTTTATAAGAAGCCGTGTTTTTAACTGTTTTTTATGACACCATTTCGTACAGCATAAAGGGCTGCTTGGGTTCGGTCAGCCAGCTCAAGTTTAGCTAAAATGCTGGAGACATGGGTTTTTACTGTTTTTTCAGTAATAAAGAGGGATGCTGCAATTTCTTTATTGCTTTTTCCGCTGGCGATTTCTTTGAGGACTTCCAATTCTCTTTTTGTCAAATCTTCTAGAGTTTTTTTTTCTTCATTATTCTTAGAAGAGAATTGCGTTAAAAGATGAGTTGTCGCTTTGGGATGTAGTTGATTTTCGCCTTTCATTAATTGTCTAATGGCTTTTACAAGTTCATCAGGCTCAATATCTTTTAGTTGATACCCGGAAGCACCAGCTTCGATCGCTGGAATGACATGGTTTTGGTCAGAAAAACTGGTTAAGATCATGATATTCATGTTCAGATGCTTTTCTTTTATTTTTCGTGTTGCTTCAATTCCGTCCATTACAGGCATGACTAAGTCCATTAAGACCACGTCTGGTAAAAGGATGTCTGCCAGTTCGACAGCTTCTTTTCCATTTTTCGCTTCCCCGATAATTTCGATGTTCTCTTGGGTTTTTAAGAAAAATACCAAGCCTCTTCGGACAACATGATGGTCATCAGCTATAAGTATTCGAATGGTATTCATTGTTCGTCTCCCCTTAAAAAGGCATATTAACTTTAATCATTGTCCCTTTATCTGTTTTACTTTTGATATGAAAAGTCCCCCCTAAGCTTTCAGTTCGGTCCTTCATACTTTTTAATCCGAGAGAAGGGAGTTCTTTTGTTTCGTCGTAATGAAAACCGGAGCCGTTATCTTTAATCTCAAGGGAAATTCGGTTTTCACCAACAATGATAGAAAGATGAACCGACGTCTCCCCTGAATGTTTTTTACAATTCGCCAAAGCTTCCTGACCAATTCTCCATAATCCTTCTTCAATGCTACTAGGTAGATGGATTACACCGTTCACATTTATGTTGACCTTTAAACCGAGCATGTCACCGTAGCTGCATAAAGCACTGACAATGCCTTTTTCAAGTCCCTTTGGACGAAGCTGCCAAATAAGTGCCCGCATTTCGTTTAAGGCTTCCTGAGCCAAATCTTGAATATAGCCGAAGGTTTCTTTAACATCATAATTCTTTGTCATTTCCATGCCGCCCCGTGCAGTCAGACTTAAGGAAAAAAGCAGCTGGTTGACGGAATCATGCAAATCTCTGGCTAGTCTGTTTCTTTCTGCCGTTAAAGCAATTTCTTGTTCTCGGTGTGTCAGGTTTATTCGTTTTAAGGCAGATCCAATTTGCAGGGCTATAGATTCTAATAACGCGAGCTCTTCATGGGTAAATCTTGTTTTATAGGGGGAACCCACATTTAAAAGGCCGAATTTTTCGTTTCCAGCTTTTAATGGGACTGTGGCGTGGTGTGTTAATCCACATGTATCTCCCAGACCTTGTTCAATGGCAATCTCAAGCCGTTTACATTCGATGATATTGGTAGCTTTATCTAATCGGCCTTTATTGTAACGGTTAATACACCAGCAGTCCCCGCTGCACATTAGTGTATTTTGATTCTCTGTCAATGCTGGAGGAAGGTTTTCTTTTGCAGCCAGTTCAAATCGGCCTGTACGGTCAATCAGAAAAATCCAGCCTGTCTGCATACCTGTTACATTAAGTAGTTTTTTAAGAACCTCTGTAAGGATAGCCTGAATATCAGTACCACGGTTAAGAAGTTCAGCAATTTCTTTCAATATTTTTAATTCGGATAGATGGTTTTCGTTCATTTAAAAGGCCCCCAAAAAATTCTAACTCTTCCCATTATTATAACGTTTTTTATTCCAAGGAGCCTTAGAAAAAAGTACAGCTTTTTCTACGACCAAAGTCTGAAAAAGGAGTCATCATGAATGTAAGGGATGGCCTTTTTACGATAAACAGATTAGAAATAGTGTCTATTTTGTTACAATTGAAAAACTTAGTTGACATTGAGAATCATTCTCTCTATAATGAAAAATGTAAATGATAATCATTATCAAACAAATATAAAAAACAAACCGGGGGAAACAGGAATGTCTATCAAATTTAAACTTCTTGCAGCAACTGCAGCACTTTCTTTAATACTTGGAGCATGCGGAAAAGCTGAGGAAACCGAAACTAAACCAAAAGTAGAGAACAAGGAAAAATCAGCGGAGAAGAAAGAAGCTGAGAAAACAGAAGAAGTGGATTATGCGAAAGTTTTTGGTGAAGCCATCACTGAGCTTGATAAAGCAAAAGAAGGTAAAAACGTTGATTTTGCAAAAGTAACTGATTTGTACAATAAAAATTTAAAAGAGCTTGTTCAAAACCGTGATGCTGAATTTGAAGATACCCTTGATGAAAAAATCACTGCAGCATTAACAGCAGGTAAAGATGGTTCAATGGACAAAGTGGTTGTAAGACAAATTTTTGATAAATTGATGCAAAAAGTGTTTTATACATCCATTAAACACGATTTTACTGAAGTAGGAGATAAATGGGGCAACACAGACCAAGTTAATGGGGAAATTAATGAAGCAAAAGAGTATTATGCTATCTTAAAGACAACAGTTGAAAAACGTGATGCTGCATATGGAACAAATCTTGTAAGTGTCATTGACGGTGGTTTTAGCGAAATCGAAACAGCGGTTAAGAATAATGATCAACTAGGCTTTAACCTAGGCAAGCAAGTTGTCGATAAAACGCTTATGAAGACTTTCTATTTAGCAACTGGTGCCATTCCAAACGGATATGCGACAAAAACTGCAGCTGAAGCAAAACAAGATGCTACTGCTGCTAAGGCAGAGCAGGCAGAAGGCTGGGCATTCTTCCAATCTCTAAGCAGTTACTTGAACAAACATGCAGCTGATGAAACTGCCTTCATTGAAAAATCCTTTTCACTTGAATCTGATGCAAAAGCAATTGATCCTGCTGCTGTAAATAAGGCTTTTGTTCGTGGGTTTGCAAAAATTGCAATGGATGAGTATGGGGAAAGTAAAGAATTGCTAGGTAAAGGTGAAGATAAGGCAGCGGTTACTGGTTTAGAAGGAGCATTATTTATTGATATCATCGGTGAAGATATTAAGGCTCTTTTGGGTGACGATGCATATAAAACATTAAATGAAAAAGCACAGAAATATGTTGAAACAGCAAAAGCGAAAGATAAAGCGGCTGGTGAAGCACAATTGAACGACTTGATTTCTACTCTGAATACAATCGTAGAAAAAGCGAAATAATGCAGAGGAAAAACCTTGTTACAAACACAAGGTTTTTCCTATTTTCCCGAATTATGTCTTAATAGAGGTGTATTGAATTGAAAGTTGTTGTAACAGGAGGAGCAGGGTTTATCGGTTCCCATCTTTCTAGAAAGTTAATCCATGAGGGACATGAAGTTATCATCATTGATGAACTTCACCCTTATTATTCAATCAATAGAAAAAGAAGCCACCTGGAGTTTATCAGGGAGGCAGGGGAATTTCGCTTTTTCCACAAAAGTCTTATACATAATGAAAAGGAAGTCAAAGATATTTTTCAATCCTTTCAGCCTGAAGCCGTTATTCATCTTGCTGCCATACCTGGAGTCCCTCATTCCATTGAAGCCCCGAATGAGTATGTAGATTATGATATAAAAGCAACTATTAACGCTCTTCGTTTTGCTGGTGACTCTGATGCAAAACAATTTATTTTTGCATCATCTTCTTCAGTATACGGAGAACAAGCAAATGTCCCTCTTCTAGAGGAAATGGCAACGGGTAGTGTGGTATCTCCCTATGCGGCCGCCAAATTCGGCGCTGAAGCCTTTTGTCATGCATATGCTTCATTATTTCCTTATAAAGTCTCGATTCTCCGTTTTTTTACGGTTTATGGACCATGGGGCAGGCCTGATATGGCCATTACTAAGTTTATTAAAAAAATACTTGCAAAACAGGAAATTACTCTATTCGGTAAGGGAACTGCCAGGGATTATACATACATCGATGACTGTGTGAATGGAATCTTAAGTGCGTTCAATCAAAAAGAAAGGGTAGATACCTATAATATTGGTTCAGGCAGGCCCGTTTACTTAGAAGAATTAGTGGAGCAGCTAAGGGTTCATTTTCCTGAATTAATTGTTAAGCTGGGGGCTTTTCGTCAAGGTGATGTTCAATCGACTTGGGCAGATATTAGAAAAGCAAAAGAACAGCTTGGGTATTATCCGGCCGTTTCTTTTTCAGAAGGACTTGCCAATACAATCAAATGGGCGAAAAAACATGAAACGGAAATCTGTTAAACGATACATCAGATTCACAGGCGTCTTCTTAATTGCAGTATTTATCGTGCTGTCCATTCGTTATTTTCATCATGAAAAATTTTTAAAGGTAACTAAAGAATTCTTCATTGGTAACCCGATTATCCTTATGATTGTTACGATTTCTTATTTGATTTCTTTTATCCTGAGGGCTGAAGCTTGGAGATTATATTTAGGAAAAAACGTTAGGTTTTTCAGCTGTCTTCAGGGAGTACTTTTGAGTCTGTTTGTAAATCATATAATGCCGATTAAAGTAGGGGATGCGATTCGAATCGGTGTTTTATCCTGGCGGGAAAAAAATATCAAGCCGGAAATTTCCGCCCACTCGGTGATTGTTCTCAGGGTATTGGATATGTTTTTTCTTTTGTTGTTTTCCTTTATTGGATTAATCGCTTTATCGAGGTCATTTACGTTCCGATATTCTCTACCAATGGCACTTATTTTGCTGGTATTCGGTTTAATTGGATTCTTAATTCTTAGTAAATTTTGTCCCCCCTTTCTGGAAAAGCATATTCAATTAATAAAAACTAGCATAGCTAACAGGAATTTCACATGGATTATTACCCTTGTTGCCTTAAGCTGGATTCTTGAAGGAGCTGTCGTTTGGGGAGTTACAAGTTCACTGGGGAACAGTTTGCCCATTTACAAAGCAATATGGGTCAACTCTATTACTGTCGGAGGACAGGTTTTTCAAATTACACCTGGCGGAATTTCTACCTATGAAGCCGTCATGACAGCGGCTTTATCAAGTTTTCATTATCCGGTCAAGGATGGCTATATGGTAGCGCTTGTTAGTCATAGCTATAAATTTATTTTTTCCTATTTTGTTGGATTCCTGCTCTTGATCCATTCACCGAGAACAAAAATCAACCAAATTAGAGAAATTCTTTTAATGAGGAGAAGACCTGAATGAAAAAAGCATCAAAATTTGAAAAAACAGCAGCTAGGTGCTGGAACCTTTTAAATGAGGGAAAGCCGTTTACACCCATTTTTACGGTTGGCATCATGGTCATTTATTCATTATCCAAACTAGGTGACCCTTCATTTTTAGCGGATTTTTCCTTAGGGCTGCTTGCCATTGTACCAATGCTGATTATTTATTATTTATTTGATTATCCTTTGTTCTTAAGAAATTATTTATGGATTCCATTTACTGCCTATCTTATTATCTGGAACAATGTTAATCTCGGTCTGCTCCTAACAGCAATCGGGTTATATTTCTTTTTTACTGTCTTTTTTTGGGGGACGTTTTACTATCATTTACGGATAGGAACATCATGGCTAAATTTTACCCGCTTTTGGAAGCTCGTATTAAAAAATAGTGATTCAACCAGTGGAAACGCCCAGGAACAATTACCAAAGTTTTTGCTGCTTTTGTCACTTTGGAATTTAGTTAATACAGAACATGAATGGTCCGGACGTGAACTTGGCATTTTATTTCTTTTTTATGCTGGGGTACTTTTGTTTTCATGGATTCTACATAAAAACTTATTTGACTGGAAGCCAAAAATTATTCCAACCTATACTTCCAATGTTAAGGAGCGAGATTCTGCTATTAACGATAAGGTTATTGTTATGGTTATAGACGGCATGAGGAAAGAACGGTTTGAGGAAGCTAATACCCCCTTTCTTGATTTTTTGAGAAAAAATGGCACAGACTATACTCGAATGGAAACAGTCTATCCAGCGAGAACGGTCGTTTGCTTTTCTTCCATGTTCACAGGAACCTATCCATTTGAACACGGAATTAAATCCAATATGGTGTGGAAGCTCGGGATTAAAGTTGAAAGTGTGTTCGATAGTCTAAGAAAAGTAGGGAAAAAGGGTTCATTATTAGCTGTTGCCCACCTAGTTGATTCATTTGGTAAGGATGTCGAGACCTATACAGCCGTAATGAATAATAGTATCGTCGACCGGAGAATTATTGAACGTGCCAAAAATATCATGGACGAGCAGAATCCAGACCTACAGATTGTGCAATTAATTAGTACAGATCAAACTGGACACAGCCGGGGCGTTTTATATGATGAATACATTCAAAAAATTGAAGAAGCTGATAGCCTGATTGAAGAATATTTTAATTGGCTTAAAGAAAAGGGGAAGCTTGATAATTACACATTTATTGTATGTGCGGATCATGGCCAGGCAGATGGCATCGGAGGTCATGGCCACTTGGATGAAGGTGAACGGTTTGTACCGTTCTTCATGTATGGCCCTGCGATTGAACAAGGAAAGAGTGTCGAGGAAAAGCATAGTTTAGTATCGATGGCATCGACTATCTCTTACTTATTGGGGGCACCTTTCCCAGGCAAATCACGCGGTCCTGTATTAATTGATGCAATTAGGAAGGAAGTAATTAAGGAATGAAGCAGCAAAAAGTGATTGTTTTTCTACCCGCTTTTAATGAGGAAGAATCAATCGTTGAGGTGATTCAGAACATACCAAGACATTTTAATCAGAATGTATGTGTAGAAGTATTAGTCATCAATGATGGTTCGAGTGACCGAACAGAAGAGCTTTCTTGGGAAGCAGGTGCTGATTATGTTCACACCTTCCCGAAAAACAAAGGTTTAGGGGCAGCAGTCCGCAAAGGTCTAGAATTATGTGCAGCAAATGGCGCAGACATTGGGGTTATGATTGATGCTGATAATGAATATCCTGCTGAGCAAATCCCGGAATTAATTGAACCAATCTTAATGGGAACGCATGACTATGTGATGGGTTCCCGATTCCTTGGGACAATAAAGGGAATGAGATGGAACCGAAGACTCGGAAATTACTGTTTCACCTTTCTGCAGGCACTGCTGCTAAGGAAATGGATCTATGATGGTCAATCCGGTATGAGAGCCTTTTCTCGGCAGGCGATGATTGAAGCAGAAATTATCCATGATTACAACTATGCCCAAGTAGTCACACTTAATCTAATCCGCAAGGGCTTTCGAATGAAGGAAATCCCGATTCGTTATCAAGTTCGGAAAACTGGTGAATCTTTTATTAAGTTTAAGGCATATATGACGTCTGTCCTCCCAGCAATATTAAAAGAAATCCGAAGACCTGTGAATAAAGTAGATGAAGTAAATCGTAAGGTGAATGGAAAGGTACATCCCTTTATGAATAGGAACCAAGAACAGTAAATAAGATAATTATGTTAATTATGTGACATTCTGCTTTGTTTCATTGACAGCGTGAATGATAATCATTATCATTATTATTGTAGGAGTGAATTGGTAGATGAAAAAATTCTCAGTTTTATTTTTTATTATAGCAATCATATTGAACAGCTTCTCTATTACAGGGGTTCATGCTTATTCCTACGGGGATCCAAATGAAGAGAAGATTGCTGATGTATACAAGGAGATGGTCGTTAAGCTTAATGAGAACCCTCCAAATTTCACATCTGCGAAAAAGCTATTCGAAACCGTAAAAGAAGAAATTGATATGCATATGGGTCCTGAGCCTGCAAAATTAATTATTGGCAATCTCGATGCAAAAGATAAAGAAGCCGCCATTTCTAATATGGAAAAGCTGTTGGTTTTAAATATTGCCAGACGCTTGGAAAGCATAGAAAGCAATTTTAAAGAATATGACACAACCAAACGTCTGCTTGCCAAAGGATTTGCTACATACGACGCTTTATCTCCGAAGGTTGAGGCTGAAAATCCTGAAAATGACAAGAAGATTCGAGCGGATTTTGATAAAGCACTCGAAGCATTGGGGAATCCAGGATTGTTTGGCGTAGGGAAGAAAGAAGCAAACTTAGATGCTTTTAAGGAAAATAAAGATGAAATCTTAAATAGTTTAAAAACAGAATTTAAATTAAAAAGTCTTGAGGTTGGTCATTTTTCTGAAAGTGCCACTGAACAAGCTGCCGCTAAAAAGGACTGGACGGATCCCTCTAATATTCGAAACTGGATTCCACTCGTATTAATCGTCGCTGTTCTTATTGCTGTTATTATTTTTGTAATCCGTAGAAGAAGAAAATAAAAAGACACCATTGGGGAGGAGAAAAGGCTGTGGAGATTCAAGCACTGTTAATTACATTTCGTGAAGTCTTAGAGGCGTTATTAATTGTTGGGATAATTACAACCTATTTAAAAAGAGTCAATCATAAGCAGTTCAATAAATATGTTTGGTTAGGGGCGGGGCTCGCTGTTTTGGCGAGTGTCGGGGTAGCCCTTTTATTCCAACTGGTTTTTACCGGCTTTGCTGCAATGGGAAGCGAAATGTATTTAAAAATAGGGATTATGCTGGTGTCTACAGTCCTATTAACCCAAATGGTTTTCTGGATGGCGAGTCATAGCCGCGATTTAAAAGGGAACATGGAAGGAAAAATGAATAAATTTATTTCCACCGGCAATGTCGTCGGAATGGTTATCCACTCGTTTCTCGTTGTTCTTCGTGAAGGAGTAGAGACAGTGTTTTTCTTCGCTGCTATTACAGGCGGGAACATCGGCGCTGCCATGCAGGGGTGGGGTGCCATCACAGGGGTAGTTATAGCCGCCATTGTTTCTTATTTGTTCTTTAAAGGTACAATGAAAGTGCCATTGAGTACTTTCTTCAAATTAACTGGTGCATTTATTATTTTAATATCTGCTGGATTACTCGTCCAAGCAATCTCCATGATGCAGGACCTTAACATAATAGGCAGTATTCTCCCGCATGTATATGATTTAACCTGGTTGCTTCCAGAGCATCCGATTGATTATACACATTATCTGCGTGATCACGGGACGGCTCCAATTCTTTCGGGAGATGTCGGTGTATTCTTAAAAGCACTGTTTGGCTATTCTTCGATGCCATCGATTGAAGAAGTGCTTGCTTATATCGGGTACTTTGTCGCGATATTATTGCTGACATCCTCAAAGCCGTCTGCAGTTAAGCATAAAAAGGAAGAAGCTCCAAACAATGCACAAGTTCTTAAACCACAAGCAAAATAATCTTTTATAATCAAAGTGCAAGGCCATGCTGCCTTGTACTTTTTCTCTATAAGGCGTGTGAAAATATGAAAATATATATTCCGTTGAAATGCACCCTGTTAAGAATAGTATCTATTTTGTCAATCATAATTGTTTTTATTTCACAACTTATGTATGTTAATCCCTTTACCTCGTCCTGGGATCAGGTTGATTTTACCCTTGCCGTCTCCCGTTTTGATTTAATGGCAATGCAGCCACACTTTCCCGGATATCCCTTTTTTATTCTTGGCGGGAAAATGTTGAATCCTTTTGTGAAAAGTCCATCTGAGGCATTAACGTTATTTAATATTTTATTTTATGCCACTTCTATTTTTCCTGTTTACAAAGTATGCAGGAGATTATTAACCGGCAGTTATTCATGGTTTTCAACAGCTATAATCTATTCAACCAGTTATTGTATCATTATGGTCAACCAGCCGATGTCAGAAGGGGCGGCTCTTGCTGCCTTTTGGTGGTATTTTTGGAGTTTGCTTTTTGCATTTGAAAGGAGAAATTCAACCTATATTTTGTTGCCATTAGGTTTGTTAAGTATCTTGTTAGGTATCCGCCTTTCTTATTTGCCTTTTGCGATCGGCATCCTTTTTCTTTTTTATTCTAAAATGAAAAATAAAAACACCACTTGGAGAGAGCTTATCTATTTTTCTCTCTTTGGCTTAGCCTTTCAGGCCTGCTGGGTAGTAGCACTCATATTTTCGGAAGGAAGTTTGACTGGTTTTATCAAGCTCTCTTTAGCATTTACAAGTGGTCATTTCAATGACTGGGGAGGTGCAATTGAAACATCAAAAATAAGTTTTTTTGAAAGGTTTTTTATTTTTACTTGGGATAATATAATTTGGACAGGACTCGCAGCAAGATCTGCCATTGTCATTCTTATTTACATTATACTACTAGCTATATCCAAAAAAAATGTACCTGCACACCCTTTAATTAAGCTAGTATATTTAATGTTCGGCAGTTATTTTATATGGGGCCTGCTTGCACAAAACGTTGATAAGGCGCGGCACACGCTGCCGCTCGTAATTCTGCTAGTATTTTTTCTATGTACCATAATTTTTTCAAAAAAAACTTCTTTCCTGATTCTTGCACTATCTTTGTTTCTATTAGGACAACAAGTTTGGAACGATGTTGTATTACTGAAGGCGGAGGCAACTAAAAGCCCGGCAATTTATAAAATGAATGCATTTCTGGAAAAATTCGATGAGCCAATCGTGCTGTATACATGGGAAGAAACGAGGGTACTGCAGTATTTGCATGCCCCATATACGCACAAACGAATCGAAACCTTTCAATTTTTCCAGTCCGATTCAAAGTATTATCGCGGCAAAACCATTTTGCTAACGGATAAGGTCGTAAAAGGATTTCGGGCACAAGGGATTTCTTTAGATAGTAAAATTACAAAGGTATTAAGCTTTCAATCAAATGAACTATTTGATCCTGTTTATCATGAGATTACTTTATATAAATGGGAAGGCAATTAATGAGGAAAGGAAATTAATCTTTGAAAAAAATAGCGATTGCTGGAACTGGTTATGTCGGTCTCGTCACAGGGGTTTGCTTTGCTGAACTTGGCAATAAAGTAATTTGTGTGGACCGTGATTCTGAGAAGATAAATTCTCTGCTTAAGGGGCAGGCAACCATTTATGAACCTGGCTTGGAAGAGCTTCTGAAGAAAAACATCGAAGAAGGGAGACTTACCTTTACAACCAACTCAATTGATGGATATCAGGATGCCGACATCATTATGATTGCTGTTGGTACGCCAAATGATAAAAATGGCTCTCTTGATTTACATTTTATTGAGCAGATTGCAAAAGAAATTGGCATGGCGCTTAGACGAAATAATATTATCATTGTAACGAAAAGTACGGTACCTGTAGGAACAAATGAAAAAATTAAAGACTGGATTCAGTCTCGGACCACACTTGGTTTTCAGATGGTGGCAAACCCCGAATTTCTCCGTCAGGGATCAGCCGTATATGATACTTTCAATGGAGACCGAATTGTTATTGGCTCAGATAGTGAGGCGGCAATTCAAACTATTGAGGAGCTTTATGAGCCGTTTGGCGTTCCAATTATTAAAACGGATATCAAAAGTGCTGAATTAATTAAAATGGCTGCAAATTCTTTTTTGGCTTTAAAAATAAGCTACGCAAATGCTCTTTCAAATCTTTGTGAGACTATAGGCGGTAACATTGAAGAAGTGGCGCTCGGAATTGGGATGGATACACGGATTGGAACCTCGTTTCTGAATGCTGGAGTGGGATTTGGCGGATCTTGTTTGCCTAAAGATACGGAGGCTCTTGCTTATTTAGCAAGAGAGGCTGGATTATCTTCCCATCTTTTAGATGAAGCAATGGAGATTAATAAGCGGCAGGAATTAAAGCTCATTGAGAAAGCTTTAGATCGATATACTAACTTAAAAGGTAAAAAAGTCGCTTTGCTAGGGCTGTCTTTCAAACCAAATACAGATGACGTTCGTGAGTCAGTTGCACTTAAGCTTGCCAAACAGTTGGTGGCAGAGGGAGCATTGGTCACGGCCTATGACCCTGTTGCGGTAAAGAATGCTATGAATGAGATTGGTAATTTAATCTCATACACAAATCAATTGGATCAGGCACTGAAAGGTGCGGAAATGGCTTTTATTGTAACAGAGTGGGAGGAGATTAAAAATATTCCATTTAATAATTTAATTGAATGGATGTCAGAGCCCGTTATCTTTGATGGCAGAAATTGCTTTGATCTGAATGCTATTAAAATTTATCCGATTGAATACCATTCGATTGGTAGACCGAGTGTGTATGGAAGAATAAAATTTAAAGCCCCCCAAGAAATCTCTTGAGGGGTAGATTTTTATATATTAGATAGCTGCAAGTTCTTTTTGAAGAGCATCTTCTACTGTTACAAACTCATAACCAAGATCCTTTGCAACGGCTTCGAATGTAATTTCACCGTTAGCAACGTTCACGCCTTGTTTTAATGCTGCGTTTTCAGCAATAGCCTTATAAACGCCTTTATTAGCGATTTGCAGGGCATATGGAACCGTCACATTTGTTAATGCAATAGTTGAAGTTCTAGGAACAGCACCAGGCATATTGGCAACAGAGTAGTGAATAACGCCATGCTTTTCGAAAGTTGGATTGTCGTGAGTTGTTACATGGTCGATTGTTTCAACAATTCCACCCTGGTCAATCGCGACGTCCACTATAACTGATCCTGGTTTCATAGTTTTAACCATTTCTTCTGTTACAAGCTTAGGAGCTTTTGCACCTGGAATTAGAACAGCACCAATTAAAAGATCTGCTTCTGCAACTGCTTCTGCAATATTGAAGGGATTAGACATTAATGTTTTAATCTGATTTCCGAAAATATCATCAAGCTGGCGAAGACGGTCAGCACTTAAGTCGATGATTGTAACATCTGCACCAAGGCCAATCGCCATTTTAGCAGCGTTTGTTCCAACAATACCACCGCCTACGATTGTTACTTTACCGCGGTTAACCCCAGGTACACCTGCAAGAAGGATGCCTTGGCCGCCATTATTCTTTTGTAAGAACTGTGCTCCGATTTGTGCTGCCATACGTCCAGCCACTTCGCTCATTGGAGTTAAAAGTGGAAGCGTTCTGTTCGCAGTAACTGTTTCGTAAGCAATGGCAATTACGCCGCTATCTTTAAGTGCTTGAGCGAGAGGTGGCTCAGCAGCAAGATGTAGATACGTAAATAGGATTAAACCTTGACGGAAGTACTTGTATTCACTTGCAAGAGGTTCTTTTACCTTCATAATCATATCTGATTTTGTCCATACTTGTTCAGCGCTGTCGATAATCTCAGCACCGGCTTTTGCGTAATCATCATTAGTGAAACCGCTTCCAATTCCGGCATCTTTTTCTACCAAAACAGTATGACCCGCATTTAAAAATGAAACAACACCAGCTGGTGTAAGTGCTACACGATTTTCATTGTTTTTAATTTCTTTCGGTACACCAATAAACATAACCCAAATTCCTCCCTAAATAACTTAAAAGTAATTTACCTATGGCTAAAGTATAAAATGTTTGCAGGGAAATTTCTTTGTTAGGAAAGGAGAAAGATTGGTTACGTTTTTGGGGATTTTCACAAAACGTTCAAATCCCTTTGTATTTTTCAAGTTTTAAATCTAAGTAGAGCATCATTTTTTGATTCGGATCCTTAAAATTTACCTCGCCAATTTCAGCGATCCGTTTCAAGCGATAATTTAACGTATTAGCGTGGACATTTAATTCCTTAGCAGCATCATTAATATTATTATCATTATTTAAAAAAATCTCTAAGGTTTCCACGAGATTGCTATTATGCTTCTGATCATATTCGTGTAAATTTGTTAAGGAATAGTTTTCGTATTCTTCGGTTTTCCTTTTTTCCAACAGGAGACCAAAGAATTGATAAATGCCAAGCTTTTGATAATTGTAAATGTCTTTGGTTTCGTAAGGGAATTTTTGTTTAATAGATAAAACAGATAACGTCTCCTCATAGGCTCGTCTGATTTTTTGATAATCCGTATAAATACCACTCAAAACAGGGGTGATATCCCTAACTCCGTAGCGATCCCTCATCTTTAATATAAAAACCTGGACAAATTGTTCAAGCTCAGTAAGCGGGTTTTCTAAACCTTCAGCGGATACTAATAGAATGAGCTGGTTACAGTCTATGGTATAAAGCATAATTTTCAGCCGCTGGTTTGTTTTTAAAAGATAAGAGATGTTTTGCTCTTCTTTACTGGTGATATTTTCATTAAACTGAAAAACTAAAACGGCGAACGAAGACGATGGTGTTATTTGCAAAGTATGGAAGTTTTCAAATATTTCTTCCTGAACCTTCAAATGACCTGTTAAAAGTTTCCAAAAAAACTCCTGAGAACGTTCTTCCTTTTTATTTTTCCTGGTCTGAAGCTGAAGGAGTTTATTTTTTGCAGCATCCGCAGCCTTTTTTAATAGGCTGAAATCTTCATCCGTTAAGGATTTGTCAATTTCTAATGCCCAAATAAATCCGATTACTTCCTCCTGCTTCCAAATCGAAATGGCAACCCTGTTGCTGAGTCCTACATCCTCTATACTCTTTACACGAATAGGCTCACTCGTTTGGAGGAGAGCTGGAATGGTTCCTTCTTTCCATAATTGGTTAATAACTTTTTCTGGAACCCTGCGGCCTATGATCGTCGAAATTCTTGCCGGATCTGTCCGTTCATCGTGTGTACTATAGGCAAGAAGCCGATGATTCACATCCTCAATGGTCACAGGACATTTCAAAACCTGACTAATGAGGTCGGCAAATTCCTCTAAACTATCAAAGGCCGTTTTAAAAGGATCATGTAATCTATTACTCAAACTGGTAACCTCCATAATGGAAGAATTAATAATATTCCTTTGTTTAATTTTACAAAATAAAAGAGATAATTTCTTGTTTTTTCACAAAAAAATTCGTTAAAAATAATGTTAAAATAATTCAAGTAATATTCAAAAAAATAAATATTTAAAAAATTCTATTTTGAAAGCGTTGCCAAATAGGAAAAAGGAAGGAGAAAACACTAATACTTTATGCCGTTGTGGTAAAATAAATAATATTGTTACTATTTTAATAAAAACAAATGAAGTGGGATGGAAAGGAAATTGAAGTTGATTAATCAGGGGGAGATTAATATATGAGCAAAAACACTCATGGCAAAGAACTTCATCGCGGTTTAGAAGAAAGGCACATTACCTTGATGTCTTTAGGGGCAGCCATCGGGGTTGGACTGTTTTTAGGTTCTGCAACCGCAATTAAAATGGCTGGACCAGGTATTTTATTTGGATACGCTTTTAGTGGCTTGATTATGTTTTTCATTATGAGAGCACTTGGGGAAATGGCGATTCAAAAACCTGTTGCCGGTTCGTTCAGTAAATACGCACGTGATTATTTGGGACCGCTTGCAGGATATATTACTGGCTGGAATTATTGGTTTTTGTGGGTCGTTACTTGTATGGCTGAAATTACGGCTGTCGGAATCTATATGGAATATTGGTACCCTGGTGTTCCACGTTGGATATGGGCACTTGCAGCACTTGTCATTATGGCAACAGTAAACTTTTTAGCGGTTAAAGCATATGGGGAATTGGAATTCTGGTTTGCTCTTATTAAAATTGTAACCATTTTGGCAATGATTGTTGTAGGGGCTGGAATGATTTTCTTTGGATTAGGAAACGGCGGCCTAGCAACAGGAATTAAAAATTTATGGGAACATGGCGGATTTTTCCCTAATGGAATTAAAGGTGTTCTCCTGTCCTTGCAAATGGTTATGTTTGCATATCTTGGAATTGAAATGATTGGGGTAACGGCTGGGGAAGTTAAAAATCCGGAGAAATCTCTTTCAAGGGCGATTGACTCTGTCTTCTGGCGAATTTTAATTTTTTATGTAGGTGCATTGTTTGTGATCATGTCGATTTATCCATGGGAAGAAATTGGAACGAAGGGAAGTCCGTTTGTACTTACTTTTGAAAAAATCGGCATTCCAGGTGCAGCAGGAATTATTAACTTTGTCGTGTTAACGGCTGCTCTTTCATCTTGTAACAGTGGTATTTTTAGTACAGCACGGATGCTATTTAATCTGGCGGAGCACGGTGAAGCACCGCAGAATTTTGGTAAAGTAACAAAAAACGGTGTTCCAGGTATTGCGGTTTTAGCCTCAGCAGGTGCTTTATTAATTGGCGTAGTGCTGAACTATATCGTTCCGGCAAAAGTTTTTACCTGGGTGACTAGTATTGCAACATTTGGAGCGATTTGGACATGGGGAATTATTCTGTTATCGCAAATTCGTTACCGTAAAAGCTTAAAGCCAAATGAAGTGACGAATTTAAAATACAAAGTTCCACTATTTCCATTTACTTCTTATATCTCATTAGCCTTTTTAGCCTTTGTTATTGCTCTAATGGCCTATAATCCGGATACAAGAATAGCCTTAGTGATTGGCCCGTTATTCCTAATATTCTTGGTTGGGGTTTATTATTTAAAAGGTTTTCATAAAAGAGATTTAACACAAACTGCATCTAAAAAACGAATAGGTTAAGCTGAAATGAGGCCCTGGAAAAAGGGCCTCATTTTTTTACCTTGATTCCACATACTAAAATGGAACTCAAAAAGGAGGGCCATATATTGGAGAAGAGTAAAATAATCTGTATCACAGCATTGACCTTATTTTTTACTTTTTCCTGTGATCAGGCGAAGTCACAAACCGTTATTAACCCGTTGCAAGAGCAAAATACCATGTCAGTTCTTTGGTTTCAAAAAGCAGGGGAGGCAAGGGCCTTATTTTATCAAGGATATAACATTGGAAAAATGAGATTGGATGACATACTCAGTAAAAAACAATGGAAACAAGGGTTGAAGCCTGCAATTGTTCTGGATTTAGATGAGACCGTTATTGATAATAGCCCGCTCTTCGCGGCGAAAATCATGTCACCAGCGAGCGCAAATTTGAACTGGGGCATGTGGGTGGAACGTGCTGAGGCAAGAGCCTTACCAGGTGCAATAGAATTTTTAAAATATGCAGATTCAAGGGGTATAGCCATTTTTTATATATCCAATCGCAAAGAATCGCAAAAAGCAGCAACGATTATTAATTTACAACGGGTTGGCGCGCCGCAAGCGGATGCAGCACATGTTTTATTGAAGCAAAGGGGAGAAAGAGGAAAAGAAGCACGACGTCTTCAGGTTGCGCAAACACATGATATTGTATTGTTGTTTGGTGATAATCTTGGGGATTTCAGTGGGTTTGAGGGGCTTTCTGTAACCCAAAGAGCACAAATGGCAGACAAACAAAGGAATGAATTTGGAAGGAAGTTAATCGTTTTCCCTAATCCCATGTATGGAGATTGGGAAGGTGCTATTTATCAATATGATTCCAGAAGACCTGATCTTGAAAAAGCAAAGCTAAGGAAAGATAATTTAGAGCCATTTCAACCATGATTTTCGTAAATATCATTAGGCAGTTCCGATTATTAAGGAGCTGTCTTTTTGTTTTTATTTTTCAAATTAAAGTAGTATGATGTATTTATTCATTCATTAAACCAAGTAATCTACCACATTTGGAAAATGAAAACATAACAATATACATTGTTTTTTGATATGATAGAAAATGTTTTTTAAATAAACCTAGTAGTGAAGTGTTTCTTCAAGGAGGTACTTCTATGGATCGATTATTGCAATTAAATACGATTTTTATCAGTATTGTGATTGAAGCTATTCCTTTTATTGTCATTGGTGCATTAATTTCTGCACTGATTGAAGTATTCGTATCTGAAAATATGATTATTCGATTAATGCCTAAAAATAGATTTTTATCGGTTATTACCGCTAGTTTTTTAGGGGTATTATTCCCTGGGTGTGAATGTGGAATAGTCCCGATAGCTTCGAGATTAATAAAGAAGGGGGTAGGACCTCATGCGGCTATTTCCTTTATGCTCTCATCGCCTATTATCAATCCCATTGTAGTATTTGCCACATTCATCGCCTTTGGTGATAGTTGGACAATGGTTTTTTACAGAGCAGGATTAGCGTTAGTTGTTTCTATTTTGGTTGGTATTGTCCTATCTTTTGTTATCAAAGAAAATCCATTGAAAGAGAATATTGATCTGCACGCCCATGATCATTCTAACCAAAACACCAAACAAAAGCTGATTAGTGTTGTTACACATACAATTGATGAATTTCTAAGTGTAGCTAAATTTCTCGTTATGGGGTCATTGATTGCTGCTTCAATGCAGGTTTATGTACCAACAAAAGTTCTACTTACTTTAGGTGATACAAAAGTTACAGCGATTTTAGTCATGATGGGCTTAGCGTTTATCTTATCGATTTGTTCGGAAGCGGATGCTTTTGTTGCTTCCTCATTTAGAAATAGTTTCGGCCAAAGTTCTATTGTAGCTTTTCTAGTTTTAGGGCCAATGTTAGATATAAAAAATGTTTTGATGATGACCGGATATTTTCAGAAAAGAATCGTTATTATTTTAGTTACTTTAATTTCAGTCTTTGTATTCATTGGTTCACTTCTTCTGTAAAGGGGGATTTAGATGTTTAGGGTTGTCATTTTATTATTGTTTACCAACTTATTTTTTACTCTGCACCTTTCAGGGAACATTTCAAAATATATAAACATGAAATATGCCTTCCTATCTAAAAGCATGGTCGTGGTGTTATTTCTGTTGACGATTGCTGAAGGAATAAGATGGTATTTATCTGACAAGAAGCAACAAAAGGACCACATTGGCTGTGATTGTCATCATGACCATGATCACGAACACAATCATGAAATTGACAAAAAGAAAGTATCTAAAGGAAAAAAGGTAAAAAGATTTTTATCTTACACGTTTGTATTAATACCCGCCCTTACAGGTGTTCTTTTACCTGTTGCAACTTTGGATTCACAGCTAGTGAATGCCAAAGGGTTTCAATTCCCTACCTTAGAGGATGGTAATGATAAATACGGGATGCATCAAGTTCTTAATCCTGATATGAGCCAATTTTTAGGACAAGATGCCTTCTTAGATTTAGTTCATAAGGAGTCCAAGTCTTATAAAGTAAAGAACGATATTACCTTGACTGATAATGATTATTTAAAAGCATTAGAAGTCATTTATAATTACTCGGGAGATTTCGTGGGGAAAACAATTACTTTTAAAGGTTTCTCTTATAACGGTCCTAACCTAAACAACAATCAAATCTTTCTGCTTCGGTTTGGGATCATCCATTGTATAGCAGACTCTGGGGCATTTGGTATGATGATTCAATTCCCGAATGACATTCATATTCCAAATGACCAATGGTACCAGGTAACAGGAAAAGTGGATACCGAATATTATGCTCCAATGAAGGCGAGAATTCCTGTTATCAAAGTGACAAGTTATAAAACAATCAACCAGCCTAAAGATCCTTATGTTTATCGAAACAGCTTTAATTAATAAGATTATTTGAAAAAAAGGACCCTTTGGGGTCCTTTGTTAATATCATTATTCTTTCACTGCTTTTTCGTATTGGGTTTAAAACTACAACAATAATCGATTAGCTCTTAACATTCTTTAGGATATTTATGGCGAAGAGGATAATGGCCAGAACCAATAATGTCCCGCCAATGGCAATGAAAGGACCGGCAGATTCAACTCCGGAAACTAAGCATGCAAGGGCAATCATCATGACAGGCAATGCAATATTATGGAGCCAAAAATGAACTTTCGCTAATCCTGTTTCCGCTGCACTTGGATAAACTGCATAAATGAGCCCAGCTAGTGTCATTGACACCCATCCTAACAAATTGACATGGACGTGTACTGGCGTAAGGTCAAATTTCTCTGTCATGGACATATACATCCCCATACAAACACCTATGACAAAATACACAACAGAGATTTTAATAAACCTAACTCCCATTCCTCAGCCTCCTTATTTAGTGAAAAATATGACTACAGTACTAAATATGAAGAACTACTTGGAAAAAGAACTTTCATTTAATAGGACATAATTTGTAATTTCAAAAAAACAAGCAGCCCCAATTTTACGGCTGCTCAGAAAAAGGTTTTAATTCCAATTAAAACGAGACCAATTAAAAATCCACAAACTGCCCCATTTACTCGAATCCATTGAAGGTCCTTTCCTACATTGTTTTCAATCATGTTGATGAGTGTTTCGTTATCAAGCTTTTCTAAATTCTCTTCGACGAGTTTACCTATTTTTGAATGATTATTATCAACAAAGTTGGAAATATGCTTCTTAATCCAAGATTCTAGATTGTTAATTTTTTCAGGATTTTCTTTAAATTCATTTAAGCTATTTTCGATTAAAGGGAGTAAATATTCATTCATAAATATAGGGTCCTCTAAAGTTTCAATAGCTTTCTGCTGGAGTTTAGTTAAAAAGCCGGTTATTTTTTCTTCCGGTTCCCATTTGTCTATCAATTGTATTTTAAAGTTTTCGAGCTCATCAAAAATCTTTTCATCACTTTTAATGTTTTGCAATTTTTTATGGATATGATTGAGCAAGGTTTGTCTGTTTTGATTATAGGGATCACGGAAACTATCTACACCTTTAAGGATTAAATTCTGGAGAATTCCTCCTAATTTTTCCTCATTAACCAGATTACTAAAGGACTTCAAAGCAAACTGCATGATCCCATCTGCTTTAATATTTTCAATAGCGTCAACTGCCATGCCCCCGAGTTTGTATTTCGTTGTTTCTCTAGATGCCCATTCATCAATCTCTTTTAATACGAAATCAAGTGCTCTTTCATCGTATTTCCTAATCGATACTTGATCAATAAGTAATGGGAGATAGAGTTTAATATCCAGTTCATTTAAGTAATTCTTTATTTCCTTTTCAATAATGGGAGCAATTTTTTTAATATCTACTTTATTAAGTAAATATTGAATAACGGATTTGAAATTTTTTTGCACCCCAGGTGAGTGTAGCTCCTTTTCAATTAAGGATAGAATTTTATCCGAGAAATGAAAGGTATCAATTTTCTTACGAATACTTTCTTTTGTAAGCCAATCATTTTCTAACATTGAAATAATGCCCCCGATGATTCTTTTACGGTTTTTAGGGAGCAAGGCTGTATGTGGAATAGGAATACCAAGTGGATGTCGAAACAAAGCGGTTACGGCAAACCAATCGGCTAGACCTCCGACAAGTCCTGCTTCGAAACCACCCTGCAGGATTACACCCCAAAGTGAATCCTGATAAGGCATTGTAGCAATGAATCCAATTGCCATCACAGCAAGGGAAATAGCGGCAAGATGCCTTGATTTATTTTTTTGCTTGAACATTTTTGTACCCCTCGTTTTTAGATAAATATGGTAAGGCTATTATCTCAATTTAACATAATAAAAAGCAAAAAAAACTTCTTAATAAAATAGTGAAATATTTTATTAAGAAGTACTTATTTGATTTTTAAGAAAAGATTCGCTCAATTAACCAAAACCCACCCAAGAGTGTGATGATAATAGAGCCAATTTGGACAATTTTTCTATAAGACTTTTGCTTTTGGATTAATCCAAGTAAAGGCAAAAGTAATAGGACAATCGTAAGCTGAACGGCCTCAATTCCCAGGTTAAAATTAATTAATGCCACGGCAAGGTGGCTTTTTGGAATGGCCATTTCTTTTAATATAGTGGCAAACCCCAGCCCATGTATTAATCCGAATAAGAAGGTGATACTCCAGCGGTATTTAATCTCTTTTCGGAAAATATTTTCTAGTGCCACGTAGCAAATACTGAAGGCGATTGTCGCCTCGACGAAACGTGAAGGCAATGTGATCCATCCCAAGACAGCAAGGCTTAATGTAATGCTATGTGCAATGGTAAAAGAAGTGACAATGGCAGCATATTGTTTAAAGGTTTGTTTTCTTAACAATAAGGCAAATAGAAATAATAAATGGTCATACCCGGTTAAAATATGCATCATTCCTAATTTGAAAAAAGAGAACCAGGAAGTAGGAGTATTGGATTTTTCCTGCACAGCTTGGTCCGTTTGGCTTTGATTTGTATTTTGCTGAATCGATTGCCCCCCTGGAGCCTGTTGCTCTTGTTGCACCTCGGTGGCCAGAAAGGTCCAGGTTCTATTTTTTCCCTCTAACACTGCTTCACTCGTTTCACCCAAATAGGATGCTGAGATGAGATCGACATAGTTAGTGCCCGTGTCATTGAAATAAAATCCATCATTATAAGAGAGTGTTTCACCTGGTGAGAATGCAGGATAGCTCATGTAAATTGATAAAAATTCTTTATTTCCTTTCTTGATGATTTTCATCTTTTCAATTTTCGGTTCTAGTTCCCTGTTACCCTTATCAAGAGTAAGCCCATCTGTAATTAATTCATCTAAATGATGCCTGTCGCTGTTAATTTCCGATTTCTCTAAAACCCAATTTTTATTTTTATCTATCTTTGGAAGTAACTCCAGTATCGATAACGTATCAATGGAGAAGACCACTTCTGTCTTTTCTTGGTTCATTGTTATCTGTGTATAACTTGCACTATATGCATGGGCTGATGACTGGGAGGGGAAAGAGGTAAAGATAAATAGAAAAAGTGCTAGTGAAATCAAGGTTAGAGGTCTGACATTCAACCTTTGTCGAATTTTGATAGAACGATACATTAAAAAAATCCTCCTGATAAATATTATATTAAAATAATTACTTAAATTTACCAATTTAAAGCAAAACAAAATTTCTCCTTTATATAATCATATTTTGTGCTTGTTTGTACATATTTAATAAATTTTTTTTTACATATCTATATAATAAATTTACAAAAAATATATATCTTTCAGTTTGAAAATTTTGTAGAATAATAGTGAACCAGATGCATGATAGAAGACCTATGTAACCGTTTTCTATCATGTATTTTCAAAATTTACAGATAAAAGGTGGTTAATGAATGATAGCAGGCAATCGGAAGTTTAAGCGTTGGACGAGTACGTTTATGGCAGCGCTGCTACTGATCAGTACATTTTTGCCAAGCAGTTTCATTGGCAGGGCTCATGCCGAGCAAGCTGATCATGTTGTTATCTCTCAGGTTTATGGCGGGGGAGGTAATAGTGGCGCTACTTACACAAATGACTTTATTGAATTATACAATCCAACCGATAGTGATGTAGTACTGGATGGATGGTCTGTTCAGTATACCAGTAGCACAGGTCCACAGTGGAACCTAACTACACTATCAGGGACCATTAAATCCCATGGATATTATCTCGTTCAAGAAGCACCAGGGGCCACAGTAAAGGATAAACCTTTACCAACACCTGATGCTACAGGTGCTCTAGCGATGGGGGCAGGTTCAGGTAAAGTGGTACTGGTTAATAAAACCACAGCTGTAACTGGACAATATCCAACTGAAGTCGTTGATTTTGTAGGTTATGGAACTGGATCTGTAGGTTATGAAGGAACAGGACCTACAAAAACACCTTCTGCTACTTTAAGTGCAGTACGGGTCCCTTATGCAAATACTGCACCTGCACCAGGTCTCGGAAATGCATGGGATTCAGATGACAATGCAACTGATTTTGTTACAGTTACCCCAACTCCTAGGAACTCTCAGAGTCCAGCGGAAGCACCAATGGTTCCTGTATTAAGCTTACAGCCAAAAGGAACGAATATTCAATTTGTACAAAACGGCACTTCATCAAAAGTAACAGGTCTAGCAGAAGCAGCCGAAGCTAATTCTACTATTAAAATTTATGAAACCGCATCCAAGGGCACAGCAATTGGCTCTGGAACAGCGGGTGCTGATGGTTCTTTCGATATTAGTGTCTCAACAACATTAACATCTGTATACGTAGCGGCTACCCAGACTGGTCTGGCTGAAAGTGCTGCGATCAAAATTGATTTAGCGACAGAGAGTGCCTCTGTGGCACAAGCAAAATTAAGCTATGTTGTAGCCGATGGTGTCGGAACATTAATCGGCGGCGCAGGAGCTGCCGCAGCAAATGCTATCATCAATGTTTATCCAAACGATACTGCAACAAAAACAGAAAAATTAAATGCACAAGAAATCAAAGCAGGAACAGCAGGTGATTTCTCCGTAACGATCAACAATGCTCCTGGCACTGTTTATGTAACACAAATGACAAGCTCTGCAACAGGAATTAAGTTAGAAAGTGTTCCAGTTTCAGTGACAAAAGCCGATACAACGGCAGTTGCAAAGCTTGCGGACGTACGTGCTTCTGATTCAAAAGGGCAGCCGGTAAACCTGAATAAGTTCTTCACGGTTGAAGGTGTTGCCACCGTCGATAACCAAATTCTTGGGACGCAAAAGCAAAACTTCTATCTTCAAGATGATACAGCTGGTATCAACATTTTCAGCTCATCTCTTGATATCGGATACAAGGTTTTAAAAGGCGATAAATTACGGATCACTGGTAAAGTACTAGTTTATAACGGCTTGACGGAATTCGAACCTACTTCTATTGAGAAAATCAGTGAGGGCAACCCAATTCCAACACCTAAAACGCTTACCATTTTAGATTTGAACACGTACGCAGTGGCTGAGCCGGTTGAAGGCAGTCTTGTAACTGTAACTGGAAAGGTTTCTGCAGTTGCTGCATCAGGTGCGAACTATAACGTAACATTTGTTGATGAAAACGCTAAAGCAACTACTTTACGTGTAATGGGTGCAACAGGTATTAAACCTGACACTGACCTTGTAGTAGGAAAAAGCTATGTTGTTACTGGTGTTTTAGGACAGTTTACATCTAATGCTTCAGCAATAAATGGGTATCAAGTATATCCGCGTGATGTAAAGGATATATCTCCAATTTTAGGCATTACGCACACAGCATTAACACAAGTATACAAAGATACAAACGTTGGATTCGAAGCTAATGCCGATGGTGCAGAATCTGTAACTGTATACTACAGAGCAAAAGATTCTACTGAATATACTGCATTACCAATGGTAAATGGCGGTGACGGACGTTATACTGCGACTTTAACAGCAGCGAATGTACCACAAAATGGATTCGATTATTACATTGAAGCCAAAGCTGGTACCCAAGTCCAATCAGCTGGAACAAGTGCTTCACCATATGCGGTAGTATTGGTGGAGGATAAGACTGGACCAGCAATTACAGGTGAAACTCCACAGTCTGGAGATAAAGTAGAAAGTCCAACACCGGAAATTTCCGCTTTACTTGAAGACCCAAGCGGTGTGGACGAAACAACGGTTCAATTGTGGCTGGATGGCAAGGAGCTTACTGCCCCTGCTGCAACAATCAGCAAAACACAAGTGAAATATGTTCCTGAAACGGATCTTGCACTAGGAACACATACTGTAAAGGTTTCTGCAAAAGACGGCAAAGGCAATCTTGCTGAAAAAGAATGGAATTTTGAAGTGGTTCCACGTTTTACAGGCGGTAACCATTACCGGGGTACAACACACAACCACACGAATATTTCACACGATGGTGCTGGTACACCAGAAGATGCCTTAAAAGCTGGAAAAGCCCATCATTACGATTGGTTTGCTTTCTCTGACCACTCACATGATATCGACCCTGAAAAATTAGGTACGGATACAGTAGTACGTAATGGAATGCCGGAACGTACTGGTGGCTCACAGTGGCAATTAACAAAAGACCTTGCTAAGCAATACACAACCAGTGATTATGTAGTATTCCCAGCGTTCGAAATGACTTCTACTACTTGGGGACACTCCAATATCTTCGGAACCGATAATTTTATCGACCGAAACATTAATGGAAAGCAGTATCAAGATTTAAATCAATATTATGCATGGGTTATGACATACGACGATATCGTCGGTCAATTTAACCACCCAGATATGTCTGCCAATGCGTTTAACAACTTTAAACCTTATAACAAAGACGTAGACAAGCTATTCACGATGTTAGAAGTGGGTAATGGTTCTGGTCACTATGGATATGCAAATGCGGAAAACAAGTTTTACTCAGCTCTTGATTTAGGCTGGCACGTAGCTCCAACTTATGGAGAAGATAACCATGAAGGAACATGGGGCCAAGTAAACGCTCGTACCGTAATCGTAGCGGACGACCTTTCCCAAGCATCCCTATTACACTCTATGCGTAACATGCGCGTGTACATGGAAGAAGATCCTAACTTCACATTGGATGTATTAGCAAATGGCTACTACATGGGTTCAACAGTAGACAGCAAAAAATTGAGCTTCAACATTACAGGAAGCGACTTAGTGGCTGAAGCGCATAATAACAGCGACTATAACTACCTTCCAACATCTTATAAGTCTGATGATAGAATTCAAAAAGTGGAATTGATTACAAACGGTGGAAAAGTGGTAGATTCGATTACACCGATGGAAAAAGAATTCACTTGGAAGCCATCATACACTGTAACGGGCGGACAACAATGGTTTGTTGTAAAGGTTACACAAATGGACGGCGAACGCATTTACTCTTCACCAATCTGGTCAAAAGAAGAGTCAGTCGACGTTAAAGTAAATAGCATCGATGTCGATGGCGGCGTGATTGTCGGCGGCAACCCTGCTACATTAAAAGCAACTGTTGCGAACAACGGAACAGAAGTAGTGAAAAATCTTAAGGTAGACTTCTATTACGATGAAGTTAAGCCTGAAAACTTAATTGGAACAAACAATATTTCATCTATTTTATCTAAAGGATCAGCTGTTGCAACAGCAACTTGGGCAAACCCAATTAAAGGCGACCATAAGCTTATTGCCGTTGTTACATCACTTGATGGCTTAGATCTTGGTGATACCGCCTTTACGGTACCCGTACAAATCAAAGAGCCGCTTGGCATTAAAGTAGTAATCGATGCTTTCCATGGCAACGAAAATACAAGTGCTGACAGCGGTACGTATAAAGACAACTTAAAAGCATTTACACTCATGCTTCAAAAAGAAGGCTACACAGTAACTGAAAATAAAGTTGCGCTTACCGATGATGTGTTAAGCAATGTAAAAGTATTAGTGTTAACACACGCAAGAACAGCTTTATCAGCTGATGAACGAGCAGCCGTAGCGAAGTTCGTGAAAAATGGCGGTTCCCTGCTGATGGCTGGAAAGAGCAATAATAGCGCTGATCCGACCATAAACAATGACCTATTATCGGATATCGGCTCTGCCATCCGTATGGGTAATGATGGAGTATTTGATGATAGTAAAACCGGTAACTTCTGGAGCGATCCAAAAGTCAGCCCATATGCTGTCAGACTACATCCTGGATTAGTCTCTAACTATATCACTGACCGCGTATCGTTTATCGATTACTACAGTGGTACAAGTCTATCAGGAGCGGACAATCAGCCGTTGACTGACGGCGGTAAGGTTACCATCCTGGCAAAAGGTAATGATACAACCTACCAAGGCAATATCAAAGGTGGATACACTTATGATTCTGTATCCGATACAACTGGCGGTTCAGCGATTCCAATGATTGCATCAGAAGAAATTGGCGATCAAGGCCGTGTCATTGTATCAGGTATGAATATTTTCAATGATAAGCAAATGGATGAATCGTTTGAACCAAAAGGCAACGACGAATTCACGTTTAACGCCATCAACTGGTTAGCGCATCGTGAAGCGAAGGTTGCGAAGATTGAGGATGTACGTTCTTTAGCTGATGGTACAGATGTGGTCGTAGAAGGAACAGTTACGACTGGAGCAGGCAATTTCTTTGATGCCTTCTATCTGCAGGATGCAACTGGCGGTATTATGGCATTCCAAGAGGTTCCAGAAGGTTCTCTTAAACTAGGCGACAAAGTACGCGTGTATGGTCATATTAAGACTTTTGAAAATAACAAAGAATTAGAGTTTACGACATTTGCAAATGATGTTATTAAACTAAGCTTAGGAGATCCTGTACAGCCGAAACAAGTAGCTACTGGTGAAGCGACATCCGCTGCGAACCAAGGTCTGCTTGTGAAGGTAAAAGGGACTGTTGTATCTAAGTTTGATGAAAATTCCTATGTCATCAATGATGGTTCTGGTGATGTGTTAGTATTTACGGACGGATACATTGTGAACCAAAGCGGTCCGGTTCCAGTTCTTTCAAAAGGTGACACGCTTGAAGCTGTCGGTTTATCGGGTGCTTTTGCACAGGGTACCCGCATCCGTGTAAGAGATACGAAAGAATTAGTTGGAACGATTGCACTGGATACTACAGCGCCAGAAGCGCCAGCTGTAAATCCAGTATCTGAGAATGATGTTGTTATTTCAGGAACAGCTGAAGCTTTAGCAACAGTTGTGGCGAAAGTAAACGGCCAAGAAATTGGAAAAGCAACAGCCGATGCAGAAGGCAAATTTACGATTACCATTGAAAAGCAGGCAGCAGGAACAAAAATTGTAGTAACAGCAACTGACGCATCAAACAATATTAGTGAAGCAGCTGAAGTTACAGTCAGCGACGCTACAGCTCCATCAGCACCAATAGTTGATAAGGTTACTGACCAATCAACAAAGGTTACAGGCAAAGCGGAAGCGGGCGCAGTTGTAACTGCAACTGTTAACGGCAAAGAAATTGGGAAAGACACTACAAATGCTGATGGCACATTCTCAATTACAATTGAGAAACAAGTATCAGGAACAAAAATTGTAGTAACATCAACTGATGCAGGCGGCAACACAAGTGCGGCTACAGAGGTAATGGTAACTGACGGGACACCACCAGCAGCACCTGAATTAAGTTTTGATGTCACACAGTTTGATAACTTTGTAGCAGGATATGCTGAGCCATTCGCAAAAGTTGAAGTAAAAGTAAACGGAGAATTAATTGGCTCAGGTACTGCTGATGAAGATGGCTACTTCGAATTTGACATTCAAAAACAAGCTGTCGGAACGATATTGGCAATTACTCAAACAGATATTTCTGGCAACGTTAGTGAAGCACTTAAAGTGGCTGTAACAGCTGCTCAAACCGGCTGGTTCAAAATCGATACTAATACTTGGATTTATATCAATCCTCAAACCGGAGAATTAGTATCTGGCTGGCTCGAACTTAATGGCAATAAATATTATCTTGACAAAGAAGAATATACAATGGTAACCGGCTGGAAACAAATTGACGGTTATTGGTACTATTTTTCAGAGAACAACGGTTCTATGCGCACAAATACATGGGTACCTTCAGCAAACGGTAAATCCTATTTTGTTGATGCATCAGGAAAAATGCCAACAAATACATGGATACTTTACCTTGGCAAATGGTACTTTGTTGACGCTAGTGGAGCTAAGAAAACAAATTCATGGGTTCAAACAAACAAGAAATGGTACTATGTTGATGCAATTGGAGTCATGAAAACTAATTCATGGATTCTAACAAACGGTAAATGGTACTTTGTAGATGGAAATGGAGTCATGAAAACAAGTTCATGGGTTCAATCAAGCGGAAAATGGTATTACTTAAATGCTGACGGTTCTATGGCAACCGGATGGATTAAAGTGGGCAACAAGTGGTACTACCTATACAATGACGGTCATATGGCTGCCAATACCATGATTGGTAAGTATAAGATTGGCAAAGATGGTGCCTGGATTCAATAATCTGCTTCTATAAACAAAACCTCCTCTCAAGAATGAGAGGAGGTTTTGTGCTGATTTCTGTAATTAGTTAAAAAAATAATTATCCATGAAACCTTTTTTTATATTCTTCGTCTTATTAAATGTTGTAAAAAAAGCAACGCTAATATATAAAGAATTAGGGGGATTATGAAATGAAGAAGTTTTTGTTATTATTATCAGCTTTAATCATGGCTGTTGGTCTAGCAGCATGCTCAAGCAGCAACGAAGAAAAGACAGCGAAGAAGGACACAAAGGAAAATCAAGAAGCAGCTGCTCCTAAGGTTGATGTAAAAAAGGAATTAGTCAAATTCTATATGGATCTTGGAAAGCGTATTAACGCAAAAGATGCTGATCTAAATGCTTACGTTGCGAAGGCCTCAAAGGAGGATGCGAAACCAGAAGAATTGCCAACAGCTGAGGATAGAGCTGCTGCTAGTGCATCTGCTGCAGCGGTAGCCGCAGATCTAAATAGTCTTCAAATTCCTGCTGAGCTAAAGGATCAGAAAGCGGATCTTGATGCTGCTGTAAAAGACTATGCTGCCTCATACCAAGCAAAGGCTGATGAATTGAAGAAGGATAAGCCAGTATTTGACGCTGCTGATGCAACCTTTGCACAAGGTGAACAAAAGCTTGCTGCAGTATTTGAAAGTGCAAAATTACTTGCTCCAAGCTTAGGTAAACAAGTTAACTAAACAAACCCAAAAAGCAAGCCTAGTCTGTTAACTGGCTTGCTTTTTAATAGCCTCTAATTAATGGCAGTTGCGATTTCTTCCTTAAAAGTAACCTGCAATTCATCTATCAGGTCATTTACGGACAAATATGTTTCCGTATTTTCAAAAAACCACTCATCGTTACCTTCAATGAAAAAAGTAATCCCGTCAATTTCTTTTGTAAAACCTATATTTTCAGGAGTTTCCGCAGAGAAGGCAAGGCTATAGCCTTTAAGATGTTGCCCAAATCCAGCGTATCGTGGGAACATTCGAATACTAAAGGGCTTATTAAATTCAAACTCTTTAGTGAACCATGTGACAGCCTTTTCGTCAATCGAAATGAACATATTTTTACACCAACCTTTTCATGTGGTAAGAATCCATTTAAAAGAGGGAAGCATTTTCTTTTCCCTATATTGCAAGAATATACCTTTTTTAGTGTTCAGCCTGTGATAATATTCACGGACTTCTGCCATTAAGGATGAATTAAAAAATTGTTCACTTTATTGTCTCGAAGTGTTCACATTGTTGTTGTTTTTATCAACTTCTTCATGGTGTAAACGGTGATAAAATATGTACATCAAGAAGAGGAGAGGATAATATGGACCGAGAACTTGATTACCTGAATGAGAATATTAACGAAATCAAAACTTTAATTAATAAGTTTAATGAAACATTAGATAATATTGAAAAAAGACTTTCTAGATTAGAAAAAGTAGATAGTATCGAACACAGAGTGGCAGTGAACCAAATTGATCTATCTGATATTAAAGAATCGCTGCAGCGAATTGAGGAGACAAAGAGTAGTGAAATTCAAAATATTAACCGCAGACTTGATTCTCATTTAGTCAAAATAGCGAAAGCCGAAGAAGAAATTATTATGATTAATTCGAAATAAATGATTTCATAAAAAAAGATCAGGTTACGTACAACCTGATCTTTTTTTAATCCAGAATCGAAAGCGGTAACTAACTTTTAATAAGTGCTTTTAATCCATAATAAATAAGTGCAAAAGCAAAAATTAGAATGGCAAGAGCTCCAACGATATGAAAAAAAGGATAAAGGCCAGCTAAAAAACCGATTGTTGGCATTTTTATTAAGGCAAAGCCTGCTAAAATACACGCTAAAAATAACCCAGCTGCATGACTCATGTTCTTCACCCCCTTACGAGTAACATATGATTTTTCTGCGAATGATGATTGGACAAATGTACAATCAAAAGCAAAAAAAAAGACCACATTTTGGTCTTTTTTAAATAAAATTTATTTAGTATAAAACTTCCGACTTGGAAACGGCAATTTGCTGTAAAGTTGCTTCACCGTTATGTGCATTTTTCATCACTTCAATATATTTTATATGATGTTCTTCCATATCAAGGATTTTAAAGGTATAGGATTCATGAACCATGACGTCGCCTTCTTTTGCTTCGTAGTTTTCAGTTAAAATCCAGCCGCCAATTGTATCAACATCTTCATCGTCGATTTCTACGCCCAATAAATCATTCACTTCGCTGACTAGTACCTTTGAATCAATGATATAATGGTTTTCTTTTATTTTGCGGATCATCGGAATTTCATCCATATCAAATTCATCACGAATTTCGCCAACAATTTCTTCAAGAATATCTTCAACCGTTACAAGACCTGAGGTACCGCCATATTCATCCATTAATACCGCCATGTGCATCCGGTCTTTTTGCATTTTCACCAGCAAATCATGAATTGGAATTGTTTCTATTACTCTTATTATCGGACGAGTATAGCTTTCTAATGTCTGTTTTGATAAATTCTCATTTCCAATTAAATCTGTCACCATTTCCTTAATATTCACAAGCCCAATAATATGGTCCTTATCACCATCAATGATTGGATACCTTGTGAATTTTTCCTCTCGTGTTACCTCAAGAAAGGTCTCTAACGTATCATCCTTCGATAAAGAAACAATTTCCGTTCTAGGAACCATAATCTCTTTTGCAATTCGATTATCAAACTCAAAAATTTTATTTACATACTTAAACTCTGATTGGTTAATCTCACCACTTTTATAGCTTTCGGATAGGATAATTCGAAGCTCTTCCTCTGTATGAGCAATCTCGTTTTCGGAAACTGGCTTTAAGCCAAAAATACTGGATACAATACGCGCTGAACCATTTAGCACCCAAATAAACGGGTACATAATCTTATAAAAGATGATTAGCGGACGTGCTACCGTAAGGGTTATGAACTCAGCTTTCTGAATCGCCAGTGTTTTTGGAGCAAGCTCACCAACAACTACATGTAAAAATGTAATTGAAGCAAATGCAATCGCAATTGATAATATTTCCGTTGCTCCCTCGGGAATGTTTAATTTTAAGAAAACAGGACCAAGCAAATGCTCTATGGTCGATTCCCCAATCCAACCTAGGCCCAAGGCCGTAATGGTTATCCCAAGCTGACAGGCAGAAAGGTATTCATCCAGGTTCGAAATCACTTTTTTGGCTGAAACAGCCTTCGAATTTCCTTCTTCAATTAACTGATCAATTCTTGTACTTCTAATCTTAACAATAGCAAACTCTGAAGTTACAAAAAAGGCAGTCAATGCAATTAAAATGGCTATTAAAACCAAGTTAAATATGTCCAAATATTTTCCTTAGCTCGCTGTTAGACGAGTAAGGAGTCACCTCCCAGTATTATACAAAAATTAGCTCGTTACACTTACGAGCGATTTTTTTAAAGCAGATCTTAGCAGACTTACATTATTAATCAGCTTTTCCTTCTGCTGTTCATCCAGTTTTTCTAAAATTGGCAGCAGATCAAATAAATCACTATGAAGCTGCTTCATCTGCTGTGTTACCGCACAAACATGTTTATCCACTTCAGAAAGATGGATATTCCCAGCTTTTCGCATTTCTAGTTTTCTTCGAATCTCGTCTAAAGGAAAGTGCAAACTCTTGCATTCTTCGATAAACTTTAAATCATTTAATGCTTCATCTGTATAAATGCGGTAATTTGACTTAGAACGTTCTGCCCTTAGTAAGCCAATCGACGTATAATAGTCAATTGTTCGTTTCGACACATGCGCTATTTCTGCTATTTCGCCAATTCGATAGACAGCCCCATCATACCACCTCAACAATATATAAAATTAACAATAATTATAAAGAATTTAAACCGTACAGTCAAACGTTCTGGTTATCGTAGTCATTGTTATCTACATTTTATGGGAAAATCGTCATTCGTATGAATATTAAAATCAAAATATTTTAAAAATAGGAACATGAAAAGCGTCTCCTTATTCTGGAGACGCTTTCGCTTTTTTTACCTCTATGTAGAGAATATGGTGACCTTGAATTTCCTTGATTTGAAATACGAAACCTTCCTTTTCAAGCGTATCACCCTTATGCACGTCAAATTTTTGGGTTAAAAACCATCCTCCAATCGTGTCGACATCTTCTTCCTCGAGAGTAGTACCGAGAAGATCGTTTACCTCGCTAATAAGGACTTTCCCATCCAAAATATAATGATTATCGTCTTTTTTCTGAATTAGAGGCAGTTCGTCTATATCAAATTCATCGCGAATTTCACCGACAATTTCCTCCAAAATATCTTCAACTGTCACAATCCCAGCCGTTCCGCCATATTCATCGGATAACACGGCCATATGGGATCTGTTTTTTTGGAGTTTAACTAAAAGTTCCTGGATTGGAATTGTTTCAATTACATGAATGACAGGCTTTAAATAAGGCATAAGCGGTTCTTCTCCGTTACATTTTTGCTGAATGCAATCCGTTAATACTTCTTTTATATTAACAATCCCTAAGATATTGTCCTTGTCTCCTTCAATAAGGGGATAACGAGTGTATTTTTCCTCCTTTACGATTTCAAGAATCTCTTCCATGGTGGCAGTTTTGGAGAGTGAAATCACCTCTGTCCGGGGCACCATGATTTCTTTCGCAATCCGATCATCAAATTCAAAGATTCGATTCATGTATTTGTATTCAGATTGATTAATTTCCCCGCTTGCATAGCTTTGGGAAAGAATCATTCGCAATTCCTCTTCCGATAGGCTAATATCATGTTCGGAAGCAGGCAGGATTCCAAAAAGCCCAGTTACAAACCGAGCAGAGCGGTTAAGCGCCCAAATAAAAGGATACATGACCTTATAAAACAAGATGAGCGGACCGGCAAAAAGTAAAATGATTTCTTCCGCTTTTTGAATCGCAAACGTTTTTGGAGATAATTCACCAATGACAACATGGATAAAGGTAATGGCCATAAAAGAAATAATTACAGAGATAATGTGCTCTATAGCAGACGGTATTGGTATGAATTCAAAAACAGGTTGTAAAAGATTTCGTATGGTTGGTTCGCCAAGCCAGCCTAGAATTAAGGAAATAATAGTGATACCAACTTGTGTTGCGGATAAGTAACCATCTAAATTTGATATTACTTTCTTTGCTGCCTCCGCTTTGTTATTTCCTTCCGACACTAGTTGATCAATTCTTGTTGTCCGGACTTTTACAATTGCAAATTCAGATGCAACAAAAAAAGCGGTAAGTGTAATTAAAATAGCAATTATGAATATGTTCATTAAAATCATTTAATACCTTACCATTCGTAAGGTATGCCACCTCACTTAAAATACTCATTTTTTCATTATTATTTCAAAATTGGCCTTAAAAAGCAAAAAAGCCAGCTAAACAGAAAAACTGCTAATAAAAGCAGCTTTAAAGGTTCTTATTTAATGATCCCAGAACCATTCCATTCACGAGCTAGCATGCTATAAACAATTAGGTCATGGAAGTGACCATTTAAATGTTCGCCATCTCTAATTAAACCTTCCTTGGCAAATCCTAATCTTTCCGGTATCGCTCGGCTTTTCTTATTTTTCACACCACAGCGGATTTCTACTCGATTTAACCCCAATTGAAAAAAGGCATAGTTAAGTAATGCTTGAACAGCTCGGGTCATAACCCCATGACCTTCCGCATTTTTTGCAAGATAATAGCCAATGCTGGTCATGCTATTATGCCAATCTATTTGGTGTAAGCCAATCGAGCCGACTAGTTCTCCTTTATAAAGAATCCCGACATTAAATCCGGTACTTTCCGCGAATTGATTAAGCCAAACAGGAATAATCGTCTCGAATTGATAGGGAGAGGTCATGCTGTCCACCCAGGGCAGCCACTTCCGTAAATGATTACGATTGTTCTCAACTAGTTGAAAAAGCTTTGAGGCATGGTGCCTCTCGAACAATTGAAGCTCAATTTCATTATCAACTTTTAATGTAAACATTGAACTTTTCTCCTGCTTAAATTTTTTCCTATATCCTATGCAAGATAGAGGGAAGTCGGAAGAAATTTCCTAGATAAAAAAAATCCCGCCTTTTTATTAAGTGGGATTAGTTTCTATCATATATTAAATGTTCGGTTTCCAAATTTAATGCAATCGGTAAATGTATGGAGAAGGTGGTTTTATTCGGTGTAGAATTACAGGTTAATTTCCCCTTGTGTTTTTCAATAATTTCTTTACAAACGAATAGACCTAGACCAGTACCAAGTTTTTTCGTCGTAAAGAACGGTTCAAAAATTGTTTTTTGCAATTCAGTTGGAATTGCAGGACCATTATTTGAAATGGTAATAATAATGTGTTTGTTGTCTTCTAAAGTACTGTTAATTCCTATTGTTGGATGGGGATTCGCATGATGATTTAAAACATCAATTGCATTAAATATAATATTGATAAAAACCTGTCTAATTTCATCAGCATAACCGTGCAGCGTTATTTCCTCACACAACTCTTTGATTATTTTCACTTTGCCATCAAGTATGCTAGGGTAGAGAAAGTTCAAAACTTCGTCTATCAATTTATTTAGTTTAAAGTAATCCTTTTCCTTCCCAATCAATTCTTTCTTGGATAATAACAGAAACTGAGAGATTCTAAAATTTAACTGATCTAATTCACTTGAAATAATATCAAGATATCTCATATTCGGAAAATCAGCTTTAAGCAATTGGATAAATCCTTGAACAGATGTGAGCGGGTTTCTAAATTCATGAATAAAGCTGGATGTCATTTGCCCCAAAAGGGTTAGCCGATCCTGATGGGTTGAGTCGATGAACATAGTCTTTTCCTCTATGATTTTGTTTTTTGCTTCTGTATAATTGGAAACTGCATAGTATAAAAACTTGTCAAAACAGAAATTAATCCGATTGATCGATTCTTGCATTTCCCCCCATGATATCCCTGTTTTGCTTAAATAACTGTACATAATCGTTCTGCCAAGATTTACATTATAAACAAAATCCCCAATGTTAATATTGGCAATTACTCTTTCTTCCGATATTTCTTTTGCAATCTTTTCGATTACTAATAAAAGCTCCTCTTCGGTCAACTTATGCATATTTAAGATAACATGAAAAAGTGCTTTGGCATTTTCGCTTATTTTTTCTATATATGGGTCTTCTTTAGAAATAATATATGAATTCTCCCAATCAAGAAGCAATTGATCTTTATGTTTATCAAAGAAAGCAATTAAATCTGTTTGATCATTTTTAAACATATTGTCCCTCCCGAAACACATTACGCCTTACCATATAATTCGCTGATAATGACAAAAAACCCTCTTAAAAACATGTTAAAATTATTTTCTTAATATTTACATAGTCAATTTGTCACGAAAATCTCCTCTTGAAAATAGTTGGAATTTACCCTTGTATTCGATTTGAAATAGTAGTATATTCATAAAGAATTAATTGTATAGTTCCACAGGGGGAGCTGCAAATGGCGGCTGAGAGTGAACGGTTGAGTTCTGACCCTATGAACCTGTTAGTTAACACTAGCGTAGGGATGTGGTTTGCCAGATAGATTAGCAATGCAGACAATCCTTATGTCTTGCATTGCTTTTTTTTTGTTTACCAAAATGGAGGGAGAAATTAAAATGACTAAAAGAAGTAATACTTTATTTATTACCGAGGTTGCTGTTTTTACTGCACTCGCGTATTTATTGGATTATGTAGGAAATATTCTATCGTTTAAAATCTGGCCGCAAGGAGGCTCGGTTTCAATCGCAATGGTGCCGATTTTTCTAATGGCCTTCCGCTGGGGAGTTAAAGGCGGTCTTTTAACCGGATTTTTATTAGGATTATTACAGTTCATTCTTGGCTTTGCGCAAGTATTTACAATTATTCAAGGAATTATTGATTACTTTATAGCTTTTACAGTGGTAGGCTTTGCGGGCATTTTTGCACGTCAAATAAGCAAAATGCTTAATGAAGGGAAAAAAGGTAAATGGATTAGCTATGTATTATTTGGTGCTTTCATTGGAAGCTTGCTTCGTTATCTATGCCATTTCGTTTCAGGGTTCGTTTTCTTTGGAGAGTATGCTCCAAAGGGCCAGCCGGTTATGATTTATTCCCTGCTTTATAATGGGACATATATGCTTCCAAGTTTTGTAATCAGTGCCATCATTGTCATTCTTGTTATTGGAGCAATGCCAAAGAGAATGCTAGTACATGCAAAATAAGTTTTAACAAAAGAAAAGCCTTGCTGTTTATAATATTTAGTTCATTAAACTGTTATCAAAGAATTGATAGCAGTTTTTTTATGATAAAATTTGAATGATTCCAGGAACTTGTGTAAAATTACACCATAAGCAATTGAAGGAAGGGCTTAACATGACCAGAGATGAAATCATATTGAAAGTGTCTGAAAAGCTTCGCTTGATTCGGACTGAAGCAGGCTATACCCAGGATAGAATGGCTGAAATCATTGGTGTATCAAAGAAAACACTTGTTCAAATTGAAAAAGGAAGAGTCCTTGCTAACTGGTCAACAGTCGTTGCTATTTGTGCTCTTTTCCGGGAAACGGAAACAGTACAATTTTTATTTGGTAATGAGCCACTAGAGGTATTGGAAACGGTAGCTCGAGAAGGAATTGATTACCGCAAAACGAAAACATTGGGCGGCCGGATCTGGTGGAGAGCACTATCCAAGAAAAGCGGATTTATTCTCCAACAAAATATCCTCAGTAAACATTTTAGGATACTGGACGAAGGCAATTATCGGATTTTTAGCAGCTTTGATGAGAAGCTATCGAAACAGCGTTTTAAAGAGTTGACGAAAAGTGAATAATATCTAAACATAAGATAGGGTTCTCCTGTCTTTTTTTTTCTCTTCGAAATAGGAGGCAGCTATGAAAAATTTGAAAAAATGGCATGGAGTCCAAATCGTGGTATTAATCGGATTAGTAATTATTTTAGGCTTCTTTGGCGCAATTTATTTTTTTTCCAAGAATGCCAATATATCTGAACTTAAAAATGAACTACCCCAGCCAACGGTTTTTTATGATGTAAACGGGAAAATAGCGAGCAAGGTTTCGGCGAATAAAAATGAAGGGGTTCCAATTAAGGAAATCCCTGAATCAATGAAGAATGCCGTAATTGCCATCGAGGATCATCGATTTTATCAACATGGAGGTGTTGATTTAATTGGTACCTCAAGGGCGCTTTTCCGTGACCTGAAGGCAGGAGGGATGGTAGAAGGCGGCAGCACCATCACACAGCAATTGACGAAAAATACTATCCTAACATCCGAAAAAACGCTTAAAAGAAAAATGGAAGAGATCTTTTTAGCATTGGCGGTTGAGCGGGAATATTCGAAACAAGAAATTTTACAAATGTATTTAAACCAAATTTATTTTGGGAATGGGGCATATGGAATTAAGCAAGCGGCAGGAAAATATTTTGCCAAAGAGGTAAAGGCGCTTTCGATTAGTGAATCCGCTCTGCTTGCCGGTTTAATTAAGGCTCCGTCTGCCCTAAATCCATATGACCATATGCAAAAAGCAGTTAACAGGCGAAATCTTGTACTACTTCAAATGAAAAATCAAGGCTATATTACAAATGAACAATATGAAAAAGCCAAACAAGAAAAAGTGGTTTTAGATGATAAGGGCGGTGATCCGTTCCGCGGTAAATTCCCTTATTATGTCGATCAGGTATTAGACGAAGCAATTCATCAGTATGGGTTATCGCAAGATGATCTGCTTACTGGTGGCTATCAAATTTATACAGAGCTTGACCCCAATATGCAATCGGTAATGGAATCAGCCTATCAAAATAACAGTTTATTTCCAAGAGGAAAAGACCGTCTAGTTCAAAGCGGTGGGGTATTAGTAGACCCCAAAACAGGCGGAGTCAGAGCCCTTGCAGGAGGAAGGGGAGAACACACTTTTAGAGGCTACAACCGGGCGTCCCAATTAAAAGCACAGCCCGGTTCCTCATTTAAGCCATTAGCTGTCTATACCCCAGCGCTAGAAGAGGGTTGGAAAATCACGGATATGCTAATAGATGAACCGATGAAATTTAGAAATTATCAGCCTAGTAATTACGATCATCAATATATGGGAGAAGTCCCGATGTATGACGCGGTTAAGGAATCAAAAAATGTATCAGCGGTATGGCTTTTAAATGAAATCGGAATTGAAAAGGGGCTGGATTCAGTTAAACGATTCGGTATTTCCCTGGATAAAGCGGACCGGAATTTATCGGTTGCCCTTGGTGGCTTGCATAAAGGAGTCTCTCCCCTAAACATGGCAGAAGCTTTTTCTGTATTTCCGAATAATGGTGTCAAAGTGAAGGCGCATGTGATCAAAAAAATCAATGATGCAAATGGCAATGTGGTTGCTGAATGGAAACTCAAAAAGGAGAGAGTCACGACGAAAGCAGTGACGGATGATATGACAACAATGCTGCTCGGCGTTGTGGAAGAAGGTACAGGAAAAGCCGCCCAAATCCCTGGCCGCGAAACGGCAGGAAAAACAGGCTCCACCCAAGTACCGATCAAAGGAATTAATGGTCTGAAAGACCAGTGGTTTGTCGGTTATACACCACAGCTCGTGGGTGCTATCTGGGTCGGTTATGATAAAACAGATGTGGAACATTATATCACTCCCACCAGTAAAACAGGTTCTGCTGTTATATTTCGTGAAGTAATGTCGGCAGCATTAAAAAATAAACCAAAAATAAAATTTAATGTGACGCATATTTCCGCTTTGGAAGAAAAAAATCGATTTAATTTTCAAGAGGAATTTAATAATGAAATTCAAAAGTGGGAAGATAAATGGAACAAGCAAATAGACAAGTGGGAAAAGAAAGGAAAAAATAAGGGACATGGAAAAGGTGATTAAGGGCACGGAGCAATCCGTGTTTTTTTTTCCAATGTTTAATTATAAAATGAATTTAGAATGAACGAAAGTTAGTTTTGTTCGTCAAAAATAAAGAGAGAAAAAACAAGGAATATGGGGGAAGGAGAGGGTTAGTGCTAAATGGATGCATTAATAAAAAATGCTAAAAATGGGGATCATCTTGCGTTTGCCATGTTATTTAAAGAACATTATCCATTCCTTGTAAAATATTTAATGAAAATTACAATGAATCCCGATACAGCTGAAGAATTAGCTCAAGAGACAATGGCAAAATGTATTCAAAAGATTCACCTATATAATGGACAAAGCAAATTTTCTACATGGCTTGTTTCTATTGCGACAAATACATATATTGATCAGTGCCGAAAGAAAAAAAGAGAAAAGAACTGGCAGGGACAAGAGGAAATTTACCGAAAGCTGAAGTGGCATTTTGAAAGCAGAAATGAAGACTGGAACGACGCTCTGGAGGCACTCAGTAGACTGCCTGAGGACGTCCGTATTCCCATAATATTAAAGCATTATTATGGCTACTCCTACGAAGAAATAGGCGAATGGCTGAAAATATCTCCTGGAACGGTGAAATCAAGAGTTCATAATGGGATCAAATCAGTCAGAAAGGAGCTGAACCTAAGTGAAGAAACAGAAAGTCATCGTTTTGGACAGCGATCAACAAAATAATCAGGACATTTTAGCTGTTTCTGAGTTGCAAGAAGGTTTAAACAAAATGGAGCAATTCCCAGTCTATTCACCTGATCTACAATGGTTTAAACAAATGGTATTAGCGGAAAAACAGCGAATTAGGAAAAAACTCATTAGAGATTTGGCTTTATTTTTAATAGTAGCGATAATCATTTTGTGTGGGATTATGATTTCCTTATTTCAAATGCCTGCTGTTTTTATATTTCTACAGTTTGCCACGACCATTTTTATAGCATTTTATAGTGGGACACGTTTAATGGAGAAGGTGAATAGAGGATGAAGGGAGAGGATTCGTTTACCGTCATCATCTTAGTGGCTGCTATTTTGTTAGTACAAAGCATATATTTATTTTTAGATGCCCGTAAACATAATCATAATTATTGGCTTTGGGGTATTGTCGGCCTTATTCAAGCACCAATGCCTACATTATTTTATTTGATTTTTGTGAGAAAAATTTTTCGTAAAAAGAGAAGAAATGAGGGGAATCCAAATTATGATGATTGTTACGACTGATTACCTGCCAGGCAGGGAAATTAAAGAAGTGCTTGGTTTGGTCAAGGGAAGTACAGTCCAATCCAAGCACATTGGCAAGGACTTATTGGCTGGGCTAAAGACCATTGTAGGCGGAGAAATAAAGGAATATACCGATATGTTAAATGAAGCGAGACAAAAGGCGATTGAGAGGATGACAGAAGAAGCCAGGCAGTTAGGGGCAGATGCCATCATCGCCATGAGATTACAATCTAGTTCGGTCATGCAAGGGGCATCAGAATTAATCGCTTATGGAACAGCGGTAAAGGCAGAATAATTCTGAAAAATGGGAATTGACTTTCATAGCAACTGGTGATAATCTAACAAAGGAAGAAAAAATAGGAAATGGAGGGTTGCGCCATGATTAGAATTAGAAAAGTTAATTTTAAAACTAAATATTTAATTGCAACCTGTCCTGAAGAGAATTCTCTTTAATTCCTTTCTAACGTACATTTAAAAATTGACAAAACACAGGTTGCGTTCTTTATTGATGCGTAATGTGTGTTTTTTTGTCTCTTTTTTCCAGAGGCATACTGCACTTATACAGCGGTATGTCTCTTTTTTATTTTTACATGAACAGGGGGAGGAACATGTGATGTTACTAATTGTTGAGGTTAGACTTATTCATTTAGCTGAAGAGATAGAAGGCGGATAGTAAAACAAAAGGGGGAGGAACATCATGTTTTCGGTATTAAAAAAAATAAGCTGGTTTTTCAAAGAAAACTGGCAGAGATATGTTATTGCGGTAAGTTTATTAATTTTGGTAGGAATATTAGATGTGCTGCCGCCAAAATTGATTGGTATGGCGATTGATAATATTCATGTTGGGGAGATGAGTAAAAATAAAATCTTTCAATATTTAGGTGCTCTTTTATTGATCATGCTTTCATCCTACGGAATCACCTATGTATGGATGTACAAATTGTTTGGCGGCGCCTTCCTTGTTGAAAGAAAGCTTCGTTCACGGTTTGTGCAGCACCTATTAAAGATGACGCCATCTTTTTATGAAAAGAATCGAACAGGAGACTTAATGGCCCGAGCAACTAATGATTTAAAAGCAATTTCGATTACCGCTGGATTCGGTATTTTAACGCTGGTTGATTCCAGTGTTTGGATGCTGACCTTGTTGTTGACAATGGGATTATTTATTAGCTGGGAGCTAACGTTAGCAGCCATTATTCCCTTGCCGGTTATGGCAATCCTGATGCAGATTTATGGTAAGAGAATTCACACTCGCTTCATGGAGGCACAGGATGCTTTCGGTGAGTTAAATGACCGGGTTCTGGAATCAGTTGCGGGAGTAAGGGTCATTCGTGCCTATGTCCAAGAACAGGCTGATAGGAATAGGTTCCATCTATTAACAGAGGATGTTTATCAAAAAAACCTAAAAGTAGCGCGGATTGATTCTTTGTTTGATCCAACCATTAAGATCCTGGTTGGAATCAGTTATTTAATCGGGCTTGGCTATGGGGCCTATTTAGTTTTTCATCAAACGATTACTTTAGGCAATCTTGTTTCCTTCAATGTCTATTTAGGAATGTTGATATGGCCTATGTTTGCAATTGGCGAGTTAATCAACGTGATGCAACGGGGAAATGCTTCACTAGACCGCGTCAATGAAACATTGGCCTATCAGGAGGACGTTGAAAATCCAAGTAATCCGGTGGCAATAAATTCTGTTGAAAATATAAAATACAGGAGGGTAACATTTCGCTATCCATCCTCTAAAAATAACAATTTGGAAAATGTGAATGTCCAATTATTTCAAGGTCAAACACTGGGGATAGTCGGTAAAACTGGATGCGGAAAAACAACCTTTATCAAACAATTATTAAGGCAGTACCCGCTTGGAACCGGTGAACTATCCATTGCTGGAGTTCCGATTGAAGAGCAGATGCTGGATCAAGTACGAAATTGGATTGGCTATGTACCCCAGGACCATGTATTATTTTCAAGAAGTGTAAAGGAGAATATTCTCTTCGGCAGAAAGGATGCAAGCGATCAAGAATTAGAGAGTGCTATCGATCTTGCTGCATTTCGAAAGGATCTTGAGATGCTTCCGGAAGGGTTAAGTACAATGGTTGGTGAAAAAGGGGTAGCTCTTTCCGGAGGGCAAAAGCAGAGGATTTCGATTGCACGTGCACTTATTAAAAATCCGGAAATTCTCATTCTCGACGATTCATTATCAGCGGTTGATGCCAAAACCGAAAAAAGAATTATTGATAATATCCGCCATGTCAGAAATAACAAAACAACGATTATCACCACCCACCGAATGTCGGCTGTTCAGCATGCTGATCATATTATTGTCCTTAATGAAGGAAGAATTATTGAAGAAGGGACACATAAACAGCTCATTGCGGGTGACGGGTGGTATAAAGAACAATTTTTACGACAGCAAATTGAAGGAAACGTAGAAGAGGAGGTGTCAGCATGACCACAGGCAGACGATTATTTGGATATGCATTAGCTTATAAAAAGATTATTATAGCTGCATTAGTCATGCTCACCATCTCGGTAGTCACAGATCTAGCAGGTCCCTTAATTGCCAAAAAGGTGATTGATCAGCATATTTTAGGGATTGAGTCAAAATGGTATATTTCCAAGAAGGACGCAAATGCGGTAGAGTATAATGGTCAATTTTACAAAAGAGGAAAGTATTTTGTAGATGGTGAACAAAAAGGGCAGCAAATCAGGATTCTACAGGTAGGCTCAAAATTTATTTTCCTTGATAGAGAGCTAGAATTTGATGGAAAAAGAACGATTGCTGAAGGGTCCTTAATTATTAGAAAAGGGGATAAGAAAGCAGTTTATCCGGTAAAAATCTTAAAGGGAGGAGAACTCCTTAAATTTTATCAGCCGGAAATCCCGTCGATTATTCAATTATTGTTCATTTATTTTGGATTATTAGTGGTTTCGGCCATTTTTCAATTTGGTGAACGCTATCTGCTGAAAAAATCGGCAAACCGAATCATTCAAAAAATGCGTGAGGATATTTTTGGCCATATCCAACGACTTTCAATCCAATATTTCGATAATCTGCCCGCAGGAAAAGTAGTGGCAAGAATTACGAATGATACAGAAGCGATCCGGGAGCTTTACGTTACCGTGCTTGCTACCTTTTTTACGAGTGTAATTTATATAACAGGTATATATGTTGCCTTGTTTATTTTGAACGTGAAGTTAGCCGCGATTTGTTTATTATTGTTGCCAATCCTGTATATCTGGGTGTTGGTTTACCGAAAGTATGCATCCAAATATAATCGTGTTATTCGATCACGCAATAGTGACATCAATGCCATGATCAATGAATCCATTCAAGGAATGACGATTATTCAGGCGTTTAACAGGGAAGATGATACGAAAGAGGAGTTTGAAAAGCTTAATAATGATCATTTTACTTATCAAAACAAATTGTTAAGCTTAAATTCTTTAACGTCACATAACCTCGTTGGGATATTAAGAAACCTAATTTTTGTGGCTTTTATATGGTATTTTGGGGCCCAGTCGCTTCTGCCTGCAAACATCATTTCACTCGGAATGCTTTATGCTTTTGTGGATTATATCAATCGTCTCTTCCAGCCAGTTCAGGGTATTGTAAATCAATTAGCCAATTTGGAGCAGGCTCTGGTTGCGGGTGAGCGAGTTTTTAAACTAATGGATGAGTATGGTGAAAATGTCAGCACAGAACGGGTTTCAAGGTTTAAAGGAAATGTATCTTTTAATAATGTTTCTTTTGGGTATAAAGATGGTGAGTATGTCCTTAAGAATATCGATTTCCAGGCGAAGCAGGGTGAAACTGTCGCCCTGGTAGGCCATACTGGTTCAGGGAAAAGTTCAATCATGAATTTACTGTTCCGTTTTTATGACTGCCAGAAAGGGAAAATTACGATTGATGGAAAAGATGTAGAAAGTTTGCCGCGGCAGTCAATCCGAAATCATATGGGGATTGTCCTACAGGATCCTTATTTGTTTTCAGGGACAATTGCTTCGAATGTGAGCCTAAATGATCCTTCGATTACGAGAGAAAAGGTGGAAAAAGCCCTAAAGGATGTTGGTGCAGATAAGGTGTTTAGAAATTTAGAGAATGGTTATGATGAACCAGTGATAGAGAAGGGAAGCACCCTATCAAGCGGACAAAGGCAGCTTATTTCTTTTGCGCGGGCGCTGGCATTTAATCCGGCAATTCTTATTCTCGATGAAGCTACCTCCAGTATTGATACCGAAACGGAAACTGTTATTCAAGAAGCAATGGAAGTGTTAAAAAAAGGCAGAACAACTTTTATTATTGCTCACCGCTTGTCAACCATCCGAAATGCCGACCAAATTCTTGTTTTAGATCGAGGAACGATTGTGGAGAGAGGAACACATGACGAGTTAATGGCCGGTAAGGGCAAATATTTTCAGATGTATCAGCTGCAGCAAGGCGGCAGTGAACTGGCCGGTTAGGTAAAGGAGGCCCTTCTTTTCAGAGGGGTCTCATTTTTTTAATAGGTAAGCCCAACCCTTGAGCCGATAAATTTATTGCTGAAAAGCTGTTGAAATGCAAAGTCTCCTGTATCATAGATCGAAATAGAAGATGGATTTTCGGGAAGAATATCTTTTTCGTATCGATACTGCCCAAGTCTTTCTCCAATTGGTAAATAGGTGGGACATACAACAGTCCAATCTAGCCCAGAAGCCTTTAACAATAAATAAGCCTTTAAATGCTCCTCAGCATCACGGGTACTTTTTCTTTTCGACTCAGACGATTGGAAGCGATATAATTGCGGTGCAGATCGGGCCTGTAGGATTCCGGCTGTTCCAATCGTAATAATTCTTTTGATTCCTTCCCTTTTCATATTACTAATGATTAAAGGCATAGATTGAGAAAGTGTGCTGTTTCCATCAGTATTTAATGCACTTATTACAATGTCAGTTCCCTTCATTGTCTTCACAATATCCTCTTCATTTAATACGTTCCCAGCCCTGACTTTGAGTCCGTTGACATTAGCATTTAGTTTTTCAAAATCCCTCACCAGCACTTGAACAGAAAATTGATTGGATAACGCATTTTCTAAAATCACAGAGCCTACTCTCCCTGTTGCTCCGAAAAGGCAAATGTTCACAAAAAATTCACTCCTTTGGCACTTAAGTGTAATTTATATCACTGGTAAATAATCTCGCCCATGATAGATTAAAAATGTTTAACAATTTATATTAATTGGGGTGGGAAATCAACATGTCTGATTATTCAATTGTCCTATTAATCGGCAGCTTTTTAATCCTTTCTTATTATATCGGATATACAATCTATAAAGCATAGGCTGCAGACAAGTGTCTGCAGTTTTTTTTCGTTTTTGGGAAGAATTGCCTTCGGAATGGGAATATATATTGAAGTAATGTAAAAAAGTGAGGTGGACTCCTTGGAGAAATTTAGAGTAGAAAAAGATACGCTGGGTGAGGTGAAGGTACTAGCTGATAAATTTTGGGGGGCGCAAACACAGCGCAGCAAAGAAAATTTTAAAATTGGCACAGAAAAAATGCCGATTGAACTCATTTACGGCTTGGCATATATAAAAAAAGCAGCCGCAATCGTAAATTTCCAAATAGGAAAGCTAAGTGAATTAAAAATGAATGCCATTAACCATGTATGCGGTCATCTTCTAAATGGAGATTTTGATGACCACTTTCCTTTAATTGTTTGGCAGACAGGCAGCGGGACGCAATCCAATATGAATGTTAATGAAGTGATTGCTAATCGGGCAAATGAATGGCTAAATAAGCAGGGGAGCGACCAATATGTTCACCCAAATGACGATGTCAATATGTCCCAAAGCTCGAATGATACATTTCCAACCGCGATGCATATTGCTGCTTATATAAAAATAACTAAAAACCTGCTTCCAGCCATACAGGAGTTAAAAAGCACCCTGCGAGAAAAAGAAAACTCTTTTTCAAAAATTGTTAAAATCGGAAGAACCCATTTACAGGATGCAACCCCTTTAACACTTGGCCAGGAAATTAGCGGTTGGAGGTTCATGCTCGATAAGAATGAAAAAATGGTCACAGAATCAAGCAATTATTTGCTTGATTTAGCAATTGGCGGGACCGCTGTTGGAACAGGCATTAATGCTGGCCCTGAATTTGGAAAAAAGATGGCTGAACAGCTTTCCAAACTTACTGGTTTTGCGTTTAGATCTTCTGAAAATAAATTTCATGCCCTTACAAGCCATGATGAAATTGTTTATTCCCATGGTGCGCTAAAAGCATTAGCGGCTGACCTAATGAAAATTGCAAATGATATTCGCTGGCTTGCAAGCGGACCTAGAAGCGGCATAGGAGAAATTAGCATTCCGGCTAATGAGCCTGGGAGCTCAATTATGCCTGGGAAGGTAAATCCTACTCAAAGTGAAGCATTGACGATGGTTGTATGCCAGGTCTTTGGTAATGATACGACAATCAGCATGGCTGCAAGTCAAGGGAATTTTGAATTAAATGTCTTTAAACCAGTTATTATTTATAATTTAATCCAATCTGTCAGACTTCTAACAGATGGAATCCGGTCGTTTAATGAAAATTGTGCCTATGGAATTGAAGCAAATGAACAAGTTATCAAGGAACATGTAGCACGATCCTTAATGTTAGTTACAGCGTTAAATCCGCATATTGGTTATGAAAAAGCAGCAGAGATTGCCAAATTGGCGTTCAAAGAAAATAGTACCTTGAAAGAAGCAGCAATCAAAACTGGTTATGTCTCAGAAGAACAATTTGAACAATGGATCAAACCAGAAAATATGATTTAAGTTAGGCTCTTTTCGTAATCTTTGTTGCTTTGGAACTTATTAAGGGGCATTTACAAAGTTCCTAGGCAATTTTGGCAAATGTTCTTACGAAAAGATGCCACGAAGAATCTAGTTATACGGGTTGATGAACTTATACGAAAAACAACAATCTTTGCGAATATAGCCATAGTTAAAATGAAAGCCCCCTCCAGTAGAGGAGGGGGCTTTAGCCATATTATTTAATTGGTATATATGGGTTTGCTAAAAATTAACGAAATCCGCCGCCAAGTTGAGACTCAGCCATTTGAACTAGACGCTTTGTAATTTCTCCACCGACAGAACCGTTGGCACGTGAAGTTGTGTCTGCACCAAGATTAACACCAAACTCAGTTGCAATTTCATACTTCATTTGACTAAGTGCTTGCTCGACGCCTGGTACTAAAAGTTGATTAGAGTTGTTGTTACTAGCCATAGTTGAATAACACTCCTCTTAATAAGTTTGGGGTTAGTATGGTATTGAACCATAATGGAAAACCATTGCCACCATGGCCTAACCCATATTATCAATTTTCGTTTGATAAAAATTATTAGTATCGGAGAAATTATATTTGGTTGGATGATCCGGAGTTGCACCGGTTATTACCCTTGTTGGTTTCATCCATCGATGTAATGTGTTGCTTGTAATTTTATTATGATTAAAAAGTAAAGACTTATTCGAAAGAATTGATTAGTAATTTATTCCATCACATAGGGTGAGTGAAGTAACGCAAACTAAAGGTATCTACTTATCAAAAGGGTGAAGAATATGGCGATATGTCCAGTCTGTAATGGTTTGCGCGAAGCCTATTTAAAGTGTTCAAACTGCGGAGATTCAATGATAGAGAGCGGCAGACTTATGGATTTTTATGATGATTACAGTCCTTATATGGAAATTGATTTAATGAAAATGGAGGATGGATTTTCAGACACAAATTCAGGACAAAAGTGTCCACATCTTTACCGCTGCCCAACCTGCCATCAAGATGAAATTATTTTTATAAAAGAATAAGCCCCGTCTTATAAAAACGGGACTTTTCAGGAATTTACCTTTTATGGGCGGATTCTACCTTCTGTATCAGCATCAAAGAAATGTGCTTTATTTAAATCAAACGCAAGTTCTAATTTATCACCTGGTTTAACGTCTGCACGTGAATCTAAGCGTGCAACAAAATCTTGTTCTCCGAGGCTTGAATATACCATCAATTCTGCACCAGTTAATTCAGCAACATCAATGTGGGCGGTAATCTTAGTACCTGTAGATGCCTCAATGAAGACTGGTTCATCATGAATGTCTTCTGGGCGAACGCCAAGAATAATTGATTTTCCAATATATCCTTGTTCACGTAAATACTTCATTTTCCCTTCTGGGACAGCAATTGAAGATTTTCCAATGATAAACTTGCCGTCTTCTAATTTTCCATTAAAAAAGTTCATCGCTGGTGACCCAATGAAGCCGCCAACAAATACATTTTCTGGTTTTTCATAAACTTCTTTTGGTGTACCAACCTGTTGAATGACACCGTCTTTCATAACAACTAAACGCGATGCCATTGTCATTGCTTCTGTTTGGTCATGGGTAACATAGATAGTTGTTGTATTTAAGCGGCGATGAAGCTTGGCAATTTCAGCACGCATCGCCACGCGAAGCTTAGCATCCAGGTTAGATAAAGGTTCATCCATAAGGAATACCTTTGCATCACGAACGATGGCACGGCCCAAAGCAACACGCTGCCGTTGTCCACCTGAAAGAGCTTTTGGTTTACGAGTTAAATATGCTTCTAATCCTAAGATTTTTGCTGCTTCCTTTACACGACGGTCGATTTCATCTTTTGGAAATTTGCGAAGCTTTAATCCAAACGCCATATTATCGTAAACAGTCATGTGAGGATAAAGGGCATAGTTTTGGAAAACCATCGCAATATCACGATCTTTTGGTGCTACGTCGTTGACTCTTTTGCCGTCAATGTAGAAATCACCTTTTGAAATATCTTCAAGGCCTGCGACCATTCGAAGCGTAGTTGATTTTCCGCATCCTGATGGTCCGACAAAGACGATAAATTCCTTATCTTCAATATGTAAATTGAAGTCTTGTACAGCGGTTACCTTATTATCGTAAATTTTATAAATATGATCTAATTTTAATTCTGCCATTCTTTTATTCCTCCCTATATCATTTGTAACTTTAGTTTACAGGGGGGGGAATAAAATTTATATAGACAGTCTGCACAAAGATTGAAAACGCTTTTTTGGGCATTTTGTTATTTCTTTTGCTGTTCAAACAAAAGACAGGCTAAAAAAACGGTAAAGGCTCCGTAAAAATCCTTTAAGCCAATCCCAGTTTTTTCGGTAAATTTGTCAATTCGATATTGCAGAGTATTTCTGTGGATATATAATTTTTTAGCCGTCATACTTGCATTTAAATTTTGTTCTAAAAAAACCTTAATTGTAGAAAACATTTCTGTATCATTGGTAAATAGTTCAAATATCTCCTGGTTTATCATTAGTTGTATTTCATCAGGTAAATGACGAGCTAAATAAGACGGGAATACTCGTTCCAACGAAAGTATATTCGAAATTCCAAGATAAGAAATTGCAAATGAAAAGAATTCTTGTTCCTGCTTAAATTTAGTCCGAAGTTGATTAGAAAACGGAATTGGTTTTCCAATAAAAAAGGAAATTTTTACGTAAAAATCACTTTCCAAAGTTGCCGCCATCGACATTATTTCATCTTCTGAAAGAAAAGTTTGTTTCTTTTCTTCTATGACGATACCCCTATTTTTGCTTTCCCAAATAATGATAATCTCTTCAGAAAAGAACCCCTTTAATGCTGATTCCATTTCTTCCTGATGACTATCATTACCAGTAATATTAAAATGAATAAATCGAATCGGTGTATCATCCTTGTATAAAGGGGGAGGGCCTTCAGATAATAGAAATTCAGACCAAGTTTTACCTATACCCGAAAAGGAGATTGGTTGGATATCGACTAATTCATAAAGCGTTTTAAGGAGAGTTAACTCTTTTTCTTCTAATTCTGCTTTAGGTATGCCAATCCATTCGTTCGAAATCTTATCATAAAACGTATAAACTAATTCGGAAGGGTGCGAGGGCCGACCGGGAAACAAAATGGAGTTCTTATATATAGTTAATAATTTTCGAAGCATCGTACCTTCCCCATTATAAAAATTTATTGGTTCTATTATATCAGTATAGACCTGCAGCATAAAAATAAAAAAGGCTGAGCCTTTTGAGGTTCAGCCTGGCATATTATGCAAAGTTATTAATCGCACTCATATGGTGGTTGTTCTTCAACCAAATCTCGTGCCTCTTCAATATTGGTTGAATCATAACGGGCGTGCACAGAGCCACCCGACATTCCTTCATTTATCATGCGGTCAACATCCATAAACACCTTGTCTCTGCCCTCATTTGCAGAGCCTTGATTTGTAACTTGATCTTTACCTTTTTCCATGACTATCCATCCTTTCCCTTTTATATTTTTATTGTGTGGGAAAGGTTAAATTTTCATTCATAAACATGATAGAGCATTAGTTCATGAATCTGGCTTGTTAACGCTTCAATATCTTCCTGTTCAGGAGTATTTGTTGTCCATTCAATTTTTCCTGTTTGGTGGTAAATTCCAGTGAATCTTTGCTTCTTATAATAAAAGGAAAAATTCCAGCCTGGTATATTTTTATTTTCAAATAACGGCTTAAACTGAAAGTGCATGAGCATGTGATAATCCCCCTTTGATTCCTCAGGTTATTTTTAGCTTACCTTGTTTTGGAGATTATTTAAATAGATTTTCTGTTACATTTTATTATTTGCCAGTTGGAAGAATAAACGGCAAAGCTGCTCAATTTTCTTATCTTCGATTTCAGTTTCGTCAAAGCTCATTGGTTTGGAATTTACTTCAAAAATATAATATTTCCCTGACTCACTTACCGCAGCATCAATCGAAAATTCCCCAAAAAAGCCAAATTGTTCCGATAAGGCCTTTCCTATCTGAGGGACGATTGTTTCAATGAATTGGTCATGTTCAGTCGATTGCAAAAGCTTGTAAGGGAGGAGCTTCCCGCCTGATGGAATATGGGTCGTTATTTCTTGTTCCTGTGATGAACGAATACCAATCCCAGTTAGGTTAAAGTCATCTTTATATGCATGTGCTAGTATTCTAAAATCAAAACGTGCTCCATTATATTTGGCCGAGGATATTTCTTCCTGTGCAATATAGTTTTTATCTTTCAGCTCCTTGTTCCATTCTCCCCAAAAATGATCAAAGGAGATATAGGTTTTCTTTTCTTTTACTCCAACCATCTCAATTTCCATTGAATTCATAATTCGTAGGCGGAATATTCCTTTTCCTTTGGAAGCTTGACTTGGTTTTAAATAAACATTCATATGTTTTTTTAAGAATAACAAAAATTCATTTTTTGATTGGACAAGGATGGTTTGTGGCAGGTAATGTTGAAGGCCTAGATGATTCTTTAACAAATTAAACAACTCGTATTTATCAATAAAGCAAGGGTTAAAAAAAGGAATGTTTCTTTCTCTTAAGTGGTAAAAAAAGTGTTTGCATCGTTCATCTTGTTCCGATTTTCGAAAAGGGATCCGATTATAAACAAGGTCAGGATATGGAAATGTTTCCTTTATCCATCGATTTTCAATCGGTGAAAAGGAATATCCATTAATTGTATCCTGCTCTATCCCTTCGATTGTAAAAATAAAGCTCATTCCGTTAAGAGAAATAAGCTTTTTTTGCAATTCTATAAAAAGCGGGCCATTCCCGGTTATTGCACCATTAGCTTTACGTGCCGTAATAATACCAACGAGGGGAGTTTTTTTATCGTACTTCATTTGAAAAGTTCCTCTGGGTGGAATAAGGATTGTTCTGTCAGAAATACAGCAAACGCTAGAGATAATCTTCGAGTTAATAAATCAAATAGCTTTAGTTCTGGATGACTGAAGATGGATCTTCCTGGCTTAGAATTGGCTTCGAAGAGCCAAACTTCACCGTTTCGATCGATGCCTAAATCAAAACCAATTTCGCCAATAATCCCCGATATATTTTTATCAATAGCATTACTTAATAAGAGAGCTACATTCGATAGTTTTTTAGTAAATAACTCGCATTCATCCTTCGAAAAAATTTCTTCCAATGTTTTAATAGCTCCACCGCTTCTAGCATGTGTTGTAACACTGCCTGCACCAGCAATTTTGGCTGCAATGGCACTTACATGCCAAATTCCTGAATCGTCCTTATTCGTATGAATACGAAAATCAATGGACCTTCCGTCTTGCCTTTGCAAATGAATGCCTTGTTGCACCAGCATATTTACAAGTGACTGATTTCCAAAAACGGAATGAAACAATCTTTCTAAGCTAGAAAATTTGCGCAAGCGGTTAACACCTGCGTCGTCTTGGTAGCGGCAAAAATATTCAGATGTATGCTTATCATAGATAATTTGGTGTACACCTAATCCAAGGCTTCCATTTTTAGGTTTAATATACACATGACCATAATTTGAAAGCATCCTTTCAATTAAGGAAAAAGAGGTAAACGGATGGGTTTCGGGAAGATAGGCATCGACTGAACCTTCCTGCTGCAGTCTTTCGTATATATCCAGCTTATTGAAGAAGCCAGGATTATACCAAGGAATAAGATAGTCTTTTTGTAATCTTTCCTTCACTTTGATTAATTTTGGATTTCCTTCACTTCTACGATTGGGCAGGCGATCGTAAATTACATTTGGAAAAGGCACCTCGAAATTATGCCATGAGGAATCATAATAAAAGAATCCCTCAATTATCCCACGTTCCCAATCGACATGCCGCTCTCCAAAAAGATAGGCAATTGCCCCAACCTCTTTATTTACTGATAGAAGTTTGGAAAAGAATAATGTTCTTTCTCCTATGGGCTGTTCCGGAATTTGTGTAAAGCCGGCAGTGAAGATTCCAACGAGCGGCCCAATATAAAGTATTTCGTTTTCTAAAAATATATGGAGCGGAATACTCATGCACGGGAAATGAATAGCTTTTTGAATTTCTTTACTAATCACAATACGGTCATTTTTGTCTGGATGGGGGCGGAAATCAACCTCCATCGATTTTGATCCGAAGGCAATTCTTTTTAAGGTTTTTTCTTTAATAAGAAAAGGCGGGCAAAAAACGATCAATTGATTATTTGGGGCAATTTCAATGAGATAACGTTTTCTCATGAAAGCTCTTCCTTTCTGATTGACCGGTCTGAAATAAATGTTTTCCATAAAGAAGAGGAGCTAAGAAAAGTGTTTCCTTTATATTTGGCTGGGTTTCTAAAATAACCTTTCTCCCTGGCTTGGAATTAATGTCTAGAATCCAAATGGATCCGTTTTTAGCGATACCTATATCGACGCCAAGTTCAAATAAAGGCAGAAATTCTTTTTCGAGGATAAGGGGGAGCTGGGAAAGGATATATTCTAACTCCTCCCGGATATACTTTCCTTTAGCCGGCTGCAATGATGATGTCCAATCCGAAAAGGTGATAACGGAACCTCCTGCACTTAAATTTGATAAGATGCCTCCAGAATTGCCTAGTCGAATACCTCTTCCAAGTTCACCCCAGACTCCCTGAATATTCTTTTGCAAGAGAATGCGAATATCAAAGGGCTGAATTTCATCATTGGATAATTCCAGAAACGGCTGGATTAGGTATTGGCGGTTAGCTATTAATGGATCCAGCCAATTGATAAGCTTGGACTCATTTGGAAAAATCCGCGAAATAATTTTTTTTTGTTTCTCTGTTTTGACATGAAAGGTTCTGTCATTTTTCTTCAATGAATAAATACCAAATCCCTGAAACCCATTAATTGGTTTTATGATAATTTTCTTTAACTTATTGAGTTCTTTTAAGATGCTGCTTGAATCATTTGCAAATTTTGTCGGTGGTAAATAGGCAGATAATGCTGTGTTTTTAAGTGAATGGTAAAGTTCAAGCTTGTTGGGTAATCCATAGCCTAAAAAAGTAATATCGTTTCTGCTTTTAAGCCAGGAAACAATTGGAAGGCAAAGCTTGGAATGTTCATCATCACCATAAAAACAACGATCATATATAATGGGTGGAATTGGAAACTCTAAATCTATCCACTGAATAGTTTTTGCATCAAATTTTTTACCTCGTACCTGAAGTGAATGGGGATTAATTTCAGTAGGGATAAAACGGTAACACTCCATTTCGCACGATTCCGCAAGTTTAGCGATATCGTTAATATAAGAATCTTCACTATCTAGTTTTAGGGACATGACTCCAAATGAAATCAATTTATTCAACCTCCTTTTCAGAAATAACGTCTTTGGCCAGCTTTGTACAAAATTGGATAATCGCTTTTGCTGACGGTCTAATTTTTCCAGTATTGTCTTCAAATAGTTTGGAAGGTTTTGAGTTTACTTCTATTAGCCAAGGTTTTCCTCCTTCGTCAACCCCAATGTCAATTCCAAGCTCTCCGGTTATACCCGTTGAGCGTCGGCCTATGTTTTCCGCAATTTCAAGTGATAATTCCTTCAAAAGGGAGAGAGTTTGAAGTGCATTCCTTCGATCCATCCATGTTAATAAGGCCTGGAGCGGCCGAAGTAATGTTCCGCCTCTAGCTAAATTGGAAACGAATTCTTGTTCATTTGCGACTCTTGCTACCATAGAAGTCACACCCCAAACGTTATTTTCATTTTTATGGCATAACACCCGAAAATCCATAGAACGAGAATCTTGTGTAATTAAGGAAATTCCTTGCTGAATAAGAAAGATTCGATTGGTAAGCAGAGGTTTAATTCGTTGATAGATTTCCTCTAGCGAATAATTCTTGTCAATTTTCGGGGTATGGGTTGTAAAAGATGTTTGAAAACGAAATAGATTTTCCTTTACCTTTACTATTTTGATAATGTTTTTTCCTTGACTTCCATGAATAGGCTTTACAAAAACTGTTTGATGTTTTTGAGCAAACTCAAAAAGGCTTTCTTTTGAATATATTTTAGTCTCCGGCGTATAGGGGATTAAGTGTTTTTCCTCTCTAATATGCTTATACACTTCCCATTTAGAGAGAAACCGGTCGTTAAACAATGGGATGTTCAGCTTTTCAATGCTGTTACGGAAATCCTGAAATTGATTTTTTTGTTCGAGAAGTCGGGAATGAATGCGGTTATATATGACATCAGGTAAAGGAAGCTTGGCGGGACTCCATTTTCCTTCCTTAAAGTAATATCCTTGAGTTGAAAATTGGTCTAATGAAAACACATAGAATATACCACCATTTTCAGAAATTCCTTGATGAAGTTCCTCACAAAAACCGTGGATAGAACGAAAATGCGGTTGGTTTATTTCATCAGTCGCGAAATCGGTTAGCAATCCTACGACTGGGCCGAGCTGAAGTGTTTGTATGTCATGACGGTAAAAGCCCTGTAACTTAATTTTTTGGGCAGGTAAATCTAATGCCGTCATGATAGAATCGGGAATTAGCACCAGGTTGGGATCCATTTCTACAATTTGTATGTTTACCTTTTTAGAAGCCCTGCCTATGGTGATTTTTATTTCCTGATTGTTTTTAATTTGAAAATGGTGAAACATATGGCGGGACATTTGTATGAAATGGTCATGTTGATTTGAAGGCATTATTGGAATAATCGTAATGGTTGAAAATGAAAAAGACATAATCACTCCTCATTTATTTTTCAAAATGGGCATTAGTTGATATAAGTATCGTATGTTGTAATGTTATGGATGGTGAAATGAACATTCTCGCATTTCTAAGAATAGTTTGTTATAGTTGATTGGAAATGTTTATAAATAGGCTGTGTTAAAGGTTACTGTTGATTTTTAACCCTGTTGTTTGGAGCGGAAATCAACAGACTAGTTTAGCACAACCAATAAATAAAGGGAGTGAACTAAAATGGCAGTTAATTTATTTGATTCCGCCTATGCGCTTGAAACAGCTATTCGTCAAAGCGATGAATATACAGCATTAAAAAACGCCTACAATGCAGTGAATGCAGATCCGGTTGCTAAACAAATGTTTGACCAGTTCCGGCAAATGCAAATGAACCTTCAGCAAAAACAAATGATGGGCCAGAATATTTCCGAGCAAGAAGTACAACAGGCTCAAGCAACGGTTGCCCAAGTTCAACAGAATGAAAAAATTGCCCACCTTATGCAAGCTGAACAACGAATGAGCATGATTATTGGGGAACTAAACCAAATTATTATGAAACCATTAGAAGAGCTTTACGGAAAAATGCAATAACACTTCATTAAAACCTTCGGTGCGAAACCGAAGGCTTTTTTCTTGTTCTTGGGTTAGTCATATAAATGGATAAACAGTCATAAAAGTGATATAAGGGTAATTTCACCAAGAACAGGGGGCAACAAAATGATTTATCGTTTGCTTGCTTTAAATATTGATGGAACACTAATACAAACGAATGGGAAAATTCATAAGTCAACGAAGGATGCCATTGAATATGTTCAGCAAAAAGGGATTTATGTTACACTCGTTACCTCAAGAAGTTTTCCATCAGCTAAAAAGGCAGCTAAGGCATTAAAGATAAAATTACCAATAATCACACACCAGGGTGCTTTAATTGCAAGCGAAGTAGATAAGCCGATTTATGTTAAACGGGTTAATGAGGATATTACCTACGATACAGTCCGATTCCTAGAAGGCATCCCATGCCAAATTAGGCTGGTACATGAACAATTTTCGCTGGCAAATAAATTCAAGCTCCAGAATAATTTATTAGCGAAAACGGTGTTTACCTCAGGGGATCCCATTTTTTATTCACAGCAGTTTGTTTCTTCCTTAAGTGAATATTTACATGATCAGCCTGTAACACCTCCAAAGATTGAGGTCTATTTTGAAGAAAAAAGGGATCTAATTGATGCCAAAAAAGCGCTTAGTAAAATGTTTACTGAGATTGAAATTATTGAACTAGATTCATTAAGACTAGATATTGTCCCTTCTGGTGTTTCCAAACTTGCTGGATTAACCAGCCTTGCTAATCAGCTTGGGCTTAAAGCGAGTGAAGTGGTTTATATAGGTGACGGGCTTGACGATATCCCATTAATTGAAGCAGCTGGATTAGGAGTCGCCATGTGGAATGCTGATTTTGCTGTGAAAAAAGCGTCCGATTGGGTCACGAGGTCGCAAAATGAACAAGGTGTGGCCTATATGGTAAAAGAACACTTTAGAAAACAACAGCCGATTGAGTTTTTACGGAAGATGAAAATAATCAAAAATTGACCTTAAAAAGATATCATCGGTGGAAGCCTGTGGTATCTTTTTTGCTTTTATGGAATAATTTCCACTATATTGACCTTATATTCCTGATTTTGTACACTTAAGGAAGTTTAATTTTGAAAGGTGATATACTTGCGGATTTCAATAATAGGGATAGAGGATGAAAGATTCAATCGGCCGCTCCAGCTGATTGCCAATTTGTTTTTTGAAGAATCTCAGATTTTCATGTCAGTCATTGAAGAAGCTGATATACAAATAAATTTTAACTTGCAGGTTCAGGATAAAATACAGGTTTCAGCTGAATTGATGTGTAAAGATGAAAAAGTCTTTGCCTCAGAATATCAAAGAGAAATAAAAATAACCGATACAGAAAAAGAGCGTTTTAAACAGATAAAAAACGCTGTTGCCCACGTCTATTTAACTGTATTGCAGGATTACACAGGCATTACGCAAAAATGGGGTATTTTAACAGGGATCAGACCCACAAAACTGCTTCACAAAAAAGTGCAGGAAGGGATTCCGTTAGAAATTGCACATCAGCAATTAAAGGCAGATTACTTGATTAAAGATGAAAAAATCAAACTTATGCAGCAAATCGTTGATCGTCAATTGACAGTTGTCCCAGACCTATATTCACTTCAAAAAGAAGTGAGTATTTATATCGGTATCCCTTTCTGTCCAACAAAATGTGCCTATTGTACCTTCCCGGCCTATGCGATTAACAATCGTCATGGCTCCGTTGACTCTTTCTTAGGCGGTCTTCATTATGAAATGAGGAAAATCGGTGCATGGTTAAAGGAAAAAGGAATCAAGATTACAACAGTCTATTATGGCGGCGGAACGCCAACAAGTATTACCGCTGAAGAGATGGACATGCTCTACGAAGAAATGTACACATCCTTCCCAGAGGTTGATAAGATTCGCGAAATTACGGTTGAAGCCGGTCGTCCGGACACAATCAGTCCTGAAAAATTGGAAGTATTAAAAAAATGGAAGATTGATCGGATCAGTATTAATCCCCAGTCATATACACAAGAAACCTTAAAGGCAATCGGCAGACATCATACGGTAACAGAAACTATTGAAAAATATCATCTTGCACGACAGATGGGCATGAACAATATTAATATGGACTTAATTATTGGCCTGCCAGGTGAAGGAATTCCTGAATTTACACACTCCTTGAATGAAACTGAAAAACTGATGCCTGAATCTTTAACCGTTCATACCTTGTCGTTTAAGCGTGCTTCTGAAATGACTAAGAATAAAGAGAAATATAAGGTTGCAGACCGCAGCGAAGTGGAAAAAATGATGGAGCTTGCAGAGGGCTGGACATCTAAGCATGGCTATGTACCCTATTATTTATATAGGCAAAAAAACATTCTGGGTAATCTGGAAAACGTTGGTTATTCTATACCGAGTCAAGAAAGCATTTATAATATCATGATTATGGAAGAAGTTCAGACCATAATTGGTCTTGGCTGTGGTGCAGCAAGTAAATTTGTTGATCCTCTAACAGGAAAAATTACGCACTTTGCCAATCCAAAGGATCCAAAATCCTACAATGACGGTTTTAAAGCATATACAGATGAAAAAATTAAAATTTTAGATGAATTATTTTCGGAAAAAGGGTCTCCTGTTTAATAAAGCAGGAGAGTTTTTTTTGGCTTCGTTCTTAATAAAGGATTATTTACCCAGAATGTCGAATATTATATTGGATATTCTTCATAGAATACTATGAAATTTAAACGCTTTCATTAGTGGGGGGATTAATTATGATGCAAACACCTTTAACGATGACGCAAATGATTGAAAGAGCAGAAAAGTATTTTCCAAAGAAACAAGTGGTTTCAAGAACGTCTTCGGGCATCAATAGATTTACCTATAAACAAATTGCAGAAAGAACAAGAAGGCTCGCCGACGCCTTGGTAAAGTTAGGCGTTACTAAAGGTGATAGAGTAGGAACTTTAGCGTGGAACCATCATCGCCATTTGGAAGCCTATTTTGCAATACCATGTATGGGAGCGGTTCTTCATACTATCAATATTCGTCTTGCCCCGCAGCATATTTCCTACATTATTAATCATGCAGAGGACAAGGTCCTGCTAGTTGATCCAGACATCCTGCCATTACTCGAAAAATGTGCCCATGAATTACCAAACGTTAAAGCATATGTCATCATGACCGATGAAAAGGAACTTCCGGATACAAAGCTTTCTCCTGTCTTTCACTATGAGGACCTGTTAGCTGAAGCAAATCCTGCCTACCAATACCCGAAAGATATCGATGAGAATGATCCAGCAGGCATGTGTTATACATCCGCAACTACTGGAAACCCAAAAGGTGTGGTCTATTCGCATCGCGGCATTTATCTGCACAGCATGGCTTTAGGTCTTGCGGATACCGCAGCATTAAGTGAAAAGGACACCGCACTTCCTGTGGTACCAATGTTCCATGCCAACGCTTGGGGAATGCCGTTTGCCGCCGTTTGGTTTGGCACATCTCTAGTTTTACCTGGTCCATATTTTACACCAAAATTGCTGGCTGAGCTTATCGAACAAGAAAAGGTAACGATTACAGCGGGGGTTCCTACAATCTGGCTGGGACTATTAAAAGAACTAGATGAAGGCTCCTATGATTTGAGCAGTTTAAGAGGGGTTTTATGTGGAGGATCTGCAGCACCAAAAGGCATGATTAAGGCTTATGAGCAGCGTCATAAAATTCCTTTCATACATGCCTATGGGATGACAGAAACAAGCCCGCTTGCCGTTATCTCTACTTTAAAAAGCTACCAAAAGGAATTAGATCCTGAGGAAAAACTAAATATTAGAGCGAAGCAAGGGACCCTTGTTCCAGGTTTAGAAATGAAAATTGTCGGCAAGGATGGCGAAGTTGCCTGGGATGGAAGGGAAATGGGAGAACTTTGTATTAGAGGACCATGGATTGCCTCCGAATATTATCAAGACGAACGGACTTTAGATGCATTTAGGGATGGGTGGCTTCATACCGGAGATGTGGTGACAATAGATGAGGAAGGATTTGTGAAGATCGTAGACCGTACGAAGGATTTAATCAAGAGCGGCGGCGAATGGATCTCTTCAGTTGACTTAGAGAATGCATTGATGGCACATGAGGCTGTGTTCGAAGCCGCGGTTGTGGCCGTTCCACATGAAAGGTGGCAAGAGCGTCCAGTTGCCTGTGTCGTTTTAAAAGATGCATTTATAGGAAAAACAACGAAGGATGAGCTAGTTGAGTTTTTAAATCCACAGTTTGCTAAATGGTGGATTCCCGATGATATCCTATTCGTCACGGAAATTCCAAAAACTTCAGTTGGTAAATTCCTGAAAATGGCATTAAGGGAACAGGTCCAAAAAGATATTCTTCCAAAAAATTAGAATTAAGGACAAAGGGTTCAGCCTTTTGTCCTTTTGCAGTATAGTTAAATACTAGAAGAAAATTCAATATATTAAGAAAGTTTGTTTTTATTCCTTCCATTACCAGCTATAATGGAACTGAATGAACTATTTGGGGGGCGTTTAAATTGGCAATGAATTTTGTTACGGATAAGGTGAATGTGAAAATTGAAGGCCGCGTGGCAACGGTCGAAATGAATCGTCCGGAATCAATGAACGCTATGGATACTGATGTCATTAAAGGGCTCGTCTGTAAATTAAAGGAAATAAGCGAATCAGATGAAATTGATATCGTTGTCCTAACAGGCAAGGGTAGAGCCTTTTCGGCTGGCGGAGATATTAAAACTATGCTCTCAAACATGAATGAGATCGATTTCTTGCCAGTTATGGATTGCATCAGTGAATTAATTATCACTCTTTATAGTATCCCAAAATTAACAATCAGTGCTGTAACAGGTGCTGCTGCCGGATTAGGGTTCAGTTTAGCATTAGCAACGGACTATATTATCGCAGACAAGGCAAGTAAACTGGCGATGAATTTTATTGGAATTGGCCTTATTCCTGATGGAGGGGCGCATTTCTTTTTAGAAAAGAGATTAGGTGAAACGAAAGCAAAGCAAGTGATTTGGGACGGTAAAATGATGAGTGCGGAAGAAGCATATAAGCTGGGTCTCGTTCAAGAAGTGGCTGAAGAAGATCTTCAAGAGACATTACATACACGAATTAGCGACTGGCTGGGCCGTCCTGTCCAAGCGATGATTAAAACAAAAAAGATTTTAGCAGAAAAAAACCGCCCTCAATTATTGAAAATCTTAGAATTAGAAAAATACGGACAGCAGAAAATGCGGGAAACTTTAGACCATAAAGAAGGTATAAAGGCCTTTATTGAAAAAAGGAAGCCAAATTTTATCGGTAAATAAAAAAACAAAGAAGCTCATGAGCTTCTTTGTTTTTTAAGAATGAAACAACAATAACTTTCCGCTTGGTGAGATACATCGATGTGTTTTTTCTAGTAAGTTTTTCTCTGATAATAGTTTTTCACCATGCTTCTTAGCCGCATCGTCATTGTCTGCCTGGAAGGCTTCATCTAAAAGCTTTTCTCCATTTGCTTCAAAGGCTGTTAGTTTATAAGTTTTCATCACACATACCCCTTTATTAAAAAAATAATCACTATTATTTTCACATAATTCTTAATATTTTTCAAAGGGAAAAATTTGAAACTTTTTCCTGATTGGTACGTATGAAAACCGAAGGAGTGATTAACATGGTACTCAAACTTGAAGGTGTGACGAAGCGTTTTGGGCAATTTACTGCTGTCGATCAATTATCCTTAGAAATTCCCGAAAAAGAAATGTTTGGCTTCTTAGGAGCTAACGGGGCGGGTAAAACCACTACCTTCCGTATGATTCTAGGCCTTTTGGATTCTACCGGCGGAAGAATTACATGGGATGGGAAGGCGATTGATTATTCTACAAGTCACTTGGTCGGCTATCTTCCTGAGGAAAGAGGCTTGTATCCAAAACTGAAAGTCCGTGACCAACTCGTTTATTTAGCTAGATTAAGAGGGATGCAAAAAAATGATGCTGTTTTTGAACTAAAATCGTGGCTAGAGCGATTTAAAATACCAGAGTATGAGAATAAGAAGGTGGAGGAGCTTTCTAAAGGGAATCAGCAAAAAATCCAATTTATTGCCGCAGTTCTACATAAACCAAAATTATTAATTCTCGATGAACCATTCAGCGGCCTTGATCCTGTAAATGTGGAAATGTTAAAGGAAGCTGTACTGGCTTTAAAGGAAAATGGAGCGACCATTGTGTTTTCAAGCCACAGGATGGAGCATGTCGAGGAAATGTGTGAGCACCTCTGCATTTTGCATAAGGGAAGTCCAGTCGTACATGGTTCTTTAAAAGAAATCAAGCGGGCATTCGGCAAAAAGAATCTTGCTATCCATGCTGATTTTGAATTAGACCAGTTAAAAAATTTCCCCGGAGTTGTAAGGGTTAAATCAACAATGGAAGGTGTTCATCTGCAGATTGAAGGGGAGCCAGTTGCAGAAAAAATATTAAAAGAAATAGTAGGGAAAGGATTCATTCGAAAATTTGCGCTTGAAGAACCTTCTTTAAATGATATTTTTATAGAGAAAGTAGGTAATTCTTATGAATAATTTTTGGATAATCTTATTTCATACTTATCTAAACAAACTGAAAAGCAAATCGTTTATTGTCACGACCATTTTAACCGTTGTGATTGTGCTGGCCCTCACAAATTTAAATAATATCATTTCTATATTTGATAAAAATGGCGGTAAAGAAACAGTAGCCGTGCTCGATGAAACAGGAAAGCTTTATGTGCCTTTCAAACAACAAGCTGCTGCAATAAATAAAGATATTAAACTGACTAATTATAATGGAACTGAAAAAGAAGCGGAAAAAGCTATCGAAAAAGGCGAATTTAAAGGACTTATTCAATTACGCTTTAATGATGAAAAGCTTCCAGAAGCAACCTATAAAGCTAGGAGCATTGCAGATTCGTCATTGTTTACGGACCTCCAGACTAGTTTACAGCAGGTAAAAACCATGCTGGCCGCAACTCAAATAAATTTGACTCCTACACAACTTGAAAAGCTATATGAACCAGTGTCATTTAAAAAATTTGCCTTAGAAAAAAATGCGAAAACAGAAGAGGAATTGAATCAAGCAAGAGGTCTTGTCTATGTTCTTCTTTTCATTATTTATTTTAGTGTTATCATGTATGCCAATATGATTGCGATGGAGGTAGCGACCGAAAAGTCCTCAAGGGTCATGGAAATCTTAATTTCAAGTGTTTCACCAATAAAGCAAATGTTTGCAAAAATTATTGGCATCGGTTTATTAAGTCTGACGCAGCTTGCAGTATTTTTAATCATCGGATATTACTCATTAACCAAGAATATGGATTCATTAAAAGACGGCTTTTTTGGCGTTTACGGCTTTAAAGATATCCCAGGGAAGACGATTATGTATGCTGTCATCTTCTTTATTCTCGGTTATTTCCTTTATGCTACACTTGCGGCCTTTTTGGGTTCGCTCGTCAGCAGGATTGAAGATGTCCAGCAGATGATTACCCCAATGACACTGCTGGTGGTTGGCGGTTTTATGATAGCCATGTTTGGGCTTGGAAAGCCGGACGCCCCGTTTATTACGGCAACGTCCTATATTCCATTTTTTACACCAATGATTATGTTTTTGCGTGTCGGGATGCTGACCATTCCAGCTTGGGAGGCGATATTAGGAATATCAATCCTAGTACTCACTATTGCTGTTTTAGCCGTATTCGGTGCCCGTGTATATCGTGGTGGAGTGTTAATGTATGGGCAGTCAAATTCCTATAAAGATATTAAAAAAGCGTTACAATTAACTAAGAATAAATAGAGGGTTTAAGCCTTACCATTTTTGGTAAGGCTTATTATTATTTTTACTACAGAACGTGCATTCGTATTTTAAAGGTGTTAAAATGAAAGAAAAGAGGATGAAAGGAATATTTTGCCGATGAAAAAGATAACGTTTATTCATGCAGCGGATCTGCATTTAGATAGTCCGATGGTCGGATTAAAACATTTGCCTGCAGACATCTTTTCAAGAATCAAAGAAAGTACCTTCACGGCCTTAAAAAAGCTTACAGCTGCAGCTATCTGCCATCAAGTTGATTTTGTCATTTTAGCTGGTGATTTATTTGATGGCGAAGACCGGAGCCTGCGTGCCCAGTCACGCTTTCGAACAGAGATGCAGAAGCTTGAAGAGCACCATATTCCCGTTTTTGTTATTCATGGAAATCACGACCACTTAAATGGCTCATGGGTACATTTGGATATGCCGGCAAATGTCCATATTTTTGATAGTGTGGTTGAGGTTAAGGATTTACATACAAGAAGTGGTGAAAAGGTTCACCTTTATGGGTTTAGTTATCCAACCAGGCACGTGTTCGGTAGAAAAATAGATGAATATATGAAGGTAGAAGGAGCCGATTTCCATATCGGTGTTCTTCATGGCAATGAGAGTTCTAGCACGGAGCACGATAACTACGCGCCTTTCTCCATCCAGGAACTGAAAGAAAAATGCTTTGATTATTGGGCTTTAGGACATATCCATAAGCGTGCAGTTTTATCGGAATCCCCACCCATTATTTATCCGGGAAATATTCAGGGGAGAAATAAGAAGGAAACAGGTACAAAAGGCTGCTATTTAGTAGAGCTTTCAGAATCAGATGTAAATATGAAGTTTATAGAAACCTCTGATATTGTGTGGAAGGAAGCGGTCCTAGATGCGGCACCGGCAAATACCTTTGACGAAATCCTTAAGCTGTGTCATGCAAAGATAAATGAAATCCGACAGGAAAAAACAGGAACTCTTTTATCTCTTTATATAGAAAATGTTCACTTGAATGATGACAGGGAAATAAGGGGGTTAAACGAGGAACTATTAGAACTGCTTATTGAGGATGAACGAGAGGAAGAATCATTTGTATGGACATTCGATTTACTGATGATGGCGGCGCAGCAAATTGACAAAGAACACTTAAAAACGGAAGCAAATTTTTATGCTGAGCTTTTTGAGACGATTGAAAATTATCAAGAAATTAACCAGGCAGTGACTCCGTTATATAATCATCCATTAGGGAGGAAATATTTATCCCATTTATCAGAGGAAGAACAAGATAATCTAATCAAAAAAGCTGAAAAACTATTAATCGAATTACTTTATCAATCTTAAAGGAAGGGAGTGTTTACATATTGAAAATTGTCGAGCTGCAGATTTATGGCTATGGTCAACTAGAGAATGTAAAAATCAATGACATATCCGATTTCCAAGTTTTTTTTGGTGAAAACGAGGCCGGGAAATCGACGATAATGGCCTTTATTCATGGTGTATTGTTTGGGTTTCCTACGAAACAACAAACTGAACTGCGTTACGAACCGAAACATCACCACAAATATGGGGGGAAAATAAAAGTTTATCATGAAGATTACGGGTATGCAGTCATTGAACGAGTAAAAGGTAAAGCAGCAGGCGACGTAACGGTTGTCTTTGAAAATGGGACGGTTGGCGGAGAAGAACTGCTTAAAGAGATACTTGTAAATTTCGATAAGGGTCTATTTCAAGCAATTTTTTCTTTTAATATACATGGGCTTCAGAATATTCATCAAATGAAGGGTGAAGAAATTGGCAGGTTTTTATTTTCCGCGGGGACCTTAGGGACAGAAAAGTTAGCGAAAACCGAAACTATTTTACAAAAAGAATTAGATTACCGCTTTAAACCATCCGGAAAGAAACCTATTTTAAATGAAAGACTTCAAGAACTTCATGAAATTAGTACGGAATTAAAAAAAGCAGCAGCTAAAAATAAGGACTACGAATTCTTTGTCGAAAAAAAAGAAAAGCTCGAGCAGGAAATGGAAAATGTAAATCATTCCCTTGTGGAAATTCATGAAAAGGTAGAAAAACTATCCGAATGGAAAAGAATTGAGGCAATCGTAAAAGAGGAAAAATGGACGAAAAAAGACCTCGGTGAATTAGGGAAAATTGTTTTTCCTGCCCGTGGAATTGAAAGAATAGAAAAATTAACTCAGCTCATTCATCCCTATAATGCCCAAATTGCCAGCCTCGAGGAAAGAATTATCCAAGTAAAAAAAGAACTTACAGATATTCGGCCGGAGCGTTCCATTCTAGAAAATGAAGCAGCAATTTTATCATCACTCGATCAAGTACCTCTTCATGATCAAGTGAAACTTGATAAGCAGCAATGTGAAACAAAATTGCTAGAAATTGAAGAAAAACTTTCGGCCATTAAAGAAAGACTTCATTTGAATTTTAATGAAGAAGAAATTCTCTCGATTAATACTAATATTTATATGAAAAATCAGGTGGAAAGGGTCACGCGAAAGCAGCAAAAGCTAGAGGAAGCCAAAGATGACCTGGAAGCACAATTTAGAGATGAAAAAAACAATCTGCAGGAAATTGAAAAAGAAATTCGCTTAACAGAATCCGTTTGTTTACCCAAGCACAAAAGAGATCTCCTAGTTGAACAAGTTAACCAAGGAAATGATAAAAAAAGCTTGGAGGCAGAATTAAAGTCTGCACAAGATAAATTTGAATTTTACCATCAGGCACTTGAACGGGAAAAGAATGAAAAGGAAAGGTTTTTTAAGCAGAGAAGGTTTCAATTTGTTATTTTTGATCTAATATTACTAGGAATAGCTTTATATGGATTGCTAACCAAACAGGTTATTTTATTAGCATTTGGGTGTCTTGGATGCTTGATAATCACCTTTTTAATGATTAGAAGCTTTAATAATTCCAAACAAAAGACTGTTGATCCAATGCTAACAGAATTAAAAGAAAAGGAAAAAGCAATACTTCAAAAATTACAATCAGCTGAAATGAGAGATTTTTCTCAGCTGGAAGAACAATTGAGGCTGGATAATCTCCGTCATGAGCAGCTGCAAAAGTCGAAAATAAAGTTGGAACAGCAGCAAAAGCTTTATGAAAAGGTAATTACTAAGTTTGAGGAATGGGAATTAGAAGCAGCACAAAATAAGGAACAGTTGTTTTCCATAAGCAGTGAGTTAAAGATTCCTGAATATATTGCCAATACTTTTTTACAGGAAGCCTTCCAATTAATCGAACAATATAAATCAGTAATACGTGAGAAAAAACAAACGCTTGAAAGACTTGAGCACATCAATCAACAGCAAGCTAAAATTGTGAAAGACCTTAATATAATTGCAAATAGGTATTTGCCGGAAAAGAGTATGGATTTACAAAAAACAGCTTTTTTATTGAGAAATAAGCTTAAGGAAGAGCATGAAAAACAGATCAAGAGTCAAGAAAGAGTTTCCAAATTAGCCGACCTTGAAGCTGAATTGCAGCAAAAAAAGCAGGAACAAGGCCACCTGCAACTTGAATACCAAAAGCTCATAGAGGATGCCAATGTAGAATCAGAGCAAAAATATTATGAACTTGGTGAAAAAGCAGCAAAGCAGGGAAAGCTTCTTGAACGTCTTGAATCCATTCAGAGCCAACTGCATTTCTCTATACTTTCTGAGCCGGAAAGAGACAGCTATTTACAACTTCAAAATGCTGAGGAATTATTAAATGAATGTAATCAGCAAATAAAAGGCTTACAAGCAAAATTAAGAAATCTCCAAGAGGAACTGGCATCAATAAAATACGAAATCCAGGCCCTTGAAGAAGGCGGATTATATTCTGACATTCTACATCACTATAAACAGAAAAAATTTGAATTAGAAGAAGCAGCCAAAGAGTGGTCGGTTTATAGTTTGGCACAAGATATTCTTTTAAGTACCATTGAAAGGTACAAGAATATTCATTTACCAAGGATGTTATCAAAGGCAGAAGAATATCTATCATTCCTGACAAATGGCAGCTATCAAAAGATTCATCTGCAAAAGTCAGGTACTGGCTTTTTAGTTGAAAGGGAAGACCATACATTATTTGAAGCGAATGAACTAAGTCAAGCAACGACAGAACAGCTTTATTTAGCAGTTCGGCTTGCCTTGGCAACCACACTTTATGAAAACTACCATTTCCCAATCATCATTGATGATAGTTTTGTAAATTTCGATGCCGGCAGGACTGAAAAAGTTATTCAGCTTCTAAATCAGTTGGATAGGAATCAGATACTATTTTTCACATGCCATAGTCATATACTTCCTTATTTTAAAAAGGAAAATGTTCTTCGGTTGGAAAAAGGTGCTGTTCAGATTATTTCATAGAGTTATAGCCCGGTATGTTATACTCGTACTAAAAGAAGGAGCGTGGTTATGTTGACTAAAGGTGTACTGCATTATGAGATTGGGGAACAGGTTGAATTATTTTTATTAATAAAAAGTTCAACAAAAGGAATTGCGAGTAATGGCAAGCCGTTTTTGACGTTAATCCTTCAGGACCAAAGCGGTGAGATAGAGGCAAAGCTCTGGGATGCAGGTGAAGAGGAAGAAAAAACTTACGCAGCCCAAAATATTGTCAAAATTCAGGGGGATTTACAAAATTACCGTGGGAAAAGCCAATTAAAGATTCGTCAGATTCGGCCGACTGGACCATCAGATGGCGTTAAATTGGATGATTTTCTCGAAACAGCTCCACTTAGTCAAGATGAGATGGTCAGCAAGCTGACCTCATATATTTTTGAAATGAAAAATCCCAACATCCAACGAATTACACGTCATTTAATCAAAAAACATCAAAAGGCGTTCCTGGAATACCCAGCAGCCACAAAAAACCATCATGAGTTTGTCTCAGGACTTGCCTATCACGTCGTTAGTATGCTTGACCTGGCGAAGGCAATTGCATCATTGTACCCTAGTCTTGATAAAGACTTACTTTATGCAGGAGTTATCTTGCATGATATGGGAAAAGTAATGGAATTATCCGGACCCGTTTCAACCGTTTATACGATCCAAGGTAATTTACTGGGGCACATCACAATTATGATCAATGAAATTGGCAAAGCAGCCGAGGAACTGGGAATTACAGGTGAGGAAGTACTTATTCTTCAGCATTTGGTTCTAAGCCATCATGGTAAAGCTGAATGGGGCAGTCCGAAACCACCATTAATTAAAGAGGCAGAGATTCTTCATTATATTGATAATCTCGATGCTAAAATGAATATGCTTGACCGCGCTCTCGAAAGAGTAAAGCCTGGTGAATTTTCTGAGCGAATTTATGCGTTGGATAATCGGTCATTCTATAAGCCAGTTTTTCATAAATAAAATAACCCATTAAGGGTTATTTTTTTTCATCGCAATGAATATGATTTTAATAAAAAGTGGACAGCCACTAATGAAGGGAGCAAATGATATTGACTATTCCTATTTGGATTTATGCAGTTGTGGTTGGAATTGTAGTTAGTGCACTCATGGCCATTAAAACAGGCAGAGAAGAACGAAAGCTTGAACTTGAAAACATTGAGCAAGAAGGGGAAATCTATATAAAACGTCTAGAGCGCGAAAAAGAAATGAAAGAGGAACTAAAGGCTACAGGTGAATAAAAAAAGCGGAAACGCCTAATTGGGCGCTTCCGCTTTTTTTTATTATTGTCCAGCAGCAGCAGCTGAAGTTTGCGGCTTCAGTGCATCTTTAAGGTCTTTATCATTTATTTTTACATTTGCAGCTTTAAGCTCGCGCTCCATGGCTTTGTTAATTTCTTCGCTAGTTAATTTAGATGATTTTACTTGATATTCAATTTCTTTCTTCATGTCAGCATAGGATTTTTTCTCTTTTTTATCGGTTACCTGAATAATATGATAGCCAAATTGTGTTTTCACTGGAGCACTAATTTCATTGACTTTTAATGCATATGCTGCTTTTTCAAAGTCAGGATCCATTTTTCCGGCTCCAAACCAGCCTAAATCGCCGCCGTTTTGCGCTGATGCTGTATCTGTTGAATATTCTTTTGCAACATCTTCAAACTTTGCACCGCCATCAAGCTTTTTCTTTACTTCATTTGCTGTTTTTTCATCAGCAACAAGAATGTGGCGTGCTTTAATTTCAGGCTTATAGTTATCGTAGTAGTCCTTCATTTCTTTTTCTGTTGCTTTTACATCCTTCAGTGCAGCTTTTTCTTGAAGCATGCCAAGCTTCATCGTTTTCTTTAAGTCATCTTCACTTTTGTACCCATATTGAGCAAGGGTAGTTTCAAAGTTTGCACCTAGATCTGATTTTAATTGGTCGATTTTGTCATTTAATTCTTTATCGGTTACTTTGTACTTCTTAGAAAGAACCTTTTCATAAACCAGCTGCTGGAGGGCTTGTTCACCATATTTTGCCTTCATCGTATTGTAAAGATCTTCTTGGGTAACATTACCAACCTTACTCTCTGCAACTGTATCAGATCCGCTTTGATTACAAGCACTTAAAGCAAGAACCCCGCTTGCTAAAGAAAGGGCTAAAATCCATTTTTTCATGTTGAAATCTCTCCTAAACAGTATATTCTTGTCCACAATCTCTACTATAACATAAATGCGAACTACTGCAAAAATTTAAACTGTGTTTGTTTTTTGAATATTACAGAAATGCACCCGGGTCTTTTCCAAAAATTTTTGGTAAATGCCTAAACGAAATGAATACTGGTTGAATAGTATATGGTAGCAAATGATAAAGGAGGTATTACGATGAGTGGTGGATATGGAGCTGGCTTCGCTCTAATTGTAGTACTTTTCATACTATTGATTATTGTTGGAGCTTCCTGGATTTACTAAAAATTTGAAGTTTGCTGAAAGGAGGTAAAAAAATGTCTGGTGCAGGTGGATATGGTGGAGGATTTGCGTTAGTCGTTGTCCTTTTCATTTTATTAATTATTATCGGAGCTTCTTGGGTTTATTAATTACAAAATGGTAAACTAAAAGCGATGAGATTTCCTCATCGCTTCTATTTTTTAATGTTTTTGGTCCATTACATATCCTTTGTCCCGCAATAAGATAACAATTGGATTATGTATATAAAATTTCCAAATATGAAGAAATCAGAAGGATGGTGATTAGAACATTAATGGTACGAAAAACCTTATGCTGGCGTTCTTCAGGTATTTCTTTTTGAATACAAAGGGAACTGGTCATTTTATTTACATAAAACAAGATAAAAATAGCGAAGACAATAAAAATGGAGATCATCAACGATTCCCTCCTTGTTGTTCATTATGCTTAATACATTATCAAAAATTACGAAAAAAAGATAGTCAAAAAGAGTGGAAGAATATTAGACTTTTTATTCAGTTGCATAAAATTTCAGACAGTTGTTAAAAAAGGGTTTACCCTTAATTAAAATAAGTGAATAATGTTAATATGCTAACTTTAAAGTTTTGAAATGAGGGCTTAATTATGACAGAATACGAAATTCTATTACAAAGAATTAACCTGCTGGAATACCATCAAAAACTGCTTTTAGAACTCCTTAACAATCCAAAGCTTGAATTTTATAAGCTCATTATTGAAAGGGGAATATCTAAACAGGAAGTTATAAATTTCTTTCAATTATGTGATGAAATGAGCATAAAATTAGAAGAACAAAAAGCGGAAGGTTATGTATACTTTCATCCGCTTTTCGACGAATTATCTGCTTCTTTACCAGGAACACTGGAAATAAAAGAAGTACTAAAGGCATGTATAAAGCAAGATCTTTTCAAGACATTATTTCTAGAGTTCATAAAATACATCTAAGCAAGTTCTTGTTCGGGCTTCTCAGACTTACGAAGTTTCCCATTCTCTTCGATAAATTCGCTCTCAATATTATGGAAAGAACGTTCGAAAATCTCCATGAAATCTGCTCCGTAAATATTGCGAACAATTGCCATCGTTTCAATAAAATCTGGGAATTTGCCATATAGTTCCCTTAGTGGAAGGGCCCCAGAAAAAGCAGAATTACTATTCGGCTCATAGGTTTCCATTAATTGCAGTAAAATGTCTTCACCTTTTTCAGTCAGTTGAATGTAGGTGTTTCGCTTGTCATTTTCTTTTTTAGAAAATTGAAGCAAACCCCTTTCTTCTAACTTTTTTGAAAAATTAAACGCTGTGGATACATGCATCACTCCGAACTTTGCCACGTCGGAGATGGAAGCACCATTTAAATGATGGGCGATCCATAGAATATGATGCTCGTTAATATTTAAATCAAACGGTTTAATCCACTGTTGCCAATCCTTCTCAATTGATTTCCAAAGCGCCTTGCTTAATTGTGCAATTCGTTGACTAAAAAAGAAAGCTTCCTTCATTGAATATTGTTTCTCTGTCATCCCCATTTTCACCTACTTTTATATTTCTCTATTATCATTATGCCAATAAAATAAAAATTAATAAAGATATAAATTCACAAAATTTTTAGAAATTATGAAAATTTTATCTTGATATTTCATTTTTATGCAAAAAACTTGCCTTGTTCATAGGAATGGACGATCAATCATATAAATAGTTACAAGAATAATTAGAAAATTTTTAATATTTCAAGGGGGCAAGAAATGAAAAGTGCAACTGTAATTTTCTTTATCCTTAGTGCCATCCTTTTTTTGGGCACATTTAAATATTTATTAATTTATAAAAGACCTGGTGTCTATCCGCCGAAACAAGTTTTAAAGAAAAGAATTACGGCATTAGCAGGAGGGTGTGGAATTTGCCTTCTCGTTGCTTCCATGCTTTCTTATTTTTTATAAAATCTGGTAATATTCGAATTTAAGAAAAGAACCCTGTTGGGTTCTTTTCTTAAAAAGGATCCCGACCATTATTTTTGAATGACGGAAGCTGTAGATATTTTAGTTCTTTTAACGATTGAAAGGGCAACTGGATACAAAATAATCATAGTAATGGCATTTAGTGCGATTGCAGGTAATACACCTGCTGAGAATAGTAATGCGAATGAATTAGGTAAGCCGACAATCAAATACGCAGCTGTTAAAAAGACAGTCCCTGAAACAGCTGTTCCCACTGCAGTTAAGACTGCGACACTCACAACAGAATTTCGGTATTTTTTTAAGGCTAAAAATAAACCAAAAAAGACAATTGCAGTAATAGGCTTATCGATAATATTTGGAATTTGACCGCCTGGAAAACCAGTTGTTAATGCGGACAGCACACCAGTAACAATAGCTAGTAACATGACACTTTTAAATTCTGGAATAAGGACTATTCCTAAAAACATCATGGCCAGCATCATGTCTGGCTTAATTCCAAAGAATGATGGCATTACCGTGTGTAAAACTACCCCAATCCCCGCTAACAATGCTAAAACAACAAGATTTTTTGTATTCATTTCTCATCTCTCCTCTGCTCTTCTAAGCTATTTGTTTCTCCTGCAGTGCACTCATTGCCTGCAGCGAAAAACTTAGATTCATTATAACATAATAATATAATATTAATAAAGAAATAATTTTCTGATAATTTGAAAATTATTTTTTGAAAATTAAAGCTGGTTTGAAATATTTGCAGCCATTTCCTGCAATTGTTGGGGAGAATAATCACCTTGATTGTTTTTCCAGACTGCTCCGAATCCATCACCTTTTCCGTAACGAGGAATTAAATGCATATGGTAGTGAAATACAGATTGGCCGGCATGCTCACCATTATTGTTGATCGTGTTAAGTCCAATTGGTTCATATTCACGCTTTAATGCGTTGGCAATGGAAGGGACAACCTCAAACATATTTCTGGCAATCTCAGGCGTTAATTCAAATAAGTTCTCCTTATGGATTTTGGGAATAACTAGCGTATGTCCTTTTGTCACCTGGCTAATATCCAAGAAAGCCAAAACATGTTCGTTTTCAAAAACTTTTGCTGCAGGAATATCACCATTGACAATTTTACAAAAAATGCATTCACTCATCTTTTTCACAGCCCTTCATAAAATGTTTGTCTTATTTTACCATAATATAGACGGATAAAAAAGAAAAGAACAGGATTCGCATGGAATCCTGCCCTCTCGAAGGGGATTGCTTCATATTGACGTTCAATTAGGAGTGTTCTTTGATAAACACCTCATTTTTCGTAGAGTGTTTTTATAAAGAGACATCATTGTTCAAGCTGACCATCCCCTATATGTGTTTTTATATGTTTTCCCAACTTATAAAAACAGGTGGCGATCTGCGGTAAACACCTCATTTGCCGTTTATTTTTTTAAGATAAACAGTGGTGTTACTTGAACTCCAAATGGTTACCATGCACATTGTACAAAACAACCATCCCCTTATCTGATACGATTGAGAAGCTTACTTGTTTGAATGGAAAATGTCTTTAACAGACACCTCATTTCAAATTTTGATGAATTGCTTCACCGAAGTAAGTTGTTTCCCCTTCGAATATTATGATGTCCGGTTATGAAAGAAATATACAAAAAAAAATCGAAAAATTGAATTCCTATTTTTATTGAACGCATTTTGATAAAATAAACCATAATCATGCTATGGAAGGACGTTAAAAAATGTCTTTATTAACAATCGAAAATCTTGTCGGGGGATACACTAGAAACCCGGTTTTAAAGGATGTTTCTTTTGAAGTAAAAGAAAAAGAAATGGTTGGTCTCATCGGACTAAATGGAGCCGGAAAAAGTACGACCATAAAACATATCATCGGATTAATGGAGCCGCACAAGGGAGCCATAAAAATTAATGGAAAATCTTTTACTGAGGATAAAGAGGCATATCGCCACTTGTTCACCTTTGTTCCCGAAACTCCAGTTTTATATGAAGAGCTTACATTGGACGAGCATTTGAAATTAACAGCTATGGCCTATGGCCTGGATGAATCGAGGTATCAATCAAGAGTTGCACCTTTGTTGGCTGAATTTCGAATGGAAAAACGCCTGAACTGGTTTCCGGCACATTTTTCAAAAGGGATGAAACAAAAGGTAATGATCATGTGTGCCTTCTTAGTGCAGCCATCTCTTTATATTGTCGATGAACCTTTTGTTGGACTAGACCCCCTCGGAATCCAATCCTTGCTTGATTTAATGAAAAAAATGAAGGAAAGTGGTGCAGGTATTTTAATGTCAACCCACATTTTGGCAACTGCCGAAAAATATTGTGACCGCTTTGTAATCCTCCATGAAGGAAAAATTAGAGCAAAGGGAACATTAGAGGAATTAAGGGAACAATTTTCAATGCCTGCAGCTTCATTAGATGATTTATATATCCAATTAACAAAGGAAGAAAATTATGTTTGATGAAAAAAAGCTTTGGAAGGATCGGGCAGGGGTTCGAGTAAAGGATTTAGGCAGGTATCTTAGATATATTTTTAATGGGCATCTTGTTATTGTTTTGTTATTTCTTATTGGTACAGCATCCTTTTATTATCAAAAATGGATTGAGGGACTTTCTTCTGGATTTCCGGCAGAAATTATCATGGCCATAATTATTGGGGGGTTCTTAACCTATAGTCCGGTTTATAATTTTTTATTGGAAGCGGATAAAGTGTTCTTAATACCGCTTGAAGAAAAATTAAAAGGATATTTTTTTCGTTCAGGATTATCCAGCCTTTTTTTTCAAGGATATATTCTACTAATGGCTCTTGCAATATTAATGCCAATGTATGCACACATAAGCAGAGAAGGTTTCCACCGCTTTTTCCTGTTTTTCGTGGTTTTGTTAGCTTTAAAGGCATGGAATCTTGCTTCAAGCTGGAGAATCCACTATTATGTTCAATCGTCTGTACATAGATGGGATTTGGTTGTCCGTTATTTTTTAAATGCAGTTTTTTCCTATTTATTATTTAAGCAGGCAAACGTTCTGCTCCTTTTCCTTATCGTTATAATCCTGGCCTTTTATTTTTACTCCTTTTATGTGCGAACAAAAAGAATGGGTCTGAAGTGGGATTTATTAATTGATGGGGAAGAAAAAAGAATGGCCTCTTTTTATCGGTTGGCTAATCTCTTTACCGATGTGCCTAAGTTAAAAGAAACAGTTAAAAGAAGAAAATGGCTTGATTTCATTATTAATGGAATGAGCTTTTCTCAAGAAAAAACGTATCTTTATTTATTTTCTAGAACGTTCCTGCGATCATCTGATTACCTTGGTCTTTTTATCCGCCTAACAGTGATTGGAACATTTGCCATTTATTTTATATCGTTTGGGTTGGGGCAAATTCTGTTAAGTGTCTTATTTTTATATTTAACCGGTTTTCAGCTTCTTCCGTTATGGAACCATCATCAAAACAAGCTATGGGTTGATTTATATCCTGTTGCGACTAAGTATAAATCAGCTGCTTTTCATTCATTATTAATGATTATTATGATTGTCCAGGCTGTGATTTTCGCTATGTTCATTTTAATTAAAGGTGAACTGGTTCTTGCATTTCTAGCGTTACTTGGAGGCCTTTTGTTTACCTTCATGTTTGTGAAATTTTACAGTAAAAACCGTGTAAAAGATGTATCCTCCATTTGAAACCATTGGGCAGATTCCACTGTAAATAAGCATAAATTATTATGGAGGGGTGGGTCATAAAAATGAATGAATATGAATTGGAAGTCTATGAAGAAGTAGAAGAATGGAAAAGAAAAATAATGAGACGGTCAGGAATGATGAATCGTCTCTCCAAAAAAGCACAGGGGAAAATAAATGAATTCATTCCGGAAAAGGTCCATGAGGTGATGACAGAGAGTATAAAGGCGATGGTCAAAGCAACATTATTCGGTTCGCAGGTAACGACAAATAAGGATCAGGCAAGCGGGATGACATTAGCTGAACGAGATGAATTGGCTCGAAAAAAAATATCTACTTTTCAAAAAACCGCAATAATTGAAGGAGCGGGTACGGGGGCAGGAGGTATTTTACTCGGGCTGGCTGATTTTCCATTACTGCTTACCATTAAAATGAAATATCTTTTTGAGACAGCAGCAGTTTATGGATTCAATACCAAGGATTATGAGGAAAGGTTATTTATTCTCCATGTTTTTCAGCTTGCTTTTTCAAGTGATGAAATCCGGAAAAATACTTTATCTGAGATTGAAAATTGGGAAACACGAAAACAAGTGCTAGTGGAAATGGATTGGTGCAAGTTTCAACAGGAATATCGGGATTATATTGACCTGGTTAAAATGCTGCAGCTTGTCCCGGGAATTGGGGCTTTTGTTGGTGCCTATGCCAATAACAATCTCTTAAAGCATTTGGGAGAAACCGCGATGAATGCCTTCAGGTTAAGAATTTTGCAAAAAGCCCCTGAACTATAAATTGTTCAGGGGTTCGTTTAATTTATTTCTGAAATTTTATTGCGGCGGTTCCGAGTGTTTTAGCGGCAATTAGCATCGCTTTTTCATCTATATCAAATTTAGGATGGTGATGGGGGAAACCAGCATCATCTTTGACTGGTTTTGCTCCTGTATAAAAGAATGTACCTGGAATTTCCTGTAAATAATAAGCGAAATCCTCACCGCCCATTTGGGGCTCGGTTTCTTCAATGGTTAGAACCTCAGGAACATCTTCAGCACATGAAATTAAAAATTCTGTTTCATTTGCATGATTTACTACCGGAGGGTATCCTCTGAAATAATGATATTCATAACCGCAGTCCGCCAAATAACATGTGCCATGTATAATTCGTTTCATTTCATCCTCGATGAACTGGCGGATATCTTCATTAAACGTTCGGACGGTGCCAATCAGTTTTGCTTTATCTGCAATGACATTAAACGCATTTTGAGCCGTAAAAGAAGCAACTGTTACAACAGCGGATTCAACCGGATTAACCTTACGGCTGACAATTTGTTGTAAATTTAATACAAGCTGTGAGGCAGTAACGATAGCATCCTTCGTTTTATGAGGCTGGGCTCCATGTCCACCTTTACCTTGAATATCAATTTCAAACCTGTCAGCTGCTGCCATAATCGGTCCAGTTCGATACTGAATCTTCCCTGTCGGTTCACTTGCCCATAAATGTGTCCCGAAAATGACATCTACCCCTTTTAGACATCCTGCCTCAATCATCGATTTCGCCCCGCCGGGTGCATACTCTTCGGCATGCTGGTGAATAAAGACGTAGTTTCCTTCAAGTTCATCTTTTAGTTCATTCAAGGCTTTCGCCAGTACGAGGAGAGTAGCAGTGTGACCGTCATGTCCACAGGCGTGCATCACGCCAGGTACTAATGACTTGTAAGGGACATCCTTTTCGTCCTGAATTGGCAGGGCATCGAAGTCAGCTCTTAGTGCAACAGTTTTACCAGGCCTTTTCCCATATATCCTTGCTACCACACCATTTCCGCCAATATTCCCTTCGACTTCAATATTCAGATTCTCATAAAAGGATTTAATGAATTTTGCTGTTTCATATTCTTCAAAGGAAAGTTCTGGATGCTGGTGCATGTACCTCCGAATCGAGACCATTTCATCATAGTAATTTTCTAATTTAGCAAAAAGATTATTTAACATATGTAAACCCCCAACCTTTGATTATTTAGAATGTATTTTCAAACTATTTTAACATTTCTTACCTTGAATTGTAGATTTTAATATCCTCTTTCATTATACTTTTAAAAGTAATTTAACTAGTAAGAAAGGATTTTGCGGAATGGATCTTAAAAATAAATGGTATTTTTCCTATAGTTATATCATCATCGCTGTGTTAATCACGTTATACACCTCTATTAAAGTTGCCTTACACAGTCTATTTTTTATTGATGATAGTGTGGCAGGCTGGGCAGCCCATGTTCCTGATTCTGTCATTCCCTTTTTTGTTCAGATAACCGAAATGGGTGATAAAAAAGGGATTGGGGGTGTTGGCTTATTAACACTTGCCTGGTTAATACTGAGGAAAAGAAACTATTTGGGTGCTGCTGTTTTTGCCTTGTCAGTAGCATTAGGTAATGAAGCTAGTAAACTTCTAAAAAATCTTTTTGACCGGCCTAGACCCGACCTTGAGCATCTTGTCCAAGTAAAAAGCTACAGCTATCCAAGCGGACACGCGATGGTGGGGATGATTGTTTATTTTTTAATTGCTTATCTTTTAATGGAAGCCGCCAAATCAAAAACTGTGAAGATCATTATTGTCTGTGCCGCAACCATTTTAATTCTTTTAATAGGGGCAAGCAGAATCATTTTGCAGGTTCATTTTCCTTCTGATGTATTAGGCGGATATGCTATAGGGTACATATGGGTGTTTTGCTCGCTATTAATCTATAAATATTTTAAAATGCGGGTAAAGTAAGCAAGAGGCAGAAAATTAATCTGCCTCTTAATTATTAGTTTAGATTAAAAACATTGCAACTATCGTTGTTACAACCAATCCTATACATACTGGGACAAGGTTTCTTCTGGCTAAGTCGAATGGATCTACCTTACAAATAGCAGCCGCTGGGATTAACGCCCATGGTACGAGGACACCGCCGCCTACCCAAATCGCTGCAATTTGCCCAAGTGCTGTCAAGGTAGCAATACCTTTGCCGATGGCTGTGCCAAAAAGGGCGGCAACTGAGCCAGCTAGAGAAATCCCAGAGAATCCTGAACCATCTAATCCAGTAATTGCCCCAACTGTGGTTAATGTAACCGCTCCCACTTCTTTACTCAATGGCACAACATTGGCTAGAGCGACACCTAAATCGTTGACGATTCCTTGTGAGGCTTTCGGTAAGAAATCACCAATAATTTTTCCAAAACCAGCATCACCTAAATAGAAGAATGCGGCAATGGGAATAACAGGTCCAAACACTTTAAACCCAAAGGTAAATCCTTCTATTAAATATTGAGTGGTTTTTTCAAGCCCTTTATTTTTGTGAGTGGTTAATGTGATTAGCAACAATATGAGGATGGAGGTTCCTCCAATTAATGCGGTTGCATCGCCGCCAGTTAATTCTAAAATAGTCATAGCAGCAACATCAGCAGCAAATAATAAAGGCACTAAAATGGCGAAGAATCGTTTTTGGGCAACGGATAAAAGTGCTGGCTGATTTTTTTCTTCTTCATGAGTGTCTTGTATAACAGAATCTGTTATTTTTAGGACGCCCCGCTTCATATCTCTCCTTAAAAAGAAGAAAGCCGTAACGGTTGTAACAATCCCCATTGTGAAAACTAAAGGAACGCTGGCATTAATGACCTCTTGGATTGGAATGCCTGCTGCATCAGAAGTTAGCTTTGGAGCAGCCTGAATCACGAAATCCCCAGATAAAGCAATCCCATGACCAAACAAGTTCATTGCCATGGCGGTGCCTAACGACAACAAAGGAGTTTTATTTTTTAGAGGAATTTTACTTCAGTTATTAAAACAGAAGGGGTCTTACCTGGAGCCCGGTAATAGCTGCTTGGAACGTCAACAGTGATTGATTCAAATAGGTCATTAATAAATGCTTTCTTTTCTAAATCATTTGCAGTATCCCATAAATGTGGAATGTGCTCAAGCAGTGATAATATTTCATTTCGATCATATTTAACTTCACTTGGTATTATCGCGGCCAACTGCTCTTTTATCATTTCTTCTTTCCGTGTATCTTCCTGACTTAACTCTTTGTATTCTTCCTGACTCATTACACCATTGCCTAATGCCAGGAGCCAATTCTTTTTGCGAGTCTTAATAGCAGCCAATTCTCTTTCTAAATCCTTAATTAAATGTGATTGGTTGTCTTGTTCATTTTTCTCTAAATTAAATTCCTTTGACAAGTTTAAAAATTGCTCAGGATCATCAGCGGTTAATTCATCTAAAAAGATTTGAGTTAATGCATGTTCAGTGAATTGTGGAAGGTCACAGGTTGCAAAATTTTTCTTATTAATGCAGACGTAATGTTTCGAGCCTCTTGCCTTTCTACTGTATCCTGAGAGAGCTCCACCACACCTTGCACATCGGAGAACACCTGAAAAGTGAAAAGGTGAGGTTGCTTTCTTTCCATCTATTTTTCTTTTACCTCTTAGTTCCTGAACCTTTTCAAAGGTCTCATCATTAATGATTGCTGTATGGGTAATTTCATTGTAAATGATGGCATCCATTTTAGAATTATTTCCCCATCTTAAACGGCCGGTATATACTGGATTCTCAAGCCACCGACCAATCGTCCTGATGTCCTTATAAACTCCAAATTGCTGTAAATACAATACGATTGAACGTATTCCATGACCATTAGTATATAGCCGAAACATTTCCTCAATTAGATTTGCTTCCATTTGATTGATTTCTAATTCCCCATCCACAAGTTTATATCCAAACGGAGCGCGCCCACCATTACGTTCACCTTTATTTGCCTTTGCCAACATATTAACCGTCACACGCTCTGAAATCGTCTCACGCTCCCATTGTGCAATAGCAGCAACCAAGGTAATAAGAAACCTTCCCATAGCTGTTGTCGTGTCAAATGGTTCGGTTACTGAGCGAATAGCGATATTGTTCGCGTCAAATATCTTGAGTAACTTATCCAGGTCACTTACAGACCTTACAAGACGGTCCAATTTGTAAAAGACAACAACATCAAACTTCTTATCCTTAGCATCTTTTATCAAGCGCTGCATGTCTTTTCTGTTTAGATCTTTCGCGCTAGCATCATCCACATAAGAGTCAACATGCGTCCAGTTCTGTGACTCTATAAACTTACCATTTAATTCTTTTTGAGACTCAATACTGTAGCCTTGTTTAAATTGTTCATCCGTAGATACACGGTCATAGTCAACAGCCCTCATTGTTTTTCCTCCTTTCCACAATCAATGATATATAAAGTCTCTTATAAAATATCCCGTTAAATAATGGCTATACTTCATAAGTATTCCGATTTTCTGCAATATATTTAATATGGGAGCATCGATTGCGGATCTGTTCCAAGCGTTCCTCACATAGTTCTGGTGTAACCTTAAAAAGTCCAGCCATCTGGTCAATAACATATTCGTCCTCAAAATCTATAAATTTAATCATGTGATGGGGAATGGCGGCATACAAAGTAAAATGCCTGGCATCCCATTCCTGCAGCTCACGAAAAGCAGCTGGCATCATGGTTTGGATTCCCATATGTCTAAGGACATGACAGAGTTCGTGGAAAAATATTTCTCTTTGCTGGTCCTTCGGTTTTAATTTATTAATATAAATTCCTCGAAAATTTCCATTAACTTTGTGGAAGGAAGGCAATTCCCAACGTTTGATAAAGATACTGTAAATCCGTGCAATATGATCCTCATTAATCTGCCGAGGATGAAGGATTTTTAAGCGAATATAAAAGTCCGTTACCCAATCCTCTAGGGCGGTTGTTCTATAAGTATTTTTATATAATTCCACCAAATTCCCCACCTTTCGATAAAATTATACAAACATTTGTTCGTAAAAACAATAAAAAATGCCCAATTAAATGGACATTACAAAACGATCTATTTTATTCTTTAATATTTCGGAGTTGTTCTTTAACTAAAGCACCCGTTAGCTTAATAAGCATCCTTCCATTTAATAAAGCCTTCATCCCATCCACTAATTTTATCAATCTCGTGTTTGCCTATATGAAAGCATTCCTTGGGATGGTCTTTAAACCCAGGTAGTGTCATATATTTTTCAATCACTTCTTCCGCCTTTTCTTTTGTTGAAAAGACACCAATCATTTTTATCTCATCAAACATTTCGCCTTCATATTCATACTCGTAACTGTGTTCTAAAACATATACATACCCCATAGAAACACTTCCCCTATTTTTCCGTTTTTTATTTGTGAAACAAAAGCACCTGATAGTTGAAGAAGGTAGGTCATAGTTTTTCAATTACTAGCTTCCAATTCATCTGCAAACTTAATCATTTCCTCTTGTATCTGGGTAGCTAAATCAGGTTCTGTATAGATATAAACATCAGGTGCTTCAGGACCATCCATAAAAGCCTTTATGATAAAAGGCGTATTTTTGTCTCGATAAACTATATCGAATCTACCAACCTCATACTCATCATCGGGTTTCATTTTTTCTAACTTTTCTTGTACTTGGTTAATTTCTTCTGCTGAAAAACCTGATTCAACTAATGGGCTAATGCGTTGTAAAAAAGGTTTAACATTGTTCATCTCGAAATTCATCGATGCTTCATCCAGTTTTTTATCTTGAATTTTTGGTTCTTCCGTATCACTACAACCTCCAAGAAAGATAAAAAATATAATGGTAATTACCGCACTTTTTAATTTCATCCTACGACCCCGTTTTTATTAAATATTACCATTTCAATTTCTGTTATTGTTGGTTTTTTTAATAGAATTCTTTGAATGCTTATTCAACTAAACTGCCCCGTTAGTTGAACAAAAAAAGGCTACCTTAGCAACCTTGTACAGCTCATGCACCCGTTAGCCAACTATGCAGCAAAGCTGCACCACAGAGAATGGAATTTTAACACGTTCTTCCATGGTAGTTGAATGTAGTCGTGAATTACGTTGTTCTGTTGTTATATCTATTTATTACAGTTGCTAAAATGGCGATTAAAAAAACAATAACACTATTTATTAATAAATAATATCCTACTTGCAAGCCGTAAAATATTGCAAAAGCATCACGAATAACCAAAAGTGCTAATACACCACCGATTGCCCCAAATAAAACTGCTGATAATAATATTGTAAAAGCCGTAAAGTATAGATTTTTCTTTTTCTTGTAGGATATAAATCCAATAACATTTGCAACAACAATAAAAAAGCCCATAAGGATTAAGAAAAAATTACTCATTCAACTGCCCCCTTTAATAAACATATTTTACCATTAAAACTAAAAACCTTGTTGAACTATTCTGCCATTCTAGCTCAAAAATAAAAAAGACCGCCGCAGCGATCACTTTCTTTAACTCTTGCACCCTTTAGTTGAGTAAGCTATATTTTTATTAATCCTCGTCATTTAAAAACAACTCTTCTAAGTACCTTTCCTTTCTATTTAAAAATCCCTTTGTTATTTGATAATGTTCTGTGTCTTCATATCTGACGCTTTCAATTACATTGGAATCAAAACTAAAGATGTTTGCATTTGGATACCCCAGAAGAATAGGCGAATGTGTGGCGATGATAAATTGAGAGTTTCCACTACTCACCAATTGATAAATAACCCTCATAAATGCTAATAGGCGAGCTGGCGATAATGCTGCCTCGGGTTCATCTAATATATAAATGCCCTTACCCGAAAAACGGTTTAAAAATAATGATAAAAAGGATTCTCCGTGAGACTGGTGGTGTAATGACCTACCCCCATATGCTTGATAAATAGTCGGATCTTCTTTGGCTAGTTCATCCAGATGAGTAGCAAAATGATAAAAACTTTCAGCCCTTAAAAAGAAGCCTTGACTGATTTTTGGCAACCAAGACAAACGAATGTAATTTCCTAAAGCAGCGTGGGATGAATCTACATCAAATATATTGTTTCTTCCTCCCCCCGCGGTATTAAACCCACACTTGTAAGCAATTGCCTCAAGCAAAGTAGATTTTCCAGAACCATTTTCCCCTACAAAAAATGTTACTTCACTATCTAAGTCCAATGCATCCATTCCTCTTATAGCAGGAACAGTGAATGGGTACGTATTAAAATCGGGAACTTCTTCTCGTAAAAGAGTAATTCTACGTAAAAACAGCATTGGCTACACTCCGCTTTTTTATTTTTATTATAACGGGTATTGCGAGATTTTGAGATAATTCTTATTGAAGTACCCCGCAACGTTAGCGGAACAAGAAAAAGCGACTGCTCTTATTGAACAATCGCACCCTTTAGTTTAATAAACTATTTCGCTTTTGAAACGTAGAATCCTGTTCCATTTTCTTGTGGTACAAATACCTTAAACCCAGTTGGCATATTTTTTAGCATTTTCTCTGCCCCGTATTGTTCTTCAACTGTAATAACTGTGGGAATATCACTTCCTTCAGTTAATAGTTTCCATTTTGTAAAATAAAATCCTGTTCCGTTTTCTACTGTTTGTTCTGCTAATTCAGGCTGTTCTTCTGCTGATACCTTTGTGCTTTGTAAGTTTTCCGCAAAACCAACTGATAACGCTAAAACTCCTGCAAAACCAAGAGTTAAAACTAATTTCCTTTTCATATAAAAACCTCCATCCGACTCCAGCTTGTACTACTAACATATTTTACCACAAAGAAATCTATGCTTAAATTATTATTTCTTGTTCAACTAAACTGCCCCGTTAGCACAATAAAAAAACGGGATCGCCGCAGCAATCCCATCTTTAACATATGCACCCTTTAGCTTAATAGGGGTTGCCATTATTAACCACTTAAAGAATTTGTCCATGTAAGATACGGGATAAAATAAAAACAATTAACCCAAATATCAGTAATTTTACATGTTTTGATTTACTTTTTTTTTGTTCACTCTTCTTATTTTTCGTATCTATTATCCACATATTAATGACGCTAATAAACATAATTAAAACACCTAAGAATGCCATTAAATAAAATAAAAAATCTTTCATTAAAGAATTCATCTTTACTACTCCTATTTATTGTATTAAAGGATTCCATTTACTTCACTTTTATTCGTTTCCCAAAGCGAGTTAATTATCCCATATTGAACAAACCTGCCCCGTTAGTTTAATAAACAATTGACATTAAACTTAACATATCATAAAAAAAGACACCACTGGTTTTATAACCTATGAGTGTCTTTAGCGTCTACTTGTTTTCTTTCCGCTTTTTAGCTAATTCAGCTACAGCTTTAAATTGTGCATCCAACATCATTATTTCTTCAGGGCTTAGGTTTTTCCATTCCTCGATGTCGAAGAAACCTAATTGTTCCAGACCATAATTTTTAGCAAGTTTGGTGATTTCTGCCAGGGAATCAAATGTAATGTTTTTATCTTTGGGCTCAATTCCGTACATTTGCAGGAGCGTGTCTGGGTCTAATACTACATATCCCTTTGGATCATCAGTTCTTCCATGGAGGTAATCTGTCGTAACTTCATAAAAATCTGCAAGCCTTGTGAGAGTCTCTGAATCAGGTTCCCTATTCCCTGATTCGTACCCAGAGAGAGTATTGTTTTTAACACCGATTTTGTCGGCAACAAATTTTTGCTGATATCCACTTTTCTCTCTTAAATGCTTCAATCGTTTCCCCATTATTTCACTCACTGGATACACCTCCTAATATAATGATTTTATCCTAAATTCGCATATTCGATATATAATTTCGCAAAATGAGAATAATTATGTTGACATTCGCGAAATGAGAAATTACTATAAAGGTAGTTAGTTCGCAATATGCGAAATTGAGGTGAAACGATGGATGCAAAAGTTGGTCAAATTGCTCGACAAATTAGAATCGAAAAGGGAATAAAGCAAAAGTTTGTAGCAAAAAAACTTGGCTTTAAAACTGCTTCAAGCTATGCAGATATTGAAAAAGGTCGAAGGAATTTGACTGCTGAAAAAGTTCCGTTACTTGCAAATGCTCTTGGCGTACCAATTGAAGCACTTTTTTTTGATGATAAAGTTCGCGAAATGAGAAACGGAATTAATACTGCATGAGATCTTAGTATCCCCAAGGTTGTCAAAACATAGCAGACAATCAGCTTCTCATACACATTAATAAGGAGGCGATCAAATGATTAAGGTGCCAGCTCACAAATTAGCCAAAGCCGTTGAAAAACATTTATTGCCTGGATTACTTAGACATTTAGCAGAACAACAAAGAACCCAGCAGCAGGAAAATAAAAAGAGTTCTTGAGGAGGGATGAAAGTGAATAAAAATGTTCGCCGTATTTCTTACTACACAAAAAAGGTTGCTCAACTTGGATCTGTTCATCCAACAAAAAGAAATGATTCCTGGTATAAACGTGCAGCAAGATTAAGTTGCTATAAAAAAGCAATGCAAGAACAATTTTAGCAGAGGCTTAGTCCTCTAAATTTTTTAGCCAAATGGCGAAAAAACACGATGAAAAGTTGTTCTAACTTAAGGAGGTGGTTCATACGGGGTACATCGCATTTGCTCTTATGTTTTTTTCAATAGCATTGGCTTTATTTTGGGCAGGTGATAAATGGCTTCTAGGAGGTGATAAACGTGCAAATTAGTAAAGAGCTTTTAGCTTATGTTTCAGACGGCGATTTCCACACAAAATTGGATGCTGTCGAGTATTCTACAAACCTTCGTGAAGTAGTAACTGTCGGATATATATTGGAACACCATGAAAACTAATTTATTTGTTTCATAGCTTTAGAGGAGGAGAGATGGATGGATAGGAAAACACTTGAATATATGGAAGCCAGGGTTGATTTAGCGAAGAACATAATCCGTGAAATCGATGAACTAAAAGCGAATGTTCACAAGATTAATGATGCAGAAAGAATCATCTTTTATAGTGTTGAACACAATGTAAACATTGTTGAGCAAAGAAATGACCTTTTGGAAGAGGTAATTGCGGCTTACATCGGAGCAGCAGAAGCAGAAATCAAACGGCTAGAACAAGAATTGGCTTAATTATAGGAGGTTTAATCGTGGAAATAAAATTCATTTCTTTAAATCTACAAAACTACAAATCTCACAGAGACCTTGAAGTTAAGTTTGGCGACCTGACCAAGATCTCTGCAGACAATGCAAAAGGAAAATCCACTGTTGTGGAAGCCCCTTGTTGGTTATTTTACGGCACAGATGCCTTTGGAAGCAAGATGGACCCGACACCAATAACTTATGCAGCTGATGAAACTTTAGTACAACTTCATTTAATGGTTGATGAAAAACAATTACTACTAGGCCGGGGACTTAAGAAAGGCAAAGCGACCTACTACATAAACGAGGTCCCTAGCAAAGCAAAAGAATTCACTGATGTAATAGAACAATTATTTGATAAAGACTTATTTATGTCTCAATATAATCCGTCATATTTTCCTTCTCTTCATTGGGAAAAACAGCGTGAATTGCTTTTAAGGTATGTTATGTCTCCTGTAAGCAAAGAAGTCTTAAAACAACTTCCAGAAGCCCAACGAGAGGTATTGGAACGTAATCTAAAAAAACATAGTTTAGATGATTTAGAGAAAATTCATAAGGACAATAAAAATAAAAAGGACAAAGCCTATATTGCCGCACAAAGTCGCACCAAGACATTAAAAGAGCAGTTGGAGCAATTATCTGAGGAAAAACTTGATATCGACTCCATTAAAGCTGAGTTAGGGCAATTTGATAAAAAAGTTCGAGAACTTGAAAGCCAAATGGATGCGGCGTTTGAAAAGAACCAGGCTTTTAATAATCTGCAGTCGCAGATCTGTAACCTTCAGGACCAAATTGAAATGTCAAAGGAAAGATGGCCGGCACTTAAAAATGAAGCAATTGAAGATACTTGCCGTACTTGCAAACGTCCGCTAGATGAAGAATCAGTTGAGGCTGTAAAGGTAGATAAGGAACATCGTATGGCTGAATACAAAACTAACCATAATGGACTAGTCAAAAAGCGTGATGAATTAAGAGTCCAACTTGCCGCATTGGAATACATCGATGTAACCGAATTAAGAGAGCAGATTAAAGAAATCGATGAAAAAGGGCAGCCATTAAGACTAGCGATGCAGGATTATTCCAGATACCAAACCCTTGATACACAAGTAAAATCTGCCGAAGCTGATGAAAATGCTACTCTCCAAGATTTAAAAGCTAGTATTTTCATCCTCGATAGTATCAAAGCTTTTAGGGCAAAAGAGGCAGAACTACAAGCCGAAAAAGTACAAGCCGTGTTTACAACCTTGTCTGTCCGTCTCTTTAAACAAAACAAAGGGGATGGGGAATACAAACCTGACTTTGAAATTGAATTGGATGGTAAAGGCTATCAAAGGCTTTCACTTTCTGAGGGCATTCGTGCCGGCTTGGAACTAAGAGATGTACTTTCACAGCAAAGCTGCTTAATTACTCCATGCTTTGTTGACAATGCCGAATCCATTACTAGCTTTAAACAGCCAAATGGCCAGTTGATTATTAGTCGAGTTGTTGCTGATCAGGAATTAAAGATTGAGGTGAGCAAATGAAAAACGGGAAAAGACCTACTCGAAACCAAAAGAAGATTTTCTTAGAAGCAGGACTAAACCCAATGAATTGGTTGATTGTAAAAAAACAACATGACCAAATGCTTATTGTTCACCGAGAAACCGGAGAAATGAAAACGATTTTAATATAGGGGGAAAAAGATTATGTCAAAAAACCAATTAGCAGCATTACCATTAACACCACAAATCACAGAAGCATTTGCTCCACAAGTTTTAGAAGTAATTCGCACATCTATTGCTCCTACAGCAACGGACACGGAATTCTTATTGTTTGCTCATAAAGCAGCTTCTTATGGTCTGGATCCTTTCAAAAACGAGATTTTCTTTATTAAGTATGGGAATACTGCACGGATTCAATTTGCTGCTGAAGCATATTTAGCAAAAGCCCGGACAATGGAAGGATTCCAGCCACCAGATACTCAGATGGTCCATGAGAATGATGAATTTAAAATTGCGATGAACAAGGAAACAAAGGAAATGGAAGTTGTTCTCCATGAAATAGGCTTTCCAAGAGGGAAAATCATCGGTGCCTATTCCATCGCCTATAGAGATGGCCATCGCCCTGTAACAGTCATTATGGATATTGAAGAGGTCGCCCATATGTTTACCGGCCAAAACAAAGATAACTGGAACAAGTGGACTTCAGATATGTTTGGTAAACATGTACAGCAACGTGCTTTAAAACGCCAATACGGTCTTGAATTTGAGGATGAAACCATTGCCAATAGCGAGCCTGAAAACACCATTCCTGAGTACAAACCACAGCCACAGCAACGAAAAGATATAACACCTAATCAAGATGTAATTGATGCACCACCACCAAAACAGGACGATGAGGCATCCAATATCAAAACCATGCGCTCATTGATTGCAAACAAGTTTAAACATCTAGGAATTGATAAGGACGGACAAAAGGAATATATGGAAAAGAATATTCCTAATTTCAAAGGCACTCTTTCTGATTATGTTGCATTAAATCATCTGCTGGATATGAATATCGAAATGCAGGAAGCTCAAGCGGCTGATGGCGATTTATTGGAGTAAGCCATGAAAGTCGATATCTTAGCATCTGGTTCGGGGGGCAATTGCATTGCTCTCCGGTCCAATCAAACTACTATTCTTGTTGATGCCGGTATTGCCAAAACCAAAATTGAAAAGCGTCTCCTGGAAGTCGGGATCCGTGTTGATTCAATAGCAGCCATCTTTATCACGCATGCACATTCTGATCACGTTAAAGGATTACCATTGGCCAATAAATATAGAATTCCAGTTTATGCAGCTGAAGGTGAGTGGAAGGTCATAAAAGGTGTGGATGAAGATTTACAAAGGCCAATCAAAGCTGGTAGCGATATTAATTCCGATGATTGGTATATTGAATCATTTAAAACGCACCATGACGCTCATGATCCAATTGGATACGTCATAAGCGACTATGAAGGTCAAAAATGTTCAATATGTTTGGATACCGGGCGAGTAGATCCAGACATGTTAGCTGCTATGGAGTATTCAAATATCTACATTATTGAAGCTAATCATGAACCGAACATGGTGGAGGTATCGGACTATCCAAACAGCGTTAAAGCAAGAATACTATCCCATATCGGCCACTTAAGCAATGAGCAGACGGCAGAAGCTCTTTCTAGGCTCATATTGGGTGTGGGAGAGCAAATATATCTTACGCATCTTTCAAGCAAAAACAACATGCCTGCGCTGGCAGAAATGACGGTAAAAAGGGCATTAACCAATAAAGCATTAAGGGCTGGCACACATTATAAGATTCAGGTGGTTTAATGACCACAGAAAAAAATGAACGGATGATTACTCATGGCAAACCCTCAAATTGAAAAAGGACACACCAGGATTGCTAATGAGATTTTAGAACATATCTCAAAAACCAATCTCAACGGCACACAACTTCGAATAGTCTTGGTTATTTGGCGTTATACTTATGGATTTCAACGTAAGCAACATGAGTTATCAAATGCTTTTATTGCCCAAGCAATCGGAGTAAACCATAGGTTTATCGTTATAAGAGAGCTTACAACATTATTAGAGCGCAAGATTATCAGTGTCGTTGGGAACGGTTCAAGGGGGACCAAAATTTTGAAGTTTAATAAGAATTATGAAGAATGGCGTGACCAGTCACCAATTAGTGACCAGTCATCACTAGTCACTAATCAGATACCAGAACTAGTCACTGATTCGTTACCAGTACTAGTCACTAATCAGATACCCAAGAAAGAAAATATTAAAGAAAATAATAAAAAAAATACTCGTCAACAAACAACGTATGACGAGGGAAGCTCTTATTTTAAAATGGCTACTTATTTTTTTAACAGAGTTTCAAGGGTAGCAAAAGAAGCAGGCGTAGAACACCTCCTTAAAAAAGCTAATCTACAAAAATGGGCCGATGATTTTAGAAAGCTTATTGAAATAGACGGAGTGGACAAGCATTTAGCAAAAGCGGTTATGGATTGGGTTACAACAGATGAATTCTGGAAAACGAATGTTTTATCCGCCAAAAAGCTTCGAGAGAAATTCAGTGAGTTGGCCATAAAAATGAAAGCGACCAAAAGGACTAAGCAACCACAAACACACCAACCGAACTTTCGAAATAAAGACATCGAATTCCAACGATGGGTCCAGGAAGGGAATGATCCAAATGATTTTGATTGGGGAAAATGATATTGCAGTTGAGCAATCCGTCCTAGGTGCTGTCTTATTGGATCCTAATGTTTTGGATGACATTGTATTTCTTGAGGACAGGGACTTTTCTATCGAAAGGCACCGGTCCATTTATAAGGTTATGAGATACCTAGAAAAGAAGGGACAGCCAGTTGATTTAATAACCGTTACTAATGCAATCGTGAAATTCGGGAATATAGAGGATTTAGGTGGAGTATCCTATCTTTCTCAATTGGCTGCATCTTGCCCAACAACAGCTAATGTAGAACATTACGCTATAATTGTTCGCTCAAAAGCTATGGAACGACGGACAAGGAATATGGGCGATATCATTTCTGGTATGTCTAGGGATGACTTTGAATCGGATGAGGAATATTTCGCTAGTATCGAAGCATTAGTTTCTGAACTGAGGCCGAATGATACTTCAAAAATGAGAAGCTTTAGTGAAATGAGAGATATCTATTTCAAGCATATAAGAACTCCAGCACAATACATTAAAACGAATTTTGAGCAATTTGACAATTGGGCTAAAGGGCTATGGAGAAAATGGTTGTTCGTTTCGGCCGGCAGACCATCAGTTGGAAAGACAGCTTTACTCTTACAAAGATTGCAAGGAGCTGCCCTGCAGAATAAGGGTGCTGTTATTCTATTTTCTCAGGAAATGAGTAAAGAACAACTTATTGACCGATGGATATCCAGTGCAACAGGAATCAGCTACCAAAAAATTAAACATAAAAATTTAAGCCAAGAACATTTAGATCAGATTGAAATAGCTTACGAATTATTTGAAGACTTGCCGTTATACGTTCAGGATTCTGCAGGAGTAACCATCGAAGAAATTAGAGCTACTGCGAAACAAATCAAAAAGAAGCATGGCCGTCTTGCAGTAATAGCAGTCGATTACCTTCAAATCATGAAGATACCTCAGAAAAAAGGTGAAAGCCGTTCATCAGCTATAGGGAACGTCACTGGTGAGGCTAAACGAATAGCAATGGAGTTAGATTGTTGCTTTATCATGTTATCTCAAATGTCCAGAGATTCAGAGAAGTTTGCAGCTAGACCCCTGCTTTCCCACTTAAAGGAGAGTGGTTCAATTGAGCAAGATGCTGATGTTGTTGAGTTTCTTTGGCACGATCCTAATGATACTGAAATGGGTGGGAAAGTTATTCAACAAACCTTTGCCAAGGGAAGAGACACAGGACTTAATGAGTTTCGCTTATTGTTCCAAGGATGGAAACAACACTTTACTGAATTGCCAAGTAAGTGAAGAGGAGGGCTTGGAAATGATGGATGAAAATTACTTGAAAAAAGGTGAATGGATTCAAATCGTTGCGAAACATTCACTGGGTGGTTATGTAGGATTCATTGATGAATATGATTTTTGGAATTCCAAATATAGAGTAATCATTACAACAACTCCAGTCGGCAAACGGTCCGAGGGGAGACTATGGATTGATGAGCAAAAAATAGTTTCCATCGATGAGGTTAGACACGAAGAGGATTTAAACGACTTGATTGATTTGGCACTAGATGATAAAGACAGGGAATATTTCATTGAACTTTCATCCCAGCTAGCCTTAGTGAATTTTTGAAGAAAAGGGAGACATAAGGAGGAATTAAGATGAACTGTGAAAATTGGGCAATTGAAACAATAAAGCAAGTTGTAAATGCTGAAAACAGCCCTAATTTAATACATGCGACAATTAAACAAATTATTGAATCTTACGAAGCTATGAAAGAAGTTTAGGGAGAGACGTATGAAGATATTAAATTTATATTGTGGAATCGGTGGAAACCGAAAATTATGGGGAAATGAACACGAAGTAACAGCAGTGGAGTTTGATGAAAATATTGCTAAGGTTTATAAAGATTTGTTTCCTAATGACAATGTAATTATAGGAGATGCACACCAATACTTACTCGATCATTTTAAAGAGTTTGATTTTATATGGGCGAGTCCCCCGTGTCAGACTCATAGCAGTTTTAGACAAAATATCGGTGTGAGATTTAGAGGGGTAGATCCAGTATACCCAGACATGAAATTGTATCAAGAAATTATATTCCTGCAGTACAATTTCGAAGGTAAATGGGTAGTGGAAAATGTTAATCCTTATTACAAACCCTTAATTGATCCTAACGTTGAATTAGATAGACATAAATTTTGGTGCAACTTTGACATTAAAGAAACTGAGTTTGTTAGGCCTAAATTGAGGTCAGCTCAAATACCACAATTGCAAGAAGCGTATGGGTACGATTTATCCGAATATAAATTACCAAATAAAAGACAAGTGTTAAGAAATTGCGTTTTGCCAGAGGTAGGAAAACACATATTAGAAGCAGCTGTTTGATGCACCCTACGAAACAAATGTGTCTTTGATTTAAATTTTGATTTAGTGTGTCTCTAAGAATAGGTAAAGGTGGTTTTTAAATGGACCTATCAAAAGCTGCCGTTGAACAACTCTATGAAATTGCTAGAAATGAAAATATTAGATTATTAGAACGGTATGCAGCTGCAAGAGAATTGCAGAGGAGGAGGGAAAAGGATGCGCTTTGTAGGAATAGATCCATCAACGAAAACAGGGTTCGTTGCAATTGATCAAGGTGGACAAGTCGTCCGGGCAAAAGATCTCACTGGTGTTGGCTCCGAGGACCCGCGAAGGATGACTACACTCATTGATGAAATAATAGCCCATGTTAAGCCCGGCGACTTAATCTGTATAGAAGGTTTTCCCTATGACACGCAACGGGCCATGTTTGCTGGAGGACTGCACCATGGTATTAGAAACGAATTATTCAAGAGAAAACTTCCCTATTATGAAGTTGCCCCTAATGCAGTAAAAAAATTCGTGAACGTTTCCGGATGGACTGGTGAAAAGGGAAGTAAGGTGCGTTTAACCGGTACCCAAAAGAAAAGAGAAGTCATGAAAGCAGTTTATGATCATTATAACTTTGAGCATAAGAGTGACAACGTTGTAGATGCTTACATATTGGCTCAAATTGCTCAAGAAATTTGGATGGAACAGAATGTATTCCGCTTATTGCTGCAATACCAGGCTGAGGTTATTCAATCAATCCTTGAACCTCAAAAAAAGAAGGCTAAGTAATATGGGCAGCTGGAAGAAAGAACGTCCCAAACAGCTAAGAAAAGTCGCCTATGCATTGACTAAGTCTACTTTAAAAATAGTGATTGATGATCACGAGAGCCGGGGTTGGGTAAAGGCCAGTGAAGTGAAAAAGCATGGATATGGGTTTGGCTGCTTAATGATTTGGCCAATAGAGGGTGATAAATTATGATTCCTGTCGTTACAAAAGGAGATTTAACACAGCTGAGTGATAAACGACAAAAGAAGATCTGCAGCTGTAAGCCAGTGTGCAAGGAATTCTTTACCTTTACCAATGATGAAGATTTTATCCTTTGTGCAAATGATGCGAAGGAGTTTGCTTTTCGAATACTGGAATTAAAAGGTGTAGTTACAGAAAAACGGGCGTTTCCAAAAAGTAAATACGGTTGGACAACAGAGCAAGAGCGTTTCGTCATTAAGTACCTCAAAGAGGAAAATTGTATTGGCGAAAATGGAAAGGTCAAGGTCGGCACCTACGCACTTGTAGGAGAAATGTTGGACAAAACTAGGGCTGCAGTTAAAGATAAAGTGAATCATTTAAGAAGGGCTGGAAGGCTATGAATCTAGTGAAATTGTTTGAAATGCAAAAAACATTGGATGATCACATTTTGGACGAGCATCCAGAACTAAAAGGGCAAAACAATTTGGATTGGAAAATCCTTGCGCTGCAGGTTGAATTAGGCGAGTGTGCTCAAGAATGGCGAGGATTTAAGAAGTGGAGTAAAAACCAAGAGCCAAGAACGTTTGCTACACGAATTCCTGCCATGATGGAGGAGGATAAGGAGTATTATAATCCACTCCTCGAAGAATACGTGGATTCCCTGCATTTTATTTTATCAATTGGGTTGGAGTTGCAAGTTAAAGAAATCAAAATCGCATCCATTTTAAAAGAAAATTTAATTGAGCAATTCAACGGATTGTTCAATGCAATTTCACTATTAGCTTTTGGATTTAAGGACAATTATGATGCTGTTATTTCTGCTTTCATTGGTCTAGGGGAAATGCTTGGATTCACCTGGGAACAAATCGAACAAGCTTACCTAGAAAAAAATGAAGTAAATCACCAACGCCAGGATAAAGGCTATTAAGAATAAAGGGAGAGATTAAATCATGCAATTAACAGTTAAAGCACATTTCAATAAACAAACAAAAGATAGCAAGAAGGAGCTCATCCAGTTTTACGTTAAGGGTGAAGATGAAAAAAAGCCAGAAATCAATCAATTAACTCGAGAAGTAGTTGAGCTGCAAATTGATGGAGTGGACCAAAAGCTTACCTGTGAATTTAGTAAAACCACTAAGGACAGTAAGAAAACAGTTTTAGAGTTTATTGTTAAAGGTGACACATCTGCAGACCAATCTTACAATTTCTATAAGAAAGCCGGTTCCGATGTTACTTTAAACATTGTGGAATCTCAAATGAGCCTCGAGGAGTTTTATGATGACAAAGAGCATGACGGAATTGAGTATAAGGTCGATAAGGACGGTACTGCCTCTGTCACTCCGAATCAGCTGACATTAGACGATGTTCCAGATGAGGATTCATTTGCCGATGAAAGCGACCTATTAAACTAGAAAAAGCCCCGGGGAATTCCTGGGGTTCCTTAAAGGGTGTGGGAATATGAGTTTTGAATTACCTGAACTAGATAGAAAGGCTACCCAGGCTAAGGTAGAAGAACATCTTGAAAGATACCGTCTATTTAAATACCTCACCTTTGAGGAAAGGGAAGCTTCAATTACCTCTAGTAGCACACCAAGATATCATGGAGCAACCAATCTAACAAGCGACCAAACTGGATCCATAGCTATTCACAATGTGGATGAGCAGGAAAAAAGAAAGCAGTTTTGTGAAAGAATTGAAAGAGCTGTTAACCGCTTGCCGAAAATGGAACGGTTTTTAATTGAGGAACGATACATGTCTGATGACAGCGAATATATAACAGACTACAAAGTTTATTGCCATAGATTCCAGCCACCCATAAGTGCAATGACATATGCTAAAATTCGTTGGAAAGCATTCTATAGGCTGGCATTAAACCTAAATATTGCAATTACTAAAGTAAATGAAAAAGCCACTGAATAGTGGCTTTTATTTAGTTTTCTTGTTTAAAAAACGAATATAGTCATCTAATAATTTCTGAGCTTCATCATTAATTTCCATTTGATATTTATTACAAACTGAAATAATTTTTTCTTCATTAGGGAAATTAGTTGAATCTCTGACTATTAAACTTCTTAATTCATTTCTTAATTCGTATTCTTGTGTTTCATTTAATAATTTAAAAATAAAACTATCATAATAGTCCCAGGTGATATAACGATTATACGTATCTAAGGCTTTTGTTAATTCTGGATAATCTATTTCCAAGGAATTTATTAGGTTTTCAACGTGTTTTTTATAATTATTCATTTCTTTTTCTGGAATTCCTCCGAATCTACCTTGAAATGTTAAATTAGTAATTGAAGTCCAAATTAAAGGTTTTGCGACTTCTTTCAACTGTTCAATACTTGCATAAGCTTCCTCTACCGTCTTTCTTAGCTCAGCCTGAACCCCAGCTGCACTGAAACTCTGAAATTTGTCCAAGTTTAAAAAAATTACAGATATAGCACCAGCAGCAATAGCTAACCCCATTTCTGTTGGCTTTCCTATATAACCAAAATAAAATGATGGCCCCATTACACAAACCAAAGTCAATATATGTTTAAAAACATTAAGCAAATTACCTCTCCTCCAAAATTGGAATTGTTATACCATTCTCTATTAATATAACAAAAAATTAGTAAAATTTTAGAAATTATTTTTAAGAAAAAAAGAAAATTAATTTATGTCATTTGGTGAAAATACTGTTAAATTTATATCATCGGGAAATAAGGGACAACCTTATAAGTTCCTTTTTGTTTCCTAATAATGCAGGAAAATATCTCCTTTTTGTTGAAATCGTTAGAATGCGAGGAGATGAGAAAAATGGTAAGAGTTCATTTTCATGAAAGTTATATTTTAGATGGTAATAGTTATGATATCGAAAATTCCTTAATGGTCCGATTTATCGAAGATTTTCTTAAAAGTGCAAATAATTTGGACTTAGAGAAATTAACAGATCTTTATTTTACTAACGACTATAATAAGGAGATAGGTGAGTTTAGTTTTAAACATAAATTGAATTTTAAACCTACTAATAATGAATACGGTCAAGGATTCGCTGTAGCATTAGGTTATTTTGATGAAAATCAAGTACCAAAGTCAGCTATTTTTTTTCATAATTATATTTCTGTTTTATTTTATATGATAAATATTGCCCCTGAGCCATTTGGTAGTAAGTCTGTAAATCAAATTTTTAATACAATATATCACGAATTAGTTCATATTCATGATGAAAAGATTTTTTTGAGTTTAATTAATACCTTGGAATATAGTCAAATTAGTTTATATAGAAAAGTTCATGATTTATGGGGTGAATATTATGCACATCATGAATCAGCGAAAATGTATCCATTTAATAGTATTGACGAAATTAAAAACAGTGTTGCTGAAAATATCAATCATATAAATAATAATTCTAATGCATACACTGGAATAACGATGTTATGTAGGAATATTGGTGATTTACATGGAATGAAAAACGAATTGTCGGACGTTATGGTCCATGACAATGAAACTGAATACTATTTTAGGCTTGAAAAAGTATTAAAAGTTTTATTTAAGAAATATCCTGAGTGGGAAACTATCCAAGAATTAAACCCTCTAATATTATTTATTAATTAACTATGTTTAAATTAAAGCATCCTTAGGGTGCTTTATTTAGTGTCACAAAACATTAACAACTGATAATAGGCTGTTGAAATCTTTTGTCGAATACTTCCAGTAAAGGAGGAGATATTTTGACAAAACTAATCACAGTCGAAAGAGCAAAAGAAAAAATAAAAGAGCTGCAGCATTTTGTCGACCTGGTTGAGTCTTATCCAACCGACACACCAGAAAGGCAAGTCATTAAGGAATATGCACTGACCAACAGCATTATCAAGGTGACAAAGAAGCTAAACCTCGATAGGGAGTTTGTTACCGCTGTGATAAAGAAAAAAGGTGGGGATGACCTGCATAAGATCATGCGGTCAGGATATATGTCAAAGACCAAATCGAATAGACACCGCTAATATTAAGCATCCTTTTGGGGGTGCTTTTTTAATGCGATAAAATAGGAATGCTTGTTCGTCCTCTACGTAGAGTACAGTAAAAATTATTCCTTCATTATATGCAAAAGTGCTAAAGAAAACTATAAAGAAAACTATAAAGAAAACTATAAAGAAAACATACTAGCAAATTACTTTGCTAGGTTAATAGATTTTTTAAACATCTATTAAAGCAGGTGTTTTTATTTTGTCTAAGAAGGTGATGGCTTATGAAATTCGCTGATCATTTAACTCCAGAACAAAAACAGCAGCTTAAGAGTAAGTCACTTAAGAAGAAGGAAGAGAAGGTTAACTGGAAAGAAATCATGGGTATGAATCGGGATAGATATGAAAGAAGGAATGGAGCTGTGAGGAGGAAATAGTACATCTAAAAATTACAATTTTTTGCAGGATTATGTCTTTTTTTGTCAAACATAATATGATGAAAGGAGATGCGAAAATAAAATGGTTAAAATATTAAATGGAAGTTGGCAAAATGCGTCAGTAACAAAAGGGTTTTCTTACATTTGTGGATACTGTGGAGCAACAGCAGGTCCATCTTTAGTTTATTATTGTAATTATAGAAATCCTAAAGGTGTTGCAATAACTCACGCAGAAATATTTATCTGCCCAACGTGTAATAAACCAACATTTATTACAAAAAGATTTGTTGATCAGCCTTCCGAACAAACTCCAGGACCAAGATTAGGTAACGATATTGAATATTTACCTGTTGAAATTGAGCAGTTGTATAACGAAGCGCGTAATTGTATTTCTGTAAATGCATTCACTTCATCTATCTTATCCTGCAGGAAATTGTTAATGAATGTTTCTGTAACTAAAGGCGCTCAACCAGGAAAGAGTTTTGCATCTTACGTTAATTTTCTAGAAGAAAACCATTTTATACCTCCAAACAGCAGAGAGTGGGTAGACCATATTAGAAGTAAGGGTAATGAGGCAACACATGAAATACCTACTATGAGTAAAGATGATGCTATAGAATTGTTAGACTTTACAGAGATGTTATTAAGATTTGTTTATGAAATGCCTGGAAAAATGGTAAGACATAAAAGGTAATTTAAAGCACCAACTTTGGTGCTTTTTAATTTGGAGTGAAAACAATGCCCAGTTAAACCTAAACGATTCTGTAATAAACCAGGGTGTCCTAAAACTACCAGTGACCGATACTGTGAAGAACATAAGGCGCTAAGGAACCAATATAAGCCTACAAGAAATAAAGAAAAAGCCAAGGCCCATGACAAGCAAAGAGGTTCAGCTGCTAAGCGTGGATATGATCATGAATGGCGCAAGTATCGAGAGGATTATCTCAAGCGCAATCAAGTGTGTGTGAAGTGCGGTGCGCCTGCTACTGTAATAGACCACATCATCCCACACAAGGGAAACAAGGGATTGTTCTGGACGAGGTTTAATCATCAAAGTTTATGTGCCTCATGTCACTCGAGAAAAACTGTTCATGAAGATGGAGGATTTGGAAACCAAATAAGATAAAATAATAAAAAGATAAGATAATAGAATAGGAGTTTTATTTATGAATATTAGGACAAAGGCTTGCCCGGTTTGTGGTAAACACTTCTCTTATACAATCGGTAAAGGAACCGACAGAAAACATTGTTCTGATGAGTGCCGAATGCAGCATAAAAGGAAATTAGCCAATGAACGATTAAAAACTTATTCGGAATGTAAAACAGATGGATGTAATAATCCAGCAAACCGTGTGAAGTATGGTTTATGTGAGACTTGCTATTATAGATTAAGAAGAACAGGTACAACTAAAAAACAAAAGCCTTTATATAAATGTGTAACACAAGCTGGTTATATAAAGCTAAATATTCCTAATCATCCTTTATCAGATAGTTATGGATATGTATATGAACATAGGAAAGTACTATATGATATATATGGTAATGGCAAACAGGAATGTTATTGGTGCGGAACTGAATTAGATTGGGATGCCGTAGTAATAGATCATCTTAATGAGAACAAGCAGGATAATGCTCCTACTAATCTTGTTATTAGTTGCAACAATTGCAATCGTGCAAGAGGAGCTATGCTTCCTTTTGTTGCAAGGATAAAGCCAGAGTCATTTGATACATTCATTAATAGATTGAAAGAGTATCATGACCGTAAGACAGCTACTGAAGATGGCGGGTTTGGTCGAAGCAATGTCGAATAATGGGATTCTTTAATTGTGTGTAAATTTGAAACAATTTAAGGGTAGGGGGGTCAAAATCCTCCCCAGTTTACTATAGACCGCGATTTCCCCCAATTTACGCAGGATTTTTTCGCAAAATAAAATTTTTCCTAGGGAGAAGGTGAAAACTCATGGCAGGAAGAGGCAGCAAACCAGTCCAATTGATTAAATTGGAAGGCAATAAGGACAGACGGACTAAAGCGGAGTTGGCCCATCGGGAAAAGATTGAGAAGGCTCTTTACACTGGAACGAGCTTTAAAGAATCGCCTGCTGTGAAGTCAGATCCGATTGCTCATAAGGAATTTTTAAGACTGAAGAAGCTTTATAAGAACATTGAATATGTGGATGGCTTGGATGAACAAATCATTAATCGATATTGTATGTTGATCAGCCAGGAACAATCCTTGCAAAAACTGATGTTCAGCATGAATGAGGACATAGAATCAATGGAAGAAGCCAATGACCGTCTGGCCCTGTATAAAAACATTGCTTCCATGACTTCTAAGCTGAATCAAATGAGAGGTATGATTCTTAAATTGGAAGATAGACTCTTCCTTAATCCGACTGCTAGGGTGAGAGCAATACCTAAAACCCCACCTGAAAAAGGTGAAAAAAGTAAAATGTCCTCTTTCTTAAACAAAAGGGGTGTAGGCAATGGCTCATAATCCGAATAGGGCGCTGGAAGTCATTGAGTTTATACAGCTGCTAAACCTTACTGACGACTTCTACGGCCAACCTTTTGTGCTTCAAAAATGGCAGCATGATGTTCTGTGGGATGTTTATGGCACCGTTAACGAACGTGGTTACCGGCAATATCGATATGCTTATTTGGAAATTCCGAAAAAGAATGCAAAAACCACTACCATTGCGGCGCTATCCATTTTTCATTTAACTTGCGATCCACCTGGAGGGCAAATTTATTGTTGTGCAGCAGATAAAGAGCAAGCAAGCTTAACCTATCGAGCTGCTAAACAAATGATTGAGCAAGATGACGAATTAGCATCCATTTTAAAAGTAGTGGACAGTAAGAAAGAAATCATTAATGAGCAAACGGGTACATTTTTAAAAGTAATGTCCGCAGAGGCTTTTACAAAGCACGGTATAAACCCAACTGTCGTTATATTTGACGAATTACATGCTCAGCCTAACCGGGATTTGTGGGATGTAATGACTTTCGGTTCCGGTGCTGCCCGTAAGGAACCTCTTTATTGGGTCATCACGACGGCTGGAGACGACCCCGACAAAAAATCTATTGGCTGGGAACAGCATGAATATGCTAGGAAAATTTCCATTGGAGAAATCGAGGACCCATATTGGTATGTAAGGATATATTGTGCCCCAGAAAACGCTGATATTTTCGATGAAAAAACATGGTATATGGCTAACCCATCATTGGGAGTAACCATCGAAATTGAATCTGTCCGTCAGGAGGCTATTGGAGCTAGGAATGACCCGGCAAAAGAGAAGCTTTTTAGATGGCTAAGGCTTAATCAGTGGGTTGCTTTAAAGTCTGTCGGATGGTTGCCATTAACTTTATGGGATACCACCGTTAAAAAGATTAATAAAAGGGAGCTCCTTGGAAAGCGTTGTTATCCGGGGCTAGATTTGTCGTCCACAACGGATCTGACTGGCTTAACACTTTTATTTCCTCCTCAAGAAGGGCTTGATGATTGGTACTTTTTTAGTGAAGGATGGATTCCAGAGGATAAGATGAATGAGAAAATCAAGCGCGATAAAGTTGCTTATGATAAATGGGTAAATGATGGCTTTATGCATGCTACCCCGGGCAATGTGATCGATTATGAGTTTGTCGAAGCGCGGATTATCCAATATAGCAAACAATTTGAGTTTGTCACCCTTGGAACTGACCCATGGAACAGCCGAATGTTGACGCAAAGATTGATGAATCAGGATGTCGAAGTGCTTGAAATCCCTCAAACGATGTCAGGGATGTCTCCTGGAATGAAGGAAATTGAACGGCTATTAAGGTCGAATCACATGTATCATGAGGAAAATCCTGCTGCTAGATGGTGTTTTGGTAATGTTCATATCGCTGTAGATGGCAATGAAAACATAAAACCAATGAAAAATAAGTCAATTGATCGGATTGACTTAACAGTTTCTCTAATAAATGCGATGGCGGTAGCGGTTAAAATGGAGCAAATTGACACACAATCTGTTTATGAAAAACGCGGAATGCGTTCTCTACTGTGAGGAGGTGAAAAATTTGAAGTTTACTGACCGATTGCGATTGGCATTTTCACCGAAAAATGCTCTTTACGATGTATTAGAACAGTATGCTAAAGACTTTTTAGCCGGTGAAGATGTTCCAACCGAGAGTACAGCGCTTTATGGAGGATCTGCATTAAAATTAACCTCTGTTTTTGCTTGTAATAGAGTGTTAGCTGAAACATTAGCGAGTTGCCCTGTCAGTTTGTATGAAAAAGACGAAAATGGAAACCGAAAACAAGTAAGTTCGAATGCAGCAGAATTATTAAGATATGCCCCTAATCCTGATATGACTCCAGTCCAATTTAAAGAGAGTGGAGCGACTAATATCAATTTAGGTGGCAATTTTTTTGCCCAAAAGGTAAAAAATTCATTAGGGGATATCGTTCAATTACGGCCCATTCCATGGAATCAGGTCAGTGTCGAATTCAATTCTGAGACTAATCGACTTGAGTATGAAGTGGGTGGCAAAACTTATACAAGAGCTGATATTTTGCATATTCCTGGATTATCATTTGATGGCTACATCGGTGTCACACCTATTACTTATGCCCAAAGTGTCCTAAAGATTGGCCGAAATCAAGATGAATTTACGAATAATTTTTATAACAATGGTGTTCAAACTTCAGGTGTTTTTGAATATCCGAATGAATTGAAGGACGATGCTTTCAAACGATTGAAAGAGGATATTAAAACGAATTATCAAGGGTTAAAAAAGTCTGGAACACCTCTTATTCTCGAAGGTGGTGCAAAATTTAGAGAAGTCTCTATGAAACTTTCAGATGCACAGTTTATTGAGAGCAAGAGATTTACAGTCGAGGATATTTGTAGACTGTTTCGGGTGCCTCTTCATTTGGTCCAGGACTTGAGTCGGTCCACAAATAACAATATTGAGCATCAAAGTCTTGAATTCGTTATGTACACTATGTTGCCGTGGTTTAAACGATGGGAAGAGAATTTCAACTTGCAGTTGCTTACTACTGAAGATAAGAAACTAGGTAGATATTTCGAGTTTAAGATTGATACTCTCCTTCGTGGTGATGCTAAAACAAGGGCTGAGGCCTATGCAACCGGCAGACAATGGGGATGGCTATCCGTTAACGATATTAGACGCATGGAAAACATGAATCCTATCCCTAATGGCGATATTTATCTACAACCAAGCAATATGTTTGAAGCTGGAATGCAACCTCAGGTGAAAGCTCATGCTCAATTGGTTGAAGAAATATATAACATGATGAAAGAAAGGGGTGAGAATATTGCCTAAGTTTTGGAATTTCGTGCAAAACTCAGCGACTGAAGAGGTTGAGCTCCGAATTGATGGTGACATTAAGATGGAGCAAGATTTTTGGGACATGCTTTTTGGAATTGAGAGTTTCACGGCAAAAGGCTTTATTGCCAGCCTAAAAGAGTACAAGAATCAGAATTTAACAGTGTGGATTAACTCTTATGGCGGCGAAACTTATGCTGCTTCTTGTATTTATACAGCTCTTAAAGAGCACACAGGCAAAATTACAGCCAAAATAGATGGAGTTTGCATGTCTGCTGCAAGTGTAATTGCGATGGCTGCTGATGAGATACACATGTCCCCAACAGCCATTATGATGATCCATAATCCATGGCTTGGTGGACGAATTCAGGGTGAAGCTAAAGATTTTAGACACTATGCTGATATTTTGGATGAAATTAAAAACACCATTATTACAGCATATAAGTCCAAAACTAAAAAATCAGAGGAAGAAATAAGTGCCCTTATGGATGAAGAAACCTATATGGGTGCAAAAAAAGCACTTGCTGAAGGCTTCATTGATAATATTCTTTACCAAGAAGATGATGGCACCGAACCAGTGAATAATTTCGCGTTTTCCGGTATCAAAGTGCAAAATACCTTATCTCAATCCACTAAAAAGTTTTTTACCGAGTTTTTAGAGCGTTCAAAACAATTTAATAAAAACAATAATCCACAGGAACCTGTTAATACAGCAGAAAAGCCTGTGGATTTTAATTTATATAAAAATTTATTGCTCAATATTGAGAGGAGAAAGAAAATATGGACTTAAAATTAATGTTAAAAAACAAACTTGATCAGCAATCTTTATTAGTAAAATCTGCTGTTGATGCCGGCCGAGCGATGACAGCTGAAGAGCAAACTCAATTTGATACGCTCGAAACGGATATTAAGAACCTAGAAAAAACCATCGAAGCGCAGGATAAAGTTGCGAAAGCTCAAGCAGCTGCACAGCAACCGGCGCCAGGTTCAACTATTATTGTTCCTGATAAGCCTTTTGCTCAGCCAAAAAATCCTGATGATAACAAATGGAAAAATCTTGGTGAGTATTTGCAGGCAGTTAAAAATGCGTATATGCCGAATGGTTCGATTGATAACCGGTTATCCATTCAAAACGCGGCAACAGGTCTTAGTGGAGGCATTTCGTCAGAAGGTGGATTCTTGCTTGATAATCAATTTATTGACGGATTGCAGCAAGCGATGACTGCTGAATCACAGTTGGCCAAATTAATTAAGGCAATTCCGATTGGTGACAACACAAACCGATTAAAAGCACTAGGTGTGGATGAGAACTCCCGTGCGAATGGTTCAAGATGGGGTGGCGTACAATCTTACTGGGTAGCTGAAGCTGACACAGTAACAGCCTCCAAACCTAAGTTTCGAGACATTGATATGAAGTTAGAGAAATTAATGGCTCTTTGTTATACAACTGATGAGTTGTTACAAGACGCTACTGCTTTAGAAGCAATCATTAAACAAGCTTATGCCGAAGAAATGGCATTCAAAGTAGATGATGCAATTTTGAATGGTGATGGCATTGGTAAACCTATCGGTATTCTGAATTCCGGAGCATTGGTCACACAGAATAAAGAAAGTGGTCAAGCGGCAGGAACAATTGTCCACGGTAACATCACTAAAATGTGGCAAAGACTTGTTGCTCGTAGCCGTTCAAATGCCTTTTGGTTCATTAACCAAGAATGTGAAGGGCAATTGACTGATATGACCTTTACGTCGGGTGGAAATACTATGCTTTCTCCATACGCAGATGAGTATGTAAAAAAGGGTACGATTAAAAATCGTCCTGTTATCACTATTGAGCAAGCATCTAGTTTAGGAACAGTAGGAGATATTGTTCTTGCAGATCCAAGCCAATATATTGGAATCGATAAAACAAAAGCTCAATCGGATGTTTCTATCCACGTTCGTTTCTTGTATGACGAGTCAGTGTTCCGTTTTATTTATCGTTTCAACGGTCAAACGTACCGTACAGCACCAATTACACCGTTCAAAGGTACAAATACCCTTTCAAGCTTTGTTGCATTACAAGCAAGATAATAAAGGCGGATTCGTCCGCCTTATTTTAATGATAAAGGAGAATGGAAATGAGAACTTTACCTGAAAAATATAATATTGTTCAAGCAGCTCAACCACAAACTACAAATGTTGCAATTAATAGTAAATATGTCAGCTTAAAAAATGCCATTGTTGCATTTGTAGTCGTTCATTTGACTCAAGCTGTTGGTCATGCGACTCAAATTTCTTTATTTCAAGCGCAGGATGTAGGTGGCACGAATGCCAAGGCTCTTGCCAGTGCTGTTCCTATTTGGGCTAATGAGGATGCAGCAGCTACTGATCAATTTGTCCGCCAAGCTGACGGGGTATCCTATGCTGTTGCTAATACAGTCAAAAACAAGACAGTTGTTTTCCAAATTGAACCGAACAAACTTGATATCAACAATGGATTTACAAGCTTACAAGCAAGAATCGGAGCGAGTGGGCAAGTAACCAACTTTGCATTCATTGAAATTATTGTGGACAACAAATATGAGCAAACAAATCCACCAAGTGTTTTAGTGAACTAATTAAAGGAGGCCTTTTTGGTCTCCTTTATTATTATTTGGAGGTGGCAAAATGCCTCTTACGACTAATGCTTTAACTACAATCGAAGCTGTCAAATCTTTTATACCCAATACTCAAGATGCTGATGAGCCTATACTTGAGGATTTAATTAATGCTTGTTCTTCTATAATTGAGACCTATTGTGAAAGAAAATTTAAAGAACAAACATATACAGATGAGGAATACGACGGTACCGGCACAAAAAATATTCTTTTGCAACAATACCCTGTTAAATCGATAGGGGATGTGAAGCTTAATGGTGTGGTCTTAGATTCCAATCAATATAAAGTCAGGAAGTCCAATGGAACACTTATACGAGTAAATAATATATGGCCAAAAGATGATCTAAATCTTACTGTCACTTACACAGCTGGGTATAGTGAGATTCCATCTGACTTAGAATTTGCATGTCGGCTTTTTGTAAAAGCTTTTTTTAAAACAGATATTGCGGCGTTTTCCACAACTTTTGCTGATGGTATTGCTTTTAGAGCTGATGCTATTCCGGTGCAAGTCAAATTGATGCTACAGCCTTATAAGAAGGTGGTTTAACAATGCCTAGGAGAACACAATTATTAGAAAATGTTCGGGTTGAATTAAATATTAGTCCGGAATTAGAACGGTTGATGGCCCACAATGCTGAAATCATTCCTAATTCTGAAAAATTTGGGTTTAGGCGTGTTACTAAAGAAGGAAGCAAGCAAATTAAATCAAAAATTAGAAGTTTGGGTTTAAAACAATCTGGAGCCCTTGCAAAAAGCGTGAGGGGTTCGACAACGAACCGGAAATCCTTTATTGGGACCAAATCATGGTACGCCCATTTCTTAGAAGATGGAACACATCCCCATTTAATTAAACCTAAGAAAAAATGGAATAAAAAGTTTTTAAGAATTCCGATTGATGGAAAGATTATCAAAACTAAAACAGCCTTTCATCCAGGGATTAGGCCTTATAAATTTTTTGAAGGAACTTTTGACAATATGCAAAGTTCCGGACAGGTGGAAAGTCTATTCTCCCAAGGGGTACAAGAGGCGATAGAGAAGGTGCAAAATGGCGGTTGATTTAAATACGATGGCATCGCAAATACAAACGATTTTGGCATCGGTGCCAGGCATTGTTGCAGCTTACGATCATGAGCCTCAACAGTTAAACCATTTACCAGCAGCAACCTTATATTTTGATGGATTTATCGGAGAAGAAAATACAATCGGACGTCTGCAATATGGGTGGAAATGGACAATTAGAATTTATGTTCCGATATCTACAAGCGATATCAAGAGCCCGCAGATGACCATTAGAACATTAACAACGGAAACCATAAAAGCATTTAGACAAAACATTACCATAAACTATAGCTGTTTATTTTCAACTATTACAGATGGGGATATTTTCAATGTTTTAAATGCAAATAACCCGTTAATGGTTAGCGAAATAACCTTAATTGCGACAACCCAAGAATCAAGATAGGGGGATTAAATATGGAGTTGATTTATGTTGAAGAAGTAACAAAAATAATCCCAGGGTTTGGTGTATTTTCAAAGGGAGATCAAGCCGAATACAATGAAACCTTATTGGGAACTGGTTTATTTGAAGTAAAAGACGATAAAAAGAAAGTGGGTGTTGAATAGTGCCTATCGGATCATTGTCGCATGTCGGTTTAGGAAAAGAAACAACATTCGGAACACCAGTGGCAGCAACAGATTATATTCGTTTTGCTTCCGAAAATTTAAATGAAAATATCGAACAAATTAAAAATGAGGGAATCATGGGAATTGTGGATGAGGGTCCACAATACGAGGGGTTGCATTCTGTATCCGGGGATGTATCCGGGGATGTCTATCCAAATGTCATTGGGCATCTGTTGAGATCTGCATTTGGAGCCCCAACATCAACCCTAGTCGTTGCTGGAGCATATCAGCATGTTTTCACCCCTACACAGGCCAATTTCTCCAATGTTTGTGCCCTGCCTCCATATACATTTGAAGTTAATCGGGACATTGGGCAGGCATTCCAATACGCTGGTGGTGTCGTAAATGAATTAACTTTTAATATCGGATCTGATAAAAAAATTATGACATTCCAAGCGGCTATTATTGCTAAAGCCCTTGCATTAATCTCAAAAACTACTCCAACATTTGATGCCCAGGACCCTTTTGTTTGGAATCAAGCAGTAATTACATTTAATGGATCAGCTAACAACAACTTTTCAACCATTGAATTTGGAATTAAGAACGAATTAGAAGCAAAAGACACACTGGATGGAACCAGAAATATCAGCCGGATTTTACGTAATGGCAGAAGGAATTTTCCTGTAAAATTCAGCCTTGAATTATTAGATCAGACTGAATACAACTTATTTAAAGCACAAAATGAGGTAGCATTAAAAATTGAATTAACTGGTCCAATCATTACAGGTGCAACAAACTTTAAATTGACTATTGATGTTCCTAAATTTCATTTTAATGCCTTCCCAATTAACGTTGGAGGATCCGGTGCAATCACAGCACAGGTAGATGGAGTTGCAGAATACGATACTGCTCAATCTCTAGCAATGAAAGTAACGTTAGTAAATAGTAAAGCATCTTATTAATCTTTAAAACTATGAATACGAGAGGGGTAAATGTCAATGTTTGCAAAAAATAAACCAACTAAAAAACTGTTTTTTGGCGAAAACAATGAACATACTGTTATCCTGCAGCATCTGTCCAAAGGGGTAAAAGATCAGTATACAAGGGAATTAGCGGAATTATCGTTAGCCTTGAAAGGGGTAGATAAAACGGCTATAGAAAATAAGGATTTAAATGCAGTGCCGGATTCCATTGGGTCCGTATTGGAAAAAATCAATGAATTGGAATATTACAAAGTTGCAGAGGCCATTAAAGAATGGAGTGCAGAGGATCCAGTTTCAGTGGATACGGTAAAGGAATTAGACGATGAAATTTTTGACCAACTTGCAAAAGAAGTGGATCAAATGAACAAGTTAACTGAAAAAGAAAGAAAAAACTAATGACTGCCGTTTCTCAATGTATGGGGAACGGCAGTTATTCTAATGAATACTTGCATTTATTTTTTATGTGTAAAGAGTTCCGTTGTTTGCCCTATGCCGGCGGTTATTTAGAACAGCCTGCAATCTATATAGAGGCGTTTGAACTGGCCCAGGATGTTATTAACCAATATGAAGCCCAAGAACGCAAGAAAGGGGGCTAATAAATGGGGTCCGGAAGAAATACCGTTGAAATTATATTATCAGCCCAGGACAGAGCAACCGGAGCGATAACAGGGGCATTTGGCAACTTGGAAAATTCATCATCAAGAGCAATGGGAGTTATAAAGGCTGGTGCTGCATTGGCAGTTGGCGCAATGGCAACAGTAGCAACAGCTATTGCAAAAGTGGGAATTGACCAAAACGCAACCGCTGAGAGCTCCCAAATGGCCTGGAAAACCTTATTGGGCACCCAAGAAAAAGCAGTAAAAATGTATCAGGATATCGCTAATTTTGCGAAGAAAACGCAATTTGATTCTGCATCAGTTGACCAAATGGCCAAATATATGAACAATGCTGGATATGCCGGGGAAAAATTATTTGCCCAATTAGGAAAGATTGCAGACGTTTCCGGTGCGTTCAATATAACAGCAGATTCAGCCACAGAATTAGCAAAGCAAATGGCCCAGGTTCAACAGGCAGGCGTTGCTTATACCGAGGATTTAAATATTTTAGCGGATAGAGGGGTACCAATCCTTCAAGCTATTGCTAAAGTTACTGGAACCAATGTTGCGGAAGTTAAGAAAATGGCATCAGAGGGAAAAATCACAGCTGATATTTATAACAAAGCTTTTGACAGCATTGCTACAAGTGTAAAAGGGGCAGCAGATGCACAGTCACAAACTTTTGACGGAATGATGTCTACATTACAAGATAATTTGGGCATTATCGCAGGACAATTAGCCAAACCTCTCTTCGATAAGATGAAACAGGGGTTGGACACATTAATGCCAATCCTAGACCGTTTCTCTTCAACTTTAAAAGACCAGGGGTTGAAAGCAGCATTAGGTGAAATCATAAGCCCAGACAATGTGGATAAATTGTATTCTGTGTTTAATACAGTAAAAGATGTTGGGGTTATAGCCTTTAATTTATTGAAAGATGCTGTTAAATTTACTGCAGATAATTTTAATATCATTGGGCCGATTTTGGTGGGGGTTTTAGCTACCATTACAGCTTATTCCATCATTACACCTATTGTAGCTGCAGTCAAAGCTTGGCAAACAGCAACCGCAACTATGACAACAGCACAATGGTTATTAAATGCTGCATTAAATGCAAATCCAATCGGGTTGGTTGCAGGAGCTATAGGATTGCTAGTAGCCGGTGGGATTTTGTTATATAAAAATTGGGACACCGTTAGAAGCAAAACGGCGGCATTATGGGATAAGTTAGGGGCTTTTCAAGGAGTAGCTAATATTGTTCTTGGTCCGATAGGTTTTTTAATCCAGGCGGCTGTTGATTTAGCTGAAAATTGGGATTCAACCAAAAGCATTTGGGAAAACGTTTGGAATGCCATTAAAAGAACTGCGCAAAAATCCGTTAATGAGGTAATTGATAGTATCAATTCGTTAATTAAGAAAATCAACAAAATTCCAGGTGTTGAAATCCCTTTAATCGCCCATGTGCAATATGTAGAAGTAGGGAAAAAAACTGGATCTAGCGGCACTGGTGTCAGTATATCAAAAACAGCTGCCCCGGCCCGTTATGCAAAAGGTACGAATTTTCACCCTGGAGGACTTGCTATTGTCGGGGAGGAAGGGCCGGAATTGCTTGAGCTTCCGACAGGTAGCAAAGTTCATACAGCCTATAGAACAAAGCAGATGTTTGAAAAACCATCAACGCCAAATCAACCATACGCCGCACCACAATATGCAATCATCAATATTGATGGCCGGCAGGCTATGTTGGCTATGATTGATTACATTGAAGAAGAACAGGCGTTAAGGGAAAGGAGATGGGCCACAACATGATCAATTTCAATGGGACAGATTTAATAACGGCCATTCCAGGGCTTGCAATTACAGATATTAAAGGCCGTGGCCCCATTTCCCAAGATTTGAATACAATCACAGTTCCGGGGAGACCTGGAGCTTATTTTGTGGATAAAAGCATTCCTGCTCGAACAATTCCAGTTTCAGTTGATTTAACCGGAAATTCATTGGCGGATATTCGGACAAAGGTAGATTCATTGAATGCTATTTTAAATGTTTCAGCCCCGGTGCCTATTATCTTTAATGATGAACCAACGAAAACCTATTATGGGATGCCAAGTGCCAATACAGATTGGAATGAGTTTCTTTTCAGAGGAAAAGGAACCATTAATTTTTATTGTGCAGACCCTCATAAATATAGCAGCCAAAACACAACGGCGGCTTATACAGAAACGGCAACCATAAACGCTGCTGGGAACCAAAATTCAGACCCAATTACAACGATTGTTTTGAAAGCAGATACACCATACATTTCTTTGTATAATGCCACAACAGGAAAAATGAATCTGTTAGGGATGCCCACAAAACCAAGCGAAACACCAACAGATGCAGATACATTAATTTCATTGGAGCAGTTTACAACCGTAACAGGTTGGACAGCCCCGGCGAGTACAGAAGATGGAACAATTGCAGGGACGATGTCTGTTTTTGGGGGATATAAATTTATCTGCAGTGATTATGGAACAGGCACAGGATGGCATGGACCTGCATTAAAGAAAAGTTTACCGTCTTCTATCCAAGATTTTAGAATGGATTTTTATTGTAGTATGGCAATAATGGGGGCTCTCCAATCAACCGGGGGAATAGTTATATCTTTGTTGGATGGACAGAACAATGTTGTTGCAAAGGGCAGCTTATATAAATACTACCCTGGCATGGGTTCCATGTTTGCTAGTTTAAGAGCCGGGAAAGCCGCCAATGGTTATACAGCCGTTCAAGATAAAAGAATGGATTCAAATGATTTATCGGTAATGTTGCGGATTACTCGAAAGGGGACAACATGGACATTTGACGTATTTCAATACAAAGTCAACAGATATGTTCCGCTTACCATTTTACACCCGGAAAGGTTTTGGATAGATTCCGGAGGCATTGCAACCGCAGCAGTAACACAAATCCAAGTTCAATTGATGCAAAGGGATGCTTACAATGCTCTTTCTCAGGCTTGCGATGATGCATCATTTTGGAGGCAAAACACATTGGCAGCAGGACAATTGCCGTATGTGGGTAAGAATGGGGATACCATTGTTTTTGACCACAAAAACAACGTTATAACCAGGAATGGGGTAGACGTTACAAAGGACAAAGCATTTATTGGTGAATATTGGCCATTGGCCCCAGGTAGCAATACTTTAATTGCCGAACCGACAACCGCATTTACAAGTGTACAAACCCAATGGCAAGATAAATGGTTGTAAAAATGGGGTGAGAAAGTGAACGATTTAATCCATATACTAAACGGAAAAACAGATGAAATTATTGGGGTTTTATCCGTAAGAAATGCAGATTATTGGGCGGACGAAAGAACCGACAGTTTAAACAATGAAGATATGTTTGATTTTGTGGTAAATGCGAGATATGAAAAATCCTCTTTACTGCAAAAAAGGAACCGTTTAATTTTGCAAGATGAAGATGGATATTTCAGAGAATATCTAATTTGGTATTGTGAACAGTACAACCGGGGAGAAAAACAAATCCGTTCAAACGGTTCCTGGATTGATTTGGCCAAAGCTAATATTATTCCGCCTCAAACATTGCAAGGGGCAACAGCAGCAAGCGCAGCCCAGGTTGCATTAACAGGCACAGAATGGACATTAGGCCAAGTTGATTATGCCGGGATTAATACCATGTTTTTAGATGGATACACAAATCCATTGGATTTATTAAAAAACATTGCATCAACCTTTAACCTGGAAATCAATTACCGGGTTGAGATTACCGGGAACAAAATAACCGGGCGGTTTGTTGACTTAAAAACCCAGGTTGCCGGATTTGAGGGCAAGGAAATCAATTTTGGGAAGGATCTGCAAACCGTCAAACGAAAAGAGGATGGATTAGCCATCATAACCGCATTAACAGGATTGGGCCCTGTTAAAGAAGATGGAACCCAGCTAACCATTACCGTTTATGATACAGATGCTAAAGCAAGATGGGGCCGGAAAGGGTTAGACTTAATCCAAACTTATGAACCCCAAAGCAGCGACACAGAAATGACATTGGATAGGTTGCAAACGTTAACCCAAAACGAATTAGAAAAGCGGATTGATTCCGTTGTCACTTATGAATGCGATGCAGCAAGCCTGGAAGAAATTCCAGGGCTCAACCATGAGAAAATCAGAAAAGGGCAAACGGTGAGAATCAAAGACGATGGCTATCAACCACCTCTTTATTTAGAGGCGAGAATTGAAGAAGTAAAACGGCAGCAATCAACCGGAAAACTGAAATCATTTAAGATTGGTAGTTTTAAAGAGTTTTCAAAGGCAGATTTGCAGGCCCAAATAGCATCATTGAAACAATCTTTGGAATTGAAAGCCAAGTATTTATTTAATCCTTTTATTGCATCGTCTGCCGGAACAACCTTCAAAAACGGAATAGGCAGCACAACGTTAACCGCACAATTATTTTCATCCGGAAAAGAAATAGACACAGGGAAAATTTCGATACCTACAAATGCGGGGCTATGGGCGCAAGGGTATCAAGGTAACCCAGGGGAACCAACAACATTATGGTATCCGCAATTTATTTCTGTAAAACCGAGCACAAATTATACTGTTAAGGTTACGAGCGGTTATATTATCAGTTTTGACGAGTTGAGCGATGCAGCTACAGATATTTCAAGTGACACAGGAAAAATTTTGTGGAATCCGTATGGGCAAGAATTAAATATAAAAACAACAGCTACCACGACAAAAATTAGAATATTTATCAAGAAGGGCAGCGGAGCAAATATTTTGCCATCTGATATTTCAGCAGCGCAGCCCACAATTGAAGAGGGCGGAACATTGTATGATTATTCATGGAGTAAGAAGGATAAAGATGGAGTTGTAACTACGCCGTCAAATCCTACTTCAAAATCAGTGAGTGTAAATGTGGCTTCAGATATTGTTGAACGAGCAACATATTTCTGTGATATAAAAGATAAAAGTACAGGTGTGGTTGTCCAGACTACACAGGTAACAGTGACAAATATTAATGATGGTGCAACAGGTTCCCAGGGACCAACAGGAAATACAGGTCCTCAGGGTCCTCAAGGGCCAGCAGGTAAAGATGGCGTAGCTTATATTGGTCAATCTGCTCCAAGTAATCCAGCAACAAATGGCACATGGTTCCAAACTGATTCAGGTGGAAAGATAATAGCAATCCAGAAATGGACAGGAACAGTATGGAGTCCAGCATTAATGGATGCAGCAACATTAAATGTTCTTATGTTGTCAGCAATCTCTGCCAATCTTGGGAATGTAACTGCAGGAAATATCATGGGTGTCACTTTAACATTAGGTGGTGCCTCAAATGGTGTCCTAACTATACAAAATGCATTGGGTGAAAATATAGCCCAATTTGATGCCTCACAAGGCGGATTTGATAGGCTTTATGTAGGTGATTTAAAAAGCCCATCAATTGCAGGTTATAATGAGCAAACTTTAAATTTATATGTGGATCCTGCCGGTGACGATTCAAATGATGGATTAACTACAGGTACAGCGAAACAAACTATCCAGTCTGCAATTAATTTGATACCAGAATTTAATAATGGTCAGGTCAATATATATTGTAAAGTGACAGCAGGAACAAGGTATGATTATTGGGGCAATATTGATATATCAGGTTTCCAAGGTGCTGGATCTATTACGATTGAAGGATACAACTGGAATAGTTATATTCAAGGAAAAGTTGTAATTAATGGTTGTACAAATAAAATTTATATTAATAATTTTACAATCAACTATACAGGTGATAATGGTAGTGAAGCGCTTGCTGCGTATGCGTGTAGCTGGGTATCTTGTACAAAAGTTTGGGTTTATGGACAAGGTAAAGCAGCGTCAATGTTCCTTGCACAAAATGGAACAAGAATGTTCTTAAGTCAATGTGAAGGATATAATGGGTCTTTTGTTGTAAACGCTCAAAATCTCTCAATGATTATGGTTGATACATGTAAAGGTCTTGGAACTTCAAGAGGAATAGTTGCTCAGTGGGGTGGATGGATCTATGTTCAAGGCACATATCCTGGAGGATCTACTTCCAATACCTATAATGATTCAGGAGGAGGATTTACATTGGGATCCTCTACAGTGAATAATGGAGCTGCAGGAACAGCACCACCAGTACAGACAACAACAAAATGGACATCAAATGTTGCTGATAACTGGTCATCTGCTTATAGTTCATGGCAAGGTGGAGGGGCGAAACAAGGGGATTATGGCTTTGGTCAAAGAAAAGGTTTATGGTGGTTTGAATCTTCACCATTTGCTGCAACTTTAACAGGCAAGACAATTAAGTCGATGAGAGTTTGGATCCAGAGGGCTTCTTCAGGTGGTAACTCAGGAAAAGTAAGACATTATCTCCATCCACATACTTTTGCAATGAAGGCTGCAACACCAAATAATCCATCATTATCATTGGAAACTTCATTCAATGTGTTTGTGGATCTGGCATGGGGTGAAGGTGCCTGGGTAACAATTCCTTCTACATGGTTTGCAAGTTTCCAGAGTGGATCATATAAAGGGATTGGTATTTGGGCAGGATCAACAAGTAATCAATATTATTCAATTATGAGTGGACAATGTACACTTGAAGCAACTTATTAATAATGGGGTGAAGTTATGAAAGTATTATTTTATGATCCTGAAAATAACATAGTTGATATAGTTGAAAATGTAGCGGATCCCATTATCGATGATAACAATATCCAATGGAAGACTGGCGCCTTAACGGGTGCTAATCTTCCATTTTTATTAATAGATGATAATGTTTCCTTTGATGGGACTGTAACTCCTGAATTAATCTCTTTAGATCAAAAAGGAAATTATATAATAAAGACAGTTGATCTTGAAAATGAAAATGCAGATTTGAAAGAGCGCTTAGAATCGGCAGAAATGGCTATTATTACGCTTATGGATTTCATGTAGAAAGGAGTTGATAAAAATGTATCAATTCGTGCTTAATATGTGGACTTTCCGTAAAATTACAGAATCACAGGTTCATAATTACGTAGCCAAAGGCTTTATTTCACAGCAAGAAGCAGACCAAATTTTAGTAACACCACAAAACTAAATTAATGGTAAGAGTAGTCATTGACTGCTCTATTTTTATTTTAAGGAGGTTTTTATATGCCTTTAAATCAAAATCAACGGTTTAAAAGAAAGAAGGCTTTATCGAGGGTTTATCTATCTAAGGTGATCTTATGGTAGACAATATAAAGTAAATATTGAGTTAGAGAGGGCCTCGGCAGGTCCTCTTTTTATTTTGTATTTGAGGAGGTCCGAAATGGAACCAAACGTAAGCAAATTAGAAGAAAAATTAGATGATATCAAAGACCGCCTCATTGTTATCGAGACGAAAATGCAAATGATTAACGGAGTAGAAAAAGACACAACCGAAGCTTTGCAGAGTACTAGGAGCGCACATAAGCGATTGGATTCTATGGAGAGTAATGTTACTTGGCTATGGCGTACTGTTGCTGGTGGGCTAATTTTAGGGGTTATAGGACTTTTATTTCAATATGCAAAAAATGGAGGAATGTAAAATGGATAAAGCAAGTGTTAGTCGTATGGTGGCATTGGTAATTGTTTTGGTAAATGCGGTATTAAACCTGTTTGGTTTTAAAACAATCCCGACAGAATTTGGGGAGCATATCACTGCCCTATCATTAATCATTATTTCTTTGGTTGCAGCATGGAAGAATAATTATCTAAGTAAAAAGGGTGGTCTGCAGAAAAAAGCTTTGCAAGCCCAAGGATTAATTAAGAAATAAGTCGCTGATTACCAGCGGCTTATTATTTTTTATTAAAGGAGAGGGAAGTTAATGAACATTATTCAACGTTTCATTCCAAAAGATATCACTAAAACAAGACCTGGAATCAAAATGGTGCCCCAATTTATTACCATTCATGAAACGGATAATCCAGGGTTCAAGGCCAATGCAGAAGCTCACGCACGTTTGCAAGAGGGTGGTAACAGCCGGATAGCATCCTGGCATTATCAAGTAGATGAACAATATATCATCCAGTCTATTCCTGATAATGAAGTTGCTTGGGCAGCAGGAGACGGCGTCCATGGTCCCGGCAACAACCAATCAATTCATATCGAAATGTGTGTAAACAGTGATGGAGATTACTTACAAACGGTTAAAAATACTGCAGAGTTAACCCGACAGCTGATGAAAGAATTTAATATTCCGATTGATCGTGTTGTGCAGCACAATAAATGGACGGGTAAAAATTGTCCAAGCATTATGAGAAGCTGCAAAGTTTTAAGATGGGACCAATTCAAGGCTATGTTGAAAGAAACGAAGGACGATTGGCAAAAGGAAAATAGTGTTTGGTATTACTATGAGGATGGTAAGAAAAGGATTGGATGGCTTTTCGATGAAGGTCATTGGTATTATCTTGATGAGAAAACAGGAGCTATGGTGACAGGTTGGAAACAAGTGGCTGGCACTTGGTATTTCTTCGCCAAAAACGGTATCATGCAGACCGGCTGGCAGCGGTCCAGTGGTAAGTGGTATTATCTCGATAACAACGGGAAGATGGTCGCTAACTGTGAGCGTGAAATTGACGGGGAAAAATATCAATTTGACTCCAAAGGTGCATGGATTCAATAACCATGTTACAATGTATTTGACGAAACGAAGTAAGTCGACCTTGTTGGGAAAGCCCCTGTCTCGATTGAGATGGGGGCTTTTTTTGTATTTTTATATTCCTAATAATTGCTTTTTCTTTTCGTTAAATTCCTCATCGGTTAATACTCCAGCATCTCTTAATTCAGCAAACTTCTTTATCTCATCAGCTACACTGGAAGATTGAACTGGTGGGGTAACTGCCTCACTTTTTTGGTAAATCAAAGAATCGATTAATTTCTTTATTTCTTGAGCTACTGGTAAAGGTAAATGTTCGGCAGTAGCTTTATTATTGGAAGTAACAATTTCTAATTCAGTATTCAAAAGCCCTTTTTGATTTAAGTTAATAGAGGAAATATTCCCTAAAGGTATTTCATTAAAATTATTACTCAAGATTCCAGTGATTTTATGAGCAATAACCTTTTTATTTGTTACATAAAGCTGATCAGTAGGTTTAGGAGTAGAGCAAACAACTCCGAGTAATTTTTCTCCTTCTTGTAACTTGCTTTCCATTAATTCAATCTGTTTCTGCATAGCCTTTCTTTTGCCAAACCCTGCTAATTTAATGGTTTCTTCAATTGTATTCATTTAATTTCTCCCCTTTTAATTTCTTCCTATTCAAATTTATGTAAATAAAATACGAGCTTGTGAATTAAAAAGTTTCAAAAATTGGTTTAAAAAGGCAAATTATCATCCCTTACTTTATTCCATTCATACTTCTCTAAATCCTTCACCAGCTGCGTGATATCCTGATCTACATTCACAATTACCTTAACCAACTGTGTATGATAAGACATTTCCTTATTAATCTGTTTCCACCATTCTAAAGCAATTTGTTCCGGCTTTCTTCCCCTAAGCTGAAATGATGCACTTTGAGAGGATTTACTACCACTGGCTATGTAATAGATCTCAATCGTTATCTCTTTCATATAGATCATCTACCTTTACACCTAATAAGTCGGCCAGCTGAAATGCTTTTTCTAGGGAAGGAATACTCTTTCCAGTTGCCCAGTTTGATAATGTGTTAGCTGATACTCCTAATTGTTTCATTATGTATTCCCTGTTATACGGTGATTGTTTCATTAACCATCCAATATTACTTTTCATAAAAACACCTCAAATAACATTTCGTGAAAATTGGTTTAAATCCTCTCACAAAATTACTTTTAAAAAAATCCAACTATTTTTTTGATAGACAGGCAATTTCCTAGTCATTCGCCCATACACTGTATTAGACACTGACAAAGGAGGTATACAAAATGGGCCCGATAACATTTGGAATGGTGGCAATTGGAGTAGCTGGTGGTAGTTTGTGTGTGGTATCCATCCTTAAAGCATTAGGTGTGGAAATAAATGAAACGGCAATTAATCTTGCTTTAGAGATTACTAAATACGGTGGAATGCTTTATCTTCTACAGCATCTTACTAAATTATTCTTTTAGGAGGTATTCCAGGTGATTATGAAAAGAGACAATGACCCATATATACCAACCTGTTCATGGTGTGGTAAGCCTTATACTGACTGTAAATGTGGGAAATAGGCAACCAGCCTCCCGTGACAGATGCGGAGCAGATGGAGGGGGAGGAAGAATACGATAAGTATTCTTAGTTGCTTTGCTAATGACTTAAAAAAACACAACAAAATATTACTACTAAAAGAACTGACCGATTCAAAGACATTGAAACCTAATGACTATGACAATGAAGGAGCGAATGACTATGTTGGAATGGTTTATTCCGCCAGTGCTCGTCACGGCTGCTGCACTTGTCCCAAATAAAACGCTATCCAATTGGGACTACAAAGAAAAACATATTTATCATCATTCCTGGTTAATGCCAATCGGGAAGAAGAAAAAAGTGATTTATCACCATTTTGAGCATTATCCACACTTGCTTGTGGGCGGTACGACACGATTTGGAAAAACAATTTTTTTAAAAAGTCTTTTTACCTCATTGTTATTATCCAATCCTGACCGGGTAAGATTCATAATCATAGACTTAAAAGGCGGTGTTGAGTTTTGGAAATACAGAAATTTACCGCAAGTTTTTAAAGTCGCTCCGGATTTAGTTGAAGCAGCGAAAGCACTGGATCATGTTTATAAATTAATCAAACTTGAAGAGGAACGATTTAGAAACAATGGATGGACTAATATTACGGAAACACCAATAAAAGAGCGCACATTTATTATTGTGGATGAAGGAGCAGATTTAGCGCCCAAATTAGTATCAAAAGAAGCAAAAAAATTTGCAGAACTATGCCATGTTTATCTTGGTGAAATTGCACGTATTGGGGGAGGATTGGGGTTTAGATTGGTATATTCTACCCAATATCCTACTGTGGAAGCAGTACCAAATCAAGTGAAAATGAATATGGTTGCACGTTTGGCCTTTAAAATTGCAGATAGTACCGGCAGCAGAGTTATTTTGGGCGAAACTGGAGCTGAGGAATTAAAACCGGTGCCAGGTAGAGCTATTTATAAATTAGCCGAAAAAGTTGAAATCCAATGCCCGTATATTTCTGATAAACAAATTGGAGGGTATTTACATGAACATAGCAAGAGTGGAACAAATATTATCGTTGATTGATCACTTAGGAGTAGCAAGCGTTGGGCAACTACATGAAATTTTGAAACTAGGAACTTATCGTCATACCTGTAGAGTAATAAGTGAGCTGGAAAAATTTCTACACGTATCTAGAAGCCAGCAAAAAATTGTTTATTTAAATAAAGATGGCCGGCAGCTCATCGGATCCGAAAAGGAAATAAAAAAATCAGTCCTTTTTGACCACATGCTTTTATCAAATCAAGCTTATATTTATTACAATTGTCCGGCCGACTGGAAGAGAGAATATGCGATTGAAATAGAACAAAAGCAAGAATTTAACTTTGCAATCCAAATTCAAGGGTTATCTGTTGCCACTAAAAAGAAGATTATCCCTGATGCAGTTTTTAGTCAAAATGGATATGTACATTTAATCGAGATAGACAATACTCGGACCATGCAAGATAACAGGAAAAAAATTGAGAAATACAAAGAGATGTGGAAAGAAATTAAAAAGCAATTTGGAGCTCAGCCAAAATTATGTATATTCACTCAAAGCGAAAAAAGAAAAAAGGAATTTGGTCAACTATGCGAAAAACTTCCATTTGAAATCGTGACATTTAAAGAAATCTAAGGAGGTGATATAGATGATTAAAGTTATCGTTGATAAAGAGGCTTATAAACTTTGTGAAAAATGTGGTACTCACAGAAAACCTGAATCATTCAAAGTAAAGGGACGTAACAGAAAAGCTTGCTCTAAATGTAGAAAATAATATTGTCCTTATAAACTCCTTTGTTGACATTCGCTGTTCCTAGGGCAGGCAAACCAGCTTCATAGGCGACTGGCAGAAGAACAGCTCCGATGAGGGCAACAGCAGGGGATGGCCAGAAGAACCAGGATATGACCATCATCAGAATCCCAATGGTCCAATAAGCAAGGGTTGGGTTGCGAATTAATTTTCTAAAAGGTGAAATCATGACAGCATTAATACCTGTTGAGGTTAAGGTGTTACTCATCGCAACAATAATGGAAATAACTAGAATAGTAGACAATAATTCTGTAATGGCATAACTAAAACTGTTGAAAATACTGCTAATGGAATGACTTAAACTGCCAGTGGCAGTAATGGCGATTATGAATATCCCAGCAATACAAACAATGGTTGTATCCCTTCTCATCACCATGAATCCGATAATTAGTGCAATAAAGACTACATAAATCCAATGGAGAGCGGTAAGCTCAACTATCATATAATTCCCCCCCTTCTTTTATCCACTGGGCTAAAGCCCTGTTGGATGTAATACAGAATATGAAAAACACCTAAAGTGGTGAAAGGGGTTTGAAAAAAATCTATCTTATGATTTAAACAATTTTTTAAACGTAAAAAACGACTTTTTTTTGACAGATATGCTCGTTATCTATACAGAAATAGGTTTAATAGATATAGTGGATACTGTCTATATATTAGAAAGTTTTTAAATTCCTCCGTTATATATTAAAATGGAAAACAGACATGTCTTTGAAAGGTGGACTTTTTTTTATGACCAGACCGATTAATGAAACGTTTTTAAAAGCTGCAAAGGGGGAGAAAACCGACTACGTTCCAGTATGGTATATGCGGCAGGCAGGGAGATCTCAGCCAGAATATAGAGAAATAAAAGAAAAGTATTCGCTATTTGAAATAACGCATCAGCCAGAGCTTTGTGCGTATGTAACCCGTTTGCCGGTTGAGCAATATAACGTCGACGCAGCAATTCTATATAAAGATATCATGACACCCCTTCCAGCGATAGGAATGCAGGTAGAAATAAAGGGTGGGATTGGACCAGTTATTGACAATCCAATCCGTTCTTTAGCCGATGTTGAAAAACTAGGCGAAATAAATCCTGAGGTAGACGTTCCCTATGTGCTCGAAACCATCAAATTACTGACTACTGAACAATTATCCGTACCATTAATTGGTTTTTCCGGTGCGCCATTCACCCTAGCCAGCTATATGATAGAAGGCGGCCCATCGAAAAACTATAACAAAACAAAAGCATTTATGTACACTGAGCCAAAAGCTTGGTTTGCGTTAATGGATAAGTTAGCTGATATGACCATAACTTATGTGAAGTCGCAAATAAAAGCGGGAGCAAAAGCGATTCAAATATTCGATTCATGGGTTGGTGCCCTGAATGTAGAGGATTACCGTTACTTCATCAAACCGGTAATGAACAGAATCTTTACTTCATTAAAAGAAGAAAATGTCCCATTAATCATGTTTGGTGTTGGGGCAAGTCATTTGGCATTAGAATGGAATGATCTTCCTCTCGATGTTGTTGGTTTAGATTGGCGCTTGCCGATTGGGCAGGCTAGAGAGCTAGGTATCCAGAAAACTGTACAAGGAAATCTTGACCCTGCGATTTTGCTGGCTCCATGGGAAGTCATTGAGGAAAGAGCAAAAGCGATCTTAGACCAAGGTATGGCTCAGGATGGATACATCTTTAATTTAGGTCATGGAGTATTCCCTTCTGTCAACCCGGAAACATTGAAAAAATTAACTTCATTTATCCATGAGTATTCAGCTTCAAAATTAAGTCGATAGGACTCACATTTAAGTGTTAAAATTGGTAAGGCGTCCAATTTTTTGGCACAATAAAGTGATACCTCCATTACCGGAGAAAGTGAAAAGACTTAAAAATGAGGTGCGAACATGACAAAAAAGAAAATGGGTTTGCTAGTAATGGCATACGGTACCCCATATAATTTAGATGATTTAGAGAGATATTATACCCATATTCGACATGGCCGGAAACCAACCGATGCAATGATTGAAGATCTTCGCAATCGGTATGAAGCAATTGGAGGCATCTCTCCATTAGCAAAAATAACTCTAGAACAAACTGAGAAGCTTGAAGCGCATTTAAATAAAATCCAGGACGAAATCGAATTTAAAATGTATCTCGGATTAAAGCATATTAATCCATTTATTGAGGATGCTGTCAAACAAATGCATGAAGATGGGATTGAAGAGGCGGTTAGTATGGTCCTTGCCCCGCATTTTTCAACCTTCAGTGTACAATCCTACAATGGACGTGCCGTTGAGGAAGCAGCAAAATTGGGGAACCTCAGAATTAAAACCATTGAGAGCTGGTATCAGGAACCCAAATTTATCGACTATTGGGCAGATAGGATAACAAAAGTATTTGAATCCATGCCCGGGGAAGAAAAAGATGAAGCGATACTAATCGTTTCTGCACACAGTCTGCCAGAGAAAATTTTGCAATTTGGAGACCCTTATCCAAAACAACTGCAAGAAACAGCGGATTTAATTGCAAAACGTGCTGGTGTAAAAAATTATGTGATTGGCTGGCAAAGTGCCGGAAATACTCCGGAACCATGGCTGGGGCCTGATGTCCAGGATTTAACAAGGGAATTATTTAATGAGAATCAATATAAAGCATTCGTATTTGCTCCTGTAGGGTTTGTTTGTGATCACCTTGAGGTGCTTTACGATAACGATATCGAATGCAAAGCAGTTACTGACGAATTAGGAGTCAGCTACTATCGTGCTGAAATGCCAAATTCTAAAGAAGAGTTTATTGATGCTGTTTCCAGCGTCGTCCTTAAAGAATTGGATCGGTAAGATAGGAAATACAATGGAAGAAGGTGACGTCCGTGGCGGAAGAAAAACAAAAGGTTGTCATTATCGGTGGAGGAATAGCGGGGCTTACGTCAGCATTTTACCTTCAAAAAGCAGCTAAGGAGCTTACACTTCCTATCGAAATTAAACTAGTTGAAGCATCCCACCGTCTCGGAGGTAAGATGCAAACGGTTGTCAGGGATGGATTTACGATTGAAAGAGGTCCAGATTCCTTTTTAGCAAGAAAGACCAGTATGGTAAGGCTGGCAAAAGAAGTGGGGATGGATGATCAATTAGTTCATAATTCCACAGGAAAATCCTATGTTTTAGTCAACGAAAAGCTTCATTCCATGCCGGGAGGTTCGATTATGGGAATCCCAACAGAAATTGGACCTTTTATCACATCTGGTTTATTTTCTCTTCCCGGCAAATTAAGAGCTGCAGCTGATTTTGTTTTACCTCGGTCTGAAAGCGGGAAAGACCAATCTTTAGGAGAGTTTTTTAGAAGAAGGCTCGGTGATGAGGTGGTTGAGAATTTAATTGAGCCATTATTATCGGGTATATACGCCGGCGATATTGATCAATTAAGCTTAATGTCAACTTTTCCACAATTTTATGAAGTAGAGCAAAAATACCGAAGCTTAATCCTGGGGATGAAAAAATCAACTCCAACTCAACCAAAAAAGCCTGTAAGTACAGAAAAAACAAAAGGGGCATTTTTAACTTTTGTCAGCGGTCTTCAATCGTTTGCTGAAGCGATCGAAGCGAAATTAGACCCTTCTTCAATTTTAAAAGGGCATCGTGTTGATAAAATCACGAAAACTGACAATGAATATGAAATTTATTTAAATAATGGGGAAACCATTTATGCAGATAGCATTATTGCGGCCACACCTCACCAAGTAACGCAAATGATGTTTTCACAATATAACTTTTTTGATCCTTTTAAATCAGTTCCTTCCACATCGGTTGCAACTGTAGCTCTGGCCTTTCCGGAAGAGGCTGTTAAGCAGGATATCGATGGAACAGGGTTTGTTGTTTCAAGAAATGGTGACTATTCTATAACAGCCTGCACGTGGACACATAAAAAATGGGCCCATTCCACTCCGAAAGGAAAAGTACTGCTCCGTTGTTACGTAGGCAGAGCAGGGGATGAAACAATTGTTGACCTTTCAGATGACCAAATTACTAAGATTGTTCTTGACGATTTAAATAAGACGATGAAGATAACGATGAAGCCCGACTTCGCGATTGTTTCCCGTTGGAAAAATTCAATGCCGCAATATACTGTCGGCCATAAACAGCGCCTTGAAACCATTCTTGCTCATGTGAAAGAAGAGCTTCCAGGAGTGTTTTTGGCAGGTGCATCCTATGGCGGTGTAGGAGTTCCAGATTGCATAGACCAAGGAGAGGCAGCAGTAAAATCCGTTTTGGATTATGTAAAAGGGAAGGGAATATCTAAGGAAGCTGTTCATTGATAACAGCTTTCTTTTTTAACATTTTTATACTTGCAATGATTAAAGAATGGTCTCCGTTGGAACAATTGCTTATTTCATAATGAGACATATATCTCAACACAAAAACATCGTCAGTGAATAAGTTCTGATTTAGACCAGCCGAATCTATGATCCGGCTGGTTTTTCTGTTTATGAAAGGATAATGTATAGTATAGTTAATTAGTTTAATTTGATGGAGGAGTTCGTAATGAAACTAACAGTAATTGGATATTGGGGCGGTTATCCGAAGAAGAATGGGGCAAGCTCTGGATATTTACTTGAACACGAAGGTTTTCATTTATTAATCGACTGTGGAAGCGGTGTTCTTGCAAAATTGCAAAATGTAATAGAGCCGGAAGACCTTAATGCTGTCATCATTTCTCACTATCATCCTGACCATACAGCGGATATAGGTGTTCTGCAGCATGCCAGACTAATTCAAGGTTTCTTAGGCAAAGATTTTCCAACCCTTCCTATATACGGACACCATTATGATCAATATGAATTTACCAAGCTTACCTATAAAAACATAACAAAAGGAATCCCATATGATCCAGCTGAAAGTCTTGCGGTTGGACCCTTCCAAATCTCCTTTTTAAAGACCGAACATCCGGTTCCATGCTATGCGATGAGAATCGAGGCAGGCGGAAAGGTAATTGTTTACACGGCGGACAGTGCTTTTAAAGAAGAGTTTAATCAATTTAGTCAAAGTGCCGATGTTTTATTGTGTGAGTGTAATTTTTATGGCCATCAAAATGGAAAGTCAGCCGGCCATATGAATAGTCTGGAGGCTGGAAGGCTCGCGGCCGATGCTGGTGTAAAACAATTAATACTTACACACCTGCCGCATTACGGAATTTTATCTGAATTACTTAGGGAAGCATCTGGTGAATTTGCTGGTATAATTAAACTTGCAGAGGAATTCCAAACTATTTCACTATAAGGGGGGCACTTCTTGGATGTTATTTATCGATAATAAAGGTATCACAGATCCACGCATTAATCTTGCAATTGAAGAGTATGCGCTGAAAAATCTTGATATTAATGAGACATACCTGCTATTTTACATAAATGAACCTTCCATCATTATTGGAAAGAATCAAAACACCATAGAAGAAATTAATACCGAGTATGTTGAGGGTAATGGTATTCATGTTGTACGACGTTTATCGGGCGGCGGCGCAGTGTACCATGATCTTGGAAACTTGAATTTTAGTTTTATAACGAAGGATGATGGGGAAAGCTTTCATAATTTCCGTAAATTTACCGAGCCCGTTATTAAGGCACTGCAAAAATTAGGGGTAAATGCAGAACTTAGCGGCAGAAATGATATTGAAGTCGAAGGCAGAAAGATTTCTGGAAATGCTCAATTTTCAACAAAGGGCAGGATGTTCAGTCATGGAACACTATTATTTGATTCAGAAATGGACAATGTCGTCTCTGCTTTGAAGGTGAAGAAAGATAAGATTGAATCAAAGGGAATTAAATCTGTCCGCAGCCGGGTGGCCAATATCTCTGAATTTCTAACGGAAAAAATTACGATCAAGGAATTTCGCTCATTGATTCTAAAATATATTTTTGAAGGAGAAGACGAAATCTCCGAATATGTGCTTACTGTAGAGGATTGGGAGAAAATTCACGAGCTTTCCAAGGAACGCTACCAAAATTGGGAATGGAACTACGGGAAATCGCCAAAATTCAATCTGCAGCATTCCCACCGCTTTCCTGCGGGCTCCATCGATGTCCGTTTGGAAGTCAATAAAGGAACGATTGAAAATTGCAAAATCTATGGTGACTTTTTTGGTGTTGGCGATGTTAGTGAGTTAGAAAACAAGTTAAAAGGTGTTAGATATGAAAAAGGTGAAATCGATAAAGCTCTTATAGGTATCGATACTACCTACTATTTTGGCAAAATTTCAAAAGATGAATTTATCAATTTGATTTATTAAGAATGAAACGCGATGTAATTAGCATCGCGTTTTTATATTCTTTTGCGCGTTATACTTGAATACATAAAATTCTTTAAATATAATATATTTAGAAAATTTTTACGATTAAAATGAATGAGTATTCATTCAATAAAGGGGGAGAATTATGAATCTATCATCACAGTTTTATCAAACAGCTAAGGCCTATGCGAATAAACCAGCCTATTATTTCATGGGCCAGTCCAGTACCTATGCCGAATTGGATGGTGCGATTACGAAGTTTGCATCAGGGTTAGAAAAATTGGGGGTCAAGCAAGGGGATCATATTGCCTTACTGTTGGGGAATTCTCCGCATTTTGTCATCAGCTTATACGGGGCATTACGACTGGGGGCAACGGTTATTCCCGTTAATCCAATCTATACAGCGGAGGAAATTGGCTATATCTTAAATAATGGCGATGTTAAAGCAGTTGTAGCCCTTGACTTAGCGATTCCTTTGGTAGAAAAAGTGCATACTTTGCTGCCAAAAATTGAACATTACGTATTTTGTGAAACGAAGCCAAATGGTATGGTTCAATCAGAAATGGAAAATCTATCGGTTTTCTCAAAATTGAAATCGTTTACAGATGTATTGGCGCTCGGTGATTTAAGCTTTAATGGACCTGAGCTGAATAACGATGATATAGCCATCATCCTTTATACTTCAGGAACAACAGGGAAACCAAAGGGAGCCATGCTGACCCATAAGAATTTATATAGCAATGCTAAGGATGTTGGGGAATATTTAAAAATGAACAACAATGACCGGGTTATCACAACTCTGCCAATGTTCCATGTTTTTTGCTTAACCGTAGCCCTGAATGCACCATTATTGAGCGGAGCAACACTGTTGATTGCCCCAAGGTTCAGCCCTAAGGATATCTTTGTGCTTGCAAAAGAATATAAAGCCACTGTTTTTGCAGGCGTGCCAACCATGTATAATTTCCTTTATCAATTTCCCGAGGGGAGTCCAGAAGATTTAAAAACATTACGTTTATGCATTTCTGGTGGTGCATCCCTTCCAGTTGCCCTTTTAAAGAATTTTGAGCAGAAATTTAATGTTTTAGTTTCTGAAGGATACGGTTTATCTGAGGCATCCCCGGTAACATGCTTTAACCCACTGGATCGTCCGCGGAAGCCTGGTTCGATTGGAACTACTATTTTTAATGTAGAAAACAAAGTGGTGAACGAGCTGGGTGAAGAAGTGCCTTTTGGAGAGGCTGGGGAGTTAATCGTTCGTGGACCAAATGTGATGAAAGGCTATTATAAAATGCCCGAGGAAACAGCAGCTACAATTAAGGCTGGATGGCTTTATACTGGCGATATAGCTAGAAGGGATGAAGATGGCTATTTTTATATTGTCGATCGAAAAAAAGATTTAATTATCGTTGGCGGATATAATGTTTATCCGCGTGAGGTGGAGGAAGTCATCTACAATCTCGAAGATGTAGTAGAAGTGGCGGTTCTTGGTGTTCCTGATCCTAATCAAGGAGAAACCGTAAAAGCTTTTGTTGTTAGTAAAAATCCGGAGCAGACACCAGAACGATTACTTAAGTATTGTAAAGAACACCTGGCTAAATATAAAGTTCCATCATCAATTGAATTTTTAGATGAGCTTCCAAAGAATACGACCGGAAAAATATTAAGACGTGCATTAAAAACACAACTAACGGAAACGGCAAAATAATATTTTTTAACACTGTTGATTTACGCTCCAGGCCAAACGGCTCGCGCCTGGAGCGTAAATCACATTATTTTTTTAAATAAAGGCAGGCTTTTGGCTTGCCTTTTCCGAATTTCTAAAGAGGATTAAAAAGGGGTGGAAATCATGGAGCAAATTTTAGTGAATTTAGAGGATCATATTGCAGTTGTTACGATTAATCGTGCAGAATCACTAAATGCTTTTAATTATGAAACTTTACTTGAGCTGCAAAGGAAGGTAGAAGACATTCGTATCAATCCAGAAATCCGCGCTGTTATTTTTAGTGGAGCGGGTGAAAAAGCCTTTAGTGTGGGGGCTGATTTAAAAGAGCGAAAAAACCTTACCGATGAACAGGTGAAACGAAATTTATTCAAAATTAATGAGGTATTTAATGCTATTGATCAATTGCCGCAGCCGACAGTAGCTGCTATTAACGGCTTTGCCTTTGGCGGCGGAATGGAACTCGCCCTTGCTTGCGATTTTCGCATTGCTGCAAGTGTTGCAGTAATGGGATTAACTGAGACCAGTCTTGCGATTATACCCGGTGCAGGAGGGACTCAGCGCCTGCCAAGATTAATCGGCCAAGCCAAAGCGTTAGAGCTTATCTTAACCGCACGCAGGCTTACTGCTGACGAGGCGTTTAGTTACGGGATATTGACAAAGGTTGTTGATCGTAACCAGCTCCTCTCAGAAGGTATCGCTTTTTGTTCCGGGCTGCTTGCAAATGGCCCAGTTGCTTTACAACAAGCGAAATTTGCTATCAAAAATGGTATGAATACTGATTTAAGCACAGGTCTGCAAATCGAGCGAAAAGCCTATGAGGTAACGCTTCCTACTGAAGACCGGATTGAAGCTTTGCAGGCCTTCGCTGAGAAAAGAAAACCAGTATTTAAAGGCAAATAAACATACATGGCTGCGCTTGGTTCTATCACAGTTCTCGCCCTATATTCTTATCTATTGTAGCCAGTCTTCTGCTGGCTTTTTTTAATGTCCAGTTCTAAATCAGCGATTTTTATCTACACTATGTATAGAGAGGTTGTACACAAAGGGGGACAAAATCATGGTCAGAAAAATGGGGTTCTATGCGGTTTTGGCCTTTTGCCTATATGGGTTGTTTTTTTATTGGTATTTATTCCATCTTGCCGACCCAAAGCTGCCATTTGAATATCAAGGAACTAAAGCGGATCCTGCAACTTTTTTAAATGGCAGAGAGCTCATGTTGAGTGAGGAGTATTCAAAAATAAGAAATTTATTATTTTTCCTATCAACGCCATTTGAATGGATATTCTATTTTCTAATTTTATTATTTGGTTTTTCTAAGGCCTTTAAGCGGTGGGCAGAAAACTCTGCAAAGTACAAATTCTTGCAAACTCCCATCTATTTGATTTGGTTATCATTTTTTGCCTTCTTGGCCACTTTACCTTTGACTTATATAAGTTATTCTTTATCCAAAACCTATCATATTTCTACCCAGACCTTCCCATCATGGATGAAGGATGAGCTCATTGACTTTTGGCTTAATTACGGAACATGGTTGATTATTGTGCCGATCTTATACTGGCTCATGAAAAAAAGCCAAAAGCGCTGGTGGCTATATGGCTGGCTGTTATCCATACCTTTTACCTTATTTATGATGTTCCTGCAGCCGGTTGTCATTGACCCGCTTTACAATGATTTTTATCCTTTAAAAAATAAAGAATTAGAAACGAAAATATTAGCACTCGCAGATAAGGCTCACATTCCTGCCCAACATGTGTTTGAAGTGAATATGGCGGATAAAACGAACTCATTAAATGCCTATGTTACCGGGATTGGCTCAAACGCCAGGATTGTTCTCTGGGATACGACTCTAAATAAGCTGACAGACGACCAAATCTTATTTATAATGGCACATGAAATGTGTCATTATGTTGAAAAGCATATTTATTGGGGGATAGCAGGGTACTTATTAATTTCACTATTGGGTTTATATCTGACCTATAGATTTATGAATTGGATAGTTAAACGCTGGGGAAAAGAATTGAAAATCTCAGATGTCAGAGATATAAGATCTCTCCCGTTATTTTTTATGATCATTTCCATGCTGTTATTTGCAGCAAGTCCGCTGACAAATTTGGCTTCACGGTATCAGGAAACACGGGCAGATCGGTATGCTATTGAGATGACCCAAAACCCTGAAGCTGCCATTACTTCCTTTCAGGAATTGACCCGATCAGGTTTAAGCCAAGTAAGACCTCCGTTCTTGGTGAAAATTTTTAGATATACCCATCCTTCCATGCTTGACCGGATTTCAATGCTGGAAGAATATCAAATAAAGCATGAACAGTAACAGGGTAAAATACAGGCTGATGACGAACACTTTGTCATCAGCCTATTTATGATAATTTAGGCAAATAATAGATATTTTCACTAGACAAGCATTTTAATCCTTTCATCTAATATAGAAACGGAATGAAAGGGGGTACTACAGTGAATAATCAACCAGACATTGTTTTCATTATTTGGGAAAGAAACGCTAATGACAGAAGATCCCCTCGCAGAATTGTCCAAGCAACTGTTATCGGTAGTGCTAATCCATGTCGGAATCTTTTAGAACGTAACGATCGTTTTTCACGTGCTCAAAGCTGCTTATTAGAAAACGCCTTTGTAAGAGAATTCCAAGAAGTAGTTGGAAACTTCGGGGTTTCCATATTTGTTCGTAGATCGTAAAAGGTTATAAAATAAAAAAAGTGCCAGCCTGTCACGTTTAGCTGAGAGGCTGGCAATTTTTTTAACCCGAAAGGCTTAAGTTCCAAATCGTTTGTTAATTTCTTTAAGCTGTCCTGAAAGATGGAGGAATGACTTTTTGTCCCGATGATCAATTGCAAAGTCGATCTTTCGTAATAATTTTTCCTTTTCAACTGTTAGCTGGATTTCTGATAAGAGCATATCAATGTATAAATCCTGGACGAAATTTTCCTTCAGCCGATTTCGTTTCATGGCACCAAGTTTCATTAATTCCGTGTATGATTTTTCACTCATGAAAATCACCTCTGATGCTTTTTTTAATTATATGGGTTTTTTTGAATAATATCATTAAATTATTTTAATTTTCAGAAACATTTTTACTTGACACATCAATTGTGAATAATTAATAACAATTCAGAAAAGTAGAGGAATTGGAAAAATAAAAATGATAAGATATGGTGGAATTAGGAGTATGAAAAGGAGTGGAATGGATTGAAAGAGCAGAAAATTGATGAATATGAGATTAATTCATGCACCATGTTTTTGAAGCCTGTCGTTTATGGAAGTAAAATTTATTCCCAGATTTATGAAGTTGAGGATCGTTTCCTGTCTCCGTTTAAACCATTGGATATAATAAAAAATAGCTGTGATTACTTTGGCGTCGATTACGAAAGCCGGAAAAGGGGAACGCGAAAATTAACTGGTTATAATCGCAAAAACCCAATTGCCATTGAACCGGCAAATCACATTTTCTTTTTCCCAACTGCCTCACCTAGCAACCCTGAATGTATTTGGCTCTCACAAGAGCATATTAATGACTACCGTCGAGCAGGGGCAAACCAAACGATGATAACTTTCCATAATAAACAATCTTATCTTTTTCCTGTTTCATCCTCTACAATTGAAACTCAATTATTAAGAACGGCATTATTAAAATCAACTATTTTACAAAGAATTGACCATAAGGGGAGAAAGTTAACTTACTTACTGCACGTTCCGAAGACGTTACAAGCCTCAGAAAGTACCCATGAATATGCTGGTGAATTCTCGAAGGGCGAGGAGTAAACCGGTTAATATTATCCTCTAACGGGACAGGTGTTTTTTTAATAAATATAGCTCCATTAATTCTTGAACTTTATTGCGAATTCTAGGATTAAAATAATTATGGTTTTCTTCATATCCTTTATAAATAAACATGAACATTGTAAAGGCATCGTCCCGTTTTGTTTCAATTACCTGAAGTTTGTTCTTTTTCATATATTGTTTTACCTCAGAGAGTTCCCTCTGGATTTCTTTCATTGTTTCCTCAATTAAATTCAAATAAGGTTTTTTTAATTTGAAGGGGCTTTTTTCCACAACTTCTAGGTCCCGATTTAAGACGATTAAAACCATCGGTAAATAGATGGCTTTTTCCATGATGTCGCGATCATTCTCTGGAATCCTGGTCATTTACCACCGCACCTTTCTACCTATAGAGAACAAATGTTCTTGTTTTATTTTACATAAAAGCTTCATTAAAAGCAATACTGCATTCCTTTTTAGAAAACTCGCTTAAAAGCGAGTTTTTTTATTGCAAATTTTCTCATTTTCGTGAGAAAGTTTTTATTAATAGAAGGATATCTGATAGGGGAAAATGAATTAAAGAAGAAACCTTGAAAAAGAAAATAAAACTTTAGATAGATGAACAGAAAATACATGGACGAGATAGGTGATTACAGTGAGGTCTGAAAAACATCAAAAAAAGAAAAAGAGAAGATGGACGTCCATTTTGCTTATATTCTTATTATTAATTGGCGGTGTGGCAGGATATGCTTATTATCAATTTGAGCAAGGAGTTAATCAATCTTTAAAAAAAATAAATAAAGACCAGAAGGAAACGAAGGTTGTTTATACATTTGAAGGCAAGAAGGATCAGTATGGCGACACCAATATCTTATTGCTTGGAAGTGATGCACGGGGAAAAGAAAAAGCCAGGGCAGATACGATTATGATTGCTCATTATAACGAAGATAAAGGTACCTTTAAGCTTACCTCGATTATGCGTGACAGTTATGTGGAGATTCCGGACCATGGAAAGCATAAAATAAATTCTGCCTTTGCCCGTGGAGGTCCTGAATTAATGAGACAAACAATCAAACAAAATTTTGATATTGACTTGCAATATTATGCGATTGTTGATTTTCAAGGCTTTGTGCAGCTCATTGATGAAGCTTTCCCTAATGGGGTAGAAATTGATGTAGAGAAAAAAATGGAGAAGAATATTTACATGACCTTAGAGCCTGGTCTACAACGATTAAATGGCACACAGATGCTGGGGTATGTTCGTTTTCGCCATGATGCCATGGGGGATTTTGGGCGAGTAGAGCGGCAGCAAAAAGCAGTAAAAGCAATTAGAGACCAACTAAGCGGATTCCAAACCATTACAAAACTCCCAAAATTAGTTGGAGTCGTTGCTCCGTATGTTAATACAAATATGAAAACTTCGGACATGATTTTTATGGCAAAAGATTTCTTTTCCGATAAAAGAGGAAATGTAGAGACATTAAGAATTCCTGTCGAAAATAGTTTTACGGAACCACGTATAGAGGGAGAGGGAGCGGTATTAGATATTGATGTCGAAAAAAATAAAGAAGCGCTTCAACAATTTATTACAAAATAAGCCCTAAAAGACTATCTTAAATAATACACAACAAGAATAAGGAGAAGCGGATGGATTTCGAATCGATTAGAGCATGGTTTACCATTGAGAATTTGATGAATCTTATCCAGGAATACCGAGCCCTTGGTCCCATTCCTGTCATTTTGCTTATTGTTATTGAAGCCTTTTTGCCGTTTCTCCCTCTATTTTTGTTTGTAATGGCTAATGCCAGTGCTTTTGGGCTTTGGCTGGGTTTTTTATATTCTTGGCTTGGTGCTTGCATTGGCGCATTACTGGTATTTTCTTTAATCCGAAGATATGGGCAAAAAAGGCTATTATCTTTTTTACCTAATCACCCGAAGGTTCGTAAATTGATGGACTGGGTTGACAGGCATGGCTTCGGTCCTCTCTTCATATTACTATGTTTTCCCTTTACACCCTCGGCTGTCGTGAATATTGTCGCCGGACTTTCGAAAATCAGCATTGCTCAATACATGCTTGCGGTATGTATTGGAAAACTGGTGATGATATTCACTCTAAGCTTTGTGGGTTATGACATTCATTCCTTGATAACTCAGCCGTATCGATCGGTTATTGTATTAATTGTTATTTTCATCCTGTGGTATGTAGGTAAACGAATCGAGATTAGATTGAATAAACCTTTAGAAAATGTCCATACTGGTGAAATAGATAGAATGAAAGAACAGGAGAAACGGAGGAGGAATGTCGGTGAAGATTGAATGGAAACAAGAAGGAATGGAATGGGTGAAGGCTTTTGCCATTGGAATCATCATTTTTGCTTTTATTCGAACTTTTTTCTTTTCAAATTATGTAGTCGAAGGCGAGTCTATGATGCCAACTCTTCAGGACGGTAATAAGCTGGTAGTGAACAAGCTTGGATACCAAGTCGGAGAATTACATCGTTTTGACGTGATTGTTTTTCACGCAAATGAAAAAGAAGATTTTGTGAAACGAATTATTGGATTGCCAGGCGATAAAATTGAATACCGTGATGATACCCTATACATTAACGGGCATAAGTATGATGAGTCATTTTTGAATGTGTATAAACAAAAATCACCCGGTGTGAAAATAACAGGCGATTTCAATTTAAAAGAAATTACCGGTGTAGAATCGGTGCCTAACGGAAAATTATTTGTACTAGGGGACAACCGATTAGGCAGCTGGGACAGCCGACATTTTGGTTTTATTTCTGCACATCAGGTTGTCGGTAAGGTGGATCTCCGCTACTGGCCGTTAAACGAAATGGACGTGCATTTTTAAGTAAATATTAATCGAATAACTTGGTTGATTAGAGAGGAAAGCTAGCGCCTGGAGCGGAAATCAACAGATAAATATATTAAGAAAGAAAACACGATTTTGCAATCGTGTTTTTTTATTACCAATTTTGGTATGAATCTGTCTGCAGCAAACCAAACGTTTGTACTCATATTATGTTAGAATGGAAGATACAGAGTTTTTGAAGGGATAGGGAAGGAGAGGTTAATACATGTCATTAAGAATGGTAATTGGGCGATCAGGAAGCGGAAAAACGACGATGTTTTTTGACGAAATTCATAATCAACTATTGGAAGACCCGAAGGGGAATCCCATTATTTATATTGTCCCAGAACAGATGACCTTTTTGTCTGAATACCGTTTGGCCGTTAATCCAGAGATTAGCGGAATGATCCGGGCCCAGGTGTTTAGTTTTTCCCGCTTGGCATGGCGCATACTCCAAGAGACCGGCGGAATAAGCCGGGTTCATCTAAGTAGTGTCGGGATGAGTATGCTAATCCGGAAAATAATTGAAGAACAAAAGGATCAATTAAGATTGTTCCACCGGGCTGCAGATAAGAGTGGCTTTGTCCAGCAGTTAGAACAAATGATTACAGAATTTAAGCGTTATTGTATTCGGCCAGAAGAGCTTATTCAAGATTCACTAAAGTCCGAAGGGTCCTCAAAAGCCCTGCAGGATAAGTTGAATGATTTAGAGCTTATTTATCATAAATTTGAGGACGAGGTTTTTGGAAAGTACATTGATTCGGAAGATTATTTTCGACTTCTTGCTGAGAAAGTACAAGCCTCAGATTATCTAAAAGAGGCTGAAATCTATATTGACGGCTTTTATAACTTTTCACCACAGGAATATCAGGTTATTCAGGAATTAATGAAGCATTGTAATCGCGTTTCGGTCGCCTTGACAACCGATCGGATATTGTTGGATTCTGTGCCGGACGAATTGGAATTGTTCCGTTTATCTAGTGATGCCTGCTTTTCCATTTATGAAATAGCAAAAGCCAGCAGAATCGAAATCGAACGACCTATCGTCCTAAAGGAGCAAAAAAAATGGCAAATGAAGTCATTAGCTCATTTAGAGGAAAAATTTGATGTCCGACCAGCGGAAGCTTTTCATGGGGAACCAACGATTACGATTTTTCAGGCAGTAAATCGACGCGCTGAAATAGAGGGAATTGCAAGAGAAATTCGCCAATTAGTTCGAACAAAGGGCTACCGCTATCGAGATATTGCGGTATTAATAAGAAATGGTGCAGATTATCATGAGACAGTTGAACCCGTTTTCGCTGATTATCAGATTCCTTATTTTATCGACCAAAAAAGGACGATGCTAAACCACCCTCTAGTTGAACTCATTCGTTCAAGCCTTGAAGTCATTAATTCTTTTTGGCGCTACGAGTCTGTTTTCAGGGTAATAAAAACCGAATTAATCTACCCTTTGCAGGATAATCCCGCAAAAATGCGAGAGAAGCTTGATAAATTGGAAAACTATGTATTAGCTTATGGAATAAACGGCAGTAAGTGGACGAAAAAGGATCGATGGAGTTATCGGCGAATTAGAGCTTTGGAAATGGAAACGAATGTTCAAACAAATGCAGAAAAAGAAATGGAGCAGGAATTAAATGAGTTAAAACTTATGATAACTGCTCCAATACTGCGCCTTACCCGCCGTTTGAAAAAAGCAGATACAGGAAGAAAGCTATGTGAAGCCGTTTATTTATTTTTAGAGGAGTTAGATATTCCTGCGAAGCTGGAAAACTGGAAAATAGCAGCTGAAGAGCAAGGGAATTTAGTTAGAGCAAGAGAACACGAACAGGTATGGAATTCTGTAATTGATTTACTTGACCAATATGTTGAAATATTGGGAGAAGAGCCTGTTTCTTTAAAAGCGTTTGCTTCCATTTTAGAAACGGGTTTTGAATCGATGCGTTTTTCTCTAATTCCACCTGCACTCGACCAAGTAATAATTGGAGATTTGGAGAAATCACGCCTGACTGAAATCAAGGTGGCTTTTGTAGTGGGTGTTAATGAAGGCGTCTTACCTGGTAAAATTTCTGCTGATGGAATTTTAGCAGACGAAGATAGAGAAATGCTATTTAACGCAGGAATTAAGGTGGCTCCTAGCAGCCGGACACGGCTGCTGGATGAGAACTTCTTAGCTTATAAAGCTTTTACAGCACCCTCCGAAATTCTATACATTAGCTATCCATTAGCAAATGATGAAGGAAAAGCTTTGCTTCCCTCTTCGTATATTAAAAGAATAAAAGATATGTTTCCTGACGTCCGAGAGGATTTCTATGTTACAGACCCTGCTGAATTAATGGTAGAAGGGCAATTAGGCTTTGTATCTAATGTAACAACTGCCTTATCCTATCTTAATTCCCAGCTGCAATTGAACAAACGTCATTATCCGATTTCTGATTTATGGTGGGATGTTTATAACTTTTACATGACGAGCAAGTGGAAGGGACAGGCTTTTAAAGTATTCTCAAGTCTTTTTTACGCCAATCAGACTGTGAAACTTTCGAAAGAAGTAGCCGATGAACTTTATGGTGAAGCAATTCAGGCAAGTGTTTCCAGAATGGAACTTTATAATGGTTGTGCTTTCTCACATTTCGCCCAGCATGGACTAAAACTTCGTGAGCGGCAGGTATTCCGTTTAGAGGCACCAGACATTGGGGAATTATTTCATGCTGCTTTAAAGCAGATTGCGGATATCGTCAATGAACAAAATTTAACATGGGCGCAGTTAACGCGTCAGCAATGTGAGGAACTTTCAAAAGAAGCAGTTAAGACATTGGCACCTAAGCTTCAAAATGAAATCCTTCTCAGCTCGGAGCGCCATCTTTATATCAAGCGAAAATTGGAGCAAATTATTACTCGTGCCTCTCTTGTTTTAAGCGAGCATGCAAAGGTGAGTGGATTCTCGCCAATCGGTTTGGAATTAGCTTTTGGTCCGAATGGCAAGCTGCCACCGTTGTCCTTCACTTTGAAAAATGGAAAAAAGATGGAGTTAGCAGGTAGGATTGACCGAGTTGACCAATCGAAAGGTGAAGATGACCAGGTATTTTTACGAGTGATTGATTACAAATCCAGCGAAAAGGATGTCAATTTAACGGAAGTGTATTATGGTCTTGCCCTGCAAATGTTAACCTATCTTGATATTGTTATGACTCATTCAAAAGAGTTGGTAGAGATGCAAGCAAGTCCCGCTGGAGTTCTCTATTTTCATGTTCATAATCCATTCATTTATACTACCAAAATGCTGACAATTGATGAAATTGAAAATCAAATCATGAAAAAATTTAAAATGAATGGGTTAATGCTAAGTGATCAAAATGTCATCCGCATGATGGACCAATCCCTTGAATCCGGCGACTCGCAAATAATTGCTGCTGGCATTAAGAAGGACGGCAATTTGTCCAAAAAATCTAAGGTTGCCAGTTTAAATGAATTCAACAATCTCAAAAACCATATCCGTAAGTTATATCAAAAAACAGGAAATGCCATTATCGATGGCGAGATTGGCATCACACCATACAAACTGAAGGATAAAACACCTTGTACATTTTGCGTCTATAAATCAGTATGTCAATTTGATGAATCGATTGAAAACAATCAATACAGGATTCTAACACCATATTCGAAGGAAGAGGTATTGGGGTTAATACGGAAGGAGGCTGATTCAAATGAGTAATTTTATTATACCGCCAAAACCGGAAAACGTGACATGGACTGATGATCAGTGGAAAGCAATAATGGCGAGAGATAAAGATATTCTTGTCGCCGCAGCGGCAGGGTCAGGAAAAACTGCTGTTTTAGTCGAGAGAATCATTCGAAAAATTCTTTCGGAAGACAATCCAATTGATGTTGATGAATTATTAGTCGTGACATTTACCAATGCTTCTGCAGCTGAGATGCGACACCGGATTGGCGAAGCATTAGAAAGAGCACTCGATGCAGATGCAAGCTCCCGCCACTTAAGAAAACAGCTTAGTTTGCTGAATAAAGCATCCATTTCAACACTTCATTCTTTTTGCATGGAGGTAATCCGGAAATATTATTATTTAATCGATGTTGACCCAGGATTTAGAATCGCGGATGAAACTGAAGCGCAATTAATCAGGGATGAAGTAATGGACGAGTTGTTTGAAGAAGAATATGGAAAAGGGGAGAATGAGGTATTTTTTAAATTGGTCGATTCATTCACGAATGATCGGAGTGATTCGGCATTAATGGATATTGTTCGGTCCATTTATGATTTTGCCCGGTCCAATCCTCTCCCTGATGAATATTTACATGGGATTGTTTCTATGTATGATGTAGGCGGGATTACCAATATTGAAGAACTTCCTTTTACCCATGCGCTCCTTTTTGATATTGAATTACAGTTAGAGGCAGCCAAGGAAATGATTAAAAAGGGATTGGAACTAACAAAGCTGCCAGGAGGTCCCTCCCCGAGGGCGGAAAATTTTATTGATGATTTACAGGTCATTGATACCCTTATTTTAGCTAAACAAGATTCATGGGCAGTTCTATATCAGGCAATGCAGAACTGGTCATTTTCTACTGCCAAAAGGCTGAAAAAAGGCGAATATGATGAAAGTATGACAGAAAAGGCACAAAAGCTAAGGGAAAAGGCAAAGAAGAAAATTCAAGATATTAAAGAAGAGCTCTTTTCCCGGAGGCCGGAAAGTTTTTTACATGATATGGAGGAAATGCTGCCTCTAATTGAAACACTTGTCCATCTCGTTAAAGAATTTTCCGTACGGTTTGAAAAAGCAAAAAAAGTGAAAGGTCTTGTGGATTATGCGGATTTGGAGCATTATTGCCTAGATATTTTAACTGGTCAAATTTCGCCAGAAGGAGAATTTTTCCCCTCAGAAGCAGCCCTCGCTTTTCGAAATCATTTTAAAGAGGTCTATTGTGACGAATATCAGGACACGAATATGGTGCAGGAAACGATTTTAAAGCTGGTAGCAAAGCCGGAGGAGGCAAACGGCAACCTATTTATGGTCGGGGATGTTAAGCAATCGATTTACCGATTTCGCTTAGCCGAGCCAAATCTGTTTTTAGGAAAATATAATCGTTTCCGCCTTGATGGTGACTCGACAGGTCTTAGAATCGATTTAGCCCAGAATTTCCGCAGCCGAAAAGAGGTCCTCGATGCCACCAATTATTTGTTTAAACAAATTATGGGTGTTAAGGTCGGGGAAATTGCTTATGACGAAGCTGCAGAATTGAAAAATGGTGCACCGTATCCCGAGGAAGTTCCCTATCCCGTAGAGGTTATGATGATTGACCAAACAGCAGAAACAACCGAATCGACTTCAGACGGCGAAGTTGAGTCCAATGATGTGGCGCCTGAATTTGATCAGGCAGATCTTGAACAGTCTCAGATGGAAGCGAGAGTAATCGCCGCCAAAATAAAGGAATTAGTTGCAGAAGGAGCACCAGTTTATAATACAAAAACGAAATCGGAACGGCCTATAATGTATCGGGATATCGTCATTCTCCTCCGTTCCATGACGTGGGCACCTCAGATTATGGAGGAATTCAAGCAACAAGGAATTCCAATTTACGCCAATTTATCCACTGGCTATTTTGAAGCTACCGAAGTGGCAATAATGCTTTCGCTGCTCCGGGTTATTGATAATCCTTACCAGGACATTCCTTTAGCGTCGGTACTGCGTTCGCCAATCGTTGGTATAAATGAAGAAGAGTTATCAAAGATTCGTATTCATCAGAAAAGGGGATCTTTTTGGGAAGCTGTTTCTGCTTTTTGCCGGAGTAGGGAAACTGAAAGTAATGAAGCTTTTTATGAAAAAGTGCGTCTGTTTTATGACTCCTTAAAAGTTTGGCGGGAATTAGCACGTCAAGGCTCGCTTTCCGAATTAATCTGGCAGCTTTATCGGGACACACAGTTTTATGATTTTGTCGGGGGCCTCCCCGGCGGAAAACAAAGGCAGGCGAATTTGCGGGCCTTTTATGATAGGGCGCGAGGTTATGAACAAACCTCCTTTCGCGGATTGTTCCGCTTTTTACGATTCGTAGAACGAATGATGGAAAGAGGGGATGACCTCGGAGCAGCAAGAGCACTTGGGGAGCAGGAGGATGTTGTGAGGATCATGACGATTCACAGCAGTAAAGGATTGGAATTTCCGATTGTTTTTATGGCTGGTATGGCGAGAAACTTTAATATGATGGATATACGAAAACCATATATGCTAGATAAGGAATTCGGATTTGCCGCAAAGTATGTCAATGCTGAAAAAAGAATTTCCTATCCGTCCCTGCCGCAAATTGCCTTTAAGCGAAAAAAGAAAATGGAAATGCTTGCAGAAGAAATGCGGGTGTTATATGTGGCCATGACAAGGGCGAAGGAGAAGCTTTACATGACAGCCACATTAAAGGAAGCGATAAAAAAGATTGAGCAATGGATAGACATGTCCTCGAATCAAGAATGGCTGTTAAATGATTATGAGCGCGCAAGCAGCACGAGTTATATTGACTGGATAGGGCCGGCGCTTATCCGTCATCAGAACAGCAAGATGTTAAACCCTGCTGCTGAGGCAAATGGGTTTATACCGGAGGAAATTACACATCATCCCTCCTGTTGGAAAATTTCCATCATGTCTGCGGAAGATATAAGAAAACAGGAAGTAACTTTGGAAATGGAAGAGGACCATTACTTAGAATTGGTTCAAAACGGAAATGTCGTTCCGGTAACATCTGCTTATTCAGAAGAAATTAATTCAAGACTGTCGTGGGAATATTTATACCCAAATGCGTCATCTCATCGCTCTAAGCAAACCGTCTCTGAAATGAAACGCCAGCGGGAGATTGCTGACGAGCAAAGTGGTACAGACCTTGTTCGCCGGATTAAAAAGCCAATTTTAAAACGGCCTAAATTTATGCAGGAAAAGTCATTGAGTCCTGCTGAGCGCGGTACTGCCATGCACATGGTGATGCAGCACGTGGATTTGACAAAGCCTATAACGAATGAGTCCGTTCACAATCAACTAGTCTGGATGGTTCAAAATGAATTATTAACGGAGGAGCAAGCGGGAATTATCGACACCAATTTAATTTGTCAATTTTTTAAAACAGAGTTGGGACAAAAATATTTTTCTGCTAAGTCTATATATAGAGAAATTCCGTTTACACTTTCACTGCCAGCACATGAAGTTTATTCAGATTGGAAGGACGAGAATGAATCAGTGTTTGTCCAAGGGATTATTGACTGCATCCTTGAAGATGAGCATGGTCTAATCTTAATTGACTATAAATCCGATGGAATTATTGACAGATATAAAGGCGGGTTTGACCAGGCTAAACCAATTCTTGAAAAAAGATACAGACTGCAAATTGACATTTATTCAAAAGCTATTGAGCAAATTTGGCGAAGAAAGGTTTCGCAGAGGTATTTATTTTTCTTCGACGGGGCTCATATTTTAAGACTTGATTAAAATACAAAAAATGACATAGACCAATGTATTGGTTTATGTCATTTTTTAATTATTCCCCGCAATTGGCTGGTCAATTAAATTGGTATCAAGTACATTAGTACCACTAAGCCCGTTATTGGTTATAATGATTCCACCAGTATTAAATGCCCCTGAGCCGGCTGCGGTTTTGGAACCGGATTTAGGTGAAATGTAGACGGTGTCCCCGAATTGTACAATTCCGCCGGCGACATTCACAATTTGGACTGGGCCAATAATGGCTGGCATGATAAACATCCTTTTTTAATTAAGATATAAGATAACATATGCGTATTTCATATATCCTGTTCATGGCCAAACAGAAGTTCATGTCGTATGTGTTTAACCCTGGCCTCCAATGATACATTTTTAGTATTGCCAACATGTAAAATGGATGAACTAGAAAAACCGATTATATCCATGTTTTGAACTTTTATCAGAGGATTGGTATTATAGGCGGTAAAGTAAAGTGCTTCATTTATTGGCAGGAATGGAATAGGTTTGGTAGATACACTATAGGAAGACATATTGCCCTCATTTCCAAAAAATATTTCAGCTTCCCTTTGAACAGCAAGAGCGCGGGAAAATCCATTAATAATACAGGAATCGCCAAGCTGAAGAATTGAGGAGAAAGATGCAATCATTACTTTAAGGTGATCAACACTAGATAGTCGCTGTAGCATAGCCAGGTGTCACATCCGCCGCCAATGGAACAAAAGGTCCAATGATTAAGGATTCTGCCGGTGTGTCAAATGCAGATGCTAACTGGATGGTCTCGGTATCACCTACCATGACTAACGAGGAACTGGAGACGCCGGTAATTTTAATGTCTCCGACACAAAGATTCCGGTTATAGACTTCAAATATCATTCGTTTTTCATTCCTTTCACATTTTCTGGGATATTACTTAGAAAAATAAATACCCCGTTTTGGATCTCCTGCTTTAATAATTCAATGATTTGTTCGTCGTGTAACTGATTATTTTCAGAGTTCTCTTTCGACCTCATATTTTTTAAATGATAATCTATCCTGTTAGGAAGTTGTTTTAAAATATCTTCTTTGATAAAGGAAAAATAGGATTCATTTGGTGGGATGGCTAATTTATTTTGAGTATTTTCAATTATTTGTGGTAAATCCAACTCCAAATATTGATAAATAGCTTCCTCAATTTTAATGGACCTCTGCATTTTTGATTGTGGAGATAATGGAGTGTTTAAGGATTGATTTTGAACAGCAAAGTCCTCAATTCCCGCTAAATCATTAGGATTTAAGCCAATGTTTAATGTACCTTCGAGAGTTTCTACCTTTAATTGATCGAATTTATATTCAATTTTATCGACATGGATGGATTGTTTTTCATTTAATTTTTTTATTTCATCCCGCATCATTTGAATCGTTTGTTCTAATGCCGTGATTCGATTTTCTTGAGCCTGAATACATTTTTGCAACCATTGAAGATATTGGTAATAATCTTGATACATTAAATCACCTCGCTATAACTCCTTATTCAATACTTCCTAACCGTACTGGTGCTTGCAGCGGCACAGAGGGAGCCAGTAATAATTGTGAGGATGGTACCCCACTTGTAATTTCACCAGGTTTTATAGTGGGCGGTGCTGGTTTGGTGAATCCTCCTGTATTAGATAAATAAGCTGCTGATTTAATAATTCCGGCACTCCCTATTTGCAGAACGGAGGAATTGGTAATACCGCCAATTTTGATAAAATTAATCTGGATATTCTGCTGAATATAAAAATTCATCAATATCCCCCCAATTCTTACAGGTTAAAGGAAATTGGCTGGTCAATCGAATCTGGATCATAGGTATTTGTTGTACTTAATCGGTTATTTACATCTAATATTTCGCCTGTATTAAAAGAACCTGCACCAGAGAATGTTTTGGCTGCAGAAAATGGCATGATTTTATAGACATCTCCAATATGGAAAACAGAGCTGCTTCCAAGTGTTATGACCTGTGCAACTCCAACAATTGCTGGCATGTTCAACACCCTTTTTTTATTAATATCTTTACATTCTATGATTGGGCGGGTGTAATGTGATTCATTCGCCCAAATAAAGTTTTTTATCAAAGGCTCTTTTCGTAAACTATGTTGCTTTTGGGGCTTAATTTAGGGCTTTTACTAAGTTGGTAGGCAATTTTCCCAAATGTCCTTACGAAAAGATGCCATGAAGAATCTTGTTATACGGGTTGATGAACTTTTACGAAAAACAACCATCTTTGCGAAAATAGCCTTATCAAAAAATAATAAAATGAGTCAAATTGACTATTGTTTAAGGTTATAAATGATAGATTAGTATGATATTATAAGAGGTGAATTTCTACTATGATGATAATGAGAACAGTCGAAAATAAATTTACTGATTCTCGATAAAGGCAAAACTGATGAAAATCAGTGACGCAAAGCTAAAGGGGCTAAAGTGCATCAGCACTATGCCAGCCAGTTACCGAAGGAGGAGGTCGACTGAATGGGTCTATTACTACGCATTCAAGAACAAAGTAATCAAACCGATGGAGGATTGAAAAAAGAGATTTCTTCCTCTGGAAATCAATCATCTACTCCAAAGCTCAAGATGCTAACGCCTTTTCATGCATTTGGGCCAATTAAATCACTTTTATTGGATACGGATGTTACAGACGTTTTGGTGAATGGACCAAACGAAGTGTACTGTGAACGGAATGGTAAAATATTATTAACTCCTATTCAATTCCGTAATAACGATCATTTATTAAGCGTAATAAAAAAAATTGGCACCACTTTCGGAAGAAAAATCGACGAAAGTTCACCTGTTATTGATTTTATGCTGCCGAATGAGGGACATGTTATTGCTATGATTCCACCAATTGTTTCAAACGGGCCAATGATAACAATAAAAAAACTCAAAAAAATTTCTGACATGAGTTAGTAACAATTTCATATTAATTATCTTTATTTAGAACATACTTTTTTCGATTTTTGGAACTCTCTATGGTATGATAGTTTCGGAATAAATGAAATGAACATACATAAGGAGGCAATTCAATGATTCACGCTCATATTACTTCATGGGTTTTAGCTCTAATATTATTTTTCGTGGCTCTTTCCTTACTTAAAGGAGGAAAAGCAAAAGGTGCTAAAATCGTTCGAATGATTTTAAGGGTATTGTTCTTACTCATTATAGCAACAGGAATTGGGCTTCTAGCCAAATTAAATGGGGTTGGAAATATTACACCAATGTATTGGTTAAAAGCAGTCGCTGGTCTTTGGGTAATTGGTTTATTTGAAATGATTCTTGGCAGAGTTGCTAGCCAAAGGAGAGTTTCGGCATTTTGGATTCAGTTTGTAGTGGCATTTTTGCTAGTATTATATTTAGGCTTTGTTCAACTGCCAATGTCCTTTTTAAATCCATAATATTTGTGTAAGTAAAGGCTGTCTAAAAAGACAGCTTTTTATTTTATTCACTTTCTTTAATAGTTCACCGCATTAATTTATTATAATATTATTAACATATTACCCTTTCAAGAGGCCAGATAGCAGAGACAATCAATTTGGAAACTAAAAAAGGCTGGGACAATCCCTGCCTTTTTGTTTCATGAAATCATTTTTTCGATGATAAGTCTTTTTCCGGTATTTAAAGTGAATTCGAAGCGGTCGTTGACCTTTTCAAAGTAGAAAAAATGATGCTGAACATTGCAAATTTGCTCTTGATTATCAAAAACCATAAAATTTACGCCATCTTTACGGTGTTCATCCGATATAAATGAGAGATGATTGTAGCAATAAATACAATCGTAAATGGAAAAGTTTAACGAGTTTAGAGTGGTAACAAATTGGAAGAAGGCGTCATCATTAACCCCTTCTAAAAGCCTTTCAAGAGAGTAAACTAAATGCTTCCGGATTCTCACCAAGTCATGGTCCCGAAGCATGGTCGCTTCTTTCCCGATTCGAATTTTCCCCGATTCATACAAAATCCCTTTTTTCCATCGATTCATCCGGAAAACTTCAATTTCCTGCTGTAGATAATCCTCTAGCATAGCAGCTTCTTCCGTCTCCTCATCAAAAAATATCCACTGATCATTAATTTGTTCGACTGTTCCCTCGGTATAGGCTCTTTGTTGAAGATCATATAGATTCATTCGTTGTTGTCGATTCATTATTAACCTCCGTACCAGATGCTTTCATCTTCCTTTTTAGACATCTTCCTGAAATTTTATAACAAGGTAATTTTTTTAATTAAGTATTAATATTTAAACCCCTTTTGGTATACCAAATATGTGATTCTGATAATGGACAATTAACCAAAAATAATGGGCTGAATACAATAAACCATAAATTGGATGTACAGTAGTTTGATTGACAGAAAGGAGATACGTACATGTGTGGAATTACTGGATGGATTAATTATGGTATGGACGTAAGAAACCAAACAGATATAATTGAAAAAATGACCAAAACCCTGGCAAAGAGAGGCCCTGATGAAACGAACATCTGGACTGAGACACATGTAGGCTTTGGGCATAAACGTCTTATTGTTGTCGACCCTGAAGGGGGCAGGCAGCCCATGTCCAAACAAAAGGAAAGCGCAAAATTCACCATTTGTTATAATGGGGAATTATATAACACTGAAGATATCCGCAAAATTCTCCTTACTAAAGGATATTCCTTTAAAGGTCATTCTGATACAGAAGTTCTGTTAACTGCCTATATAGAATGGGCGGAAGAGTGTGTAAATTATCTAAATGGAATCTACGCCTTTGCAATCTGGGACAGTAAAAACGAACAACTCTTTATTGGACGAGATAGATTAGGTGTAAAACCGTTATTTTTCACGGAACATCATAAAGGACTTTTATTTGCTTCGGAAATTAAGGCAATCCTGGCTCACCCGGAAATGAAAACCGAGGTAACCCAAGAAGGGCTTGCCGAGATTTTTGGAGCAGGTCCATCAAGATCACCTGGATCAGGTGTGTTTAAAGGAATTCAGGAACTTAGGCCCGCACATGCGTTAACTTTTTCTAAAAAGGGCTTAAAGATCTGGCGCTACTGGAATGTAAAAAGCGAAGAACATAAGGATAATACACAGGAAACGGCAGAAAAGGTACGTTTTTTAGTAAGTGATGCTGTGACCAGGCAGCTTGTATCCGATGTACCTTTATGTACCTTATTATCAGGAGGTCTGGATTCAAGTATTATTACTGCCATTGCTGCTAAAGGCTTCGCAGATCAAAATAAAGGGAAGCTTCATACTTATTCGATTGACTATGAAGGAAATGACCAATATTTTTCATCCAATGAGTTTCAGCCGGATTCGGACGGGAAATATATTCAAATGATGACAGACATTTTTCGAACTAAGCACCATAACAAGGTCATTTCCCAGCAGCAGTTAGTTAGTGATTTAATCGAAGCGGTTCATGTCAGAGACTTACCAGGGATGGCAGACATTGATTCCTCACTGCTCTGGTTTTGTAAAGAAATCAAAAAAGACTTTGTTGTAAGTCTATCAGGAGAATGTGCTGATGAAATTTTTGGGGGTTACCCATGGTTTCATCGTAAACAGGACTTGGAGCGGCCTGGTTTCCCATGGATGCGTTCAGTGTCAGAGCGGGAAAATTTATTAAAGCCTCATTGGCAGGAAAAATTACAATTACAGGAATATTGTTTGGAGCAATATCGAAAGGCGATTGCGGAAACTCCAAAATTAGAAGGGGAGAGCTCAGAAGAAGCCAAACGCCGAGAATTATTCTATATAAATATGACATGGTTTATGACCACCCTGCTCGACAGGAAAGACCGGATGAGTATGGGGGCAAGTCTTGAAGTCAGAGTCCCATTTGCAGACCACAGGGTGGTCGAATATGTTTGGAATATCCCATGGGAGATGAAAATGTATCGGGGAAGAGAAAAAGGACTGTTACGAAAGGCATTTGAAGGAATCCTTCCTGAAGAAGTTCTATACCGGAAAAAAAGTCCTTACCCAAAAACACATAACCCACAGTATACAATAGCAGTCCAGAAAATCTTAAAAAATGTGCTGCTGGATAAATCCTCAGCCTTACATGAATTCTTTAATAAGGAGAAGCTTGAGGCAATTGTTGATTCTGGAGGGAAATCCTTTCAAGAACCATGGTTTGGCCAGTTGATGACAGGACCACAATTATTGGCCTACCTTGTGCAGCTGCACACATGGTTTAAAGATTACAATATCAATATAGTGAATTAAAACAATAAATAATAGATTAAATTTGGAATAAAACCTTTATTCGATTAAAATGAGTGTAGGGTGGGGAACACTCCCCCCTCTTTTTTATGAGGAGGATATTATTTATGAAAAGATTGACACTCATTTTAATCACCATTTTTTTATTTTCTTCCGTTCCGGTTAGTGCTAAGGTACAAAAAGAAAAACGCTTATGGCAGGATGAAACGGTATATTCAATCATGGTCGACCGCTTTAATGACGGTGATTCAAGCAATGATATTGATACAAATACTAATGACCCGTTAACCTTTAACGGCGGTGATATTCAAGGTATAATCGATAAATTGGATTACATACAGGATATGGGCTTTACCGCCATACGTATAACCCCTATCTTTGACAATGCCAAGAATGGATACCATGGCTATTGGGTAAATGATTTTTATAAAGTGGACGAGCATTTTGGTACGTTGCAAACATTCCAAAAGCTTGTTAGTGAAGCTCACAATCGGAAAATGAAGGTGATTCTTGATTTTGTCACTAATAATGTTGCGGCATCGAACCCATGGGTAAACGACCAAACCAAGCAGGATTGGTTTCACCCAAAACAGGAAATTGCCGATTGGAATAATCAGGAGCAAATTGAAAATGGGTGGGTAAATGGTTTGCCTGACCTAAATCAAGATAATCCTGAAGTAAAAAAATATTTAATTGATGCGGCTAAATGGTGGATTAAAAAAACAGAAGTGGACGGTTTTGGTCTGCCAGAAGTAAATCATGTTCCATTAAGCTTTTGGAAGGATTTTTCAACAGAAGTTAAAAAAGATAAAAAGGACTTCTTCTTACTAGGCATTCCGGCAGAAAATACTTCAATTGATATGAATAAATTCCAAAGCGCTGGTATCGATAGCTTGTTTGATTATAATCAAAGTGAGTCTTTACGCAAAGCCTTTGCGAATACGAATCAATCCTTACATTCAGTCTCATCGAATACTAAAAACGGTAAACCAGCTTTTCAAAATGGAACATTTTTTGATAATGAATTCACCGTCAGATTTACGAGTGACATCGTGGACCAGAAACAGTTCCCAGGATCGCGCTGGAAAACGGCTTTGACCTATCTCTATACCACGCCAGGAATTCCGAATGTCTATTATGGTACCGAAATTGCTTTAAATGGTGGAGAAATTCCGGATAATCGCCGGCAAATGAGTTTTAGAGCGGAAAAAGAGCTAATCGACTATATTACAAAGCTGGGTGAATTAAGAAATCAGCTGCCATCATTAACAAGAGGAACAATGGAGATGCTCTATAACCGGGATGGGATGTCTGTTTATAAGCGTGTCTACAAAGGGGAAACCTCAATTATTGCAATCAATAATACACGAAAATCCCAAAAGGTTACATTGACAAAAAAACAGCTTGAAGGCGGGAAAGAGCTGCGTGGCTTACTTGGAGGAGACCTTGTTCGAAGCCATGATAATCAATATAATCTAATTATCGATCGGGATGTATCAGAAATATATGTATTGACAAAGAAAAGCGGACTCAATATTCCTCATATTGCATCGTTAATAGTCGTTTACTTATTGGTTTTCTTATTTCTTATTTTAATTCTTAAAAGAAGAAGAAGAACGAATTAAAAACGCATCGGGGGCTTTACTCCCGATGCGTTTTTCTTACCCATTTACAATTGTTCCACCATTTACGTGTATCATTTGACCGCTAACATAGGAAGAGTCGTCTGATGCCAGGAAAACATAGCTGGGTGCAAGTTCGCAAGGCTGCCCTGCCCTTCCCATTGGAGTCGTCGAACCAAAGGTTGCGACTTGGTCGGCAGGAAAGGTGGAGGGAATTAGCGGCGTCCAGATTGGTCCGGGTGCAACGCCGTTTACACGTATTCCTTGAGGTGCAAGCGATTTTGCTAGTGAGCGCGTAAAGGTAACAATGGCACCTTTAGTAGCAGAGTAATCAAGCAATTGTTCATTCCCTTCGTAGGCAGTTATGGAAGCGGTATTGATAATCGATGCCCCATTCTTTAAATAAGGCAGAGCCATTTTCGTCATGTAAAAGTAAGAGAAAATATTTGTCCGGAACGTTTTTTCTAATTGAGTAGAAGTAATATTCAGCAAGCTTTTTTGCGGATGCTGCTCTGCCGCGTTGTTAACGAGAATGTCCAGCTTACCAAATTCAGAAATGATTTTATGAACGATATCCTTACAAAAATCTTCATTGCCGATATCTCCTGCGTAAAGGAGACAGCGTCGGCCTTCCGCTTCAATTAACTGCTTTGTTTCTTCAGCATCCCCATGCTCTTCCAAGTAAACAATTGCGACATCAGCGCCTTCTTTTGCAAAATATATGGCCACAGATTTCCCAATGCCGCTGTCACCGCCGGTAATTATCGCTGCTTTTCCTGCTAACTTCCCACCTGGCTTAAAATTGGGATCAATCGAAACTGGCAATGGATCCATTATGCTTTCAATCCCTGGCTGATGATTCTGATGTTGAGGCGGGAAGATGACTTTTTGTTGATTTTGCTTGTTGCTCATGTGTAAAAACCTCCAAGTGATCATTTCACCTGTTAGTTTTCGAGAAAAGCTTAAGATGAATACAATAAAAAAGGCGTCAGGATAAAAATCCTTCCGCCATGATTTTAACGGTAATTGATAAATTGAACATCCACAGTTAGATCTGCTTCACGAACCAAGGAAATTATTTTTTGTAGATCGTCACGGTTTTTGCCGCTTACACGTATCTGGTCATCTTGAACCTGACTTTTTACCTTAACTCCACTATTTTTAATGATGGTATTAATCTTTTTGGCATTTTCTTTGTCAATGCCCTGAACTAGCTTGGCTCTTTGGCGGACTGTGCCTCCTGAAGCTTTTTCGATTTTCCCGTAATCTAGATTTCTTACTGGAACACCTCTTTTAATTAATTTTCCAAGTAAAACATCTTTCAACTGATCCATTTTATATTCATCATCGGAAACAAGAACAAGTTCTTCTTTGTCGAGCGAAACCTCACTCTTGCTGCCTTTAAAATCGTAGCGGGTGCCAATTTCCTTCATCGTTTGCGTAATGGCATTGGTAACTTCAGAAAATTCAACTTTGGATACAATATCAAATGAGCTGTCTTTAGACATTACAAAACCTCCATTTATTTAACATTTATGTAAAAATGTTTCCCTGCAAAAGTTTCCCTTTATGGCTACATTATAGTAAAATATAGCAGGTTATTACAACTTAAATAAAAGCTCCAAAAAGAAAAGGGGAGTAATATATGTCATTAAATGAACTAATTGGTCAAACAACAACATTATCCGTAGCTAGACAGGCTGCATTTGGTTATTTTTTAACTGATGGAACTGAAGATGTGTTATTACATAAAAATGAAGCGCATCAAGAATTTGAAGAAGGGGATCAAGTTGAGGTTTTTCTTTACGTTGACGCAGCAGGAAGAATTTCTGCTTCAACAAACATTCCGGAAATCGCTGTTGGCAAATATGCATGGGTTAAGGTAACGGATATCAACACCGATCTTGGCGTTTTCCTTAACATTGGTCTTCAAAAGGATATCCTGCTGGGAAGAGATGATCTCCCTTCATATAGATCGGTATGGCCAAAGGTAGGAGATTTAGTCTATATCACCTTAAGAGTTACACGAAATTTCCTTTTGTATGCAAAGCTTGCAAGTGATCAGGTTATTCAATCTATATCGGCAAAAGCAACGAGAAATGATTTTAACAAAAATATACAGGGTCACATTTACCGGACAGCGAAAGTTGGAAGCTGGGTCTACACATTGGAAGGCTTCAAAGGATTTATTCATGAGTCGCAGCGAAATCAGGAGCCGCGTTTAGGTGAAAAAGTAGAAGGGCGAATCATCGATATTAAGGAAGACGGAACGATTAACGTTTCTTTACTTGCCAGAAAAGAAGAATCGCAGGACTTAGATGCGGAAAGGATTTATGAATACTTGATGAGCAGAAATGGAGCAATGCCCTACAACGATAAAAGTATGCCGGAAGATATACAAGAACGTTTTCAATTAAGTAAGGGTGCATTCAAACGGGCGCTGGGAAAGTTATTGAAAGAGGGCAGGGTATATCAGGAAGGCACCTGGACATACGCCAAGAAAGAATAATAAGTCGATTACATATCTTTTTCAAATTAACAGAAACTACAGGTGAAGTAATTTGAAAGGGGTATGGAAAAGATGCCGCATACATCAGATAATGATAAAAAAGCAAAGGATAATAATGCACTTCATCATGAAAAAAATATGATGCGCGAAAAAAACCGCCAGGCCGGGAAAAATCAATACTCGAAAACGACAGATCATAAATAAAAACAGAGCGATTCTGCTCTGTTTTTTTATGATAGTTGGTTTAAAAAGAATATGGCAATAGTACCTGCACCAGTATGAGCTCCTATAGCTGAACCTATTGAAGAAATGTAAACTTCTTTTGGATGGAATGCTTCCTCAATCATAGTTTTTACTTCTAAGGCAGTTTCTTCATTATCAGCGTGACTGATCCCGATAATTTGTTCCTGCATGTTCGAACCGCGTTCTTCCATGATCTCAATTAAACGTCGAAATACTTTTTTCTTACCTCGTAATTTTTCAATCGGAACAAGTTTTCCGTCCTCTACATTTAGTATAGGCTTAATATTCAGTAATCCACCGAGAAAGGCTGATGCTTTAGAGACTCGGCCTCCCTTTGCCAAATAATCCAAATCTTCAACAGTAAAAAGATGCTCCATATGCTGACTTCTAAACTGAACTTCTTTTAAAATGCTTTCTTTGGATGCATTTTCAGCAGCTAGTTTTGTTGCTTCCTTGACGATTAAGCCCTGTCCAAGCGAGGCACATTTCGTATCGACTATCGTTAAATTAAAATTTGGATATTTTTCTTTCACTTGGTCAAGAATCATAACAGCGGTGGAATATGTTCCTGACAATTCGGAAGAAAAGGCTATGTAAATTCCATCTTCATTATTTTCTGCCATTTGGGTAAAAATCTCCTCAAACATTAGGGGAGAGGCTTGTGATGTTTTGGGAACCGCTCCTCTTCGAATGGCATCATAAACAGTTTTTGGGTCAATCGATTTAACATCTTCATATTCCTCATCATTAATATGGACCTTCAAGGGAATTAATGTGACATTATTATCTTGGTAGAAACTTAGAGGTAAATCGCATGCGCTGTCAGCCAGTATTTTTACCTGCATGAAGCTCACCTGCTTTCAAGCTATTATATTTAGTTTCAGTTTATCGGTTTCACCTTAAAAATACAATTATCAAAATTGTAATGTGTGAACAATAAAGGAGGGCGTTGTCTTGCTTTGGCTCCAAACTCAAAAAATCATCATTGTCGTTGCAGGGGCATTTTTATATGCTTTAGGAATGAATTTGTTTCTTATACCTGCGAATATATACTCCAGTGGGGTGGCAGGTATTGCTCAGTTACTTTCAAAGGTATTAAGTGATCATACACCTATCCACGTATCGATGGGATTATTACTTTTGTTATTGAATATTCCAGTTGCAATTCTTGGATGGATGAAAGTGGGAAGGTCATTTACTGTTTACAGCTTCCTTAGTGTTGCGCTTTCATCATTATTTTTAGAGCTAATACCTGTTAAACAAGTATCGCACGATATTTTATTAAATGCCGTTTTTGGCGGTGTCATCGTAGCGGCAGGTGTTGGTATAACATTAAAATGGGGAGCTTCCACTGGAGGTCTCGATATCATAGCAATGGTTTTATCAAGATTAAAAGACAAACCAATTGGACCGTATATGTTTGTGTTAAATAGCATTATCATTGTAACGGCAGGATTTCTTTATGGTGCCGAAAAAGCTCTTTATACCCTTGTTTTCTTATACACATCAACAAGAGTAGTCGATGCTATCCATACTCGGCATGCAAAGCTTACAGCTTTTATCATTACCAAAAAAGCAGACGAAATGAAAAAAGCGATTCATGCCAAACTTGTAAGGGGTATTACCATGATTCAGGGGAAAGGTGCCTTTTCAAATGAAACTCGGGAAATCATGATGATTGTTATTACTCGCTATGAACTGTTTGATTTAGAAAGAATTATTAAGGATGTTGACCCCAAAGCTTTCACTAATATCATTCAGACAACTGCGGTATACGGATTTTTTCGAAGAGAATAAAGGAAAAAGGAGCCCAACATGCGAATTCTTTTATGTATAATCCTGCTTTTCTTTTCATTAGCAATGAATACGAATGCGAACGGGGTGAATGATTTCAATTATTCATTTTATCTTATACCAATCGCAGGCCCTGAAAATGTTTTATTTGAAATAGTCATCAAAAATGAAGGAGACATACCGCTCCATTTTGAATTTCCTACCTCGCAAATGATTGAAATAACGATTACTGACCAAGCTGGAACGGAAGTGTATGTTTATTCAAAAGGGAAGTATTTCCTTCAGGCATTTCAAACCATTGTTGTAGAGCCGCATCAAACGGTAAAAAGATATGAGAAGTGGAACTATCAATTCAAGGGTAAAAGGGTACCTTCAGGTATTTATACGGTTAATGCCTTGCTCAAGCCCGTAAGTCTTAATGATGAACCTATTAAAAATCGGGCGAAGCTATACCATAGTCAAAAGCTAAAGGTTCCTGAAGAAAACCCTGCATTTAGGTTTGTAAAAGTGTCAGGCACCAAAGGGGATTATGTTGTTACAGGAGAAGTGAGACCAGCAAACAGGGGCTTCTTTTATTCGGTTGAGGATGGCCATAAGGAGTATATAAAGGAAAAAGAGATTGGTTTAACAGGAAAGGAAGAGTGGGAGCCGTTTAAGCTTCATATTCAACTTCCAATCGATAAACTTCCTGCTAATGGTTCATTGATGTTGAATCTTTATGAACGAAAAAAAGATGGAAATATTATTAACCAATACCTAATAATTTTAGAAATTACACAATAAGAAAAGCGGAAGCTCAAAATGGGGAGCTTCCGCTTTTCTTATTTTTAATTTAAGTAATCTGTTCAAGCTCTTGTTGCATTTGTTGGAGCTGTGCTTGTTCTGCAACAGTCGAATTGGCGAATGCTGAACTTAGGGCGTTCTTGGCTTTCGCTACTGCAGAGTCAACATCAGCAGGGCTGGCAGACTTCGCCATTTCAACAAATCTCCTTGCTTCCTGGAACAGTAGGTTTCCCATCCTATGCTCCTCCAATCGAGGAATCGTGCACATTGGCCAATTTCTGAGCTTCCGCTTCAGCGTAGGTCATGTGATAAGGAATACGTTCGGCATGTTTGCTGACGGTATCCTTTCCTTGCTGGACAAAGCGTTTTGATTTGTTTCGTTTACCCATTCGAATCCCTCCAATATGCTCATAGCCCAAATTGAAGCAGCAATGCTGCCTCATAAAATAGTATGCACAAATCCAGATTCGTTCATTTAGGTAAACAATGGTGAATTGCGATTAAACTTTTAAATTTAACAAATTTGCCAAATATTGTGCAACTCCATCCTCTTCATTTGAAAGGGTAACATCATTGGCAATATTCTTTACTTTATCAATTGCATTTCCCATCGCAATCCCGTGACCAGCATATTCAAGCATTTCTAGGTCATTATCTTCATCCCCAAAAGCAATAATTCGTTCTGAAGGGATACCAAAGTAATCGGCAGCCTTTTTCAATCCAACAGCTTTACTTAAACCTACCTTAATGATTTCTATTACGTGCCATGGTGCTGCCCAACTCCGATGATCAACAACTTCAGCATGAACTGCTGATAAATGGTCACGTATCGTTTTTAATTGATCTTCTTCAGTATGAATCAGCAAACTAGTAGGGGAATCCTGTAAATAATTTGCTAAATCTCCTGTTGTTATTTTTGGATTTCCAAAGTTAAAAATATCGATAAGCTTTTCATCATGGTAATGGAAGTAAACATCATCCATTACTTCAGCGATTATATTATGAAAATGAAAGCTTCTGCAGGCTTCAACAATTTCCTTAGCCACTTTGACATCCAACGGTTCATGGTAAAAGCCCCATTTTGGATTTCGCGGATGATGCATAAATGCGCCATTAAAATTTACTATTGGTGTGTCTAATTCGAGCTCCTGATAATACATTTCGCTGGAGCGAAAGGGTCTGCCTGTAGCGATCATCACGATATGACCTTCCGCTCTCGCTTTTTTTAGGGTGTCCTTTGTTTTTTCAGATATTGTTTTATCATCCTTTAATAATGTCCCATCCAAATCTAATGCGATTAAATGTTTTTCTGCCATATGGACTCCTTTTATTTAGGAAATATTTTATTTCCATGATACACTACGGCTATGGAAATTTTTATTTCTATAGTTTCTATGTTAACAATTTTATATCTAAAGTGTAAAAAAATTCACATTAAAAGGATTAAAAAAACTTTATACTTACTAAGAGGAATGAAAAGCAAAGGTAATGTGGTTTAAAATTAGCTTTTGTTATAATAAAAACAAAAATAAATAGGAGTGAGGAAAAAATGAATGAAGATTTAAAAGAAAATATAATGGGTGCTTTAGAATTAGTAATAGACCCTGAGTTAGGTGTAGATATTGTTAATTTAGGATTAGTTTATAATACTGAAATGGATGAAGAAGGGAATCTAACTGTTACAATGACTCTTACGACTATGGGCTGCCCGCTTGCAGGCACCATTGTTGACCAAGTGAAACGAGCATTAGCGGATATCCCTGAAATTAAAGATGTTGACGTAAATATTGTCTGGAATCCACCATGGAACAAAGAGATGATGTCACGTTATGCAAAAATTGCGCTTGGAATTAGATAAGTTACCTTAAAAACAGCAGAGATTTCTGCTGTTTTTTTTTGTACTTTCACAAAACAGACATATAAAATGGCCAGGTTGTGAGATAGTTCACTTTTTTACCCTATAAACACCTTTATAATACAAAGTAATAAAGGCTATTTGATTTTGAAATAGCTGTTATTAGGAGGCGTTTCATATGGCTTTTAGCCGAGATTTTAATAAAGACCCTTTTATTGTTATTTGGGAGCTTACACGTGCATGTCAATTAAAATGCCTGCATTGTCGCGCAGAAGCACAGTATAGACGTGACCCTCGTGAATTATCCTTCGAAGAAGGCAAAAACCTTATTGATCAAATATATGAAATGAATAATCCAATGCTCGTATTTACAGGCGGGGACCCTTTGATGCGGGAAGATGTCTTTGATATTGCTAAATATGCTGTAGAAAAAGGAGTTCGTGTTTCGATGACTCCAAGTGCTACACCGAATGTGACAAAAGAAGCAATTGAAAAGGCAAAAGAGGTTGGTCTATCCCGCTGGGCCTTCAGTATTGATGGACCGACTGCTGAAGTCCATGATCATTTTCGCGGAACTTCGGGGTCGTTTGATTTAACAATGGAAAGAATTAAATACTTACACGAGCTTGAAATCCCGATTCAGATTAATACGGTAATTTCTAGGTACAATATTAACTACCTTGATGATATGGCCAAAATGGTGGAAGATTTAGGATGCGTATTGTGGAGTGTCTTTTTCCTAGTTCCGACGGGAAGAGGACAGGAATCCGATATGATTTCTCCTGTTGAACATGAAAAAGTATTTAGATGGCTATATGAACTAAGCAAACGAGTTACTTTTGATATTAAAACAACTGCTGCACAGCATTACCGCCGCGTTGTTATACAGCAAAAAATGCGTGAAGCAAAGGAACAGACAGCTGAAATCAATTATTTAAGTGCTTTAACAGAACAGGGATTAACAGGTTCGATTGATGGGCTCGGCCGTGCTCCAAAGGGAGTAAATGATGGTAACGGTTTTGTGTTCATTTCCCATATTGGAGATGTATATCCTAGTGGTCTTCTTCCGGTAAAAGCAGGAAATGTTCGCGAGCAGCCATTAGCGGAAATTTACCGGGAATCACCTATTTTCAAATCTTTAAGAAATCCCGATGAATTTAAGGGGAAATGTGGAGTCTGCGAATTTCGGCATGTTTGCGGTGGCTCAAGGTCAAGAGCCTATGCTATGACGGGCGATTACCTTGAAAGTGAACCATTCTGTGTTTACATTCCAAAAGCAATACGGTAAAAACAGACACAATTAAGTCCATTAAAAAAGGATGGGAGAAATCTCCCATCTTACTCAATATTGCAATAAACAGTTGAACAATTTTCGCAGCCGATTTCATCCTTTAAATATTGTAAATCTAAGATTGTTATTTTTCCTTTTTTTACAGAGATGATATTTTCTTTCTTTAAATCACTAAGAATTCGGTTTGTGCTTTCACGGGAAGTGCCGCAGAAATTAGCAAGTTCTTGATTGGTTAATGGCAAGTCAATTAAAATTTCATTGCCTTTTTCGACTCCATAGCTATTTGTCATTCGAATTAAGGTTGAAAAAAGTGCTCCGCGTTTTCCATTAAGGACGAGGTCGCGAAATTTTGTCTGTGTTTTTCGAAAATGATCACTCATCCATTTCATAAATTCATAGGCGAGCTTACTGTTTAGGAAAATTTCACTTTCGATTACGTCTTTTTTAATTGCGACAATTTCGCCTTCTTCAAGAACCTTGGCACTCAATAGATACTTTGGACTATCGGTAAAAAGAGTCAATTCACCACAAATATCATTTTCTCCACAAATTCTTAAGGAAAGCTCTCGCCCGTCAGAAGTAATTTTACTGATTTGAATCTTGCCAGAAACAATCACGTAAAGTTCTTCAGCTATCATACCCTCCTGAAATATATAACTATCCCGTTCACTCTTGAATCTCCGGTCCCCCAATTTAAGTAATTCCTTTATTTCAATAGAATGTGTTGGTTTCATTTGTGCTAACATAGGATATCACCTCTTATCATATTTTTATAATAAATGTCAATTTTGGATTCGTTAGTAACATTTTATCTCAAGATCAGCCAATAATATTAAGTAAACAATGACAATATAGTGAAAACTTATACGAAATTTTTTTATATATACAATTATTTCATCCATGTTTAACATCTGGTAAAATAATATTTAAAAGTATATTGATAGTGAATAAAGTAACAGTCTTTTTAGTAAAACACTGATACACTTATGATAATTCTTGCTTTTTTTAAATAATGGAGTTGATGCAAATGGAAAAAACCATTATTAAAGATAAATTGAATCGACCACTACGTGACTTACGTATCTCTGTGATTGACAGGTGTAATTTTCGCTGCCAATACTGTATGCCTGCTGATCAGTTTGGACCGGATTTTGAATTTCTTCCTAAGTCGGCCCTATTGACATATGAAGAAATTGAACGTCTAGGAAAAATATTTGTTAATTTAGGTGTCGAAAAAATCCGTTTAACCGGAGGAGAGCCGCTGCTTCGCAAGGATTTACCGATACTTGTAAAAAAGCTTTCTGCAATTGAAGGTTTAAGTGACATCGGATTAACAACAAATGGAGTCCTGCTGCCGAAATTGGCAGGAGAGTTAAAATCAGCCGGTCTTAAACGAGTAAATGTAAGCCTTGATACTTTAAATGATGAATTGTTCGGACAAATCAATGGACGCGGGGTAGGCACTGGACCAGTTTTAGAGGGGATAGAAGCAGCAAAACAAGCTGGTCTTGGAGTTAAAATCAACATGGTTGTAAAAAAAGGTCTGAATGATGCAGATATTATTCCAATGGCACAGTACTGTAAAAATCATGGACTGGAGCTTCGTTATATCGAGTTTATGGATGTTGGCTCAACAAACGGGTGGAAGATGGACGATGTCGTGACTAAAAAACAGATTTATCTTCTGTTGAAAGAGCATTTTGAGCTAGAGCCAGTAGACCCGGCCTATTTTGGGGAAGTGGCCAAGCTTTATCATTATAAAGACTCTGATGTGAAGGTTGGATTTATTACTTCTGTTTCAGAGTCATTCTGTACTAGCTGTACACGTTCACGTTTATCTGCAAATGGGCAGATTTTTACTTGTTTGTTTAATGGAAATGGCCATGATATCCGGAATTTCATGAGAAATGGTGCTAGCGATGAGGAAATAGCTATGCGGATTACAGCGATTTGGAATGGTCGTGACGACCGATATTCTGATGAAAGAACAGCAGAAACAAACAAAAGCCGTAAAAAAATTGAAATGTCTTATATCGGTGGTTAAAAAACAGCCCGCTTATTGTTAAGCGGGCTGTTTTTTACTATGCAATATATCGAGGAAATAAAATGTTGTTTTCAAGATGCACATGCATGAAGGTTAGACTTTCCAGCGCTTCTAAACGAGCATATACTAAGCGGTATGTTCCACAAGCATCGAGAGGTAGAGTGAAATCAGATGTTACCGCACGGATTTGTCTTAAAATCTCTCCTGCATGATCATGTTCCTTTTCAAGCTCAGTAATTAAATTTATGGCATCCTCTTTATTTTCAATTGTTCCGTCGGCTAATTTCCTGATTAATGGGAATACAATCGCTTCTTCCTTCTTCATGTGTTCAACCAATTCTTTTTTAAATTCATAAAATAATTCATACACTTTTAATAGCTCTGGATGGTTATCGCCATGTACCCGAGAAACTTTTGTCACATATGGGCTGAGCATTGTTAATTCTTCTTCTGAAGTACGATGGTAATTAGAGATAATATGATCAATAATCGTATTAGAGTCAGAATTTGTCCAAACTTCCACATCTTTTTCCTCGTGTTCATATTTTTCAAAAACGATTTTTAATTCTTCTAACAAATTGTCCATATTGAGTCCGTTTTGTACGACAGCTTCTGAAAGTGGAATGTTGCCGCCACAGCAAAAATCGATTCGGTTCTTTTTGAAAACATCACTTGTTTTAGGTAATTCATTTACAATATCTTTAACTAATGAAGTAGACGTGAATGGAAAAGTCATTTATAGTTCCTCCTTAAAATTAAGGTATTTGGTTTCTGAGATAAGCATACTAGAATTAAGAATAAAACTTGGTGATACGAATCACACTCTGCAAATGATTTTTTATATTAATTAAGTTTCTATCAATTTTGTGACTTTTGATATGTCTGTAAGCTTTTTGTAGGCTTATAATGATAAGGAATGATTTATATTACATACCGTTTTTTTGAGATAGGAGCCGATTCATTTGTTTGAAAGAAGAACCCCCCTTGCGATAGGGGAAGCAGTCAAAAAAATTATGAACTTTCAATTACAGGGGTCAACTGAGTATGTATTGATTGAGGAAAGCTTTGGTCGTTTTTTGTCGGAGAATATAGTTGCAACAAGTGATGTGCCTCATTTTGACAGGGCACCCTATGATGGCTTTGCTGTTAGATCGATTGACACTACTGATGCCTCTCAGTCAAATTTCGTCGAACTGGAAATAATTGATCATATTGGTGCAGGGATGGTCTCCACTAAGGTTGTCAAACAAAACCAGGCTATACGAATTATGACAGGAGCTATGATGCCAGAAGGCACCGATTGTGTTGTAATGTTTGAAGTTGCACAATCATATGAAAAGAATGGAATTCCACATATATCGATCAAACGAAGCTTTAAAAAAGGAGACAATGTTTCCTTCAGGGGTGAAGACGCAAAGGAAGGCGAAAGTTTAGTTAAAAAGGGAACGCTAATTAATCCTGGAATTCAGGCAATGCTCGCAACATTTGGGTACAAGAACGTCCCCGTAGCGAAAAAACCCATTGTTGGTTTATTCGCAACAGGGACAGAGCTTTTAGAAGTCGACGATGAATTAGTTCCTGGTAAGATTCGCAACAGCAATTCTCATATGATCGCCGCTCAAATCGAACGGGCAGGCGGAACGGTTCATTATTTCGGGAAACTGCCAGATGAATTCGATACATGCTTTGAAGCAGTAAAAAATGCTCTGGACAAAGTCGATTTGTTAGTTACCACAGGAGGAGTTTCAGTTGGAGACTTTGATTACCTGCCTGGAATTTATGAAAAATTAGGAGCAGAGGTTTTCTTTAATAAAGTAGCGATGCGTCCTGGCAGTGTTACGACAGTCGCACATCACAAGGGAAGGCTCCTATTCGGGCTTTCTGGTAACCCTTCCGCTTGCTATGTTGGTTTTGAATTATTTGCACGACCAATTCTTCGAAAATGTCTATTTTCGGAAAAACCGCATTTACGAAAAGAAAAAGCGATACTAGAGGCTGATTTTCCTAAAGCAAATCCTTTTACACGATTTGTCCGCAGTTCCGCATTTATTCAAGAAGGCAGACTTAAAGCGATACCTAGCGGATTAGATAAGTCGAATATTATTATGAGCCTTGCAGGAGCGAATTCTTTAATGATATTACCAGGGGGTACCCGAGGTTTTACAGCAGGAACAGAGATAGAGGTTCTTCTCCTTGAGGATCAGACGGGTAGTGTGTGGCCTTGGTAGAACCGGTCATTTTTCAGATTGTAGGTTACCAAAATAGTGGAAAAACGACATTTATGGAAAGGCTAATTGAAAGCTTAAAAGGCCAAGGTTTAATATCAGCAGTAATTAAACACCACGGACACGGCGGCAAGCCTGATTTAGTGGATAATAAGGATTCTACAAAATATCTCGCAGCAGGAGCAGCGGCCTCAATAATTGAAGGTGATGGAAGGCTTCTTCTCCAGGTAGAAAAATGGGAGAACAGCATTGAAGAACAGATAGAATTAATTAGTTTTTTTCATCCAGATGTGATTTTAATTGAAGGATATAAACAAAAAAAATACCCGAAGCTTTTATTACTTAGGGATCTTGAAGACCTTCCTTTGTTAAAAAGTGTGACCAATATAATGGCAGTTGTTTATTGGAAGGAATCCATAAGAAATCACCTCGAAGAACTAATGAACATACCATGTTTTTTTATTAATGATGAAGCATCGATTAGCTGGACTGTAAACTTATTAAAAAAATCGGTCAAATAAGACCGATTTTTTTAATGATTTAATTAACTAATCAACCTTGCAAATTTCCGTTGGGCAATCCTCACAATCAATTTCATTCTTTATAAACTCTAAATCATGAATGGTGATTGTTCCTTTATCAATTGAAATAATTTTTTCTTTTCTAAGGTCGCTTAATAAACGATTAACCACTTCCCTTGATGTACCGCAGAAATTTGCTAATTCTTGATTTGTTAATGGAACTTCAAGCAATATTCCTTTATTGGTTTTAATTCCATAGCTATTACTTAATCGAATCAATGTAGAGTATAAAGCTCCTTTTTTTCCGTGTAAAACAAGGTCGCGAAATTTTGTTTGGGTTTTGCGATATTGCTGACTCATCCATTTAATGAATTCAAAGGAAACAGAAAGATTTTGCGATAGTTTTTCCTCAAGAACATCCTTCAAAATTACAGCCACCTCGCCACTTTCAACGACCCGTGCACTTAATAAATACCTTGAAGAGGGAGAAAATAAATTTAATTCACCTATAAAATCACCATTAGAGCACATTCTTAAGGTAAGTTCTCTTCCATCTGGAATAATTTTACTGATTTGCAAAATCCCACTTTGTACGATATACATTTCATCCGCTGGAGAGCCTTCTTGAAATAAAAATGATCCCTTTTCAATTTTTTTAGTATGGTGTACGTTCTCAAGGAGATGTAACAACGATACTGGCATTTCTTTTGCTGCCTGCATACATAAAACCACCTTTAATGGTACGACATTAATCGATTACTTAACTTTTTTAACTGACAGTCAAGGTTGGTTATTACATGATTTTACTATAATTATATTGTTTACAAAGAATATTTAGCAATAAAAGTGGAATAAATTCATACAATCGTCAAAAAGTCAAACATGATTCGATTATTTCTTAGGAAATACTGTCGAACAATGTGAAAAAAAGAAAGAACTTCCTTTAATGGACACTCTAGAAAAGGAAATAATAATGATGTAGACGATAAGGAGGGAAAAGAATGGGACAAAATCATCAGTTCAAATCAGGGAAAAAGGCACCAAATAACGGTGTGTATATTGAAATAGGTGAAACTGGAGACAATGTGATCAATCCAAAAAAAATTAAATTAAAAGCCGGAGACTCGTTTCCGGAGACATCCAATGATAAACGTGTTTGGACCTATCAACGAAAACCATAATAGTAAAAAAAGAAAAAGTCATCCATGCAGGATGACTTTTTTCTTAGTCAAATTTTACTTAAAATCTGTGATTGCTTTATAATAAAAGTAATAGGTCAAAAATGGTCAATAAGGGAGTGAGAAAAGTGGACTTAAACCGAATGACAGAACGATTACAAAACGGAATAATGGATGCGCAATCTTTAGCAGTAAAAAATAATCATCAAGAGATTGATGAATCCCATTTATTTTTGGCATTAATGAATCAAAAGGACAGTCTTATTGAATCTATATTTAAGCGATTGACATTGCCATCAGAAACCATTAAGAAAAAACTGAAAGAATCCCTTGATAAAAAACCTCAGGTTACTGGAACTGGAGCAGAGCACGGAAAACTGTATGTTACAGACCCGATGCAAAGACTTTTAGCAGCTGCCGAAGAATTCGCTCTAAAGTTTTCAGATGAATATATCTCGGTGGAGCATATTCTCTTAGCTGCAATCTATTCAAAACAATCCGAAATGAAAAAAATCATTCAATCTTTTGGCCATACACCTGAAGATATTTTAAAAGCAATAAAAGAAATAAGGGGGAACCAAAGAGTGACATCGCAGAATCCTGAAGCAGGATATGATGCTTTAAAAAAATATGGCAGAGATTTGGTTGCTGAAGTAAAGGCGGGAAAGGTCGATCCGGTTATTGGACGTGATACGGAGATTCGCAATGTAATTCGGATCTTATCAAGGAAGACCAAGAATAATCCTGTTTTAATCGGAGAACCTGGGGTAGGGAAAACCGCCATTGTGGAGGGACTGGCCCAACGGATTGTTAGAAAGGACGTTCCCGAAGGACTAAAGGATAAAACCATCTTTTCCTTAGATATGAGTTCGTTAATTGCTGGTGCAAAATTTAGAGGTGAATTTGAAGAACGATTAAAAGCGGTTTTGAATGAAATCAAAAAAAGTGATGGACAAATCTTACTGTTTATTGATGAAATTCATACCATTGTTGGTGCTGGAAAAACAGAAGGAGCGATGGATGCAGGCAATATGTTAAAGCCGATGCTTGCCCGCGGTGAACTTCATTGTATTGGAGCAACCACACTTGATGAGCATCGGAAGTATATTGAAAAGGACCCTGCTTTAGAACGGAGGTTCCAGCAGGTGCTTGTACAAGAACCAAATGTGGAAGATACCATTTCCATTTTACGTGGATTAAAGGAACGATACGAGGTTCACCATGGTGTGAAAATTCACGATCATGCTTTAGTAGCAGCAGCTACTTTATCTGACCGCTATATTACTGATCGTTTTCTCCCGGACAAAGCAATAGATCTTGTTGATGAAGCGTGTGCTTTAATTCGCACCGAAATTGATTCAATGCCAACAGAATTAGATGAAGTAACACGCAGAGTCATGCAGTTAGAAATTGAGGAGGCTGCTTTAAGAAAAGAAAACGATGAAGCAAGCAAAATACGGTTAGAATTCCTTCTAAAGGAACTGGCAGATTTAAAGGACCAGTCTAATACCATGAAGGCAAAATGGCTGGAAGAGAAAGAAAGCATTCAGACTTTGCAAGAAAAAAGGGAAAAACTGGAGAAGCTTCGCCGTGAGCTGCAGCAAGCCGAGGACAAATACGATTTAAATCGTGCTGCTGAATTAAGACATGGTCAAATTCCGTTAGCTGAAAAAGAACTTAAAAGTTTAGAAATGGAAACGGAAAAGGAGAATCGGTTACTGCGCGAAGAGGTAACAGGTGAGGAAATTTCCAATATTGTATCTAGGTGGACAGGAATTCCTCTCTCAAAATTAGTTGAGGGGGAGAGAGAAAAGTTATTGAAACTCGAAGCAATTCTTCATGAGAGAGTAATTGGGCAAAATGAAGCCGTCAATTTGGTAGCAGATGCAGTACTACGGGCTAGGGCCGGCATTAAAGATCCTAATCGCCCAATTGGATCCTTTCTTTTTTTAGGGCCAACTGGCGTAGGGAAAACAGAGTTAGCAAAAGCTTTGGCGGAGTCTTTATTTGATAGTGAAGAACATATTATTCGTATCGATATGTCGGAATATATGGAAAAGCATGCGGTATCACGCTTAATTGGTGCTCCACCAGGGTATGTTGGTTATGAAGAAGGGGGGCAGCTGACAGAAGCGGTTAGAAGAAGACCTTATTCGGTTGTTCTGATGGACGAAATTGAAAAGGCTCATCCTGAAGTCTTTAATATTCTCCTTCAAGCCTTAGATGATGGGCGCATCACTGATTCACAAGGAAGGGTAGTAGATTTTAAAAATACCGTTATTATTATGACCTCCAATATCGGATCACAATTTTTACTTGAACGTGTCGAAAATGAAATTGAAATTTCAGAAACAGCAAAAGAAATGGTAATGGGCCAATTAAGAGTGCATTTTCGTCCGGAATTTTTAAACCGTATTGATGAAATTATCCTATTTAAGCCATTAGCATTAGGAGAAATCAAAAATATTGTCGTCAAAATGTTAAAAGAGCTTCAGAACAGGTTAAAAGAACAGCAAATAAATATCTCAATCAATGAGGAAGCCAAGGAATTCATCGCAGTTAACGGGTATGACCCAACCTATGGTGCTAGACCGCTAAAGCGTTACATCCAAAGGAACATTGAAACAAAGTTAGCTCGAGAAATTATTGCAGGAAGAGTCCATGATGGTTCAAGTGTTGAAATTACGATTCATAATGAAGAAGTGACAATTTTAATAAAATAAACATGGGATTGTTCCAGTAAAAAAAGTCTTCCATTGATTTGGAAGACTTTTTTTATCCGCACTTAATGTTTTTCAACAGGCTCATTTGGTATCAAAGATGATACGACATAAACTAAGATGGTTACAGCAACAGCTAAAATGGAACCAACTTTAACATCAAATGCAACACCATTCATTGAACTTACAACATATGTAAGCATTTGTACTAGTAAAAATAACCAGAAAAAAGTCCAAAAGAATCGCACTATTTTTCACCTCTAACCTTATTTACATCATTTCTAATATTACCATATGACTTCTAATTAATAAATGTTTATTTGATAATTCACTCATTTAATTAGTTGTCTACACATAAATGTAAATTAATAAATATAGGCAAACTCCCTTTCATCTTTTGTGAACCAACATACAATATCGTGAGGAAATATGTAAAAGGAGATTTACCTATGGACAGTCGAAATTTTCAGATGGATACCCAATGGAATATCATTTATTACCCAGAAAAGCCTACTGGATTTGGGGTCTTAATAATTGGAGATGAACGGCATTTTGTGGATGATTGTAAAAGCTTTTGGACACAAAATGAAGGGAAGTCCGTTATTATCAACCAACTGAAAGAAAAGGGATACACGATTTTTTCCTCAAATCTTTATGGGCGAAACTGGGGGAGCGAAAAATCTGTTGATTTGGCACAGCGGCTATATCAACATGTAATCCGAAGTGAAATCCTAAATAATAAAATTCATATTTTAGCAGAAGGAATGGGCGCGCTAGTTGCCGTAAAATTAATGGAAAAATTAAAGAACTGTATTCGATCGGTCATCCTTTTAAACCCAATCATTTCATTAAAGCATCATTTAGAACAGGAAAAGGAACATAAGTTCTTTTATAAAAAATTAATACGAGAATTAGTATCAGCTCATCAACTAGAACAAAATGTACTTGAAAGCACCATTTTTAGTATGGATGATCATGTTAATCTTGAGTTTGGATTTCCTGTCAAGATTATTCATGTTTTATCTGGAGGAAAATCTTATAACCAATCAACGCTTTATCAGAAAATTATCAAGTCTCCTGAAATTAATCCAACGTATATGCTGCCAGAAAAGAAACCGCAGCTTGGCGATATATGCATAAAGTTTTTTAATAGCCATGAAGAGGTCCTTTAAGCCTCCCCATCCCCATAATGAAATAATTCCTTATTCAAACGCATAGGATTCATTAAGGATAGTATGGGGAGGAAGATTTTATGGACAAGGCCATTATTTTTGGTGTATATGATTTTGTCAGTTTTCAAATTTGCAAAACGTTACTTAATAAAGGAATAGAGGTTTATGGGGTCAATATTGAAGAGATGGATAAAATCCAATTTCTTGATGAAAAAAGATTTGAAGTTGGCAGAAATTCAAATTTTATTGAACATGGTCTACTGGATTGGGTGAAAAATCACGGTCAAGGAAATACGGACACCGTCCTTATTTATTCATTATTTGATTCCTTTATGCAATATAAGGATGATATTTATTTAGAGGAAAAGGTTACCGGGCCAATATTGAACTATATTGAGCGAAATAATTCCTGCACAGAATTTGTCTTTATTCTCCCAATTCAACTGTTGGGAGCTGATGGTGAAAACATGCACAGAGGCTTTTTGAATCAAGTAAAAGGATTGGTGAAAAAGACTCATTTCTTTTATTTACCTTCTATCTATGGTCCCTGGCAGACTGAAACTTTTATATTTCAACAAGTGATTATCTCAGACTTTCAAAGGAAACAAATTTCTAAATCGAATAGGGAATGGACAATAGATACAATTTTTGTGGAGGATGCAATCGATTCTATCTTTGAAATAATGGACATAAATGTGCAGGGAAGCTATGTATTAGAAAGTGGAAAGAAGAATTATTGGGATGCATGCGCGTCCTACTTAAAGATTGAACAGAATCTTATTCATTCAAACCGTATTGAACCTTTTGCAATAGATCCAACAGTTGTTAAAATCCCAATTAAAAAAGTCACCCCGATTTCCGAATCATTTTTGAAGCAAAAAAATCAAGCAGACCAGTTGTACGGAAGCCGTTAATATATGATAGTGTTCTATATATACAGAAAGTGGCAGTGTAGGAAATTTATCTTTTCATTTTATTATTCAAAGGGTAGAATAAAAGTTGAAAATTGAGGAATAACAGGTCCATTATTATATCTAGAAAGAAATGAGGTATAGAAATGGCAGCGGTATGAAGGAGATGCATTGAATGTTAAACCGTTTCGGGATCATTCTTTTATGTCTTTTTTTACTTGGGGCCTGCGGGGTAACAAAAAAGCCCTCAGGCAAATTACAAAATGTTGGCTTATTAGTGCCTGAAACGGTAAATGACCAAGTATGGGGAACAAAGGGCTTTAAAGGAATGCTAAAAATACAATCGAAATTCAATGTGGAAGTTTACTATAAAGAGGGTATGAATTCTGAATCGGTAGTTGAAAGGGCTGTAAAAGAGTTTGATCAAAAAGGGGTAAATCTTATTTTTGGTCATGGTTCAGAGTATGCTGAGTATTTTAATATGATTTCAAAGGATTATCCTAAAATTCACTTTGTCAGTTTTAATGGCGATGCTAAAAACGCTAACACTACCAGCTTGAATTTTAAAGCACACGCGATGGGCTTTTTTGGCGGTATGGTTGCTTCCCACATGTCAAAGGGACAGAAAGTAGGAGTGTTAGCTGCCTATGAATGGCAGCCAGAAATAGAAGGATTCTATCAAGGAGCATTGGCAGAAAATAAAAATGCCCAAGTAAGTATAGAATACGTAGGGAATTGGGATGATGAAAAAAAAGCTATACAATTAGTCGATCATATGATGGACAAAGGGGTCGATGTAATTTATCCTGCTGGGGATGGCTTCAATGTCCCTGTTATTGAAAGAGTCAAGGAACGAGGACTATATGTTATTGGTTATGTTTCTGACCAATCAGATTTGGGTGAATCAACGGTACTAACAAGCACGATTCAGCAGGTTGATAAATTATATGAGAAGGTTGCAGAACAATTTAATAACGGTAAATTAAATGAAGGAAACCTTTCCTTCGATTTTCAAGATAATGTCATAACTCTAGGGAAATATAGTCCCTTAGTGAGCAAGGAATTTATTAAGAAAATTAATAAGCAAATCCAAACATTTAAGCAAACTGGGAAGTTACCACAATAAAATAAATATTAAAGGGGATACATATGAACAACGAAGATAAGTCATTACAATTTATGATGATTGCTATGAAATATTTACCTGAAGCAAAGGAACAACTGGAAAAATCAGGAGTAGAATTATCGATGAACTTAATTGAACCGTTTATGAATTTATTTACAAAGGTTATGCAAGAAGCATATGACCTTGGCCGTGAAGAAGCTCTTAAGGAAGTAAATCAATAAATAAATAATTAAAATAAGCTGCCGTTAAAAAAGGCAGCTTATTTCTTTTTCCAAAATTGCTGGATAAACGGATAGAATTTTTGAAATAATGGCTTAAAGCCTTGGATAGATTCCCATAAAGTATCAATATTCATCATTAGTTGTTCATAGTCGATATCTGGTTGGTTTTGATGTGAATTTTGAGTATGCCGATTGCCAAATAGTTGGCTCCTTTCATGTTGAGGTCTTCTTGGTCCAAACATGAAACTGGTAAACCGATCATGATGCTTTTCAACCTCAGAGTTCATTGGCTGCTCTTCTAAAGTTGATTCCTCTTTTTCCCAATCTTCCATTACCTCTCACACTCCTTCAAAGAAAAATGTCTCTTACCTTTAGAATATGAACAAACTAACAAAAGGAATGTACTCTAGCGGATGGGTAAAAGTAAGTAACAGTTGCTTAAATAAGGTCTCATTTGATAAAATTAGTACCAAGTCATAATAATTGATATTAATCTTAGGTATAGAGAGCTTATAATATTAAAGGAGATGGAATGATGAAAGCTGGTATTGTTGGAATAGGAAGGTATTTACCTGAAAAAATTCTCACCAATCATGAGTTAGAAAAAATGATGGATACCTCTGATGAATGGATTCGAACTATGACAGGCATCGAAGAGCGAAGGATAGCATCAGACGATGTTAATACATCTGATATGGCACTGTCTGCTGCCCAAAAAGCAATTCAAAACGCAGGTATAAATCCAGAAGAAATTGATTTAATCTTGGTAGCAACAGTTACTCCAGATTCACCTTTTCCATCCGTTGCCTGCAGAATTCAGGAAAAATTAGGGGCCTATAAGGCAGCAGCAATGGATGTTAGTGCAGCATGTGCTGGGTTCATGTATGGAATTATCACTGGGAAACAGTTTATAGAAACAGGAGAATATAAACATGTACTTGTTGTAGGGGTTGAAAAGCTTTCTAAAATTACGGATTGGAGCGATCGAAATACCGCTGTTCTATTTGGGGACGGTGCCGGAGCAGTCGTACTTGGCCAAGTATCCGAAAATCGAGGAATCCTTTCATTTGAGCTTGGTGCAGATGGGACTGGGGCAAAGCATTTATTTCAAGATGAATATATCATTATGAATGGCCGTGAAGTTTTCAAATTTGCCGTTAGACAAATGGGAGAGAGCTGTATAAATGTTCTTGAAAAAGCAGGACTTACCAAGGATGATGTCGATTTCCTAATCCCACATCAAGCCAATATTCGGATCATGGAAGCATCGAGACAGCGTTTAGAGCTCCCAATTGAAAAAATGTCTAAAACAATTCATAAATATGGAAATACTTCTGCAGCATCAATACCCATTTCAATTGTAGAAGAATTAGAAGCAGGAAAGATTAAAGATGATGACCTCATAGTCATGGTTGGTTTTGGCGGGGGCTTGACTTGGGGAGCCATTGCAATCCGTTGGGGTAAATAAGAAGATTCTTTATATAAAAATAGGAAAAAGTTAACAGAGAAAAGGAGATGTACAAATGGAAAAGCGCAGGGTCGTAGTTACGGGCGTAGGAGCAGTGTCACCACTTGGAAATGATGCTGAAACAACTTGGAAAGGGATACTTGAAGGGAAATCAGGAATTGGTCCGCTGACAAGAGTAAATGCAGACGAGTATCCAGCGAAGGTTGCTGCTGAAGTAAAGGATTTTAATCCAGAAGTATTTATGGATAAAAAAGATGCAAGAAAAATGGATCGTTTTACGCAATTTGCAGTTGCAAGTGCAATAATGGCTGTAAAAGATGCTAATTTAACTATCAATGAAGAAAATTCTCACCGCGTGGGTGTATGGATTGGTTCTGGAATTGGTGGTATGGAAACCTTTGAACAGCAATTTGAAATTTTTCAAAAAAGGGGCTATAAACGTGTAAGTCCTTTCTTCGTACCAATGTTGATTCCAGATATGGCAACTGGCCAGGTTTCCATTACACTTGGTGCACGGGGATTTAACTCTTGTACGGTTACAGCCTGTGCAACCGGCACAAATTCAATTGGAGATGCCTTCAAGGTGATTCAGCGTGGTGATGCAGATGTTATGGTATCAGGCGGTGCAGAAGCGCCAATTACAAGAATGTCAGTTGCTGGGTTCTGTGCCAACACTGCCCTTTCCACAAACCCTGATCCAATGACAGCGAGCAGGCCTTTTGATAAAAATCGCGACGGCTTTGTAATTGGTGAAGGAGCAGGAATCATCGTCTTGGAAGAGTTAGAGCATGCATTGGCACGCGGAGCGAAAATTTATGCTGAAATCATTGGATACGGGGCAACAGGTGATGCCTATCATATTACTGCACCGGCACCAGGTGGTGAGGGCGGGGCCCGAGCAATGAAAATGGCGATTAGTGATGGAGGCTTAAAGCCAGAAGATATTGATTATATTAATGCTCACGGAACAAGTACAGAATACAATGATAAATTTGAAACACTTGCCGTTAAAGAAGTATTTGGCGAGCATGCCTATAAGCTTGCGATGAGTTCAACCAAATCCATGACTGGACATTTACTTGGCGCAGCAGGTGGTGTTGAAGCCATCTTTACTGTATTGGCAATCAGAGACAGGATGCTTCCACCGACAATGAATTATGTAACGCCAGATCCGGAATGTGATCTGGACTATGTTGTAAATGCGGCACGTCCAATGGAAATTAAAGCAGCCATGAGTAATTCATTAGGCTTTGGTGGTCATAACGCGACAATTGTCTTAAAAAAATACGAATAGTATATAAAAACTCGGTCAGGTTCTTACTGGCCGATTTTTTTTTGAATGGCTGTGTTAAAGGACATAGTTGATTTTTAACACCGTTAATTGGAGCGAAGTGCCTGGAGCGCAAATCAACAACCAAGTTTAACCGAGCATTTCGAAAAATTCTCTATCCTTCTTTACGAACCTATCCTTTTAACATTCATAAAATGATCAGAAGATATGTTGTCGAGGTGAGGAAAAAATGGGCATTATTCGAACGGATAAATGGTTAATGGATGATTTTGAACAGCCAGGTAAAATCTGTGAAAGATTGAAACCGAATTTTAACGGGCAGTCTGCTCCGGCAATATACCGCCAATTAATGAATTTTGGGATGTATAGTCCACAGGGAAGTTCAAAGAGAAATTTAAATCGAATGGTTGAACAGAAAGCGTGGGATCGTGTTGAACGGTTGTTTCAAAACTATAAGAATAAATGGTCTGGACCGGATGTACCTGTCTTTCTCTTTCCGATAGGCCAATCAGGAGGATTTTTTATACGGAAGGATGAAAGACAAAAGGGCGGGGTTTCATTCCCCGATAAAATGTTTCTGTTTCTTTCAGCTATTGAGGACCCTAAAGAATTAGAGGCACTTTTTGTCCATGAATACCATCATGTATGCCGCCTTCAAGCTCTAAACAAAAAAATGGAAGAATATACGCTGCTGGACTCAATTGTAATAGAGGGTCTGGCAGAATATGCCGTATTAAAAAATTGTGGAAAAGAATACCTGGCAAATTGGTGCAAAATGTATTCTGAAAAGGAATTATCTATATTTTGGGATAAATATATGAAAAAACAGTTAAGCTGTAAAAAAGATGAAAGGATCCATGACCTATTATTGTATGGAGGCGGGAGGATACCCAAGCTGCTTGGATATGCTGCAGGGTATAATATTGTTGGGGAATATTACAAAACACATCAATATTCTACAAAACTATCTTTTTCGGCCCCTTCATCAGGTTTTTTAAAGCAATAACCAGATAATTAGTAAAAAAAGCCTATAAAACTAGGGCTTTTTTTATTTTGATAAGTTGGAATATTAGCAATTTATTAAAAGAGTCTTGCAATTGTAACAATTCTGTAATAGAATTTTAGTTGAACACTTTAATTAACAGAATAATTAAAAAGTAAGAAGGTGTACTATGAGCACAAAAAAATCACTACTCAAAGAGGCACCATTGCTCGAAGTGAAAAATTTAGAAACTGCATTTGACATTGACGGAATCGATTATAATGCCGTTGATAATGTTTCCTTTAAAGTAAAGCCTGGTCAAATAGTCGGGGTCGTGGGTGAGTCTGGCTGTGGCAAATCTGTTATGAGTCTCTCAATCATGCAGCTTCTACCAAAAGGAAGCGGCAAGGTAAAATCCGGAGAAATTCTTTTTGACGGGTTTAATCTAGAAAAAATGACAGAATCCCAAATTAATAAAATCCGTGGAAAAGAAATTTCTATGATTTTCCAAGAACCTATGACCTCCCTTAATCCAGTGTTTACAATTGGATATCAACTTCAAGAAGTATTATTTAATCATACAAAGATTTCAAAACAGGAAGCGCGTTTAAAAGCTATCGCCCTATTAAAAAGTGTAGGGATATCCAGGCCCGAAAAAATTGTGGATGAATATCCCCATCAACTATCTGGCGGGATGAGACAGCGAGTCATGATTGCCATAGCCATCGCATGTCAGCCTAAATTATTAATCGCTGACGAACCAACAACGGCATTGGATGTGACTGTACAGGCTCAAATTCTAGAACTTTTAAAAGATATTCAAGCAGTTAATGATATGTCTGTCATTCTCATTACACATGATTTAGGTGTCGTAGCTGAAATGTGTGATGAAGTAATCGTTATGTATGCCGGGAAAATTGTTGAAAGAACAGATGTAGACACTTTGTTCTATAATCCGAAACATCCATATACAACACTCCTTTTAGGGGCCATTCCTAAAATGGAACAAGAGGAAGAGCGGCTAAGTTCCATACAAGGTATCGTTCCTTCCCTAACGAATATGCCCAAATCCGGATGTCGATTCGCGAATCGATGTCCAAAGGCCATGCCTGAATGCCTTACCATAACCCCAAAGCTTGCAGAAGCCGATCAAGGTCATGAAGTGGCCTGTCTCCTTTTTGAAACTAGTAAACCAAGAGAAGGAGTGAGGTAATGAGTACTGTTACCATACATAAAAATGATGAAAAACAATCCTCTCAACCTGAAAATCTATTAGAAATTCAAAATTTAAAAACATATTACCCTGTAAAAGGTGGATTTTTTAAACGTACAATTGGCCATGTGAAAGCGGTAGATAATATATCATTTGAAATAAAAAGAGGGGAAACACTTGGATTAGTTGGGGAATCCGGGTGCGGCAAATCAACAGCAGGGCGGACAATACTGCGCCTTTTAAAACCTACGGAAGGCCGTATTCTGTTTGAAGGAAAAAATATCACTCGAATTTCTGGTAAATCTCTTCGTGATATTAGGCAGGACATGCAGATGGTGTTCCAGGATCCGTATGCATCTCTAAATCCAATGCAGATGGTTGGGGACATTATAGCAGAGCCTATTTATAACTTTTCAAAGAAAAGCAGGGATGAATTAAAACAGGATGTTATGGATCTATTGGAAAAGGTAGGTCTCCCACCAGATGCCTATTTTAAATATGCTCATGAATTCTCCGGAGGACAACGTCAAAGAATTGGTATTGCACGTGCACTTGCATTAAGGCCAAAGTTGATTATAGCCGATGAACCTGTTTCTGCCCTAGATGTTTCAGTACAATCACAGGTTTTAAATCTATTAAAAGACTTACAGGAAGAATTTGAGTTAACTTTCCTCTTTATTGCACATGATTTAAGTGTTGTTAAGCATATGAGCGACCGAATTGGGGTTATGTATTTAGGCAACATGATGGAGATCGCTGAGAAAAATAGTCTTTACGCTGAGCCGCTGCACCCTTATACTCAGGCTTTAATTTCAGCAATTCCATCTCCTGACCCAAGACAAAAGAAGGAGAGGATTATTTTAAAAGGTGATGTCCCAAGTCCTATCAATCCTCCATCCGGATGTCCATTCCATCCTCGTTGTCCAATGGCAATGGAAGAATGCTCTAAACAAAAACCTGTATTAAAGGAGGTGAAGCCCTCTCATCGAGTAGCGTGCCACCTTTACTAGACTAAAAAAATAAAAAATCTTATAGGGGGGAAACAAATGAAGAAGAGAAGTATGCTTATGCTGGCGGCCCTAATGCTTGTCCTATCAGCATTTTTAGCGGCTTGCAGCGGTGGTGAAAAGGCAGGAACGAAAAAGAATGAAAATGAGGGCAAGACGGGGGAAACAGCAGATAAACCACAGGACGGCGGTACACTCGTGTATGCCTTGGATTCAGCTCCTGAAGGTAAATTCAACTATGCTTTTTACGGAATTCAAACTGATGCAAATGTAATTGATTTCTTTGATGAGAACCTTATTGATTATGATGCACAATTAAAGGCACAGCCGCATATTGCCTCATGGAAAACAACAGACAATAAAGTCTTTGATTTTGAAATCAAAAAAGGCGTTAAATGGCATAACGGAGACGAATTATCAGTAAAAGACTGGGAATTCGCTTTAAAAGTAATTGCTGACAAGGATTATGAGGGACCACGTTTTGATAACGTAAGAAATATTGTTGGCGCTCAAGATTACCATGATGGAAAAGCAAAAGAAATTTCAGGTATTAAAGTAATTGATGATTACCATATTCAAATTACTTTTGATAAAGCTCGTGTTAATAACCTGGATAACCTTTGGACATATCCAATGAATCGTACTGAATTTAAAGGTATGGCTGTAAAAGATATGGTAGGATCTGAACAGGTTCGTACAAAACCTGTTGGATTAGGTCCATTTAAAGTAACAAAAGTTGTACCTGGCGAATCAATTGAAATGGAACGTTTTGACGATTATTTCGGTGGAAAGCCTCATATTGAAAAGGTTGTTATTAAGGTAATTGACCCATCACTTTCAGTGGGCGAACTTAAAAACGGAACTCTTGACATGACTGCGTTCCATCCAAGTATCATAGATCAAGTTAAGGCACTTGATAATGTAAATACAATCACATATCCGGGCGTAAGTTATTATTATGTTGGTTTCAGATTAGGAACATGGGATGGCGAGAAAAACGTCATGAATGAGCCAAAGTATCAAGATAAGAAGCTTCGTGAAGCAATGTACTATGCGATTAACCGTGATGAATGGGTAAAAGCGTTCTTCTTTGGAGTTGGAAAGCCAGTTAACCGTCCAATTCCAACAAACCACTGGATTGCAGCAGATAATAAAGAATTAGAGCAATACAAGTACGATCCTAAGAAAGCAAAAGAATTATTAGATGAAGCAGGCTATAAAGATGTTGACGGAGATGGCTTCCGTGAAGATCCGCAAGGTAAAAAGTTTGTTGTTAACTTCAGCCACTATGCAACACAAAACCCAACATTCGAATCACGTGCAAAAGCATTAACTCAATATTGGGAAGCAGTTGGCTTGAAAACAAAACTTACAATGACGGATGTAAATCTATATTACGATATGCTTGAAAAAGCGGACAAATCAATGGAAGTATTCTTTGGCGGCTGGTCAACAGGTTCCGATCCAGATCCAACTCCACTATGGGGTTCTAAAGCACTTTGGAACTATCCACGATGGGTAAATGCGGATAGTGATAAATTGCTTGACCAAGCACTAGATATCAATGTTGTCGGAACAGATTCAAATAAGCGTAAAGATCTTTATGTACAATGGCAAAAGCTGTTTATGAAAGATCTGCCTGTATTGCCAATTGCTGAACTTGAAGAAACAATGGCAGTAAACAAGCGCGTTAATGGTGTGAAATTCGACGTATCAGGTATGAACCGTCCAAATGAATGGTGGATTAAGCAATAATTAGAGTGACCAAGAAATATAGTCTCTTTTAAGTGCTTAATTTTTAAAACTCTATCTTAATAATCGAATGGGAGGAGTTCACTTCTCCCATTCGAACAAGATAGGGTTTATAACTGCTAAGGTTCATCAAAGCTTAAAGACAAGGAGAATGCACATGTTAAAATATGCATTTCGCAGAATATTGGGTATGGTTCCAATGCTGCTCCTTACCTCCATCATTGTTTTTTCCTTGGCAAAGTTAATGCCGGGGGATTCACTAAGTGGAGAAATCGATCCAAGAAATACAAATCCACAGTATATTGCGGAAATGCGTGAAAAGCTAGGCTATAACGACCCTATGCCACAGCAATATTTTCGTTGGGTTAGTAATTTTATCGAAGGAGATTTTGGAAAATCAACCCGATTTAAGATTGAAGTAGCTGATGTTATTGGAGAACGATTACCTAATACGATACTATTAGGATTCACATCTATCTTAATTACTTATTTACTTGCTTTTATGATGGGTTCATATGCAGGAAGAAAACCATATACGCTTGGGGATAATCTAATTGGCGGGATAAACTATCTAGGTTTGTCCATACCATCATTTATTGCAGGGGTTTTTGCTATTTATTTCTTTTCATTTAAACTAGGCTGGTTTCCTTCAAATGGATCTGTTGATATCGGTGTTACCGAAGGTACATTTGATTGGTGGTTAAGCCGCTTGCACCATGTATTATTACCTGCTTTTGTCCTGGGATTTTTAAATATTGCCAGTTATACACAATTTTTGCGAAACGATATTATTGAAAATAGTCGAAAGGACTATGTCCGTACGGCAAGAGCGAAAGGTACACCTGAAAGTAAAATTTATAATGTACACATACTTAGAAATTCCATAATTCCGCTTATAACCTATTTAGGATTCGATATAGTTGCTATTATCAGCGGTGCCATTATCACTGAAACTATTTTTACATATCCTGGCCTTGGACAATTATTTTTACAATCCGTCGGGGTGAGGGATTATCCTGTTTTATTGACGTTGACAATGATGTTCTCCTTCTTAACACTATTCGGCAATTTAATCGCTGATATTTTATATGGTGTTGTAGATCCGAGAATCAGATTAGATTAGGGGGAGAAATGATGGAAATAGTTACACAAAACGAAACAAATGTTACCCATGTCCCCCAGAAAAAAAGTTTATCTCCATTAGCAATTGCCAGGAAAAAATTTACCAAGAACAGATTAGCGATGACCAGCCTCATCTTTTTAGCACTTGTTGCGATTATTTCCTGTCTTGCCCCGTATATTACAACAGCTGACATTACGAAAATAAATATTGGTGAAATGGGATTAGAACCTTCTAGTAAGCATTGGTTAGGAACGGATAAAGCTGGACGGGATGTTTTTACAAGGTTACTTTACGGCGGCCGGATCTCACTGTTAGTTGGAATTAGTTGTACATTTTTTGTCATATTTATTGGTATCTTAATTGGTTCTATTGCCGGTTATTTTGGGGGAAGAGCAGATAGTTTGTTAATGAGATTTACCGATTTAATTTTAAACTTTCCTTTTCTTGTTTTTGTTATCGTTTTAAATGCCATTCTTTTTGGTAAAGTATCTGGACTTTGGGTATTAATTGGAGTAATCAGCCTTCTTTACTGGGGGGGAATTGCCCGGGTTGTCCGCAGTAAAATTCTTGCTGAAAAGGAAAATGAGTACATTATCGCGGCAATATCTATTGGCTGTTCACCAGCGAAAATCATCGTTAAACATCTTCTGCCCAACGTACTATCAACCATTATTGTGCAAGCAACGATTACGTTTGCAACAATGATTGTAGTTGAATCGGCATTAAGTTACTTAGGATTTGGGGTGCCGCAAGAGGTGCCAAGCTGGGGAAATATGCTGAATTCAGCAAATGAACCTGATGTACTACAATATAAGCTGTGGATTTGGGTACCACCTGCATTGATTATTACTTTAACCATTCTTTCGATTAACTTTATCGGAGAGGGTTTAAAAGATGCCTTTAATCCAAAATCAAGAAGATAAAATCTACCATCCATTTATGGTAGATTTTTTATTTTGTACTAAACATATTTGCCGTTTCATATATCTTAAGTAAAATTTAGGACATGTTCAATTTCCTCTAAAGGAATAATTTAACTTAGGTCTGCCCATACTGATTGACAAACAGTTTCTTGAAGTGAGGGGTTGTATAATGTTATATCTTCATGATGTTTGGGTAAATTGGTTTGAAGGTGAAGAAAACGGTTATAATGTTTGTCACTTTCATGAATGGCGAAAAGATGACGGAGTGGAACTGCTGGACCAGGTTCCGCTGTTAAAGGTCGAGCCGATTCTATTTAACTATATCGAAAATGACTTGTCAGAGTTACCTCAACAACTTCTAGATGATATTTATCAAAAAGCATACTTAAGGAAAAATCATGAAAGAGTCCAGTTGGATTATTGCTTTGTTATTACCGATGGGACGGGGATATTGGCAGTTGATACAATTGGCTATAATATTCCGATCAGGAAAAGCAGACTAATCCCAAGACAGGAACAGCTTGTTTATGAAATGATAGGGACACATGATGCCCAAAAATATCATTTTTATCAACAGCCAAAAACAAAGGATTTTCATATTCTCTCTCCTGAACCAGAACTGATGACAGGGTTAACTCGGAAAGAGCGACAACTTAAACAGCTGTTGTTTATGGCACTTGATCAGCTGCTCTCTTCAAATAATGAAGCTGAAATTCGCTATTGGTTTACAGAGTGGTGCCCAGAACAGTATTCCACCATTCAAGAGTTAAATTTTGAAGAAGCTTGGGAACAGTTATTTGTAGAAGCAAAATACGGATGGTCAAAAAAGCACGAGACATTCTGTGAAAATTTAATTAAAGGACAGCCATTTTTTGAAAAACTATGGGAAATGGAGCATGGTCCAAAAGTAAACTAAAAGCCTGACCCAAAAGGTATGCTGCACATATCTTTTGCGGATCAGGCTTTTACTTTTTAAAATTCAAGGAAGCATAAATTTTGACTTCGAGAATTGTCCAGCGCCTAGCCACTCGAGGTTTCTTGTCGGGGCTGACCAAGGCGCTTATGCTTTTCCTATTTCCTTTTTCTTCCTAACCCCATCGCACGTTCCATTTTCTTTAATGTTTTTGTAGCGACTCGGTTTGCTTTTTCGGCACCGCGGTCTAAAATGTCATCAAGTTCACTTGATTCCAATAAATTGTAGTATTTTTCTTGAATCGGTTTAAAGAAGTTAACGACTACTTCAGCTAATTCGCCTTTAAAATCCCCATATCCTTTGCCATGGTACAATGCTTCAAGCTCTGGAATAGATTTTCCTCCCAGGATTGAGTATATGGATAAAAGATTAGATATGCCAGGTTTAGTTTCTCTATCGAATTTTACGATTCCTTCTGAATCGGTAACGGAGCTTTTAATTTTTTTCTCCATTTGTTTCGGATCATCTAAAAGTGTAATGGATGCTTTTTGATTTGGATCAGATTTACTCATTTTTTTGGTTGGTTCTTGAAGTGACATGATTCGTGCTCCAACCTTTGGAATACTGATTTCGGGAATAGTAAGAATGTCATTATACTTTTTATTAAATCTTTCTGCTAAATCCCTTGTTAATTCCAAATGCTGTTTTTGATCTTCCCCAACAGGAACAAGGTCTGTGTTATACAATAAAATATCAGCTGCCATAAGTGGCGGGTAGGTTAACAAACTGGCGGAAACAGCTTCTTTCCCTGCAGATTTATCTTTAAATTGAGTCATTCTTTCTAATTCTCCGATATAGGCGACACACTGCATTAACCAACCTGCCTGTGCATGTGCCGGAACCTCGGATTGAATAAACAAAGTGGCTTTGTCAGGATCAATCCCAACAGCCAGATATAATGCTGCTAAGCTTCGGATATTTTTACGCAGTGTTGCCGGATCCTGGGGAACAGTGATAGCATGCTGGTCAACAATGCAAAAAAAGCAATTGAAATCGTTTTGCAATTCCACGAATTGCTTCAAAGCCCCAATATAGTTCCCAAGTGTAATCGTTCCACTTGGTTGAATGCCTGAAAAAATTGTCTTCATTTTATTTCCTCCTAAAAATATAAATAAAAAACCATTCATCCTCTAAAAACAATAGGGACGAATGGTTTCGCGGTACCACCCTAAATTACTCAAAATGAGTCACTCAGTTCCAAAATCAAAAAAATGAATTGATTAGGATTCCTTTTTAACGTAAGGAAAACGTCTAGTCCTACTAATAGTTCCAATAGTGGAAAGGTTCAGAAAGAAGCTCCAAAGTCCATTCAGTATTTCATTCGCGTTTGTTTCCACCAGCCACAAACTCTCTTTATCGAAAAATAATACTTACTACTCTTTATCATCGCTTTTTTAACACTATGCATTTACAAACATTATAAATGAATTGCATATTTATTTTCAAGTCAGTAAAAAATAATAGGCGAAGAGGGCAAGCAGCATTAATACACCGTTCACAAGACCATTAAAAAGCAACGGTTTTTGATTAAATGTTATAAGTTCTGATAATCCCGGGATATCATTAAACTGTTTATGCTTATGTCCCCTTGAAAATGCAAGAGTAAAGGACCTTGAAATGACATCATAAAAACCGCTATGAATTGTATATAGAAGTAATGCGGTTAAAAGAAAAGCAGCGCAGATGTAAAAAGATATATTGATATAGCTTAATAAAGAAATTTCATGGTTGAAAATAAGGGACAGGGAAAAAATGGCAATTTGTGTAAACGCTACCATAATTAATTTTTTTCTGAGTCTCAATTTCACAAGCAAACCTCCAAAACATTGATTTATTAAGGAAAATATAGAATTATTATAGCCGAAAATGGCTACAAAAATAAAGTATACCACAGGTTCTTGTAATGTTTGCGTAAAGATTGTATCTAATCTGTAAATTAATTTTCAAAAAATAATGTACAATTGGTTGAAAATATGTATAATAGAGAATGTAGTAATTTTTCAGAATAATAGAAAAGGGAGGTCTACTAGTGAAGAAATCAAAACTTTCACTACTATTAGTACTATCACTAGTTCTTAGCATGTTCCTAGCAGCTTGCTCTGGCGGTAAGGACACAGGCAAAGAAACGGACAAGAACAAGGGCACAGATAAAGGTGCTGCAACTGAACAATTAGCAGATACACAAGAACTAAATGTTTTAGAATCTGCTGAAATTCCATCATTAGATAGTGTTATGAACCAAGACGTACTTGGTGGTACAATTTTGGGAGCTATTAACGAAGGTTTATACCGTTTAGATCCAGATCAAAAAGTTATTCCTGGTGTTGCAGACGGTATGCCAACTTATAATGATGATAAGACTGTTTTAACAATCAAATTGAAAAAAGATGCTAAATGGTCAAACGGAGACCCTGTAACTGCAGATGACTTCGTATTTGCATGGCAGCGTGCAATTGATCCAAAAACTGCTTCTCCATACGGTCCATACTTCATGATGGGCAAAATCAAAAACGCAACTGAAATTACTGAAGGTAAAGCTAAGCTTGAAGACCTTGGTATTAAAGCGATTGACCCTAATACTTTAGAAATCACTTTAACAGGTCCAATTCCTTACATCGAGTCTTACCTAACATTCTCATTGTTCTATCCGCAAAACAAAAAGTTCGTTACTGAAAAAGGCGCAGACTTTGCAAAAGATGCTGCTAACCTAGTTTACAACGGACCATTCAAAATGACTAAGTGGGATGGCCCTACTGCAACTGAATGGACAGTTGAAAAGAACGAAACTTATTGGGATGCTAAAAACGTAACTTTAACTAAAATCAACTTTAACGTTTCAAAAGATGGTCAGGCTTCTGCTAACGCATTCACTGCAGGCGAAACTGATATCACACCAAAGCTTTCACAAGCTGCAATTCTTTCACAATTTGAAGGAACAAAAGACTTATTACGTTACCAAGAGCCATCTATCTGGTGGTTAAAAATGAACGAAAAGATTCCTGCTTTGAAAAACAAAAACATCCGTAAAGCGATCGCTTTGTCTGTTGACAAAAAAGCTTTAGTTGACGATGTATTAGCAAACGGCTCTGTCGCTGCTGATTACTTAGTACCAAAAGGCTTTGCATTCTTAGATGGTAAAGACTTCCGCGATACAGCTGGACAATGGTCTAAGACTAACAAAGAAGAAGCTAAGAAGTTATGGGAAAAAGGATTACAAGAACTTGGAACTAAAGAAGTTTCATTAGTATATGTTGGTCAAGATACTGAAGCAGCTAAAACTACTGATGCTTTCATTAAAGACCAATTAGAGAAGAATCTTCCTGGATTAAAACTTACTATTGAAAGCGTACCTTTCAAAATCCGTATTGCACGTGAAGACAAAGAAGATTATGGTTTATTAATGGGTGGTTGGGGTCCTGACTACGCTGACCCAATGACTTACATGGATCTTTGGGTAACAGGCGGCGGTCAAAACCACATGGATTACGGCAACAAAGAATTTGATAAATTAATCGATTCTGCTAATAAAGAATTAGCTCTTAAGCCACAAGAGCGCTGGAAAGCTCTACAAGATGCTGAAAAAATCTTGTTAGAAGATGATGCAGCGATTGCACCATTATACCAACGTTCAGCTAACCTATTAGTTAATCAAAAGGTTACCGGTTTTGCTCACCATGCATTTGGTGCAGAATATAGTTACCAGTGGATCAAAATCCTTAAAAAGTAACTATAACTAATCAAATAGAAAGAGAGTATATTGCAAAAATATACTCTCTTTTTACCTGTGTCAGAATTGTCGAAAAACGTCGAATATTTCACTAATTAGGAGGTGTAGGCATGGCGAAATATTTATTGCAACGCGTTCTCTATATGTTAATTACACTTTTCATTGTTGCATCCGTTACCTTTTTCCTCATGAAGTTAATTCCTGGAAGTCCCTTTAATAACTTTGAAAAGCTCACGGAGGTCCAACGCAATATTTTACTTGATAAGTACAATTTAAATGACCCTGTGCCTGTTCAATATTTACACTATATGGAGAATATGGTGAAGGGGGATTTGGGGATATCCTTCCAATTTGATAATACCCCTGTTACAACGCTTCTTTCAAACCGAATAGGTCCTTCCGCTACACTTGGGTTCGAAGCGATGCTTTTCGGCTCAATTATTGGTATTTTTCTTGGAGTTATTGCTGCATTGAAGCAAAACACCTGGATTGATTATGGATCAACATTTTTGGCTGTTGTTGGTAAGTCTGTACCTTCATTCATTTTTGCTGGATTGCTTCAGTATTACGTAGCTGTTAAATTGGGATGGCTGCCAGTAATGTTCTGGAGGGGACCGGAATACACGATCCTTCCAACGATCGCATTAGCGATGTTCCCAATTTCTATCGCAGCTCGATTCATGCGAACGGAAATGATTGAGGTATTAGGATCGGATTATATTACCCTTGCGAAGGCAAAAGGGGCCAGCTTCTGGCAAATTAGCATTAAGCATGCATTAAGAAATGCCTTAATTCCAGTAGTTACGGTACTCGGGCCTTTAGCAGTCAGCTTAATGACAGGGTCATTAGTTATTGAGCGGATTTTTGCAATTCCTGGACTTGGTGAGCAATTTGTTAAATCCATCAGTGTCAACGACTATCCTGTTATCATGGGAACAAATATTTTATTTGCTGTATTGTTCGTCGTTATTATATTAGTTGTTGATATTCTTTACGGAATCATCGACCCACGTATCCGTATTTCGGGGGGGAAAACTAAATGATCAACAAAGAAACTTTAATTTCTAAAGATATGTTTGCACCCGCCCATGTTGATCCGTCTAAAAGTGAAAAAATTGCAAAGCCAAGCCTTAACTTTTGGCAGGATGCATGGCTTCGGGTTCGAAAAAATAAAGGGGCCGTTTTTAGTCTTGTTGTGCTTGTCATTTTAATTGTTATGTCATTTGTTGGTCCTATGATTACACCGTATTCATATGACACGCAAACAACAAAGCATAATAACCTGCCGCCACGGATTCAAGGGCTTGAGAATGTCCATTGGCTTCCTTTTGATGGAACCTTAACAAGAAGAGATGGTACGGAATATAACGCCTATGAAGTACGTAAAGTAGATGCCTATTATTGGTTTGGGACTGATAACTTGGGACGTGACCTTTTTGCCCGTGTTTGGAAGGGTACACAGGTGTCATTATTTATTGCTTTCATGGCAGCGTTAATTGACATGTTAATTGGTGTTTCATACGGTGCAATATCAGGCTATATAGGTGGCAAATTGGATAGTTTTATGCAACGGGTCATCGAGGTAATTGTAGGTATTCCAAACTTAATTGTCGTAGTGTTAATGATTCTTGTCCTTAAACCAGGGATAATTCCAATTATTATTGCCCTGACTATTACGGGATGGACTAGTATGGCTCGTGTTGTACGTGCGCAAGTATTAAAATTTAAGGGCCAGGAATTTGTCTTGGCTGCTAAAACATTAGGGGCTTCAAATGGCTCGATCATATTCAAGCATATGATTCCGAATATGTTTGGCGTAATTATTATTAATACTATGTTTTCAATCCCGAATGCTATTTTCTTCGAGGCATTCCTAAGCTTTATTGGTTTGGGACTTCAAGAGCCTAGTGCTTCATTGGGAACATTAGTTAATGATGGATTTAAAGCAATGATTGCGTTTCCATATCAAATGATTATTCCGTCCGTTATGATTGCATTAATAATGGTATGCTTTAACCTAGTAGCAGATGGTTTACGTGATGCACTAGATCCAAAAATGCGTGATTAGAAGGCAGGTGAATGGTAGTGGAGAAAGTTTTACAAGTAAAAGACTTAAATATATCGTTTCATACTTTTTCAGGTGAAGTAAAAGCGATTCGCGGAGTTAACTTTGAATTATTTAAAGGAGAAACGTTGGCTATTGTGGGTGAATCAGGTTCTGGTAAATCCGTAACAACGAAATCCATTATGCGTTTACTTCCTGAGCATAATTCAGAAATTAAAAGCGGCCAAATCCTTTTCGACGGAAAGGATTTGACCAAATTAAAAGATAAAGATATGCAAAAAATCCGCGGTAAAGATATCTCGATGATTTTCCAGGATCCAATGACATCATTGAATCCAACTATGAAAATTGCTAACCAAATTATGGAACCACTAATTAAGCATCAAAACATGAGCAGGCATGCTGCGAAGGAAAGAGCAGTAGAGTTATTAAAACTTGTTGGGATTCCGAAGCCTGAGATTCGTGTGAATCAATATCCTCACCAATTCTCAGGTGGTATGAGACAAAGGGTAGTTATCGCTATTGCATTGGCATGTAATCCGAAAATTCTTATTGCCGATGAACCGACAACAGCACTGGATGTAACTATTCAAGCACAAATTCTTGAGCTCATGAAGGATTTGCAGAAAAAAATTGATACATCGATTATTTTCATTACTCATGATCTGGGTGTTGTTGCCAATGTAGCCGATCGGGTTGCAGTTATGTATGGTGGGAAAATCGTTGAAATTGGGACTGCTGATGAGATTTTCTACAATCCGCAGCATCCGTATACTTGGGGATTGATCAGTTCTATGCCTGACATGGAAACAAATGATGAGGAGTTATTCTCTATTCCTGGTACTCCTCCTGATCTGTTAGATCCTCCAAAGGGTGATGCCTTTGCGCCGCGTAATCCTTACGTGATGAAGATTGACTTAGAGCAGGAGCCGCCGTTCTTCAAGGTTTCCGATACACATTATGCCGCAACATGGTTACTACATCCGGATGCACCGAAGGTAGAACCACCTGATGCAGTAAAAAGACGCCAAAATCAATATGTTGGTGTAGGTGTTGGGGCAGGAAGTCCATTCCCTGGAAATAAGGAGGGAAAATAAATGACAGAACGGAAAAAATTATTAGAGATTAAAGGTTTAAAGCAATATTTCAATGAAGGCAAAGCTAATGAAGTAAAAGCAGTAGATAATGTATCCTTTGAGATATTCAAAGGTGAAGTTATGGGACTGGTTGGGGAATCGGGCTGCGGAAAGTCGACAACAGGTCGTACAATTATTCGTTTGTATGATGCCACTGGCGGAGAAGTTTTGTATGACGGCGTAGATGTTCATGGCAGAAAATCTAAAAAGCAATTAAAAGAGTTTAACCGTAAAATGCAAATGATTTTCCAAGATCCATATGCATCTTTAAACCCAAGATTAAAAATTGCCGATGTTATTGCTGAGGGCATCGATATTCATGGATTAGCAAAATCTAATGAAGACCGAATGAACCAGGTTTATGAACTCCTTGAAACAGTTGGATTAAATAGGGAGCACGCAAACCGTTATCCGCATGAATTTTCTGGTGGTCAGCGTCAGCGTATTGGAATTGCTCGTGCCCTAGCTGTTCAACCTGAGTTTATTATTGCGGATGAGCCTATTTCAGCATTGGACGTATCTATCCAGGCTCAAGTTGTTAATCTCATGAAAAAGCTGCAAAAAGAAAAAGAATTAACATACCTTTTCATTGCGCATGACCTTTCCATGGTAAAATACATTAGTGATCGAATCGGTGTTATGTATTTTGGAAGAATGGTTGAGCTTGCAACTGCGGATGAACTATACAGAAACCCACTTCATCCGTACACACAATCACTATTATCGGCAATTCCAGCACCGGATCCAATCAGTGAACGTACTCGTAAACGTAAAACTTATGATCCTGCAAGTCATAATTACCAGGACAATGAACCGGTCGAATTTAGAGAAGTTACCCCTGGGCACTTTGTTCTTTGTTCTGAAAGAGAATTTAAACAATTTCAAGCACAGAGTAAACATTAAAAAAAAAACGATCTCGAGTTTGAGATCGTTTTTTCTTACTTATGCTTACGCTTTTCTATTACCACCGACATTTTTCCATCCAGTTTGATATTTAGCACCCTGATCGGTAAATTCAGTGCGGCGTTTTCCTCCAAAGACCTTTTCTCCAAAACTGTTTGTTATGACACCCATAAGGGCTGTAATCCCAATAATTAATAAAGCGACAATCGTTAAATCAGTTATGTAAGCACCCATAGAAATACCCTCCAATTTTTGCAATACAAAACTAAAATCCCTCCATTTCTATTTTAAAAGAAGTTGCTACTTAAGGGAAGAGGAAAATAAACACACACTTCTTAAAGATCAACGTTAAAATGTATGCGTTTTCATTTCGGGTTTATAATTGAGAATGAGCATTTCGCTTTTTCTTGTAATTCATAAGGGGGGATGAATTTTTTTGAAAATTTCTATTAAGCCCACATATAAGAGGAGATTAAATACGACTTTATTGATGTAAAAATGATTCGGTAAAAAAATTCTAACAGATATATGTAAATATTTTTGAAACCTTTAGTCTAAATATTCGTCTAATAAGATAGAAACGATATTTTTCTTAGTTTTTAGGCGCTTAACATTTTTTGAAAAAGGGATATCCTTTTTAGAAACAGTGGTGTATAATAAATGATATAAATTCCTTATTTATAATAATTTTAATTATTTATCCCTGTTTTTCCTTTTATACTTTTAATTTATCTAATTTCGTTTTAATAAATATGAATCGTAAATTAAAGAGGAGTGTGAAGAACAAATGGTAACATTATACACTTCACCAAGTTGTACATCATGTCGTAAAGCTAAATCATGGCTAGAAGAGCATGAGATTCCATACAAAGAGAGAAATATCTTTTCGGAACCATTATCAATGGAAGAAATAAAGGAAATTCTTCGGATGACTGAGGATGGAACAGATGAAATCATATCCACGAGGTCAAAGACTTTCCAAAAATTAGACGTAAACCTAGATAATATGCCACTTCAAGATTTATTTCAATTAATTAAAGAAAATCCAGGTCTCCTAAGACGTCCCATTATCATAGACGAAAAACGTTTACAGGTTGGTTATAATGAAGATGAAATTAGACGTTTCTTGCCTAGAAGAGTGAGGACTTATCAATTGCGAGAAGCTCAACGGATGGTTAATTAAATATGTAGACCTTCATTGACTGGAGGTCTTTTTTGTATCTCTAATGTTTGTTATTTTGGTTAATTTTTGTTATAATTTAAGGAATATACTTATAAGAAAATTCCTTAATTTATTAGGCTTTTAATGGATTTTTTGATTTTGGATTTTTTTATTTCCCTTATTAGTATTTATGTCATAAAATGAAAGCACAAGAGTATTTACATTTTGTAGAAAATAAATTTGAATAAACCTTTTTATTTGAGTAAATGCTATATGGCATTATCTGCTGGGGGTATTTAGTCCCTTCAATATCGACAAAGGAAGGGAGAGATTATGTTGGAGATTGAACGTATTAACGAAAATACAGTCAAATTTTATATTTCCTATGGTGACATAGAAGAAAGAGGATTTGATCGCGAAGAAATCTGGTACAATCGCGAACGAAGCGAAGAACTCTTTTGGGAAATGATGGATGAAGTTCATGATGAAGAGGAGTTTGTCGTCGAAGGCCCGCTTTGGATTCAAGTTCAAGCTCTTGATAAGGGATTAGAGGTTCTTGTAACAAAAGCCCAGCTTTCAAAAGATGGCCAAAAGTTTGAGCTCCCTATTCCTTCTGATAAATTAAAGGATTTGCAAGTAGACGATAAGATTGAAGATATCTTAGATCAACACTTCAGTCCAAATCAAAGTGACGAAGATGAGTTATTACTCGAAGAAGAAACATTGGAGTTCATTCTTGCCTTTAAAGACTTTGAAGATGTAATAATGTTATCAAAACGCTCAGGTTTAGACAATTTAGTAACCCAGCTATATCATTTTGAAGGGAAATACTATTTATATACTGAATTTCCGGAAGATTTATTTGAAGAAGATGAAATCGATGACCTATTAAGTCTATTGCTTGAGTATGGTTATGAAACACAACTTACGATTCATCGGATTCAAGAATACGGCAAAGAAATAATTTCTGAAAATGTTTTTGGAACATTAAGGAAACATTTTAGCTAGACATGTACCGATTTCAGTATTGAAATCGGTATTTTAGTATGAATGAAATTTGTAGCTTCTGGCAGGTGAGTACATTGAAAAACACTGTAAGGGTTGTTTGCTTTCTTTTAGTTCTAACCATACTTTTGTTTTTCTTTAAGGATCGATTGGAAAGTGGGATTCTAGGACTCTTAAGCGTTTTAATATCGCTGTCAGTCATTTTTATTGGATTCGTCATCTTTTTAGAAAACCGTCACCCAACCCAAACCATTACATGGCTCGTTGTTTTAGGAAGCTTTCCGCTTGTCGGGTTTATTTTTTATCTTCTATTTGGACGTAATTATCGCAAAGAGAAGATGTTTCGAAAAAAGTATTTTCTCGATAAACAAGCTTTTTTAACGGTTGAAGGGGAAAATGATCCAAGAAGTGAAGAAAAACTAAATCTTTTGGGAGAACATCAGGGGAAATTATTTACTTTAGCTCAAAAATTAGGTAATAGCCCAATTTCGTTTGATACTTCTACAAAAATATTAACCAATGGTGAAGAAACGTTTCTTCATATCATGGAACAATTAAAAAAGGCTAAGCATCATATTCATTTGGAATACTATATTGTTCGCCACGATCGGATTGGTCAGGAAATTAAAGATATCTTAATTGAAAAAGCTCAGCAGGGGGTAAAAGTTCGATTTCTATTTGATGCAGTTGGTTCCTGGCAGCTTTCTAAGGCATATATAAATGATTTAAAAAATGCCGGTATAGAAACAGTAACCTTTGGACCTGTTAAACTCCCCTTTTTAAATAATAAATTTAATTTCCGTAATCATCGAAAAATCATTGTTATTGATGGGACAATCGGGTTTGTTGGCGGATTGAATATCGGGGATGAGTATTTAGGAAGAGACAAAGATATAGGCTTTTGGCGTGATACACACTTAATGCTGAAAGGGGAAGCCGTTCGAACCCTGCAATTAATCTTTCTTCAGGATTGGTATTACATGACCAATCATAGTTTTTTAACCGCTGAATACTTATCGCCACAACTTGATTTTAAAAGTCACGGTGGTGTTCAGCTGATTGCAGGCGGTCCTGATAATGAGTGGAGTGTTATAAAAAATATCTTTTTTTCCATGATTGCATCTGCCAAAAAGTCTGTTTGGATTGCTTCGCCTTATTTTATTCCAGATGAGGATATCTTTTCAGCCATAAAAGTAGCAGCGCTTAGTGGAATTGATGTTAGGCTACTCGTACCCAATCGGCCTGATAAACGAATAGTGTTTCACGCCTCTAGATCCTATTTTCCTGAACTTTTAGAAGCTGGCGTAAAGGTATACGAGTATGAAAGAGGCTTTATGCATAGTAAAATCGTGATTGTGGATGACGAACTGGCATCTATTGGCACATCTAATATGGATATGAGAAGCTTTCATTTAAATTTCGAAGTCAATGCTTTCTTATTTAGGACAAATAGCACCCAAAAGCTTGTGGATGAATATTTAAATGATCTAAAGCATGCTAAGCAGCTTGAATTACAAACCTTTCAACAGCGGCATATTGGATTTAGATTGCTAGAATCGACTGCGCGTTTGCTTTCGCCGCTCTTATAAGGATAAGAAACTCGTCGAATGGCGGGTTTTATTTTTTTGAAAAAAAGGTTTTTTATCAAATTTTGCCGAATCTTAAAGGTGAAAGGAGGAAAAATCGATGTTAACTGCTAATACGAAATCAGGTAAACAAGTCTGTCTGGGTCATCATTACAAGAAAGAATCCCTAAATTCCCTTCGCAACAAGGAAGAATTTATTTGCCCAGTCTGCGGGGAAAGTGTTTTCTTAAAATTAGGAAACCAACGAATTTTTCATTTTGCTCATAAAAGTGGGGGGAGCTGCCGAGAGTTTTATGAGAATGAAACTATAAACCATTTGGAAGGAAAACGACAGCTCTTTCAATGGCTTTTAGGACAAAACATTCCTGCAGTTTTAGAGTTTTATGATAAGGTAATTGGTCAGCGTCCAGACATTATGTTCCAATATCAAGGGGAGAAATACGCATTGGAATATCAATGTTCTCCATTGCCAGAAAAGGATTTTATCAAGAGAACGACAAACTATTTAACTCATGAATATATCCCGTTGTGGATTATCGCAAACAGCCATATCCATAAAAAAAGAAGAAATATCGTGGCATTGTCAAACTTTGATTATTTATTTTTACGGAAGGCTCCAGCACAAAACTACTTTATTCCATCTTATTGCCCCGAAAATAGGCACTTCCATCTCCTAGAATCCATTCAACCCATTTCAATAAAAAATGCTTTGGTACAACATTCAATATATCAACTCGATAAAATTAGTCTGGAAGAATTATTAGGTCCTAGGTTATCAGCCAGTATAAATATGAATAACTGGAATACAGAAAAAGAATCATTCATATTAAATTGGATGCTTCATCCCAATCCAAAACAAAACTCTTTCCTCCATGAAATATATCAACGAAATTTAAATATGTTTTTATTACCTCCAGAAATAGGCCTCCATGTGCCACATTCAGTTCTTATTCAAACACCACCCATCATATGGCAAACATATTTATTTATTGATTTGCTCGCTGATAAAAAGCCACAGGATACTTTTACATTAAAGGAACTAAATTTCCATTTTAAAAAGAGAATCCATCGAAAGGAAATTATGCTGCGAAACTTGCCGCAGTTGGACTCTCTAAATCCGATTACGGCCGAGATTTCCTACTTGAAACAGTTGGAAAAGATTGGGGTTATAACAGAACAAGGAGAAAATATTTTTAAACTAGAGCGGAAAATATTGATCCCAACCACTAATCGCGAAAAGGAAGAAGCAAAGCTCCACTTTAATCAAAAATATCTTAATATGTTAGTGAAACAATAAATGAAATAATTGCTATGGGCATAATATAGAGAGGTAAATCGTTTCTTTTCAAGCCTTAAAGGAGGAAATTGGAAGGATTAGGAGAATAATATGTATGTGTATGGTTATTCGTAAAACAATAGAATGGAGGATGGACGATGGCAAATGAGGCAGCTGTAAAATCGCTACCAGTAAGAAGTGAGATTCCCGTTGAAGATACATGGAAATTAGAAGATATTTTTGCCAATGACCAAGAATGGGAAAAAGAGTTTCAGGATGTAAAAAGTCAAATTGCAGGTATTAAAGAATTTGAGGGAAAATTGGGTGAAAGCGCCGAAACCTTTTATAAGGCTCTTCAATATCAGGATAAGCTGCTTGAACGAATTGGAAAGCTATATACATATTCACATATGAGATATGACCAGGATACAACAAATTCTTTTTATCAAGGATTAGACGATAGAATGAAAGCTCTGTATTCTCAAGCAGGTAGTCAACTTGCCTTTATTGTTCCGGAAATTCTAGCAATTGATGAAAACAAAGTGACTAGCTTTTTAAATGAAAACACGGAATTAAAGCTTTATGAGCATGCAATTGCTGAAATTAATTTGCAAAGACCACATGTACTGTCTGCTGAGCAGGAAGCATTACTAGCTGAAGCAAGTGAAGTAATGGATGCTTCAAGTAATACGTTTGGAATGCTGAATAATGCTGATTTGGAGTTCCCATCTATTAAAGATGAAAATGGGGAAGAGGTAGAAATCACACATGGACGCTATATTCGCTTTTTGGAAAGCAAGGATCAGCGTGTAAGACGCGATGCCTTCAAGGCAGTATACAAAACATATGGTAATTTTAAAAATACCTTTTCTAGTACTCTAAGCGGCAACGTGAAGAAGGATAATTTCAACGCAAGAATAAGGAAATATGAATCGGCAAGACACGCAGCCCTTTCTGCTAATAATATACCTGAAAGTGTATATGATAACCTTGTTAATACCGTTACTGATAATCTTCATTTATTACATCGATATATAAAGCTTCGTAAAAAAGTGTTGGGCATAGATGAACTCCATATGTATGATTTGTATACGCCGCTTGTTAAAGATGTGAAAATGGAAGTTAAATACGAAGAAGCTAAAGATTTAATCATAAAGGGATTAGCACCATTAGGTGAGGAATATTCAAAGATATTACAAGAAGGCTTCGAAAACCGCTGGGTTGATGTCCATGAAAATAAGGGTAAGCGCAGTGGCGCTTATTCTTCCGGTGCATATGGAACTCATCCTTATATTTTGATGAACTGGCAGGATAATGTAAACAATTTGTTTACACTTGCTCATGAGTTTGGCCATTCTGTGCACAGTTATTACACTAGAAAATCACAGCCATATCCGTATGGAAACTATTCCATTTTCGTGGCTGAAGTCGCTTCAACCTGTAACGAAGCACTATTAAATGATTATTTATTAAAAACGATTGATGATGAACAAAAGCGGATTTACCTTTTAAATCACTATTTGGAAGGCTTTAGAGGAACCGTATTCCGTCAGACGATGTTTGCTGAATTCGAACACTTGATTCATCAAAAAGCCCAAAATAATGAGGCGTTAACCGCCGAATCCTTAACGGAAAGCTACTATGCATTAAATAAAAAATATTTTGGCGAAGAGGATATCGTGATAGATGAGGAAATCGGATTAGAATGGGCTAGAATTCCACATTTCTATTACAATTACTATGTTTATCAATACGCAACAGGTTTCAGTGCGGCTACTGCATTAAGCAAGCAAATTCTAGAAGAGGGAGAGCCTGCAGTCAAACGCTATATTGATTTCCTCAGCTCAGGAAGCTCAGATTATCCGATTGAAGTGTTAAAGAAAGCCGGAGTCGATATGACGAGCGCTGATCCAATAAAAAATGCATGTAAAGTATTCGAAGAAAAATTAAACGAATTGGAGCAGCTATTATCATAAGGAAAATAAAGGGATGGTGACAATTGTCACCATCCCTTTTAAAAACCTTTAAATCGTTTTCGGTTATTAAGGTAATAAATAAAAATAAGAATAGATACAAACAAAATTGGGGTACTAAGCATTATTGGAAAAATTTTAAGCAAAGCAAGCAAATGGAGAAAAAACGCAGCTGATATAAAAAGAATCATTACGATAAATGGAAATTTGCTCAAAGTAATTCCACCTTTTTAAAGTATTTAAAAGAATAAATTTCGACTTTGAGAATTGTCCAGCTCGAGCCCCTGGTCAAGGCGCTTCCGCTTTTCTATTATGTCTATTGTCCAATTCTTGAAATTATGATTTTTTGACAATAATGTGAAATAACACACAAACTCATTGTCAGTCTATTAAACCCCATGCTATATTTAAAACGTGAAGTTGATCACTACAAACATATACCCCTTTGTTTGACCGTGAAAAATTTCTCCCATCCCCTTTGTTCGTATTAATAGAAAAATGCCTTGCAGTATAAAACTGCAAGGCATTTTCATTTTTTTCAAATGCAGAATAGAGCCAAGTTTAATTTTCCTCAATATATCTCCAAAAGGTTCCGTATTTTGCAGGAATTTGTTCCACAATCTGCTTTAAAAGAAGCTTTTTCATTTCTTTTTCAATTTGAGAAATTGACATATTGTACACAACGGCAATTTCCTTTGATGCAACAAATTTAAAACACTTCAAAAATGTCTCTAACGGAGGTGGGGAAGATTGAATCGGTTTTTCGGATAGCATTTCTTCTAGAATGTGAACATAAACCTCATAGGGATACGTTCCAGTAATTTTTATCCCCTCATCCTCAACATTTTCATTAAAAAATACTAGAGTCGGAATTTCATGTACATCCATTTCTGAAGTAATCTTTAAATCACATTGAAAGGCTTTAGCAGCACTCTCTGAATGCATATCATTGGTAAATTCCTCCACATCAAGACCGGCACTTTCTGCACATTCCTTAAGCACCTTTAGATTCGAAATATTCCGCTTTTCTAAAAATAATACCTCCTGAATTTTTCGCAAAAAACGGATTCCAGCTCGTCTCCCTTGAAGTTCTGCAGATTTTAAGGCAATGGAAACATTATAAGGAGCATCGACCGGATTTTCTAACCAAAGGCTTCCGTCACATGACATTCCCGATCTGCTTGCAGTTTTCTCCCATAAATCAGCCATACTCTCATAGCTTTTTTTTCTGCTTAAATTTAAATTAGCCAGTCTTCCACTTAGAACGTGTTTAATTGAAAAATAACGACCATATTCAATTTGCAATTTTTTTAAAATCGGTTCAAGCGCCCAACATTCAGGACATAAAGGATCAATAAACATATAAATTTCAATGGGCTTTTTATCAGGGCAATTCTGCTTTGGGCTTGATGGCCAAGAACTATTCACGAGTATCACCAATATTTTCATTAATATCAGGAGTATTTATCATATGTTGGGCCGTAAGATATAGACGAGAGTAAAATTCATCCCTAAGTGGTCCCTGAAATCCGATTATATCCATTGCCTGAGTCATACATGAAAGCCATGCTTTTGCACGGACTGGTGTAACCGGAAATGGCAAATGGCGTGCGCGCATCATCGGATGCCCATGTTCATCAGTATAAAGTGCTGGCCCGCCTAAATATTGTGTTAAGAATTGCTTTTGTTTACGAGCAATTTCTGTAAATTCATTTGGGAATATCGGTGCAAGATCAGGATGTTGTGCAACAAGGCCATAAAAAGTATCCACTAGCCGATGTAGAGTTTCTTCCCCAATGGCTTCGAATGGTGTAAGCTTTTTCTCAATCATGTTGACAACTCCTTTTAGTACTTTGGTATGTTTAATTGTAGCAATGCATTTTTCATATCACAAATAAATAGGCTTGAAAAGGCTAATTTATTGAGGTGCACATGTTATTTAATGTATACAAGCAGAGTGTTTTTTACTTATTGATTTGCATACTTTTGCCTATAAAAACGCCTAATTTTGTTTTCTGTTTTTCTCTCAGGAACACGGTAATAATGAAGGAGTTCTTGAAAAATCTGCTTCCCATCCTCGTAATTTTCCGCTTCGAATTCTAATTCATAATCTTCATGCTGTAAATAAATGCTGTGATCAAAGACAAGTAATCCTTTTTTATATTCAATTTCAGCTCTATTGGTTACCAGAGATCCAAAGTATTCTATTTCTGAAATAGGAATACCACTTTCCTTTAAAATATCAGTAATTTTTCCAATGGGTAATTTCCCATAATGAATAGCATGATATACTTCTTCTTCGCTTAAAGTTTGATTTGTTTCAAGAAGACCAACTTCAGCAGGCTGCTTGAGTGTCATTTCGTAAGTATTCCTTTTTTTTCGGATGCGTAATGCCGAGGCTGCTGCCTTTAAGGAAAAGCTTGGAGTATCATAATAATGGTTTTCTTGAGTGATAATTTGCTGATAATCTAGGTTAAATTCTTTAAGCAAATTTTCATATTCTGTTTTTGTCAGCATGTTTTTAAATTCGATTTCAATATTTTGCGACACCTTACGTCAATCCTTCCTAATTTCATATTTAATTCATTATCTCAAATTCAACACCAACTGCAATCCTTGGGAGAAATGGGGGAATTATGCTAAAATAGAGGGGAGTGAAAGACGGAGGTAAAATATAATGAAAAGAAGTATATCGATCCAAAACACAAAACTAACAGACAACAAACTTTATTTAGTAGTTGAACAACAAATTGAAGGGTTAATCCCAGAAGGTCAAATTCTAGTGGATTCCGATAAATATTCCTTCATTTATTTAATGGAGGACCAAGAAGATTATACATATATCGTCATGCCGGAACAAATCTGGGAGTTTATAAAAAATTCTTTTGAGAAAAAACTGCCAGTATGGCTAAAAGGGAACGATAAAGAAGTTGAACTAATAGATTTCAATGATGAATTGGAATACCTTATTACCAATATTAAGGGTAATAGTAATTATGGACAAGAAATGGTCACTAAAGTAGAGAGTATTTTCTAACATTGAGGTGGGATTCATGAAGCATTGGGACCAATTTTTAGCACCATATAAACAAGCAGTTAATGAATTGAAAATAAAGCTAAAAGGAATTAGGGGACAGTTTGAGCTTGATTCCTCTCATTCACCAATTGAATTTGTAACAGGAAGAGTTAAACCAATCGCTAGTATTTTAGATAAAGCAAATCAAAAAGGAATTCCACTGGATAAATTGCAAGAAGAGATGCAGGATATCGCGGGGATGCGTATCATGTGTCAGTTTGTCGAAGATATTCATCGAGTTGTTGGTTTATTAAGAAACCGCAATGATTTTGAAATTGTTGAGGAAAGAGATTATATCTCGCATGAAAAAACAAGCGGTTATCGGTCCTATCATGTTGTCATAAGCTACCCTGTTCAAACGATTAATGGGGAAAAGAAAATACTCGCGGAAATTCAAATCAGAACATTGGCGATGAATTTTTGGGCAACGATTGAGCACTCGCTAAATTACAAATACAAGGGCGTTTTTCCAACCGATATTAAGATGAGGCTGCAAAGGGCGGCAGAAGCGGCTTTCCGTTTAGATGAGGAGATGTCATTAATTCGCGGTGAAATTCAGGAAGCCCAAGCATTTTTTACTAGAAAAAAAGAGCAGAAACAAGAAGAAAAAGACTGATAACCAGGGCAGCCTTAAGAATCATTCTGAACAAGGAGCTATAATCAAATGAAATTTGCGATTACCTCAAAAGGAGATCAAAAATCAAATATTTTGATGCATAAAATGAGGACATATTTGCTTGATTTTGATCTTAAGTACGATGAAGACCAACCGGATATCGTTATTTCTATCGGCGGTGATGGTACGTTGCTTTATGCCTTTCACCGCTACAGCAGCCGTTTAGATAAAACAGCATTTGTCGGAATTCATACAGGCCATTTAGGCTTTTACGCTGATTGGATTCCAGATGAAATTGAAAAGCTTGTGATCGCTATTGCCAAAACCCCTTTTCAAGTAGTCGAATACCCGCTCCTTGAGGTTATCATTCGCTATTCTCATGCTGGGAAGGAATCAAGATATTTAGCTTTAAATGAATCGACAGTAAAAAGTGTTGAAGGGACACTTGTAATGGATGTCGAGATTCGCGGTCAGCATTTCGAACGTTTCCGTGGAGATGGCCTGTGTGTATCCACACCATCCGGCAGTACAGCCTATAATAAAGCATTAGGCGGGGCCATAATTCATCCATCGATTCCTGCCCTTCAGGTTGCAGAAATGGCTTCGATTAATAATAAAGTTTTTAGAACAGTGGGGTCACCACTCATTCTCCCGGCTCATCATACCTGTATGCTAAAGCCTGTAAATCGGTCTGATTTCCAGATAACGATCGACCATTTGACTTTGCTACATAAAGATGTAAAGTCGATTCAATTCAGGGTGCCAGATGAAAAAATCAGATTTGCCCGCTTCCGCCCATTTCCTTTTTGGAAAAGAGTGCATGATTCGTTTATTTCTGATTGAGAAGGGGGCCAAAGATGGTATCACAATTTCAATTGGAATGGGGTATTGATGCCAGCAATGCCGGAATGCTGGTCAAAGAATTTTTAAAAATGGAAGAAATATCCCGATCCGCTTTAACTGATATCAAGTTTAACGGCGGGAATATTCTTGTAAATGATGAAGAGGTGAATGTTCGTTACAAACTGCTGGAGGGTGATATTTTAAGAATTATTTTTCCGCCTGAAAGCCCAAGTGAAGGCCTAAAAGGGGAAGAAATCCCCTTAGAAATAATATTTGAAGATGATTTTATGCTCGTCGTCAATAAGCCTGCAGGAATGAATACCATTCCATCACGTGAACATCCTGATGGAAGCTTAGCCAATGGTCTTGTTGGCTATTATGAAGACAAGGGAATTCAAGCGACTTCCCATATTGTTACCCGCCTCGATCGGGATACCTCAGGAATCGTTTTAATCGCAAAGCATCGGCATGTACATCATTTGTTTAGTCTAATGCAGCGGAGCGGAAAGGTGAAGCGGTCTTACGAAGCTTTTGCTGGTGGTTCAATTATGAAAGATAAAGGAACAATCATTGCACCAATTGGTCGCAAAGTAGAGAGTATCATTGAAAGAGAAGTCCGTGACGATGGCCAATATGCCTGTACCCATTTTCATGTAATCGGAAGGAATCGTTCCTTTACCCATATAGAACTTCAGCTAGAAACGGGTAGGACCCATCAAATTAGAGTTCATTTATCCTATATAGGTCATCCCCTCCTCGGTGACGATTTATATGGCGGAGAGACTTCCTTAATTGAAAGGCAAGCCCTGCATTGTAAAAAAATCAAATTTACTCATCCATTTTCACATAAGATTATGTGTTTTACTGCACCTCTTCCTGAAGATATGGAAGATATTTTAAAGGCTGCCTCGCATTTATAAGGGACAGCCTTTTTCATTATTCACTGCTTATTAAATCAAATTGTTTAAATTTTTCAGGAACAGACGGCATAGTAGAAGGAACAGACACGATTTCCATTTCAGGATATCTTAATGCTGTCAAATGTCCACCAAAAACAGCGCCGGTATCAATATTATACGTATTGTTAAGAATTCTTGTCTGATTCACTGGTGTATGCCCATAAACAATACAAGCATTCCCATGATACTCTTTTGCCCAATCCCTTCTGACTGGTGAACCATCAGGGTGTTTTTCACCTGTAATATCACCGTATAGAACAAATTCTTTGACCTTTGAGTTTTTCTTTCCGATAAATTCCTGTTTTATTCCTGCATGTGCTATAACTAGCTTTTGAGTATCTAATATTAAATAAAGCGATGACCTTTCATAAAGCTCGGTAAATTTTTTACGAATGGATTGTTGGTCTTTTTTATATAATGATTCATATTCTGCAACCGTTGTTTCAAGCCCGTGTTTGATCTGGACCTTGTTGCCTAAGAAAAAGCGATATAATTTGTTACAGTGATTCCCTGGGGTGTAATAAGCCTTTTTGTATTTAATCACAAGTTCCCAAACAATCTCGGCTACCTTAAGTGAGGCAGGACCTCTATCAGTCAAATCGCCAACAAACCCTAGGACTCTGTTTTCCGGATGAAGCGGGATACCGTTATCCCATTTATAACCTAGGTTACTCGTGAGATTTTGGAATTCCGGTAAACACCCGTGGATATCGCCGATTATATCAATTTTCATTGACAGAAACCCCCTTCAATCCCCTTTATTTTTTGTACTGAAGTCGATTTTTATAAAAAGAATTCTTGGTATATGTGATTTTAAAGGGAGGTAGAAAAATGGAACATCATGTTTCAATTATTTCCTTACTTGTTGTGGTTATGATGGCCTTTCTAACACCGATCCTGCTGCATCGATTTAAGTTAAATTTTATTCCGGTTGTGGTAGCTGAAATTATTATGGGACTTATTATTGGGAAAAGCGGTTTTGATTTAGTTCATGAGGATATGTGGCTATCTACTCTAAAGACTCTTGGATTTATTTTTCTGATGTTTTTAAGCGGACTTGAAATTGACTTTACTGCCTTCTCGAAGGGAAAAGCACGTGATACTCTTTCAAATGGAAAAATAGAACCAAATTCGTTTGTTGTCTCCTTTTTCATTTTTTTAGGAATTTTTATTTTTTCGCTTGGATTATCATACCTATTTGTTTGGGCTGGTTTTATTGATAATGCCCTCTTAATGACATTGATCATTTCAACTATTTCATTGGGGGTTGTTGTTCCCACCTTGAAAGAAGCCCATTTGATGAAAACGGTCATTGGCCAAATTATTTTGCTGGTTGCCGTCATCGCCGATTTAGCCACGATGATTTTACTTGCCATTTTCGTTTCAGTCTATGAGGCAGGTCATGGAAATACTTGGCTGCTGCTGATATTGTTTGCAGCAGGAATCGGACTATATTTTATCGGAAAAAGATTTAAAAATAGGACCTTTTTTCAAGCTCTATCTACAGGAACAGTACAGATTGGTACACGGGCAGTGTTTACCTTAATAATTGTTTTAGTTGGGCTTTCTGAAACAGTGGGTGCTGAAAATATTTTAGGTGCTTTCTTAGCTGGGGTTCTCGTTTCATTGCTATCTCCGAACCAAGAGCTTGTACATAAACTTGACTCATTCGGCTACGGCTTTTTAATCCCGATTTTCTTTGTGATGGTTGGTGTTAATCTAGATGTTTGGTCATTATTTAGTGAAAAAAAATTATTGTTACTAATCCCTCTTTTATTAATGGGGCTCCTTTTATCTAAACTAATCCCCGTCTATCTTTTGAAATTTTGGTATGATACGAAAACGGTAATTGCATCAGGGTTTCTTTTAACGTCGACACTCTCGCTGGTCATTGCTGCCGCAACAATAGGAGAGCGGATGGAAGTCATAACCGAGCAAATGAGTGGAACATTAATATTAGTTGCCGTGATTACGTCTATTTTTACACCAATGGTCTTCAAAAAGCTATTTCCAAATGAAGCGGCTAAGGGGAAAAAGGTTAGCGTTGCTTTTTTAGGAGCAAATCAAGTCACACTGCCTGTTTCAAGAGAATTAAAATCCGGTCTATATAATTCAGTTCTATATCATACAATTATGGATAAATCAGACAGGCAAATTGCCGATTCGCTTTTTGATATTGAGGAAATCAATGATTATTCCATGGAGAGCATTGCCAAAACAAAAGTTTATCAATCAGAGGTTGTCGTGATTTCAACTGGTGATGAGGAGCAAAATGCCACCTTGTCCATTGCTGCTAAAGAAAAAGGTGTACCAAGGGTCATTGCTCGAATTGAAACTCCTGAATTAGAGCAAACCTTACGTGAGCATAATATAGAAGTATTTTCTGCCTTTATGTCAACTAAAGCGTTGCTGCGGGCGTTAATTGAAACTCCAAGTATTATTAATATTTTAACCAATCAAGAAACCGGCCTGTTTGAAATCAAAATGATGAATGAACATTTTGAGGGAATGTCATTAAGAAGATTTCCATTTACAGGCGATATTATTTTTGTGCGGATATTTAGAGGTAAGGATTCAATTGTGCCCCATGGCGATACGGAGCTTCAACTAGCGGACCGTTTGATTGTAACTGGTTCAAGGGAATATGTCGATGAGTTAAAAAAAGAACTGGAATTTTGTGAAACCAGTTAAACCTGTTAAATTATTCACCCTTCTTGTTACTGTACTTTTCATTTTTCTTAAATTAGTGTAGAATTAGTACCAAGTACTAATAACACGTATTTATTGTGGGAGGAATTTTTCAAGATGAATTTTTCATTAGCTGGAAAAACATTTGTAGTAATGGGTGTTGCCAATAAACGCAGTATTGCATGGGGGATTGCACGTTCACTCCATAATTCAGGTGCACGCTTAGTATTTACTTACGCAGGCGAGAGACTTGAAAGCAGTGTCCGAGAATTGGCTGGCTCCTTAGAAGCAGAAGGAACAATTGTCCTTCCATGTGACGTAACAAGTGATGAGGCTATTGCCAAGTGCTTTGCAGATATTAAAGAAGCGGTTGGAACCATTCATGGAGTAGCGCACTGTATTGCATTTGCCAATAAAGAGGAGCTGCAAGGGGAGTATATGAATACAACCAGAGAAGGCTTTTTACTCGCTCATAATATCAGCTCGTACTCTTTAACAGCTGTGGCAAAGGAAGCACGCGGTTTAATGACAGAAGGCGGCAGCATCGTGACACTTACCTACTTGGGTGGTGAGCGTGCTATTTCCAATTATAATGTTATGGGTGTAGCTAAGGCTTCACTTGACGCAAGTGTTCGTTATTTAGCTGCAGACCTTGGTAAGGATAATATCCGAGTTAATTCTATCTCTGCTGGTCCAATCCGAACATTGTCAGCTAAAGGAGTAAGTGACTTTAACTCTATTTTAAAAGAAATTGAAGAAAAAGCTCCATTACGAAGAACAACAACCCCTGAAGAGGTTGGAGACACAGCTGTATTCCTTTTCAGTGAACTATCCCGTGGTATCACAGGAGAAAACATCCACGTTGATTCAGGATTCCATATTTTATAATTTTTACTCAAGGCCTGCTGTTAAAGCAGGCTTTTTCTTTTTTAAAACAGTGTGACGGGTATAGGCATTTCGCATACATATAAAGTGAAGGAATATGTAAATGGAGGTGCTTTGAGCATGTCGAAAAAAAGGAGTCAAGAACCGTTACTTTTTACTAATCAGCCAATCTCCAAGACTCCATCGAACCATAATATGCAGGAAATCTACACAAACAGACATGAAAGGGAGCAGCAAAAGGAAGATAATCATGTAGTAGAAACAAAAAAGAGGGTAAAAAAAGAGGCAATACCTGACGACATAGCAATGGATATAACAAAAAAAGAAAGTAAGTCAAATCAAGAGAAAAGTCAGTCCTCAATGTCCAGAGTAAAGCCTTTTAAAGAAATGAATATAGTGGAGCGAATTGAATATTTACTAAACTTCCCAAAGGTTCTTCCGCCTGCTCCATGCGTTATTTATACTGCAAAAAACAGATACCAAGGTTATATTACTGAATATACTGACAATCGAGTAACCATTCAATCTCCAGATCAATCCTCTAATACCATACTTCTCGAAGATATTAAAAATGTGATTATGATTGGGATTAAAAGATAGGTTAGGTAGAAATTTAAAAAGCCAGCCGATTAACCGACTGGCTCATTTATTTAGGGGCAAATTCCTAGGTCCACGTCCGCAATACATTGCACTGCACAGAAGCATTTTAAATCTACTGTGATACAGTCGTTACTAGCACGGAAGCGTTCAACTTGGCAAACTTTTGTAAGGTCAACACAGCATTTGTCTCCGCTTGAAACAAGATTTACCGGTACAAAGTTACCGCCATCTCTGCGGCCTGGTACTAACACACGAAGCGTTGCACAGCAGTTATCAAATACGTCTTCGACACGGAAGAAGATTGATACACAAGCGTTATTTTCGCCGCTAAAGAATGCGTGGAATGGAGTCCCATCCGCAGTGCTCAGTACAAAAACACGAGTATCAACAGGATCTCTTCTAGTTGGCGAAACTAGTGAACCAAGAGGTTCGTTAAAACAACTGGAACATTCCGCGCATTCCGCTTCTTCAACTGCATTATCCTGGATATCTTTTATCGCACGAACTACTTCACACACGCAGTTTATGTGACGATCATGATCATGACTTCCACAACAACCCATTTATTTTTCCTCCTTAATCCCTTTTATATCTTACATTACTAACATATTTTAAAGAACGTTTTTGGGTTACGGACAATTGCCTCTTTTAAAAAAATTAGGCGGATGAATAGAAAGGACAAATGTATAATGAAAATAACTTTTTTAAACATATTCCTTTTATCATTATCCTGCTTTAGACTAACAAGGCTGCTTGTTTTTGACAAAATAACTGTATTTATTCGGAAGCCATTCTTTGATGAAATAAAAGAAGAAAAGGACGATGGTGAAATAGAGGTCTACTATCTTCCTAAGAAAAAGGGGATAAAAAAGTTTTTTGGTGAGCTATTAAGCTGTTTTTGGTGTACAGGAATATGGGCATCGGCGATTATTGTCACAGCCTATATGCTGTTTCCCATCTATTCCGCACCGATTATTCTTATCCTAGCAATAGCTGGTTTAGCTTCTTTTATCGAAACAATTGTTCAATTTTTTATTGAAAAATAATGTTGTTCGTGGAGACAAGACTAATTTGTTGTTCATATCCTAATTAGTAGTTTAAGAATAATTTGGAAGGAGAGACTACATGAGCAACACAAATGACTCCAATAACACGAACAAAAAGAAAAAGAGCTCAGAATCAAATCAAGGTTACCAACCTTCAAAACCTATTAAGTCGCAAGGGTGCGGCTGTGGTAAAAAAACTTCAATGTAAATAGGAAAACTGCTAGTTTTGACTGGCAGTTTTTATTTTTTAAATATACTAACGGTTTAAAAATTAAACTTATCTAGTCATAATTTTAGCGAATCTCGAAAAAAATAAATGGTATCAGTATGTCATAAAAATTAATCAAGGGAAGGAAATTATATGCATATTACTTTTCGTTTGATTGTATTGGCTTGCTTTGTATTACTCTCTTCCTGTAATCAGCATCAGCAAGGTAAGGATAGTCAACTGGCGCTTTTAAAAACGACCAATCCTAAGCCAGTAATAACAGATAAAAATAATAAACGTGACGGAGTTACAGCGATCAAAAAGGATGTAAGTTCTTTGCCGGAATTATATGATGTCGCCGTCGTGAAAGGAAAAAAGGATACACTCGTAGTATATAAAGTGAAACATTTACATCGCTTTCAAATGAAAAAAATCGAAAAGAATATTAATAAAAAGCTTGAAGAAAAATATCCAAAGGAAAATTTTACAGTCTCAAGTGACTATAAAATTTTTCTTGAAGCCGTTAGGCTTGATGAACGGATGAAATCTTCTAAATTTTCCCAAAGAGATGCGGAAAAACGTTTAGAGGAAATCGTCAAAATGACCGAAGAAATGAAGTAAGAAAGGGTGAAGCAGGATGACAAACAAGCAAAAAAACATGACTCCTCAACAGCAAAACTATCAACAGCTTCAGCAAAAACATGAGATAAAACGACCTGTCCTAAAAAATTGTATAAAAGCATTTTTTGTTGGAGGCTTGATTTGTGTTGTTGGCCAAGCTATTAGTTATTTTTACATATATTTCTTTAATTTTACGGAACAAAGTGTAGGGAATCCAACAGTTGCGACGATGGTCTTTTTATCGATGCTGTTAACCGGCTTTGGAATTTATGACCGGATTGGACAATTTGCTGGCGCAGGCAGTGCAGTACCTGTAACAGGTTTTGGCAATGCCGTTATTTCTGCCTGCATCGAGCACCGTACGGAAGGATTTGTTCTCGGAGTTGGCGGTAATATGTTTAAGCTTGCAGGATCAGTCATTCTTTTTGGTGTCTTCTCCGCCTTTGTAGTAGCACTTGTTAAAACGTTACTAGTCATTTGGGGGGTTTTGTAATTGTTAAAAGGGCATCAATCATGGGTGTTTGAAAACCGGCCAATGATTTCAGCGACAGGGGTAACGGGCGGCCCGTTCGAAGCAAATGGAAAATTGGCGAATGATTTTGATCTCTTATATGAAGATTTGTGGATGGGTAAAGAGTCTTACGAGAAAGCGCATAGGCTATTGCTTGAAGAAGCGATTAAAATCACCTTGCAAAAAGCGAACCTCCAAAAAGAACAAATTCAATTTTTATTTGCTGGTGATTTAATCAATCAAATTACCCCAACAAGCTTCGCGGCGAGGACGATGCAAATACCCTATTTCGGGCTATTTGGCGCATGCTCAACCTCAATGGAAGGATTAGCCTTAGCATCATTTGTCGTCAATTACCAAGGGGCAAAAAAGGTTTTAACAGGTGCATCCAGTCATAATGCCGCTGTGGAAAGGCAGTTCCGCTACCCAACTGAATACGGCGGGCAAAAACCCCCAACGGCACAATGGACGATAACCGGTGCAGGGGTAGCACTCGTCGAGCCTAATGAATCCGGACGCTTGGTCCCGGTTACTACCTCTGCGACAATTGGGAAGGTTATTGATATGGGGTTAACGGATCCATTTAATATGGGCGGGGCCATGGCACCGGCTGCGGCCGATACGATTATGGCACATTTCCGCGACCTGCAATTAGATCCTTCTCATTATGATTTAATCATAACCGGTGATTTAGGCAGGGTTGGACACGACACTGCATTTGAGTTATTAAATAAAAGTGGTCTAAAAATGGAACGAAAACAATTTCAGGATTGCGGATTATTAATGTATAAGGATGATCAGCCAGTTCAGTCCGGAGGGAGTGGTGCAGGTTGTTCTGCAACGGTTTTATATGGACATTTACTAAACCAATTGAAAAAAGGTATATATAAACGGATCCTAATTGTTGCAACGGGGGCATTGTTATCCCCGCTCAGCTTTCAACAAAACGAATCCATTCCATGTATTGCACATGCTGTTGCCATTGAAATGAATGGATAAAAGGGGTGAGTTTATGCTCGCAATGTTTTTTTGGGCGTTTGTGATTGGCGGACTCATATGTGTCATTGGGCAGCTTCTTTTTGACGTTGCTAAGTTGACTCCAGGGCATACATTAAGCCTCCTTGTTGTGGCGGGGGCTGTATTGGATGGATTCGGATTATATGAACCGCTCGTTGACTTTGCAGGGGCTGGAGCAACCATTCCCATTACCAGTTTTGGGAATGCCTTAGTCCACGGAGCCTTAGAGGATGCCAAGGCACACGGTATCATTGGGGTGTTAACCGGCATGTTTCAGGTAACAAGTTCTGGAGTGTCTGCCGCAATTATTTTTGGATTTATTGGAGCCCTATTCTTTAAACCTAAAGGGTAATGAAAACAATTTTTAAGCCAATTTATGGATTAAGATATCGTGCCTATACATTTTTTTAAGTACTTTCATATGTTATTAATGAAAATACTAAGGTGAGGTGACTATCTATGTTCTATGGATGTGGCGGCTACGGTTATGGTGGTGGATTTGGCTACGGTTCAACTTTTGTTTTAATCGTAGTATTATTCATTCTGTTAATCATTGTAGGTGCAAGCTTTTTTTAAACCATTTGAAAGCTTGACAGCGGTGGATAGGGTTGGTCATATTTGTGGCCAGCCCTTTCTTTGTCTTTTATTCACAAAATCGCCCTGCCTTCATACAATAAAGTAGTTTATGAAGGAGTGTGAATTTTTACCATGGATAATGGTTTCTTTAAAAATATAGAAAAGAAAACTGGAGTCAATATGAAAGAAATCTTTGAATTAGCGAACTCCTTACAGCATGCCAATTTTAAGGACCCAGATACTGTTCGAAGTGTCATTCAAAAAGTTTCTCGAATTGCCGGTAAATCAGTTAGTAAAGAACTTGAAGATCAAATTGTTCAAACTATTGTTAAAGATGGAAAACAGCTTGACTTTAATACCATTTCAAAAATGATGAATAAAAAATAAAAAGAAAGACCTCATTCCTATGCTCAGGAGTGGGTCTTTTTCTTTTTTGTGAGTGGTACGAGGAATCTTGAACGGTTAGCTTTTTTCCCTCGTCTATTTTCCGGAACGGCAATAAAAAGCTGGTCTCGGGCACGTGTCATGGCAACGTAAAATAATCTCCGCTCTTCTTCCAGTGAATTAAAGTCGCCATTTCGATTAGCATCGAGGGCAAAGTCATGAGGCAGACTGCCATCGACGGCATCCAGAATATAAACAATTTTATATTCAAGTCCTTTTGCCCGGTGTATGGTACTTAGGGTAATGGCATCAGTAAAATGCTTACTTAAATTCTTAATTTCCTTATTCATGGCGGACATATGCTCGGCATGTGCCAACAATCCCTCAATCGAGTCGAAGCTTTTAGCTGCAACCTTTAAATCTTTAAGGTCATCAGATCCTTTTTCCAGCATGCTCGCTTCATTGCCGCGTTTTTTGAGAAAATCAAGAAAGCCAATATCCTTTTCAATTTTTCCAATTGCTGACTGAGGATTCAAATGCTTTATTCCTCTAATGATACTAACAGCCTGCTTTAATTTTTTTGCTTGAAACGCATGGGCCGTTTGAAGGTGCGATATTGCCTCTAGAAAACTACAATCTTGCAATATGCTAATTGCTTTAATATCCTTCATAACCGACTGTTTTAAAAATAATAGCGGTAAAATATCCGCTATTGCCTGAGGATCATCCTCATTTAAACTTACCTTAAAGAAAGAAAGGGCGCTCCTGACAATGTATCGATCGTAAAAGGCTTCAGCATCAAGGTCAATTTTAAAAGGGAGATTTGAGCTTGCTAAACGTTCAAATATCGCTCTTGAGCCGGCGTTGGTTCGGTAAAGAATAGCAAAATCAGAAGGATTTGCACCATTTGTGATCCTTTCTTGAATGTCGGTAACAATCATTGTTGCTTCTTCCTCTTCATCATAAGGAAAAAACAACATCGGAAGGGCACCTGAAGAAAATTGTGCCTCCATTTTTTTCGTTCTTCTGATTTTATTAACAGCGATCATTTGATTAGAAGCAGAAACAATTTCATGGGTAGAACGATAGTTTTGATCAAGAGTGATTAGTTTTGCATAGGGGAAATCCTTTTCAAAGTCCAATAAGTAGCTTGGATCACTGCCTCTAAAGGAATAAATGGCTTGATCATCATCACCAACAGCACAAACATTTTTATGCTTTCCTGATAATAATTTAATCAGTTCATATTGAACTTTATTAATATCCTGAAATTCATCGATTAGAAAATAATGGAATCGTTCTTGGTATTGTTCAAGAAGAGAAGGGGATGTTTTTAAGAGCTGATAACAGCCCAGCAGCATGTCATCAAAATCAAACAGTCCTTCACTTTGTTTAAATTCTTCATATCTTTTATATAATAATGCTGCACTTTCTTCCCATTCTGATGCGGGCCTTATTTCATTGGGCATTAGCAGCGAATTTTTCCAAAAACCAATTTGTTGCAGGGCTAAATCATAAGCAAATTCTTTCTCCGAAAGACCCAGCTCTTTTCCAGCATCCTTTAAGATTTTTTCCCGCTGCCATTCCTTCTTCAGCAGATTGTTTGATGACCAATTAGCCGCATCATGGAACATGAGGATGCGATAAAAAATACTATGAAAGGTTCCAGAGACAAGCTGATTGATTTTTTCCCGCTTCATTTGCGGATAGGATAGCAAACGGTTTTTCATTTCAGAAGCTGCTTTGGATGTAAAGGTAACGAGCATGATGGTCTGTGGATTAATTTGCTTCACTTCAAGCATAAAGGCAGTCCGGGCGGTAAGCACGCGCGTTTTTCCACTTCCTGCACCCGCAAGTACTAATAAAGAGCCATCTGTTTCTAAAACAGCTGCAGTTTGACTTTTATCTAGGACTACCCCATTTTCTGCTAGGAGAAGCAAATAGGGCGAGCCATCTTGGTGTAATCCGTCCATTTTCTTGTTAAAAGGGACTTCATATTCAATAGTTTTAGCAGGTTTGTATAATTCTTGGAAAGTGGAGGCTTCGGTAATGGTTCTGCCTTGAGGTATCTTAAATCCGTTTCGCTCGATAAAGTTTTCATTTAATTTTGGTTGACTTGGTTCAGTGCATCGTTTCTCAGGCGAAAGTGAATGAAAAAAATGAGGAGACTCTTTAATGCCAAGGGACATCCTCATCTTTTCGGCGCATACTGGGCATTGTAATTCTCCGTTTTTTCCAGCTATAAAAAATTTTTGGTACTCATCACGTTTTAAATAACTAAGAGTAATGTTTTGTTCTTTATAAATTACAGTTTTCATATTTTATTAACCCTCAATTTCGAAAAATAACACATGTTCTATCATATCAAAACCATACCTTATCTAAAAGTATTTCATCAGGATAGGTTGAAATAACCAAAAAAGCACCTGCTGTTTTTCAGCAAGTGCTTCTCACGTTATATTTCTTTTACCATCGTTTTGTGTGGAATTCCTGCGTCCAAAAATTCCTCAGAAACAATTTCGTAGCCAAGACCGGCATAAAAGGGAATGGCGTGTGTTTGAGCATTTAGCTTTAATTTGTGAAGCCCCTTTTCACTGGCATGGTCCTCGATTTTCTCCATAATCGTTTTTCCAGCACCCGTTTTTCTGGCTTCTTTCGTTACACAAATCCGTTCAACTTTTCCAAATCCATCCACAATCCGAAACCTGCCAGCCCCAATGGGAGAATCATTCTGGTACATGACAAAATGAGTGGCTTCATCTTCATATTGGTCAATTTCCTCTTCTAGAGGGACATTTTGCTCCTCCACAAAAACGGTTTTTCTGACGGAATAAGCATCTTCTAATTCTTTTTGATTTTGAACAACCTTAACTTTCACTGCAATTATTCCCTTCCGAGTCGAAATGTTTCATAAACGGTCCAAGAACCATTTTCTAATTGATATAGAAGATGGAAACGGTCAACTGTTTCTTCGTGATTTAATTTAGTCATACGGAGTGAACCATAAACATCGGAATGTTCATCATTGGATAGCTCTTGACCAATTGTAATATGCGGGACAAAGGCGTATTCTAAGTTTTGCTCGCTAAATTCTTGATTGATTTCGGCATGAAGAGCAGTTAACTCTTCCGTAGGATCTGCTTTAAAATAAATTACATTATTAACAGGCTGAAATGAACTGATTTTGGCTGTTTTTAATGTGAAAGAATTTGTATTTCTGGCAATTTGTCGTAACTTTTCAGCAAATTCCTTTGCATCTTCTTCCGTCGCATCAAAAGAATTTTTTAAAGTAAGATGTGGAGTAATTAGGGCATAGTGCGGGTCATAGCGTTTTCGATAGGAATTAGCTAAATCCTGAAGCTTTTTGGATGGAAAAATAACAACGCCAAATTTCATAAGTATACCTCCATATTGAAGAAATTATTTTTATAGAAAAATAAATGCTGTATTTAGCCTTCCTAACATTATATCAAATTTTCTAAATTTATTAAATAATTAAAAATGAACCGATAAGATTTTGGTTCGTTAGACGTAAGTCTAAAATAACATTTTAAGTGCCCTTCTTAGATCGGGCTGCCAATATGTCCACGTGTGATTTCCGTTAAATTCCTCATAAAAATATGTAAATGGTCTCTCTTTTAGAAGCTTGGAGAGCTGTCTATTAGGTGTTAGGAAGTCACCTAGTTTGCCGTTCGTCATTTGCACTTTAGTCTCTTGCTTTCCGATGATATGGTAAATGTCTAAAAGCTGCGGTTCAGAAAAGTCAGCGACTAATTCCATCACTTGTTGGTCTACATATGGTGACTGCAAAAGCACTTTTCCAAATGTATGCGGATATTGAAGCGCTGTCATTAACGATACAGTCGCTCCCAGAGAATCTCCAATTAATGCTCTAGTTGAACCCATATGATAAGTAGGGAATTCCTGGTCTAAAAAAAGAACTAATTCATGGGCAAGGAAGCGGATGTAGGCCTGAGTTTGTACACCCTCGGGGTGGTATTTTTTGCGGCGGTCTTCCACATTTTTATAGGGTACCCCAACAATTATTAAATTTTCAATTTCCCTTTCAAAAAGATACTCGTCTGCTAAGCGTCCGATTCTGCCAAGTTGAAAATAATCCCGGCCATCCTGGGCGATTAGCAGTGAGTATTTATATAGTGGTGAAAAGTTTGCAGGCAGATAAATAAGCAGCTGCATTTCTTCTCCAAGCTCTTTGCTATGAAAGGTAAGTTCTTTAATCGTGCCTTTTGGAAACTTCATGTGACATAACCCCCAATAAATCGATAGAATACAACTGCATTTTATCATATCTTGAATGGAAATGCTTTTAGGTATGGGGACTAGGACCTGAGGGGATTTTGTGCAGTAGTTAGTGAAGGTAGCTTTTTTTAGAGCGGGATTCAGGCATGATGGATAAGATATTTTCACGTTTAAAGGTACGGATTTGTTTCCTAAGAAGGCAATAGGCACGAATATATTCGTCGGATATTTCCTTAACGATTAATGAACGCTGTGACAATTCTTGATTTTCAGCGAGATAAATCATTTCTAAAGGAATATTTTCTTCAATTGAACGAATAAATAGTCCATCCATATAAATCACTCCTTTCATTTATTAATATTATTATAACCGAACATTAGTTCTTTATTCAATAATAAATAGAACTTATGTTCTTGTTTGTTTGATTAATGTTTTCCAAAAAAGTTATTGACATTCTATAAATTTTTTATATAATTAAATTTGTACTTAATAATCGATCTGTTAGCTCAGCTGGGAGAGCGCAACCTTGACAGGGTTGAGGTCGGGGGTTCGAACCCCTCACAGGTCATCGCAAATCCTAACATCAATACGATGTTAGGATTTTTTTGTGCAAAAAAAATGGATAACATGTAATGGAATGAATATTACAGTTTTAGATAACAAAATCTATAAATGATGGAGGTGAGAATATGAAGAAACTCATAAATGGTGTGATTTGTATTGTTTTTCTTGGTTTTCTGGCAGCCTGTGGCGGCGGCAATGATAAGGATACTGCAGATAATAATAAAACTACCACTAAAAAAACCGAGGAAAAAGCGCCAGCCACTAATACTGCTAATGCTGATGCTACCTTTCAGCAAACCTGTTCAGCCTGTCATGGCGCAGATTTAAAAAGTGGCAGTGCACCAGATCTAGATAAGATTGGTTCGAAATATTCAAAGGCTGAAATTCTGAATATTATCCAAAACGGGAAAGAAGGCGGTATGCCAGCGGGACTCCTTAAAGGCGATGACGCTGATGCAGTTGCTACCTGGCTTTCAGAGAAAAAATAAATGTAAAAAAACCAGAATGGTGTTGAGAACCAATCTGGTTTTTTTTATTATGGATATTTGAATATTCAGGAAAAAGATTTTATAATTTAACTGAACCAAAATAATAGTTTTTGAAGGAGACGAGTGGAGTATGGAGAAAGTCAGTGCCGAGAGTAAAGGTTATTTTGGAGAATTTGGCGGAAGTTTTATACCTGAGGAGCTTCAACAGGTAATGAACGTATTGGAAGAACAATTTTTAAAATATAAGGATGATTCTGAGTTCCAAGAGGAGTTCAAATACTATTTAAAAGAATATATTGGTAGGGAAAATCCGTTAACGCTAGCTGAAAATTTAACTAAACAGCTTGGCGGAGCTAAAATTTATTTAAAAAGGGAGGATTTAAACCATACCGGCGCCCATAAAATTAATAATGCCATTGGTCAAATATTATTAGCGAAGCGAATGGGAGCAAAGCGAATCATTGCCGAAACAGGTGCTGGTCAGCATGGTGTAGCAACTGCCACAGCATGTGCGATGTTTGGAATGGAATGCGTGATTTACATGGGCAAGCTCGATACAGAACGCCAGGCGTTAAACGTATTTCGGATGGAATTGTTAGGCGCAAAAGTAGTTCCTGTGGCTAAGGGACAAGGCCGTTTAAAGGACGCAGTAGATGAGGCTCTGGGCGATTTGGTGCAAAACTATCAAAATACTTTTTATTTACTAGGTTCGGCAGTGGGACCACATCCATATCCAACAATGGTCAAACATTTTCAAGCGATTATAAGTGAGGAATCTAAGCGACAGGTGCTTGAAAAGGAAGGAAAGCTCCCGACTGCGGTAATTGCCTGTGCAGGCGGCGGAAGCAATGCGATTGGAGCTTTTGCCCATTATATTGAAGAGAAAAATGTCCGCCTAATTGGCGTAGAACCTGCCGAGGCGCCAACTTTAACGGAGGGAGTTCCGGCTGTTATTCATGGATTCAAGTGTTTGACGCTCTTAGATGATAATGGGGAACCAAAACCAACGTACTCAATCGCGGCAGGCTTGGATTATCCAGGTGTTGGACCTGAGCACAGCTATTTGAAAACAAGTGGCAGAGCGGAGTATGCAACGGTAACTGGTCAGGAAGCGTTGGAAGCTTTTCAACTATTAAGTAAAACGGAAGGAATAATCCCAGCCTTGGAGAGCTCTCATGCGGTTGCCTATGCTATTAAGTTAGCAAAAGAATTGTCAAACGATGAGGTAATTATCGTGAACCTATCAGGCCGCGGTGATAAGGACGTAGAACAAGTTTTTCATATGCTAAAAAAATAAATCATGGTGACTGACACAATAGGAAGAAGAATTGCTGGTGACTTAACTGGCGATTCTTTTTTTGTTCAAATAAATTTATAAAATTTATTGTTGGAAAATTATTAAGAAGAGCGCTTCGTGATATAGAACTAGCCAAGGTAGAAGCTTAATAGAGAGATAACTATTAGGAGATAAAAAGTGCCCGATCAATTTTTGACCGGGCGTTTATTATTTTACCTTTGTTTATCAAGAAACTCTAACACTCTTTTATTTACTAAATCATTTGCTTCCGTCACATAAATGTGTCCCGCAGCTTTGATGGTTAGAAATTCTGCATTTGGAATTTTCTCTGCTAAGGTTACACCATTTTCATAAGGAACTAACCTATCCTCATCCCCGTGGATGACGAGCACAGGTACTTTAATTTGTTTAATTTCATTGTAGGTGTCATGGGATAGGCAGGCTTGCAATTGAAGCATATAAGCATAAGGGAGAATCGGAAGCTCAATTCTTTTATTGATATCCTCTGCAATTAGTTCCCGCTGATTTTCGATAAACGATTGACTATAGAGAATTGGAGCCGTTGCCCAGGCCATTTCCTCAGGAGTGGCTGTTGAAGAAGCTCTTGATAACATAAGCATCGAGACATCCGCACTAGGTTGTACATGATTGACACCTCCAGAGGTTGTACAGCCAAGGATAAGTGAGCGGACCTTTTCTGGATACTTAATGGCAAATCGTTGCGCAATCATACCTCCCATCGAAATACCATAAACATGGGCAGATTCAACCCCCGCAGCATCCAATACGGCTTTTGTATCTTCTGCCATGAGCTCAATGGAATAAGGGGTGTTCGGTTTTCCGCTGAGACCTACGCCTCGATTGTCGAAAATAATAACCTTGTAATGCTCACTTAAAGCCGGCAAAGTTCTAAACCAGGATTTTGAATTAAGTGACAATCCCATAATTAGCAGCAAAGGTTCACCTTCACCATGTACTTCATAATAAAGATCAATTCCATTTGCATTTGTTATAGGCATATAGGGCAACTCCCTTTCTTCTAGATAATAATAGATTATATGATTTCGATTGCTTTGCAAGAACCTAAAGCCTTCAAAAAGACCTATTACGGTTATTGAAAGATGAAAAATATTATATAGGAATATTGTTTTTATGAATATAAGGGTAATAAAGGGAGGAAGATGAAATACTATTTGGTTGAATTACCCATGTATTATTAATGTTTGTATCTGTCGAACGGAAAATTTTTCGACAATTTACGCTATTATTTTTTAGAAGTAAATCTATAAAGCACTTAATTTAAGAGTATTATCAAGAGTTTTCTATCCGAATCTCATTTGACCAAAGGACAATTGCAGAAAAATGTCGAGAATGATAGGTTTACAAATCTATACTTTTCTACAATAATTATAATTATATTAATATTCTAATTATTTTAATAGTTAATACATAACATCAAGGTAGGACAGCAATTTTAATAAGAATGTTGATATGACAATATCATGAGGAGGCATCATGTTTTATGGTTTATCAGCAAAAGCCGTGGTTGAAAGTTTATGATTCGAGAATTGATGAACATGTTCAGATTGAGAACAATTCCCTTTATGATTTCTTACAAGGTGCAGTGGACCGTTATAAAGACAAACCTGCTTTCACATTCTTTGGAAATGTTTGGTCATTTAACGCTACAAAAGTAATTACAGATCAATTGGCCTCGTCATTACATAGAGCGGGATTTACAAAAGGTGACCGTTTGGCCATAATGCTTCCCAATTCCCCTCATTACATTTTCACCTTATTTGCGACCTTTCGCTTAGGTGGAATTGCTGTCCAAGTTAACCCGATGTACGTTGAAAGAGAAATTGAGCATGTTTTGCAGGATTCAGGCTCTGAATATATGGTCGTTTTAGATGCTTTCTATCAAAAAGTAAAAAAAGTTCAGCCTGAGACATCATTGAAAAAGATTCTTGTTGTCAGCTTTGGAGGAGAACGTTTTGACCTTGCTGATGGGGATCATTATTTCGATGAATTCCTTATTGGAGAATTGAATATTCCTGAGGTAGAAATTGACCTATTTGAAGATGTAGCCGTTTTACAATATACAGGTGGAACTACAGGACTTTCCAAAGGTGTTATGCTTACCCATAATAATCTTTTAGCAAACTTCAATCAAGTGTGTGAATTTGCCTATAAAACCTGTGAAAACAAACCAGAAGATTTTAAGATGATAACTGTTTTGCCAATGTTCCATGTATATGGTCTCTCGAGTGTTGCACTTTGCGGAATTAGGGAAGGAGCAAATCAGATTATCTTACCACGATTTGATCCTAAAGAAGTAATGGAGATTGTTAAGAGAGAAAAACCATTCCAACTGTCTGGTGTTCCTACCATGTTTTTTGCTTTAAACAGTCAAGAGGGACTGGAGGATTGTGGGTTTGACCAACTTTATTACATTGGAAGCGGCGGAGGTCCACTACCAGTTGAACAAGCAAAATTGTTTGAAAAGAGGACTGGTTTAAGGTTACTGGATGGGTATGGTCTTTCAGAGGCATCTCCAACCGTCATTTTTAACCCTCCATTCGTGCCAAGGAAATTTGGCAGCATTGGTATTCCTGTCCAAAGCACACTCGCAAGAATTGTCCATGAAACAGGTGATGGAATTGCTGATGTACCTGTTGGCGAAGCAGGGGAATTAATAATTCAAGGTCCACAAGTAATGAAAGGTTACTGGAACCGTCCAGAAGAGACAGCGGCAACATTAAGAGATGGATGGCTGTTTACAGGAGATATCGCCAAAATGGATGAGGATGGATACTTTTATATTGTTGACCGTAAGAAGGACATGATTATTGCAAGCGGCTACAATGTCTATCCGTGTGAAATTGAAGAAGTGCTTTATCAGTTAGAAGCAATTGAAGAAGCACTGGTAATTGGGGTTCCAGACCCGTACCGCGGAGAAACGGTGAAAGCATTTGTCAAGATAAAAGCGGGGTATTCGATTTCTGAAGAGGAAATTAAACAGTTTGGCAAGGAAAAACTTGCACCATATAAGGCTCCGAAGGAAGTAGAAATTCTTCCTGAACTGCCAAAATCATCAGTCGGCAAATTATTAAGAAGGGTTTTAAGAGATCAAGAAGAAATAAAAATAAAGGCTTAATAAAAATAAATGCTTAATAAAAAAATGGAGGGGTAAAGATGAGTTTGATAGATTTATTTAGTCTAAAAGGAAAAACGGCGATTGTTACTGGTGGCGGCAGGGGCTTAGGTCAGCAAATTGCAGAAATATATGCCGAAGCTGGAGCCAATGTTGTAATTTGCTCTAGAGATATCGAAGCTTGTCAGGAATTAAGCGATGTATTGAAAGAAAAAGGAGTTCGCTCACTTGCATTTAAGTGTGATGTATCCAATCCTGACGACATCCAGCATGTTGTGGACGAAACAGTAAAAGAATTTGGCCGAATTGATATTTTAGTCAATAATAGCGGGACAAGCTGGGGAGCGCCTGCCTTAGAGATGCCAGCTGATAAATGGGATAAAGTAATGGACATTAACCTTAAAGCAGTCTTCTTATTTTCCCAGGCAGCAGGTAAAGTGATGAAGGAACAGCGCTCTGGTAAGATTATTAATATTGCCTCAATTGCCGGAATGGGTGGCCAGAATCCATTAGTAATGGATGCGATTGGTTATTCCGTCAGTAAGGGTGCTGTTATCACGTTAACGCAAGAACTAGCAGTTAAATTAGCGCCTTATAATGTTCATGTGAATGCGATTGCACCTGGTTTTTTCCCTACCAAAATGACAAAAGCTATTTTGGGCTATTCAGGAGAGAAAATTCTTGAGCGTACACCAGCTGGACGTTTTGGCTCCGATGAAGATATGAAAGGGCCAGCACTTTTCCTTGCTTCAAGTGCTTCAGATTATGTAATGGGCCATGTTCTAGCTGTTGATGGGGGATCGTCAGCAGGAGTTCTCTAAGCAATTATCAATAAAGCTGAATATTTTTTGAATTTTTAACAAATTGTAAATTGACTTAAAGGCCTGAATTTACTATGATTAGATAAACATACCGACCGGTTAGTTATGAGGGAATTTAATGGATTCCGAACACCAAGATCGAATGACTTTTTATAAAAAACTTGAAGATGAGCTCAATAAAAGCATCCATGCCCGTTCCAATTGTCGTTCCTTTACTCGCGCCTTTGGAAGGGGAATGGATGAGCATCTTTCCCGATTAAAGATTCACAGAAGGTTAACAACTAGGTGGTTGAACCGCTTAGATCTGGCGAATAAAGATGAAATAGCTGAACTTTCTGTAAGAATGGTAGATTGTGAGGAAAAGCTGGATTTTCTGGACGAGACAGTTTATATATTAACAAAAAGCCTGAAGGAGAACCGACTTAAGCTTAAAAAAGTCCAAAAATCACTTGAAGAATTATTGACTATTTTAGAAAAAGAAGTAAAGACAATCCAAGTTTATAAAATAAAGAAACTAGAGAAAGAGCTGTTGGAATTAAAGCAGCTATTTATTACAGATTTTGAGATGGAGGAGAATATTGATGGCAAAGAAAAATGAAAAAGAGCTCGAAGCAGTAATTGAAAATCAAGAATCAGAATTTCGTCCTGAAGAACAGCTATCAAGCTTAGACATGTTGTGGAGACTTGGATTTGATGAATTAGATTCATGGGCTGAAAGATTTAACACGCGGGATGATCTATTCCTGAAAGCAGCAAAAAGCTTTGTTGAAAGAATTAGAAGTAATCAAGAAAATATTAAAGCAATTACAGAGCAATTTAACAAAGAGCTTAAGGAATGGGAAAAAGGAGCACGAGAGGAGTTACTTGTAACGACAACGTCCATCCAGCAATTTTTCCCAATTAAATCGTATGAAGAAATCAATCAAGTGGTTGATGATATTCAGACTAAGACTACTTCTCTGCTTTTAACACCATTCCGTTCGTTAACGAATGGCCAAGCAATTGAAAAGTACTTAGAAGCGCTGGAACAATATATTTCTTTTAGAAAAACAGGCCGAGAAAAATATGTTGACAGCGTAAAGAAAACAACGAATGTGGTCTATGAAAATCAAAGAATATTTGCAAATTTATTTGCAAAACAAGTTAAATCGGCGATGTTCCCATTTCAACAATATATGAAAGGCGTAACTGAACTTACAAATAAATGATAATAATGCAGGGGTGGAAACGATGACAGGCAAAAAAACATATGATCCATATGAATCTCTTCATAAGTTTAGCCAATTATGGGAAAAGCAGATAAATGATTTTATCTATCTTTGGACGAATAATAAAGAATTTGTCAAAATGTCCAATGTTGGAACAGAGGTTCATTCCCGTTATCTTGATCAATTTAAAAAAAATCAAGAAGCACTTGCTAGTGTTTTAAATTTGCCTACTAAAAATGATGTGACGAACGTGGCAGCCTTGACGATTCAGGCAGAAGAAAAAATTGAAGCTCTTGAGGAACAAATTTGGGATCTACAAGATTCTGTAAAGTCTCAAAGCAAGGATATTGAGAGTGTTGTAGAAGTATCCAAGGAAATTATTAAACTGACAAAGCAGCTTAAAACAGAGCTGGTGAAAACAAAAAAAGAGCTTTCAGATTCTAAGGATTTACATGCCGAGCTGCAGGAAATGAAATTTGAACTCTTAAAGTTAAATGATTTTAAAGCAGAATTTGAAACACTAAAAGGTTTGATTGAAAAAGACAAAGGTGCTGAGCGTGAGCTTGCTGGTGCCGGGGCTACCAAATAATAACAGAATGGAGGGAAGATAGTGGCAACAGAATCACCTTTAAAGAACGTAATCCCCGATTTGAATTATGAGAAGGAAATGCAGCGCTGGTCACAGGTGTTTAAGATTTTAAGTGAACCAGAGCCCCAAATAGGGCTTACTCCAAAAAATGAAGTATGGAGAAAGAATAAGTCGGTATTATGGCATTATCCTGCCAAACAGAAAAAGTATGAGATTCCATTATTTTTAGTGTATTCACTTTTTAATAAACCGTATATTTTAGATATTGCTCCAAAGGCTAGTGTGGTCGAGGGCCTTACTAATATGGGCTATGAAGTGTATTTATTAGACTGGGGTACACCTGGCTATGAAGATAAGAAAATTGGTTTAGACACCTATATTGATAAATATTTAAGAACGGCAGTAAAAAGGGCCATTCGTCATTCCGGTGCGGAAGAAATTACCCTTGTCGGTTACTGTTTAGGCGGAACTATAGCTTCACTCTATGCTGCAGTTGCAGATGAACCAATTAAAAACTTGATTGTAGCAACGGTGCCAATCGATTTCGGCCCATTCGTGGGACCGGATAAATGGGCTGAAGGTATGAGAAATGGTGATATGAATATTGACCATTTTATTGATGTTTATGGAAATATGCCACCTCAATTAGTTGAAGGCATGTTCAGAGCCATTGGAGCACCAATTTATTTTACAAACTATACCATGCTTTTAAGCAGGGCTCACGACCCGCGTTATGTGGATAAGTGGCGTAGAATGAATAAATGGACAATTGACCAGGTTCCATTTGCAGGGGAAGCATACCGCCAATTGGCGAATGACTTTTTCAAAGAGAATAAGCTCGTAAAAGGAGAATTTATGATCGGCAACAAAAAAGCGGATCTAAAGAATATTAAGGCGAATCTTTTCGTCGTTTCTGGCTCCAGAGATCATTTGATTTTGGAAGAACAGAGCAAGCCGATAATGGATTTAGTCTCAAGTGAGGATAAAACCTATATCGTGGTAGAATCTGGCCATGTTGGTATGGCGCTGTCCGGAATGTTTGCTGGCATTGTCGATAAATGGGCTGCAGGTCGTTCTAATCCGATATAAAATTATTCTGTAATAAAATCCAGTACAAGTAAATATATAATAAGTATGAGTAATTGGGGAGGAGGAAGGAACTCATTCCTTCCCCACTAACTTGCCCTTTTGTGTTTATTTAAAAAGTTGCGTAGTACTTCGTTGAAGGCTTCCTTCGCTTCAAGTTTAGCAATATGGCCAGTGTTTCTGAAAATAACAAACTCCGAATGGCGAATTTGTTTATGCATGAGTAATTGAACCCAAACGGGGATCACTGAATCATATTGACCTCCAATGATTAGGGTTGGAACTTTAATTTTAGGAAGCAGGCTTAGATTATTAACTTTTAGACACGCTTCCATTGATTTAAAATAATATTCACTATTTGGTTTGTAAAATTGATAAAAGTGATCAAAATTTTCCTTTGACCATGAGTAAAGACAAACCCTTGCAGCTGTTTCTTTTAGGTCGTCAGGAGACTTATTTTCCGCACGCGCTTCCCTGAATTTCAAAAATAACTTCCCAAGCTGCTTCGGTGCATAATGGAAGGTGCTGACAAGCATTAAGGAACGGCACATTTCAGGAGCCTGGCGATAAATTTCCTGTGCAACCATCCCCCCCATAGATAAGCCGCAAATGTGTGCGCTTTCAATTTCAAGACCCTTTAAAAGGGAGATGACGTCGAGAGCAAAATTTTTAATTGATATCTCACCAGGTGATTGATATTCACCATGACCCCGTAAATCGGGAATGATTAAGTCATATTGATCGGCAAATTCAAATTGATTAGACCATCCCTCCTTAACTTCTCCTAGACCGTGAATAAAAACTAATGGCTCACCAGTACCGAGTCTTAAATAGGGAATTCCTGTACAGCTTTTGAATACTTCACTCAAAATGCATTCCTCCTCAAGTTTTAATAATAATTTATGTTTCCAACATTCCTAAGGTATAAACATTTATAAGATTCTGATTATTTTATTATATAATCAGTATTGACAGATTATGACACATAGGTGTAAATTACATATATAGACTAGCTAAGAAAATGCATACATAGAATCTGAAGTTCCAATTGAGGAACAAGCAAAAAGGAGAGGGATAAACTATGACTACTAAGAAAGTTGATCAAGAAGCAGTATTTGATTCCAATCGTTTTGTAGACACATTCTGGAATCAATATGAGCAATCATTAAATCGAGCAAGAAAGCTGCGTGAAAGAAGAGAAGATGCGTATCTTAATGTTGTAAAAGAAGCGGTAAAGTTTAATCAAGAATTTAGAGGCTCAGTTGCCAATCTTTTTCAAACTTCCAGGCAAACAGGTACAGAACTTGTTAAAGGCGTTTCCAGCAACCTGGCTAAAAGAGTGGATGAAAATCAGGCAATACGCCCTGAATTGAAGGATCAGTTAGGTGAAGTATCTGAACGAATCGAGCAGATAACTATGGCTCCACTTGCAGCGGGTCTAGATTTACTTCAACGATTTGAGGAAAATTTTGTTGAGGGCAGTGAAAACTATGTGAAATATGCAAGAGAGCGCCGTAATGGATGGCAAAAAGTTTCCGATGAATATTTAAAGGCTGCAAGGGAAAACCACAAAAAGGTAGCTCGTCGCCTTGAGGAAAGCCGAAAAGTTTTAGTAAGCTCTAAATAAGGAAAAGATTTAAACTCCACTGACCTCAAATAGTGGAGTTTTTTCGTTTTCTTTCCAAATGGAGGTACTTTGCGTTAAGATAGAGGATAAGATAATTACTTTGAAAATGAGGTACAGTTCATGATTAAAAAGTATATGACATTCCAAAAGAATAATGGGATTGCTCCATATATTTGGACTGTTCTCTGCATTTTACCGTTTTATTTCATTTTTCAAGCGCCCACCACCCTTGAAATCGTTGTAGGAATTTTACTTACGCTGCTATTTTTTATCCTTTATCGGATAGCGTTTATTTCGAAAGGATGGCCTGTCTATCTTTGGACATTAATCCTTATTGGTATCTCCATAACAGCGACCAGTCTATTCAGCTATGTTTATTTTGCCTTTTTTCTTGCCTATTTTATTGGAAATATAAAAGATCGCGCTGCTTTTTTAACCTTGTATTTTATTCATCTTCTCAGTACATCGGCATCGATTAATTACAGCATCGTTATGCATGAAAAGCTCTTTTTACAGCAATTGCCGTTTGTCATTATCATTTGGATAAGTGTGATCCTTCTTCCATTCAGTATTTATAACCGGAAGGAAAGAGGGCAGCTTGAAGAAAAATTGGAATATGCCAATAAAAAAATTTCTGAGCTGGTAAAATTGGAGGAACGGCAGCGGATAGCCCGGGATCTTCATGATACATTAGGACAAAAGCTTTCCTTGATTGGATTAAAGACGGATTTGGCAAGAAAATTGATCACGAAAGACCCCGAGCAAGCTAGGAATGAATTGAAGGATGTTCAGCAAACGGCAAGGACGGCTCTAAGTGAAGTAAGAAAAATGGTTTCTTCGATGAGGGGTATTCGTATAAAAGATGAAATTTTCCGAGTTAAGGAAATTCTGAAGGCCGCCCAAATTCAATTAGTTTGTGAAGAAGAATTCACTCTGACGAATGTTTCGTTATTGACTGAGAATATATTAAGTATGTGCTTGAAAGAGGCCGTTAATAATGTGGTCAAACATAGCGGAGCCACATCTTGTTATGTTTCAATTGAGCAATCGTGGAAGGAAATTGTATTAACCATTCGTGATGATGGTAAATTTAAAGGTACAGAAGGGTTTTTAGCAGAAGGGCATGGACTAATTGGAATGAAAGAACGGCTTGAATTCATTAACGGCAGTCTTGAAATTGTGACTAACAATGGAACAACCTTAATCCTAAAAGTACCGAATGATGTGAAGCCGCATTTGGATAAGGAGGAGCGAAAATGATAAGAATCGTTATCGCTGAGGACCAGCAAATGCTTCTAGGGGCCTTTGGATCACTGCTTAATTTGGAAGAAGACATGGAAGTTGTAGGAAAGGCCTCAAATGGGGAAGAAGCTGTCTCACTTGTGAAAAAATTCAAACCAGATGTCTGTATCATGGATATTGAGATGCCGGGAAAAAGTGGACTTGAAGCAGCTGAGGAGCTTAAAGGACTTGGCTGCAAAGTAATCATCCTAACTACATTCGCTCGGACGGGGTATTTTCAACGGGCATTAAAGGCTGGGGTTAGCGGGTATTTATTAAAGGACAGCCCTAGTGATGAACTAGCGGGATCAATCCGCAGCGTGATGGCAGGCAGAAGAATTTATGCACCGGAATTAATGGACGATGTATACGGTGAAGAAAATCCTTTAACTGACCGTGAAAAAGAAGTGTTAGAGCTTGTTGCTGATGGCAAAAATACAAAAGAAATTGCAGAGGAACTCAGCATTAAAGCGGGAACCGTTCGAAATTATATCTCCATCATCTTAGATAAACTTGAAGTAAAAAACCGTATCGAAGCAATTACCCAATCGAAGGAAAAAGGCTGGTTTAAATAAATCATATTTACATTAATTAAACATCAGAACCACCAAGCATCTAAGGAGCTTGGTGGTTTTTTAGACTGCTTGAAATTTCCCTAGAAAGCTTTGAATGTAGTCAAAAATCTCGTTTGGACGTTCTTCGGGGATTGCATGGCCAGTTTCTTTAAGTATTATCAGTTCAGAATTAGCTAAATCTTTGTTTAGTTTTTCGCCAACTTTAAGCGGCATGGACTTATCATGGTCACCCCAGAGCAGCAGGCAGGGAGTTTTGATTTCCTTTAGGATTTCCGGTGGAAGGTCCCCTTCACGGTCCCTTATCATTCTAGTCAGAGCAACAAAGATTTCATCCTCTAAAAAGGGCTGTAAATAACCGTTTATCATTTCTTCATTTATGATTGAGTGATCATAAAGCGCCTCTTGGAGATTCTTTTTCACCCCTGTTCTAGCGAACCAATACTTCACAAATAGGTGAAAGTAAGGAATGTAACTGGTTAGGACTAGAGGCAGTTTTGATCGTTTGAGATAGGCCGAACTGCACAGCAAAATGGCCTTATCAGCAAGCTCAGGCATCATGTGAAGAATATTCAAGACAATCTGCCCACCCATTGAATGCCCGATAAAGGTCATCTTTTTTAATCCAAAAGACTCTGTAAGTTTAATGACCGTTTGAGCTAAATTCTTATAAGAGTAGACATATCGATTGCATTTTGCGCTTTTCCCAAAAGGGGGAAGATCAACTGATAGCACTTGATAATCTTTTTTGAGTAAGGAAATTAAATGGCGAAAAGTGAAGGTGGAAGAAAGAAAACCATGTAGTAAAACGAACGTTTTGTCCGATTTTTGATTAGGATAAAATTCATAATAAACATTAATGTTATTTACTGGAATAAAACCAGTTAAGACATCCTGCTTCATCAATTCCTTCCTCCCATTCCAAAATTAATAGTTTAAATTAATTTTCCCCAATTTTTCAACCTTACACCAATAAAAATTTTGGCAATCTTATTTAAGTTTTTCAATTTTTTTGTTTTTTTTGAAATAAAATGTTTGAATTTTTAGAAAACTACTAGTATAATAAAAAAAAGCTCAAGGAGTTGATTTCCATGGAAAAGAAATTGCTAAATTCACCACAACATTCTGATGAAAATACAGATTCGGCTGTTGCAGAGATGTTTTTAAACAATGCCATTAAAGAATTTAAGAGGGAAAAGCTCCGCAAGGAAATCGACCAAACATTACAAGACGGGAACAAAGTTTTATTCCTAGAGTTAACGGAAGAGCTAAAGAAAATTTCCTAATTCAATGACAAACGTATTTACGACTAAAAAATGAAGCCCTATCCATTACGTGGATATGGGCTTCATTCTGTTTGCAGGTATTATTAAATTAAGTTCGCTGCTTCATCAATGAATAATTTTGAAATCATTGATAGGGTTCTATTTTGATTATAGACGAGGTAGAAGTATCTTTCTTCCGTGAAATCATCAAGATCATATATTTTAATGGAATTATGCTTTGCATGTTCCTTGGCTGCGACTTCTGAAATAATCGATATCCCAATGTCTTGCATCACAAATTGGATAATACTCTGGACACTGTCGGTATAAGTTATTATATTCATGTCTTCTTTTTGAATTTTATTCCTCTTTAGAACTCTTTCTATCGTCGCATTAGTCCCTGAAGCAGAATTTCTCATAATAAAGGGATATTTAGTGATGGTCTTTATGGTCATCTTTTCCATCAGCGGCACCTGATTTGAAGTTACAAGGACTAATTTTTCTTTTAATAAGGGAATGAAATGGAGCTTATCATTTTCATATTTTTCACCCAATATCCCAATATCAACAGAACCATTAAGCACCTGTTCAGCAACAAATTTGGAAGAGGATTGATTAATATGAAATGTTGCATTAGGAAATTGCTCTCTAAATCGCTTGACCATCTTTGGTACAAGATATTGTCCTGGGACAGAACTGGCTGACATTCGGATCATTCCCCGTAACTCTGTCATTCCTTGATTTAAGTCCAGCAAGGCTTGCTCCTTTAAGAATAAAATTTTTAGTGCCCACTGGTACAAACGTTCACCATGAGGAGTAAGGACAATTTCCCTTCCCACGCGGTCAAATAGATTAACATTCAGCGTTTTTTCTAATGAATGAATATGAGAGCTTACCGTTGATTGGCTTAAAAAAATATCCTCAGCTGCTTTTGAGAAGCTTTTATGCTCCACAACCTTTGTAAAAACATATAACTGATGCAAATCCATGCCTATACGCCACCTATATAAAAAGTCGATTGGGTTCTATAGAATTAATAGATAAGTTAAATAAATACTATTATAGCATTACCTAAAAATCATAAAGCAAAAAAAGAAGCCCCATCCACTTGGAAGGGACTTCTTTTCCTTTTTCATGATATTAGTTATCATCATCGCCGCTGTGTCGATTTTGATGTGCGCCATCCTCTGTTTTGTTATCGTCATCGCCGCTATGTCTGTTTTGGTGTGTCCCATCGTCAGCTTTTTGGTCGTCATCGCCGCTATGTCTGTTTTGGTGTGTCCCATCGTCAGCTTTTTGGTCATCATCGTCGCTGTGTCTGTTTTGATTCACGCTATCAACGGTTTTATTATCGTCATCGCCGCTATGTCTGATTTGATGTGCTCCATCCATTGTTTTATTGTCATCATTCACGCTATTATTAGCAGACTGTGAGCCATTACTATCATCGGACTTTACCTTAATAAATGTCTTTCCATGCTCTGTTTCGATTTCAACCTTTTGCCCATTTACACTTGTTTTGACTTTACTCTTACTGTCATCCTGATGAATCGAGTCATCGGCTCGAGTATCATTTTTTGATGCACTTGCAAATGCCGCACCACCCAGAATTAATAATGTAGATACCGCCCCAACAATAATCTTATTTTTCATTGTAAATTCCTCCTTCAAATTTGTTTCTACAATGATAGAATATCCAGCGAAGATTAGAGGATAGGGAAGAGAAACATTAGAAAATAATGAGAATAGTTATTGTTTCTCTCGTGGGCGTTATCAGTTATCATTATGTTTCTTATCGTCTTTTTTTTGATCATCATCAGCTTTACTATCGACCTTATTGTCATCATCCTCTTTTTTACGGTCATCCCATGTTACAGAAAGCACCTTGCCGGTTATGGCATGTACTTGGACAACAGCCTCCTGGCCGGATGGTGATTTTACTTTAATAAGGTAATAGGTGACATTGCCTTTTGTTTCAAGCCAAATATGGTCCACAATTCCCTTTACCTGAGTAATGGCAATCTGCCCGGCCTCTGCTTCAGTTAAACTCTTTGGCGGTTCATTAATATTGATTGCTTCTGTTGAGAGGATTGAGCCTGTTAAGGCATCAACGGTAATCGTTGTCTGTTTGCCTTCTGTAGTGACAACAGCATTGTAAATAAGACTTCCATTACTCTCCAATTTTTCTAAAGACGCAATTGTCCCATTTGCCTCAGTTAGGATGATTGCTTTTATTTTTTCTTCCGATAAAACTGTTGAAGGCGGTTCATCAGGGAGTATGGTTTTGTTATCTAACTTCTGTAAAGATATTATTTTTCCGTTTGTGGCATCTATCTTGATTCGATATAGAAGTTTTTGTTTTTCTAATTTCATCTGATATTGTTTGCCTGCCAGTTTAATTTGTGTGACCGTTCCCAGGTATCGGTTTTCGACGAGTATTTTTGCTTCCTTTTCTGATATAATTTCAGCATTTGCCTTTGAAGGTCCAAGCTTATTCCAGCCTATAAAAATAACACCTGCCAAAAAAACACAAAGAATCAGCCATTTTCATCCTTTTTTCTTCATTTTTCCACCTCACCACATATGCATACTCTTATTTTCTTATATGAAAATTAGAAAATGCTGAGAAAATGGTTATTTTCTTACCTTTTTAGAAAAAGAGTTGCAGTGGTTCCAACCCCTTCTTTGCTATCAAGCTGCAGACTTACATCAATGGCGTCTGCGATTTCCTTTGCTAATGAGAGTCCAAGGCCAGAACCTCCTTTATTTCTATTTCTGGCCTTATCAACTCGGTAAAAGCGATCAAAAACCTTTGTCAGCTCTTCAGTGCTCATGCCTATACCGCGATCCATTATCTTGATATAAGCCTCACCATTCATAATTCCTGTAGCAACTTTTATCGTGTCATCACTATATTTTCGTGAATTATCAAGAAAGATATATAATAGCTGCTTTAATTTTTTTTCATCAGTAATAACAATTAGTGGAGGATCACCGTCATTTTCCTCGGCATAGTGAATGTCAATGTTATAAGCATTCCGGAAAGTAATTAATGTTTGTTTTAAAAAATTTTTTAGATTAATTTCTATCTTATGAATGTTCCATTGTTCGTGATGTTTTGCAAGTAATAATAGCTGTTCGGTCATGTCTTTCATACGTATGGTTTCTGAATGAATAGCTTCAATTGATTCGTTGAAAATTTTTGGGTCAGCCAAACCTCTTCTTTTTAATAGGCTGGAATAGCTCTCAATGATTGTTAAAGGGGTTTTAAATTCGTGCGAAGCATTGGAGACAAACATCTTTTGTTTTTCATAATTGGTTTCAAGTAAATCAATCATATGGTTAAAGGTCTTGCCCATTTGATAAAGTTCATCCTTTGACTTTTCCTCGATTATTAGTCGTTTAAAGCGGCCGCTCTGCCTAATTTCGGTCATCGTCTTGATCATCGAGGTCACCGGCATGGTAATCAGCTTGCTTAGAATCCTGCTCGAGACAATCACTGGAACCAATGCAAGGAAGGTAACCAAGATGAGAACAAGGCGAAGAATATTTAAATTATTTGTGGTTGTTTTTATGCTTTTTATGATTTGAAGGTTCCCTTCATTACCGTCAGACATTATGATTGGTATTGATTCAAAGATATAGGATTGATTTTGAAATTCAATGAATTGACTGATTTCAGTATCGGAAAATTTCGTATTTCTTTCTTTAAGTTTATTTTCAGTAGAACTTGTCACTGAAATGCTTTGTTGGTTATCTTTTGGAACAAATCGAATCATTCCGTCTATAGGAACATAAGAGCGAAGCAAATCCAAATCGGGAACGGAGCCGAGTGACTGACCTATGGCATCTGCAGTTTTTTTTAATTCCCTATTAGCAGTTTCTATCTCACTACCGAGAAGTAATTTGCTAAAAGAAATATACACTGAAAAATTCATGATAATTAAAAGGAAGGCAAACAAGACAGCCGTTGACATATTGATTTTACTGCTTAGCTTCATTTGGCTTCCTTCAATACATAACCGACCCCGCGGACAGTGTGAATTAAGGCTGGCATATTTGGAAGGTCTATTTTCTTCCTTACGTAACGAATATACACATCAACAACATTTGTATCTCCCATAAAGTCATAACCCCATACAGCCTCTAATATTTGGTCCCTGTTTAATACTTGACGTTTATTGATTAATAAATAAACGAGCAAATCAAACTCCCTAGGAGTTAAATCGATGGAATATTGTCCACGTAATATTTCACGCGTTTTTTGATTAACTTTTAAATCAGCAAAAGTTAAGACATCGGTTTCGCCTATATTTTGTTCAACTTCTTTTACTATTTTGAATCTCAGGGCAGCACGAATTCGTGCAAGAACTTCCTCAATTTGAAAAGGCTTGGTTATATAGTCATTGGCACCGTAATCGAGACCTGAGACTTTATCTTCTACAGACCCTTTTGCTGTTAATAATAAAACAGGAGTTTGTTTATCATTTAATCGAATCCGGCGGAGCAGTTCAATTCCACTTAAGCCGGGGAGCATGACATCTAATAAAACTAAATCCCATTCACCAGCCCGATATGCATCAAATGCCTCCAAACCATCCATCACTTTTGTAACGGTATATCCTTCATACTCAAGTTCAAGCTCAAGTAGCCTGGCAATCTTTTCTTCATCCTCAACAACCAATATTGATTCTTTATTCATCGAAGGCTCCCCCCCTAAGTTCCAAAATTCAAATAATTCCAATGATTCATTTTATTACTTTTTTTTCCACAGAAGCACTAGTTTATCCTTCTTATTGCGGACAATAAAAAAACATTCAATAAATAATTCTTAAGTGAATGTTTAAGTTTATATTTTGTTAAAGTATGATGAATAAAGAGAATTTGATAGGAGTGAATGATTTGCAGCAGTTTCATGTGTATAGTAAAAAAATACCATATTCATATTCAAGGTTTTTCCATCAATTTCGTAACCTCGCTCAAAACAGTAAGTATCACGTTTTATTAGAAAGCGGACGTGGAGGACGTTATAGTATTGCAGCCTTTGACCCTGAAACAATTATGAAAGGGAAAAATAATCAGCTGGAAATAATAAATGAAAACGGTACAGAATCAATTGCAGGAAATCCCCTTTATTTATTAAAGGAATGGATGGACAAGTATCACGTCGATAAAATAGAGGGTCTCCCTAGTTTTTTAGGCGGAGCAATCGGATACATAAGCTATGATTACGCTCGTTATATTGAAAAGCTTCCAAAATTAGCGAAGGATGATTTAGATACACCTGATATTTTCTTTTTTATCGTTAAAGAATGGTTTGTATTTGATCACGAAAATGATACTTTATGGTTAATGTTTTTAGCTGAGAATGATCGGAATATCGATGAGAAGCTTTCTGTTTGGGAAAGCCGCTGGCATCAGGAAACTTCTGCGCCCTCACGTTCAAGGGACAGGGAGATTGACAACAATCATTTAGAGGTTTCAATGACGGAGAAAGAATTTAAAGAAGCAGTCAAACAGATTCAGCAATATATTGCACAAGGGGATGTGTTCCAAGTCAATCTCGCAGTGCGCCAATCCAAACCGCTGCAAGTAGAAGCGATTGATGTTTACCAACAATTAAGGTCTTTAAACCCATCTCCATATATGGGGTATTTTCATACGCCAGACTTTCAGCTCGTAAGCGGTTCGCCAGAGCTTTTAGTGAAAAAGAGTGGAGATGAAGTTAGCACACGGCCGATTGCTGGTACCCGTTCTAGAGGGAAGGACCATGAAGAGGATGTCAATCTTGCCAATGAATTAATCGAGAATGACAAAGAACGAGCAGAACATGTGATGCTTGTCGACCTTGAGCGGAATGACCTTGGGAGAGTATGCAAATACGGAACTGTCGAAGTAAATGAATTTATGGTGATCGAAAAATACTCTCATGTGATGCACATTGTGTCAAATGTAAGGGGAGAATTAGCGGATGATAAAACAAGCTTTGATATCATTGACGCGGTATTCCCCGGAGGAACGATAACGGGTGCACCCAAAGTAAGGACCATGGAGATAATTGAAGAGCTTGAGCCTGTTCGAAGGGGAATTTATACGGGCTCTCTTGGCTGGATAGATTTTAGCGGGGATTTAGAATTAAACATTATAATTCGAACGATGCTTGTAAAGGATGGTATGGCACATGTTCAAGCTGGTGCAGGAATAGTGATTGATTCCAATCCTAAACATGAATATAAAGAATCACTGAAGAAGGCAGCAGCGTTATGGAAAGCAAAAGAAATGGCAGAAGGGTGAGCAGCAATGATTTTTATGATTGATAATTATGATTCTTTTACCTTTAATTTAGTTCAATACCTAGGAGAGCTTGGAGAAGAATTAGTCGTGAAACGAAACGATCAAACCACGATTAAAGAAATAGATGCATTAAAGCCAGGATTTTTAATGGTTTCACCTGGGCCGTGCAGTCCTAATGAAGCAGGGATTAGTTTGGAGGCAATTCACGCTTTTGCAGGACGTACACCTATTTTCGGTGTTTGTCTTGGGCATCAAGCCATTGCTCAGGCCTTTAACGGGGAAGTTGTTCAAGCAGAACGGCTCATGCATGGTAAAACATCCGAAATGTATCATGACGGGAAAACCATTTTTCAAGGGCTGCCCAATCCGTTCCAGGCTACCAGATATCACTCCTTAATCGTCAAAAGAGAAACATTGCCTGAGTGCTTTGAGATTTCAGCATGGACAAAGGAAGGGGAAATTATGGCGATTCGACATAAAGAGCTTCCGATAGAAGGGGTACAGTTCCACCCAGAATCAATCATGACAACATGCGGTAAAGAGTTATTGCGCAATTTCGTCCAACATTATCGAAATGTTCAATTGGTAAATTAATATGTTTATTTATTTAAACGGTCAAATGGTGGAAAAAGAAGCTGCATTGATATCACCCTTCGATCATGGTTTCTTATATGGGCTGGGCCTCTTTGAAACGTTTCGTGTCTATGATGGGCATCCATTTCTCTTAGACGATCATATAGAGCGGCTTAATGATGGATTAAGTGTTCTTAACATTAATTATCGCTTTTATCGAGAGGAAACAAATAATATTCTGCAGGCGTTACTAGAAAAAAATAATTTTACAAATGCTTATATCCGCTTAAATGTTTCAGCAGGTTCCGGGGATATTGGGCTGCAGACTGAACCATTCATGGAGCCAAACCTTATTATTTTTGCAAAAGAGCTGCCACCCGCAGGTGAATTATTCGAAAAAAGAGCCAGCCTACTAAGGCTGAAACGTAACACCCCCGAGGGGGAAGAGCGTCTTAAATCTCATCATTTTATGAATAATTTACTGGCAAAAAGAGAGATTGGGCCTTCTCCTGAGCAAGAAGGAATCTTTTTAACATCGGATGGTTATTTAGCTGAAGGAATTGTCTCCAATATTTTTTGGATTAAAGACAAGGAACTCTATACCCCAGCCTTGTGCACTGGTATTTTAAATGGCATAACACGTCAATTTGTAATGGAGCTAGCAGCGAAGATGGGCCTAAGTGTAAAAGAGGGCCTTTATACTCTAGAACAAGCACTGGATGCCGACGAGATGTTTGTAACCAATTCCATTCAAGAAATAGTCCCTATTTCCTCTCTTGAAGGCCACAAATTGCCTGGGATGATGGGACATTGGGTTCAACGATTTCATCAGGAATATCGCAATTCTTGTCAACGTCTTTGGACAAGGAATGGTTTAAGGAGAGATTAAGTTGAGAGAGAAGATTCTTGAAGAAATTAATAGAATCGAAAATCAGTATGATGTGAAAATTTGTTATGCGGTTGAATCAGGGAGTCGGTCATGGGGGTTTCCTTCCAAGGACAGTGATTACGATGTCAGGTTTATATATGTCCAAAAAAAAGAATGGTATTTGTCAATTGACCAAAAACGAGATGTGATTGAGCTTCCAATCAATGAACTTCTTGATATTAATGGATGGGAGATTCGAAAGGCTTTAAGACTATTTAAAAAGTCCAACCCGCCGCTTATGGAATGGTTACATTCTGGAATTGTTTATTATCAAGCTTTTTCATTAGTGAAAAAAATGAGGGATCTTCAAAACAAAGTATTTTTACCGCAATCGGCTCTTTATCATTATTTAAATATGGCAAAGGGAAATTATCGAGATTATCTTCAAGGTGAACACGTAAAGATCAAGAAATACTTTTATGTATTAAGGCCGATTTTAGCATGTAAATGGATTGAAAAGCATAATACAGTGCCTCCAAATGAATTTCAGGAATTGGTTAAAGACCTTCTTGAAGAAGGACAGTTGAAAGACGAAATCAATACATTATTATTTCGGAAAATAAGAGGTGACGAGCTAAATCTTAAACCAAGAGTTACTGCTATAAATGAATTTATCGAAAAAGAAATCATACGCATAGAGGCATATACGAAAACTTTATCTGTATCGAAAGAAGACCTCACACCTATGCTCGATGAAATATTCAGAGAAATACTAGAAGAAGCGTGGTCATAATACTGTTATTTAAAGCCGCTAGGTGGTCCATAGTCCACCTAGCGGCTTTTTGCGTATTAGTTATTCAGAAAATATGACAATTTTTTTAACTTTTATATTTACTTAATAGGAAATGACTGGTAAGATGAAAAATATGTTCAATTTTTGAATGAATATTTATTTAATTGATTCATAAATTGAAATAGGGAGGTGAGGTATTTGAGTGTACCTGAAGCAAAACTAAAGTCGATTAAAGGTCTAGTAGATTTAAGAAATAGAAAAAGAAAACTATCTTTTACTCCAATCCTCTTTCTATTGCCTGCAATCATACCTCTGGCAATCTTTTGGCTTTATCCGATGGTAAAATCACTGCTCATTAGTTTTACAGATTGGGATTATGTCAGCCCTGATTATGAATATGTTGGTTTCAGTAATTATAGTGAACTATTAACGGATTCCAATTTTTATGCGGTTTTGCTGAAAACAATTTTGTTTTCGATGGGGGTAGTCATTCCAAGTGTTGCCTTAGGATTAATACTAGCACTTATGGTAGGTGGAAAAGGAAAGGGGATGGGAATTTATCGGACATTGATTTTTTCTCCATGGGTTACACCCACTGTTGCGGTTTCTATCGTTTGGTCATGGATATATGAGCCAAAGGTCGGCGTTGCGAACTGGGTCTTAAACTGGTTCCACCTACCTTCTCTTGATTGGACCTCCAGTTCGACATGGGCCATGCCAGCGGTAATTATTGTAAGCATCTGGAAAGGTGTTGGGTGGTCGATGATTTTTTATTTAAATGCATTGAAAAAGGTACCCATCAGTCTTTATGAAGCAGCCGAACTGGATGGTGCAAGTAAATGGCGCAGATTAGTACATATAACAGTTCCATTGATCTCACCAACCACTTTATTTCTAATAGTGATTACATCTATTGATACTTTGCAGGCCTATGATCAGATTCAGGTCCTAACCCAGGGAGGGCCAGCTGGAAGTACGCGAACAATTCTCTATTTCTATTACCAGACGGCATTTGAAGAGTTTAATATGGGCAAAGCAACGGCACTTGCCATTTTGCTCGTAATAATTACAGCAATATTATCTTTTATTCAGTTTGGTTTAGCAAAACGCTGGGTTCATTATCAATAAAGAGGGGGCATCAAGTATTTGATCAAAACACCTATTTTAGTCGTAAAGCATTTAATTTTGATCTTTATAAGTATCATGATGATTTTTCCTTTCTTTTGGATGGTGGTAAGTGCCCTTAAAACGAAGGAGGAAATATTTCAATTCCCGCCAACCCTTTGGCCGGAAAAACCGATGTGGAATCAATTTAGCGAAGCTTGGTCGATGGCGCCATTTGACCATTATATTTTCAATAGCGTATTTACAGCAGTCACAATTGTTTTAATTCAGGTGATAAATTCGGCCTTAATCGCTTACGCCTTTACGCAAATGAAATTTACAGGAAGAAATCTTCTGTTTTCAATCATATTAATGACATACATGCTCCCTGTTGCAGCGACATATGTACCAAGCTATGTCATTTTAGCAGATTTTCATTTACTCGATACCTATAAAGGATTGATATTATCGAATGCAGTAAGTGTATTTGGGATCTTTCTGTTTAGGCAGGCTTTTCTCCAGGTTCCTAAAGAATTAATCGAAGCGGCAAGGGTAGACGGTGCAAGACACTGGACAATCATATGGAGAATTATCTTTCCAACAACGAAAGCTACGTTTCTTACATTTGCATTAATAAGTTTCGTGCAAAACTATAATAACTACTTATGGCCTACACTTATCACGACAAGTGAAACTAAATATTTGATTACCACAGGGCTGAGACAATTCTTTATTCAAGAGGGAGCCTATGGTATTCAGTGGCCGCTAATCATGGCTGCAAGTACCTTCGCCGTACTGCCGCTGCTATTATTGTTTGTATTTATTCAAAAATGGATTATCTCTGGCATTAGTGACCAGGGACTAAAAGGTTAAAAGGAGATGAAATAATGTTTACTAAAAAGATACTTTCATTTAGTGCAATTCTTATTTTACTAGTTTCATTGATTACAGGCTGTTCATCCACAAAGTCATCATCGGACGGGAAGGTTGAAATTGAATTTTGGTATGGACTCGGCGGCAAGCTTGGAGAAGGTGTTGAAAAAAGAATCAAAGAATTTAACGAAAGTCAAAATGAAGTAAAGGTCATAGGTGTTGCACAAGGCTCATATGATGAAACCCTTCAAAAGCTGCAAGCGGCTATCGCAGCGAAAAAAGTGCCAGCAGCAGTCCTGCTTAAAAATGACCCAATGAATGCTTTTGCTAAAAAGGGAGCCCTTGCACCATTGACTAAATACATAAAAGAGGATGCAGAATTCAAGCCAGAGGATTTCATAGAAGCCTTTTATCAACAGGGAACGATTAACGGTGAACAATATGCACTGCCGCTCTATGGAACAACACAAGTCCTATATTACCGAAAAGATATGTTTGAAAAAGCAGGAATTGCTCCGGAACAGTTGAAAACATGGGAATCGCTGTCAGCTGCAGCTAAACAATTGACGAAGAAAAATGACAGCAGCACTGACGTTTATGGATGGGAGCCAATGTGGGGACCAGATAATATGATTGATGCAGCATTAAGTAATGGAGCGAAATATTTAAGTGAGGATGGTAAAAAAGTGTTAATCGATTCCCCTGAATGGACCCAGGCATGGGAATTTTTCAAAAAAGGAATTCATGAAGACCAAACGATGGCGATCCATCATGATGGCCAGGGCTGGGAATATTGGTATAAAACCATTGATGATGTCATGCAGGGACGTGCTGCAGGCTATACTGGTTCAAGCGGTGATCAAGGAGATTTAGACTTTTCCATTTTAGCGGCTTATCCGCAGCCAGGCTGGGAAGGAAAACAAGCTGCTCCTCATGCTGGAGCACAAATGGGAGCGATTCCGACACTCGCTTCTAAAGAGCAAAAAGAAGCAGCCTTTAAATGGCTGAAGTTTTTTACTAATGCTGAAAACACAGCCGATTGGTCGATTAATTCAGGTTATATTCCAGTTAGAAAATCGGCTCAGGATGTTCCTGCTTACAAAGAGTTTGCGGCAAAGAATCCACAAATTAATATTCCGCTTCAGCAGGCACAAATCGCAACACCGCCTTTTGTTGACCCAACCGGCGGAAAAATCTATGATGCTCTAGTTAAGGCAGCAGATAAAGTTGAAATTGAAGGGATTTCTGCTGAGAAGGCATTAAATGAAGCACAAAAAGAAGCACAGCGTGCCCTTGATAAAGTACTAAAATAAGGGGGAACCAGTCTTGAAAGCTTCATATACAACGACGATAAACGGTGTCGTCCATTCACCGGCTATTGCAATAACGTTTGATGTGGAACAAAAATATGATTGGATTGAGCTAAATGTATCTCTTTCTAAAAAAGGCTGGTATTCCATATTAATTTGGGACCCAACACGATGCCTTAGCGCCCAATCTCTACTTATTAAAGAACCGAAAAAAATAATGATATCATTAGATCCAAACGTAACAAGCTTTGGAGCCGTTGCAGGGGAAATCGAGACTGGATGCTGGACAATCGAAATTCTAAGTTCTGGTTTTTCAGAAGAACATCATTATTCCATTCAATATGTCGGTGGTTTTGGCAAGAGCAATCAAAAAGAGATTGCTGGGGTTAACTGGGCGACTCGCGGAATAAAAGACGGATTTGAGCTCAACCAATATTGTAACGAGAGTATCTATAATAGTGCAGCACGGTGGTATAAAGGTGATTTTCATACCCATACAACCGAATCCGATGGGAAGATGACTCCGGAGAGCGGCATGAACCAGGCTAAAATTATGGAGCTCGACTTTTTTGCGGCAACTGACCATAATATCATTCCAACAAAGTGGACTGATGATTCAATCATGGTTTTGCCTGGAGTAGAAATCACCTCTTCTAAAGGGCATTTTAATGCTCTAGGGCTTACCAAGTGGGTTGATTGGCGCCCAAATGGCCATGATGGCGGGATGGAATCGGAGGAAGGGATGAACCGGATTATTCGGGAGGTAAAAGCTTCCGGCGCCATTGTCAGCATCAATCATCCGATGCTGAAGCCATGGGAATGGCAATATCGGAAAACCCTACTTGCAAACATAGATGCTGTGGAAATTTGGAATGACCCTACCTATAAAGATAATCCAGTGGCAACCGAAGAGGCCCTCCACTTATGGAACACCCTTTGGAATGACGGCTATCGTATTTATGGGATTGGCGGCTCAGATTCTCATTTGCTCCCAACTGAATCCTATGAAGAAGGGGGCCTCCCCTCCGTGATAGGCGATCCAGCAACGTATGTCTTTTGCCAAGGTCTTTCAGCCAGTACTTTATTGGATGGAGTTAAAAAAGGAAGAGCCTACGTTTCACGCGGACCTGAATATTTGACAAATATAATCGTGGATGGAGAATCCTATCTCCCTGGAAGCGATTTGTCCATGTGTTTTGATTGGAAGGATGAAATCCATATTTGGTACGAAGTAATGTTTGTGAAAATTCCTGCTAATGGGTGCCTTTGGTGGATAAAAGACGGTATTTTACTTGCCAAGGAACGGATTCATGAAGGTAAAATTATTCAAAAACAGTTTACTTTAAATAAAGAAGAGGTTTCATGGATTAGATTTGAAATTCGTACACAAGACGGGGAACTCATAAGTTTCATCAATCCTATTTATTCAGGAGAAAAAAAACAATCTCTTATAACATGGGGAGACTTATTAAAAGCTGCAAACTTATAGTGAACAAAACAGAAGATTGCCAATGGCATCATCTTTAATTGTCGAGAAAGGGTATTTTTCTCGGCAATTTTTATTTTGACTGAATCTAAATTTTATGAATTGATTGTCTCTGCTAACGGGCCTGTTGATCTCCGCTCCGGGCACTCGCTTTCCGCGGGGAGGTCCTGGAGCGCAAATCAACAGACCTATATAACCAAAAGCCCTCACTCGTAATGGTGAGGGCTTGAATTGGGTTTGTGTTATATGGCAATCCCTTTTTGAGTGGAATTTCTCTTTTTTTTGATGGATTCAACTAATCCTTTAAAAATTTTTAAGGAACGTTGAAAAACAGGACTTTGGATAAAGGTATAAATAAAAGTAGCAATAAATACCGGTCCTCCTAAAAGGAATCCGATAACTAAAACAAGGCTTTCAACGATGATTCGTGCTTGACTAACCGACAACTTTGTTTTATCAGAAATGGAGAGCATGAAGCCGTCCCGCGGGCCGGCACCAATCCCAGCCGCTACATACATTCCGCCGCCAATTCCGGTAATGACAACTCCGGATAAAAGGATGAAATAATCAACCCAAGTATTGGTTGCTTTTGGCAGTATATCCAGCCAGAGGAAAAAGTCCATGATTGGACCAATGCATAAGGCATTTAAGATTGTCCCTATACTAATATATCTTCGATCAGCAAAGAAAGAAATGATGATCAGAAAGAGTCCGCAGATTACTCCCCAAGTGCCAATCGTTAATCCAAAATGCTGATAAAGTGCTACATTAAGTACTTCCCATGGGTGCAGTCCCACATATTTTACTTTTACGGCTATTGCATTTCCTAAGCCAAAAAAAATTAATCCTAGGAAAAATAAAACATATTGAAAGAATTTCAACTCCAGCAACCCCCAATGATCTCGGTGACTTTTCCGAATATTCAAAGCTATCCTAATATCTTAAAATATGAGCCAATAATTATCAATGGTTAATTTGTGGGTGAATTACAGAATATTAGATTGCTATAATCTGAAATATGTTAAAATAAATAAAATTATTATTCTACGAAATATTCAAATAGAAAATGATTGTGGGGAATGTGCCATGAATTTTGTTGCATCGGAAAAGCTTCAAAAAATGTCATCAAGTATTTTTCAAGAAATTGCGGAACGAAAACAGGAAGCGATTAAGAATGGGAAGGATGTCATTGATTTAAGTGTTGGCAGTCCAGATTTTGCACCGCCAGAGTTTGTTATGGAAACGCTGGTTGAATTCACCAAAGACCCGAAAACCTATGGATATACTTTAAAGGGAATTCCAGAATTTCACGAAGCAGTCACTTATTTTTACAAAGAGCGCTATTCAGTTCACCTTGATGCTGCCAGTGAAGTCCTGCAATTAATGGGGTCCCAGGATGGGCTGGCCCATTTAGCCTCAGCAATCATAAACCCTGGTGATTACGTACTGGTACCAGACCCCGGCTATCCAATCTATGAAGCAAGTGTCAACATCGCTGGAGGGGTTATTTATCCCATGCCATTATTGGCTGAGAATCGCTTTTTACCCAAACTTGAAGATATTCCTTTAGACGTATTGAAGAAAACAAAAATGATGATTATTAGTTATCCCGGGAATCCGGTAACTGCTCTTGCTGATAAAAGCTTCTTTGAGGAGATAGTTCGCTTTGCAAAGCTTCATAATATCTTAATTGTACATGACTTTGCATACTCAGAATTGATTTTTGATGAAAACCCACAAATTAGTTTCATGACTGTACCAGGGGCAAAAGAGGTCGGTATTGAATTTAACTCACTATCTAAAACCTTTAACATGGCTGGCTGTCGAATTGGTTATGTGGTTGGAAATAAACAAGTAATTAATATTTTGGCTTCTTTTAAATCACATATCGATTATGGGATTTTTTATCCGATTCAAAAAGCTGCGGTCAAGGCCTTAACTTCTGATTTTTCATTTCTTAAAGATCAAGCAAGACAGTATGAAATCCGTCGTGATGCTCTGGTAGAGGGGCTTGAAAAAAGCGGCTGGCAGGTGGCGAAGCCCCCAGCAACGATGTTTGTGTGGGCAAAAATACCAGCAGGATGGAAGTCAAGGGAATTTGCTTTTGAATTGATTGACCAAGCAGGTGTGGCGGTCATTCCTGGTGATGCCTTTGGAACACAAGGGGAAGGATATGTCAGAATTGCCATGGTTCAGCCGCATGACCGGCTATATGAAGCGGCTGAAAGAATCACCCAGTTTCTTTTGACATACTCAGTAAAATAAAACATATATATTAAAAAAAAGACCTTCAACCACTTGAAGGTCTTTTACTTTGAAAACGAAAGAGGGATACAAATGCCAAGCGAACTCCAACATTTAGAACTAGATATCCCCATCGAAGTCATCTGGGATTTCATAAGAGATGCGAATAATTGGGCCCCACTTGTACCTGGTTATATCTTGCATGAAAATATCAATGAGCGACTTATCAGCTGGGAGTTTAAGAGCGACCTCGTTATAGTGAAAAAAAAGGTTACGCTGTTAATTGATATAAAAGAGTGGAATGAACCAAAAAAAGTAAGCTTTGAATTGAGGCGTAAGAACGAAAAGTGCATTGGAGAAGGGTATTTTGAAGTAAATGCATTAAATAAGCATAAGACTCGCATCACAGGCTTTCTTGACATAAATGCCACTGGTCCTATGGGTTCACTAGCAAATTCCCTTTTTAAAAAAGCAATCCAAATTTCAGATGAAGAGGCAGCTGCAGCCATTTCTTCAAAATTAGAGGAATTCAAACAGAGATAACCGAAATGCCGCAAACTGGCTTAAACAGTTTGCGGCATTTTTTTAAAAAAAATTAAGATAAACTTAAGCATCAAGTGTTACAGTTAGTCCAAATTCCATTTCCAATAGGAAAGCAGATAGGAGGATTAACAATGCTTAAAATGATACAAAAAAAAGGTATTCACGCCATGCTGGTGGTCTCATTGGTTAGTTTGGGGACGGTTTCGTATGTACCAACCGCTTCTGCAGAAAGTATTGCACAAGTCGAAGCAAATTCACTTTCCAAGTTAGAGATTAAAGGGATACCCCTGGACAAAGATTTTTCTGCAGAAATCTTTGAATATACTGCTACTGTTTCAAATGATATTAAAACGATTACACTTCATGCCGAAAGTGATGATCCAGCCTCAGCCATATCCATCAATGGCAAATCACTTGCAGATGGAAATGAAGCCCCTTTTACGCTTCAAACGGGTGAAAATACCTTCACAATTACGGTTAATGATGGAGTCCACACAACGAAAACCTATACGCTAACGGTCACAAGAGAACAAAATAATAATAATCTACTGAAAGATATTAAACTATCAACAGGAAAATTGTCACCAGCTTTTTCCTCCATGATAACCGATTATGACATCGATGTAACAAACGCTGTTTCAGCGATTACTGTCACGGCTTCTGAGATCGAAAGTACATCTGTCATTAGCGTGAATGGAGCTGCAATGAATGAAACGGGGATTAAAATAGAACTTCCTGTTGGGAAGACGGATATTCCCATTGTTGTAACTGCGGAAAACAGGGAGCAAAGAACCTATACGATACATGTAACGAAGGCCCAAGCGGCGAATTCACAAATGAACACTTCACAAATGAACACTTCACAAATGAACGCTTCAGCACAAAATAACCGAAACAGTTCTTTTCAACCTTCCTTGCAACAAGTTAGCAGCGGTTCAGGATCCGTTCAAAAAACAACAAAGGCCAAGTTGTCAGCCTTATCTGTTTCAACAGGTACTTGGGACAGTGCTTTCTCTTCCGATGAATTTACCTACCATATTGCGGTTGCAAGTGATGTAAAAACAATAACGATTAGCTCAACAGCTGCTTACAGTAGTTCTTCCATTAAGATTGAGGGTGGTACAAACAAAACAATCCAGCTCGAGAATGATAATCAAACAATTATTTCAGTGGTGGTAAACTATGACGATGACGATCGGAAAACATATGTTCTTGTATTTGATAAAGAAAAATAATCTTATAAGAATACCAAAAAAACCTGTATATTTACAGGTTTTTTTTTATATTAAAAATTTTTTCTCTATTTTTTGAAAAAAAAGAAAACATTTTTTTAACAATCCTACTAAAGTTATGTTATATTAATAAATAAAAAATTTTACCGAATCACAGAAAGGGAAGGTGAAAAGGTATGGCAACCGAATTGAAACTAAATGACAGCAGTCTTCCATTACGTCGCGATGTTAAATTATTAGGGAAAATACTAGGTGAAATTCTTATTAACCATGGCGGAACCGAGTTATTTGACAAAGTTGAAAAAATACGGCTGATGTGCAAAAATCTTCGTACGGATTATAGCCAAGAAGAATATGCGGCCTTAAAACTAGAAATAGCTTCTCTCAGCACTCCAATGCGGAAACAAATCATCCGTGCATTTTCAATGTATTTCCATTTAATCAATGCGGCTGAACAGAATCACCGAATCCGGAGAAGAAGACAATACCAACTTCAAGACAATAATAGTGTCCAACCTGATTCAATTGAAAGTGCAATTTTAACACTTAAAGAAAAGCATATTGAAGAAGAGACCATTCAAAATGTTTTAGATACATTGTCCCTAGAACTTGTTATCACTGCCCATCCGACAGAGGCAACAAAGAGGTCGATTCTTGAGATTCAACAAAGAATCGCCGATATATTAAAAAATCTTGACCATCCTTTGCTAACAAAAAAAGAAAAAAATAAGCTCGAGGAGAGTTTATTTAATGAAGTGACTATTCTTTGGCAGACAGATGAATTACGTTATTATAAACCAACGGTTATGGATGAAGTGCGAAATGGTTTGTATTATTTTGACCAAACCCTTTTTGATGTGCTCCCTGAAATTCATCGTGAATTGGAAGCAAGCTTGGAAACAAATTTTCCACAAACCGACTGGCAGGTTCCAAATTTCCTTCGCTTCGGTTCATGGATTGGCGGCGACCGTGATGGCAATCCAAATGTAACTCATGATATAACATGGGAAACATTACTAAGGCAAAGAAGGCTTGTTCTAAAAAAATATAAAGCTGTTTTAGTGGATTTAATGAAACGATATAGCCATTCTACTACAAGGGTTGAGGTAAGCAGCGAACTCCTAAATTATCTCGAGGAAAAAGAGGACTATTATTTAACCGATGATAAAAAATGGCCAGTAAAAACGGAAGTATATCGTCGTGCTTTTGCAATCATTATTGAACGGGTAAAGCAAGTTGGTAAATCAGTTATCGGCTATAAAACTGCTGATGAATTATTAAAGGATCTATACTTGATTCAAAATAGTCTAAATCAACATCATCCAGCTGCCCATGAATTAAAAACAATTCAGAAACTGATTCGTCAAGTCCAGTTGTTTGGATTCCATTTAGCAACACTTGATATCCGAAATCACAGTGGTGAGCATGAAGCAGCGATTTCAGAAATTTTGAAAAAGGTCCGGATCAGTGAAAATTACGCTGAACTTGCAGAAGAAGAAAAGTTGAAAATTCTTCAAAGTATTCTAAGCGACCCGCGCCCACTGCTTTTATTAAATGAGGATTATTCTAATGAAACGCAAGAAATTATTAAAGTATTCCAAATGATTAAGAATGCACATGAAGAATTCGGTAAACGGGCTATTTCTGTCTACCTGGTCAGTATGACAAAATCACCTAGCGATTTGTTAGAGGTTCTAGTATTGGCAAAAGAAGCAGGCATCTATAGGCTTCATTCGGATGGGACGTTGGAAAGTCATTTAAATGTTGCTCCACTTTTAGAAACCATTGATGATTTAACCTCCGGACCTAAGATAATGGAGACACTCTTTGAAATGACTGTTTACCGTAATCATTTGCAAATCCTAGGGAATCAGCAGGAAATTATGCTGGGCTACTCAGATGGCAGCAAAGATGGTGGTACCTTAACCGCGAATTGGAAGCTATATAAAGCGCAAATCGAAATTCATGAAATGGCAAAAAGGTATCAAATTGGTCTTAAATTTTTCCATGGTCGAGGCGGGTCTTTAGGCCGTGGGGGCGGTCCTTTAAATAAAAGTATTTTATCGCAGCCAGCTGAAACCATTGGTGATGGGGTTAAAATTACGGAGCAAGGAGAAGTGTTATCTGCCCGTTATTTACTTGAGGATATCGCTTACCGCAGTCTAGAGCAGGCAACCTCAACTTTACTGCAGGCAGCAACACACGTTTCGAATGAAGCAGAACAAGGGCAACTTAGGGAACTAATATGGGAAGAAGCAATAGAAGAAATTTCAAGCTCTGCTTTGGGCAAATACCAATCACTCGTTTTTGGCGACCCTGACTTCCTGACTTACTTTAACGAAGCTACTCCATTAAGAGAGCTGGGTGATTTGAATATTGGCTCGAGGCCAATGAGTCGAAAAAATCGCGGACGATTTGAAGATTTGCGGGCTATACCATGGGTTTTTGCCTGGACACAAAGCCGCCAGCTCCTGCCAGCATGGTATGCTGCAGGAACAGGTTTAGAAAGCTTTGCTTCAAGAAGTGAGCAAAATATGCAGCTTCTAAAGCAAATGTATTTAAAATGGCCATTCTTTCAATCTACCGTGGATAATCTGCAAATGGCATTAATGAAAGCAGATATAACGACAGCCAAGGAGTATTTAACACTTGTTGAAGATAAAGAGGTTGCTGATAGGATTTTCACTAATATATTAGAAGAATATGTAAAAACTAAAGAAATTTTATTGAAAATTACGGGCGATAAAGAATTGCTGGATCACACACCAAACATTAAGGATTCAGTTTTTAGAAGAAACCCATATGTCGATCCATTGAATTTTTTACAGGTGGAGTTAATCAAGGAATTACGTAAACAGGAAGAGCCGAATGATGAACTTTTAACTGAAGTATTACTTACCATAAGTGGAATATCTGCTGGATTGCGTAATACTGGTTGATAAAGTAAAACACAAACTCATTTTCATGGGTTTGTGTTTTTTTATTTTATAGACTTATCTTTCGCTGATGATTGTGAACAATTTATGAATTATCAATAAATGAATGGTTATTCATTCATTTTTATGCGAAATTCGACAAATTTTGCAACAGTGACCATGATATATTTTAGCCAGAATTATAGATAACCTGGAGGGATGTTTAAATGTCAGTAAAAGAAAGAGTGGTACGAGAAAATCATGATGTCGCTCTTATGATTGACGTTTTAGGAACTAACGGAGCAAAAGCTCTGAGTGAATTCCGCTGTTACAATCAAGAAATGGTGGATAAAATCGTAAAAGAAATGGCTTTGACTGCACTGGAGCACCATAAGGAGCTAGCGATGCTTGCAGTAGAAGAAACAAAAAGAGGCGTTTATGAAGATAAAGTCTTTAAAAATATGTTTGCGACTGAATGCATCTATAACAATATTAGGGATATGAAAACCGTAGGTGTGATAAGTAAAAATGAGAATGAGGGTATGGTTGAGATAGCCGAGCCAGTCGGTGTTATTGCTGGTGTTATCCCAATTACAAATCCAACCTCAACAGTTATTTTTAAATCGTTAATTTCACTTAAAACAAGAAATCCAATCATCTTTGCCTTTCCTAAATTTGCACAGAAATGCTGTGTAAGAACTGCGGAATTGCTAAAGGAAGCAGCGATTCAGGCAGGTGCCCCTAAAAACTGCATCCAGTGGATTGAAGTTCCATCTCATGAAGCCTTTCAAGCATTAATGAAGCATCCAAAGATATCTCTCATCCTTGCGACGGGAGGACCTAACTTAGTAACGGCAGCCTATAGTTCAGGAAAACCGGCTCTTGGCGTCGGAGCGGGGAATGTGCCTTGTTATATTGAAAAAACAGCCAATATTAAACGGGCGGTCAACGACCTTATTTTATCTAAAACATTTGATAACGGCATGATTTGTGCCTCTGAGCAAGCACTTATAATCGACCAAGAGATTTATGATGAAGTAAGACAGGAGTTAATTGAAAACCAGTGTTATTTCCTTAATGAAGAAGAATGCAAAATGGTGGAGAGGATTGCAATTGACCCTAAGACTGCGTCTCTTAATCCACTGATAGTTGGTTTACATGCTGCCATAATTGCGAAAATGGCAGGAGTAAATGTCCCTGCTAACACAAAGATATTAATTGCCGATATTGAAGGGGTTGGTCCTAATTATCCATTATCCTGTGAAAAATTAAGCCCAATTTTGGCCTGTTACAAGGTTAATAGTTTTGCAGAAGGATTACGAATTGCCGAAGAAACACTCGAATACGGAGGCCTTGGTCATTCAGCGGCAATTCATACATCGGATCAGGATGCTATCGATGCTTTTGCCCTTCGAATGAAAGCAGGACGAATTATTGTTAATACACCATCCACACATGGAGCTATTGGCGATATCTATAATTCATCTTTACCATCCTTAACAATTGGATGCGGCACTTATGGAGGGAACTCTGTGTCACAGAATGTAGGAGCAGCACATTTAATTAACATTAAAAAAGTAGCAAAAAGAAGAACTATGACGCAGTGGTTTAAGGTTCCGTCACAGATTTTCTTTGAAAAAAATTCCATCCAAACTCTTGCGGCCATTCCATCCATTTCAAGGGCATTTATTGTGACTAGCGGAAGCCCTGTAAAAAATGGCTATGTTGATAAAGTTCTTTATTACTTAAATAAGAACCCTAACAAAATCCAGGTGGAAACCTTTTCAGACATAGAACCAGAACCAAGTGTTGAAACGGTCTTGGGCGGTGCTGAACGGATGAGAAAGTTTGAACCGGATTATATAATTGCCATTGGCGGCGGCTCAGTAATGGATGCGGCAAAAGCGATGTGGCTGTTTTACGAACACCCAGAAACTGACTTTCACAGCTTAACCCAAAAATTCTTTGATCCGAGCAAGCGGGTGGTCAAATTCCCGGTACTTCGTGAAAAGGCAAAATTTATTGCGATACCGACCACTTCTGGAACAGGATCAGAAGTTACTTCCTTTTCAGTCATCACAGATAAGAAAACAAATAGGAAATACCCGCTCGCTGATACAGAGATGACACCAGATGTGGCGATCGTAGATCCACAATTTGTCATGACAGTCCCAAGACATGTAACGGCAGATACCGGAATGGATGTTTTGACACATGCAATTGAAGCATATGTTTCAGTGTTAGCTAATGATTATACTGATGGATTGGCTTTAAAAGCGATTCAATTGATTTTTGAATATTTACCAAGGGCATTCAGGGATGGCTGTGATGAGCTTGCGCGTGAAAAAATCCATAATGCCTCAACAATTGCCGGAATGGCATTCGCTAATTCCTTCCTTGGAATTAATCATAGTCTCGCCCATGTGCTCGGTGCTGAATTTAATATACCTCATGGACGTGCCAACGCTATAATGCTGCCGCATGTCATTCGCTTTAACGCCATGAAGCCAAATAAATTCATGACATTCCCGAAATATGAGCATTTCATTGCAGACAAGCGCTATGCGGAATTGGCTAAAATGCTTGGCCTTTCTGCCAGCACTACAGAAGAAGGGGTGGAAAGCTTAATAGCAGCAATTATTAAGCTGGCCGAAGAATTAGAAATGCCAGCGAGCATCAAAGCAGCTGGGGTTGATAAAACAGAGTTTGAAAACAAAGTGAATGAACTTGCTGAACATGCCTTCCATGACCAAGATACAATTCCAAATCCAAAATTACCCCTTGTTAGTGAACTTGCGGGAATCTATCGTTTAGCTTTTGAAGGATAGAAATTCAAACACAAATTTTAAATCTAAAAAAATCATCAAAGGATGTGAGTGATATGGCTGCTAAAAAGGATAACGATAATGAAATTTCACTTTCTAGTTTGGACCTGATTTGGAGACATGCATTCCGTGAATTAGATGAATGGGTAATGCGTGCAGATAATCGCGATGAAGCCCTCTTAAAAGAGGTTAAACAATTCACTGAGAGTGTCAAACGGAATCAAGCGAATTTGATAACAGTAGCCGAGCAATTTACAGGAGAATTGGCTGAATGGGAAAAGACTGCACGTGATGAATTTTTAATGTCAACTACCGCCCTTCAGCATTTCTTTCCCATTCAGTCTTATGAGGAAATTAATGCACAAATTGATGAAATACAAAAAAAGGCAGTTTCGCTTTTAAGCACTCCGTGTCAAATTATCGGAAATTTTCAGGCGATTGGGAAATATCTAGAAATGCTTGATCAATATATTACTTTTAGGAAAAAAGGAAGAAGGCAATATATCAAAACTGTGAAACAAGCAGGAAATCTGCTCTATGAAAATCAAAAAGGGTTTGTCAATTTGTTTGCTATGCAAATTAAAGCTTTGATGTTTCCGCTGAATAAATACATGGAAAAAACTGAGGAACTTACAAAATCATAATTGAAGGAGTGTTGCGGCATGACAAGTGAAAAAAATTTTGATCCATTTTTTGGTTTCAAGCAGTTAAGTGGAATGTGGGACAAACAAGTAAATGGCCTATTATATAAGCTGTCAGACAATAATGAATTTGTTCGTACAGCAAGTTTCGGTCTAAACACTTATTCATTTTACCTCGATCGAATCAGAAAAAACCAAGAGCTTATTGCAGCTCTAATGAATATCCCGACAAAGAAAGATATCGCGAATGCCGCAAAGCTTTCAATTCAAACAGAAGAAAAAATTGATCTATTAGAAGAACAAATTTGGAATTTACAAGACAGCGTAAGCTCCATTTCAAAACAGAATTTAGGAATGTTTGAAGAAGTAGTAAATATCGTCATGCAAATGAAGAATGAATTCCACAAGATGACCCAAGAGGTGGCGGAAACTCAAAAGATTAAAGTTGACCTCCAGGAATTACGTAAGGAAATAGATCAGTTAAAGAGTATCAAGGTGGATTTAGATTTTATAGGAAAAGAAAAGGAAAAACAGAAAAAAGAACCGGAAAAAAAGCGGGAGAAAGATCTAGTACTTACGGGTACTAATACAACTAAATAACATTGAAAGGAGCTATGAAAATAATGAGCAAGAAAGCACAGGGAACGAACTTTATTCCACTCGTAAACTTAGAAAAAGAAACGAAACGATGGACCCAACTTTATAAAATTATGACCGAACCAAAACCAGAGATTATTCCTACACCACGTCAATGTGTTTGGAAAAAAAATAAAACAACCTTATGGTATCATCCTGCTACGGAAAAAAAGCATCCAGTTCCAATATTTTTAATTTACTCTCTGCTGAATAAGGTGTACATTCTAGATGTTGGTAAAGGTAGCAGTGTTGTCGGCGGTCTTACAGAACGCGGCTATGATGTCTACCTGTTGGATTGGGGTTCTCCCGGACTTGAAGATTCCGGCATTACACTAGACAATTATATCATTGATTATTTGGAAAACTCGCTTAAAAGAGCTTTAAGACATTCAGGTGCAAAGGAAATATCATTGGCCGGATACTGCTTAGGAGGAACAATAGCAGCCATCCTGGCTTCAATAACAAAATTGCCAATTAAGAATTTATCCCTTGCCGCTGTTCCAATAGATTTCAGTGTTGGTATCGTTCCTGATAAGTGGCTAGAGGGACTGCAAAAAGGGGAGCTAAGTTTTGACCGCTTTGCTGATGCACATGAGACAATTCCATCAGAATTTCTGTATTTGATGTTTAGGATGTTATCACCAAGTTATGGAAATCCTAAAATGAATCTGATCAGCCGGGCACATGATGACAAATATGTTGAAAAGTGGCGCCGTATGGATAAATGGACAAAAGATACTGCTTCGTTTGCAGGCGCAGCATTCAAGCAGTTGTTTAATGACCTTTATAAGGACAATAAACTCCTAAAGGGAGAATTGGAGATTGGCGGCAGGAAAGTGGATTTAAAGAATATTAGGTGCCCGCTATTCGTCTTTTCTTGTTCACGTGATACACTTGTTTTAGAGCAGCAAAGCCTTCCAGTGATGGAACTTGTTTCAAGTGAGGATAAGACTTATGAGGTTTATGAAGGTGGACATGTTTCACTTGCATTGACGGGTGTGTTCGCTGAAATTTGGGACAAGTGGCTTTCAGCTCGTTCACAGGAAATTCAAGAGGTACTTGTATAATTTTTAAATTTAATGAATAAATTATAAGCGGTAAAGGATTTATATCCTTCCCGCTTATCTTTTTTATGCAGCATGCTTTTGCTGGGTAAGGAAACTCCTAAGCAGTCTATTAAACCGGTCCTTTACTTCCAGTTTTGCAAGATGACCAGTATTCCTCATTATGATAAACTTAGAATGAGGAATCAACTTATGCATACATGCTTGAATCCAAACGGGTAAAACGGAATCATATTGAGAGCCGATAATAAGGGTAGGTACCTGTATCTTAGGTAACAATGAATGATTATTGACTTCAAGACAGGTCTTCAAAGAATCAATAAAAATCTGATGTTTTGGTCGGAAAGTGTGGATGAATTTTTCCATAATTCCTTTATTCCAGGAGTAAAGTGCCATATGCGCTAAATGTTCACTTTGGCTGCCTGATGAGGATAGAGATTCAAACTTTGCTTTCCGATTTTCTAATAATAATCCTTTAAATATTTTTGGGATATAATGGAATGTGCTAATCAACAGGAGAGAACGGACTAGGGAGGGTTCTTGGCGGTATATTTCCTGTGCAACTGCTCCACCCATTGATAGACCAAGAATGTGAGCGTTTTCGATTTCTAACTCTTTAAGTAAACCAATGACGTCAGCAGCAAAATTTTGAATAGTAATTCCCTCTGTCTTGGTACATTCTCCATGGCCGCGTAAGTCTGGGATAATCAACTCAAATTGATCGGCTAGTTCAAATTGATTATGCCATCCTTCTTTAACTTCACCTAGACCATGAATCAGTACCAATGGTTGCCCGTTGCCAAAATGCATATATGGAACACCAGATTTACTAAATTTTGCTTCTTCCATTTTACACCACCTTTTCATTTTTAATAAGTTTATAACCAAGTTTAGTAAATTGTAAACAATTAAATTCAAGTTTTAATAATATTTATTTACAAGATTGACAAAATATTACTTATAAGTGTAAAATACATATAGGTGAGGTGGTAAAGATATGGTAAACCAAGATAAACAGACAGTTAATCCATCAAAAAATTTTGTTCTTCCATTTATTTTATTGCTTCTTAGCAAGGTTTCTCTTCACGGGTATGAACTAAGCCAGAAGCTAGAAACATTCGGGTTTAAGACGCTTGATCAGGGGAATTTATATAGGCTCCTAAGACAACTGGAAAAGGACGAGCTTGTATCTTCAGAATGGGATACAACGGGAACAGGACCTGCTAAGAGAAGATATGCAATAACAAAAGCTGGAGTTACATACTTAAAAGGCTATGCGAATCAATTAGAAACATATCAATCGCTTTTGGATCAATTTTTCAAAATGTATACCAGTTTCTTTGAGCTCTATATCCCTTCGTTTCATAAGAAGGATTCAATAGAGAAAGAAAATAATAGTAAGGGGAGGAAGGACGATGGCACAAAAGAAAAATGAAGCATCGGCTGCGGAAGAAAAAGAGCTGCCATTAGTGGATGAATCAGTAGCTTTCGGTTCTTTTATAAACACTTTTTGGGACCAATATGAGCAGTCACAGGTACGTGCAGAAAGGGTTCGCGAAAACCGTGAGGAAGCCTATATTAATGCATTGAAAGAAGTCATCAAGTTCAATAAGCAATACAGAAATTCCATTGCAAAATTGTACGATCAATCGAAAAAGACCAATAAAGAAATGACATCTGAGCTGTTGGATCAAATTAATTCCCGTAAAGAGACCATGAAAGAGTCAGCGGTAACCAATAACGACCGTGGAGACTTAAAAGCACAATTGAAAGAGGTTACTGGACAGTTAGAGAAACTTGCGCTAACCCCAATTAAATCTTTCTTATATGTTGTGGATCAATTAGAGGATAATTTAGAAAAAAGTACTGAAGCAAGTGTCGCCTATGCAAGAGAAAGACGTAATGCGTGGGATCAAGTTCGAAAGGACTATGTTAAACTTGCAAGAAATACTCACTTAAACATTTTAGAACGGGGAAAGAATAGTTTTAGAGAACTCGTAAAAACACAGTAACATTTTTCAAAAATTAAAGGGGAAGTATTCAGCATTGAGAAATAATCATAACTACTTAAAATATTGAAAGCCACAGTCTCAAGCCAAGGCAAGAGATTGTGGTTTTTTATTTATTGAATAAATTTGCACATTACAAGAAACTCCACGTTGAAATAAAATTTTAATATTTTAAATATTAATTTGCCAAAATAAGATGTTATACTTCTAATATAGACAAAATAGGATGATATTGGGTATTGATTATGCTTATAGTCTTACATACACATAGACCAATAGTTAGATAAAATTTGCAATACATAGATAATAAGTAAACTAAGTAGAAATTGGCGGATATTTTTTCTAGTCTTCAAAGATTAATTTCTATTACTCTAGATATCTTGAATCTTTTAGAAGGCAGGGGAACAGGTTTGTTTAAGAAACTAATGCCATTTAGTGCTGCACTCATTATTGGACTTGGCAGTTTTAGTGCAATGCCGGGGATTAATGTTAAAGCAGAGGGGATAAATACTATTCAGAATCAAAGATCAGGGATCAAAGATGAAATTACCAAAACGAATGAGGAAATTACTAAGGTTCAAGATGAACTTACAATTCTGACAGAACAAATAAAAAGAGTTGATCAGGCAATTATTGATAATAACAATATGATCGTTCAGACTGAAGCAAAAGTAATCGCTTCAAAGAAGGAAGTTGAAGAGTTAGAGAAAGAAGTTTCTAACATAAAAGGAAGAATAGACATACGAAATGAGATTATAAAAAAGCGTGCCCTCTCTCTTCAAGAAAGTGGTGGAAAGGTAAGTTACATAGATGTGATACTAGGTGCCTCGAGTTTCAGTGATTTTGTTGACAGATTGGGAGCAGTTGCAACAATTGTAGAGGCAGATCAAGATCTTGTTAAGCAGCATAAAGAGGATCAGATTGATGTTGAAAGTAAACAATTTACTGTTGAAAAGAAACTTGCTGAACTAAATAGTTTAAAAACCGAGCTTGAGGGTATGCAGGCTCTGATTTTAGAACAAAAAGAGCAGAATGACGCTTTAAAAGAAGAGCTAAAATTAAAGGAACAGGAAAAACTCAATGAAAAGGCAAATTTGCAGCAACAAGATCGTAATTTAGCTGCAAAAGAAGCTGGCGTATTGGCAAAGGGAATCTTTTCTTCGGATCCTTCCGTGAATTTTTCAATACCAATTTCACAAAATGAAGCAATCAATACAGTTATCCATGCAGGAGAAAAATATATTGGAAACTCAGTTTATGTTTTTGGAGGCGGCAGGAATGAAGCCGATATAGCCAATGGCAGATTCGATTGCTCGGCATTTGTATCTTGGGCATTTGCTCAGGCAGGGATTAAAGTAGGGGCCCACACAGATATTTTAAAAAATACTGGTACTAGAGTCCCTTACAGTGAAGCACGCCCAGGGGACATGGTATTTTTTGATACATATAAAATTGACGGCCATGTTGGCATTTATCTTGGAGACGGAAAATTTATTGGTTCACAAAGTTCAACCGGGATTGCAATTGCTGATTTGAGTTCAGCGTACTACGCAAAGAAATTTAATGGACGTGTAATGAGAGTTATTAATGATTAAATTAATTGAATAATATTAATCTTGCTATAAAGTTCGAAAATGAGTAAAATGGGAAAGTTCATTGAAATATTGATTTTGGGACAAAAAGTTAGGAGATTTCACAAAATGGATTTACTTATGATCTTAAAAGCAATTATTTTAGGGTTGGTGGAAGGAGTTACAGAATTTGCTCCTGTTTCGTCAACTGGCCATATGATTATAGTCGATGACATGTGGCTTAAGTCAGAAGCGTTTTTAACAAAGCACGGAGCTAACACTTTTAAGGTAGTTATTCAACTTGGTTCGATATTAGCGGTTGTGGTTACCTTTAAAAATCGATTTATTGAATTGTTAGGATTAGGGAGATTTATTAAGTATGAAAATCAAAATCAAGGCAGGCTTAAATTAACTCAGGTTATTGTTGGGTTAATTCCTGCAGGTGTTCTAGGCGTTTTGTTTAACGATTATATCGACGAACACCTATTCTCTACTAAAACTGTTTTAATTGGCCTCGTAATTGGGGCTGTGTTTATGATCCTTGCTGATATTATCGGACCAAAGAAACCTAAAACTCAAACGGTAGATCAAATCACATATGGACAGGCAATTGCAATTGGTATTTTTCAATGCTTCTCATTATGGCCGGGATTCTCACGTTCAGGCTCCACCATATCAGGTGGTGTACTTCTGGGAATGAGCCACCGCGCTGCCGCTGACTTTACCTTTATCATGGCGGTGCCGATTATGGCAGGAGCAAGTTTCCTTTCCTTACTGAAAAACTGGCAATATATGACGATGGATTCCCTGCCATTTTTTATTGCTGGATTCATTAGTGCTTTTATTTTTGCCTTACTTTCGATCCGTTTTTTCTTAAAACTTATTAATAAAATAAAACTTTTGCCATTCGCAGTTTACAGAATTGTATTGGCACTCATTATTTATATTGTTTTCTTTTAAAAATTTAGGCAGCATCCTTAACGGAGCTGCCTTTTCTTTTTGGCTGTGTTAAAGGTCATTGTTGATTTTGAAACTCTGTTGATTGGAGCGCAAATCAACAGCCAAGTTTAACACAGTCTTCTTTTAAATGTAATCAGGGTAATCACTTACAATCCCATTAATATCAAAATGTCTAAGTAGTTTTACGTCGCTTTTCTTTTTAACAGTCCAGATAATTGTTTTAAACCCATGGCGTTGGATTCTTTTTATTAGACGCTTATTTATTATGGTAATTTTCGGATTTACATAGGAAGCAAAACTGGAAAAACCAATTAATTCATTCGTTGAGATTCCATTTACCACTGTATTTTTAATCAAAACACCAATTGGCACTGAAGGAAGCAAGTGATGGAATCGTTTTAAAGAGATTTTGTCAAACGATTGAATAATAATTTGTTTATTCTCTCCAGAATCAAGCCCTCTTTTTATCAGTTCATTTGCTACTTTTTCTTCGATTTGAGGATATAATGAGGGTTTCTTTAATTCAATGAGCAATCCTGTAACACCTGCATATTTATCTAAAAATTCACAGAAGGTAGGAACTTTTTCGCCTGAAAAGCGCGGATGAAACCAGCTGCCAGCATCTAACTCATGAATTTCCTTTAAAGTTAAATCTTTTACTTTTCCTTTGCCGTTCGTAGTCCTGTTTACTGTCGGATCATGAATGATGATCAATTCCCCATCCTTTGTCATCTGTAAATCAATTTCAAGGAAATCGACCCCCAATTCTAATGCTTTGTTAAAAGAGGCAAAGGTATTTTCAGGACAGTACCCAGCTGCACCACGATGGCCTATTTTTAATGGTGCTTGGCTTTGGGGACTCCTAGTCAAACCCTTAATCAGTCGAAATGAAGTCAAAAAAATCAACATGAAAATGGTAACAACATTTCTCAAGTTTTTACTCCAATCCATAATTAGTTGTGAACATATTAAGGAAAACCTCTGTATTTGTCAAATTTTTAATTTTTTTATGGACAAATATCCCGTTAATAAGGGGCAATTTTTGATTAGAATGGGCTTATTCTTTTTTTTCAATCCTGGGTTATAGGGATTAGTTTCTATCGCACATTTTTATCTAGGTGAATAGGATATATGGAATTAAGAAAAGGAGGTAATGTATATGTCTGGTGTAGCAGGGGGCTATGGCGGCGGATTTGCCCTAATCGTCGTTTTATTCATTTTGTTAATTATTATTGGGGCTTCTTGGTGTTGCGGACACTATTAATATAAAGAGGAGGGGTTAAATATGTTTTATGGTTATGGATACGGCCATGGTTGCTATGGTTATGGTCATGGTCATTGCGGCGGATTCGCAATAATCGTAGTTTTATTTATCCTTTTGATTATTGTGGGTGCTGCTTGCTTTAGGTTTTAATTTTGTAAAGATTTTGTAATATAACCCGTTTGATTTAATCAAACGGGTTTTCTGATGAAAAAAGGGCGGATTGTTTCCATTTTTTAAACTCATCTATTTCATTCCCTACCTTTTTAATAGTGTAGGCAATTACCGCTGCATCATCCATAATTCCAAGTCCAATGATAAAATCAGGAATCATGTCCAGAGGCGAAACGAAATAAACGATAGCCCCGATGACGGTCAAAATAGTACTGGTGGAAACATTTTTGTAGTCCCCTTTTGAATAGGCTTTTATCATTTCAAAAAGTAATTGCAGCTTCTCCCAGGCTTCACCAAGGTTTCCTTTCCGTAGATTGGCTTTTTTTATTGCTTTGTTCAGAAGTCCCTCCGTTTTTTCTGGATTATTCAAATAATCTTCTGCTTTGATTTTATATTTATTCTGCTCTAATTCCAAAATTTCATTTTTCCCGAACATAGTGTCACTTCCTTTAAGGAGTTTCCACCTATAGTTTGCCACCAAAATAAAAAACCATTATTCATGACGAAATTGAAAAAACAGGTGCATCACCGCACCTGTTTTGACTCTTATGCTAATACTAAATTTTCAGTGTGATGGTTTGAACGGTTTCCAACAATTTCTTCTAACTCAAACCCATCTAATGTTTCTTTTTTTAATAAGGCATCAACTAATTGCTGATACTGATATTGATGACCGTTTATTAAGCTTTCAGCTTTTTCTATGCCTTTTTCAAACAGTTCTTGCATTTTAGCTTCTTTATCCTGTTTATTAAAGGTTAGGCTAAATCCGTTTTGGAGCATACCTGTATCGACCATTTGCTCAATAATCTGTTTAGCCTGCTGAACATCACCGCTTACACCAATGCTATGTTCACCAAGAAAGATTCTCTCAGCAACCCCGCCCGCTAAAACCATAGCTACGCGGTCTAATAAGTCACTCGTTGTTGATAAATGAAGCTCTTTTGGAATTGGTGCGACATATCCTAGAGCCTCTCCGCGAGGAATAATCGTCGCTTTTCTGACAGAGCCCGGCTTCGTTAATGATGCAATTATTGCATGTCCTGCTTCATGAATCGCAACACGCCGTTTTGTATCAAAATCTTGTAAAGAGCGGGACGTGCTCCCTAAGATGGTTCGGTCAAGTGCATAATCCAAATCCCTTTTTTGAATTATATCCTGACCGTTTCGAACAGCCCGTCTGCTGGCAGTTTCAAATAAAGATTGAAGTTCTGCTCCAGAAAAGCCGGATGTACTTTCCGCTAATTCATCTAGTGAAGCATGGATATCTTCTGAGAGAGCTTTTCCTTTCGTATGAATATTAATGATTTCTCTTCTTCCTTTCGTATCAGGGAGCGAAACATGAAAGGAGAAATCAATTCTGCCAGGACGAAGAAAGGCCTCATCAAGCATATCCTTTCTGTTGGTAGCAGCTATAAATAAAATCCCATCATTGGAATGACCGCCATCCAGCTGAACAAGAAGTTCAGTAAGTGTTTTTTCTGCTTCCTCACCGCCATGTGCTTTACGTTTGCCAGCAAGTGCATCCACTTCGTCGATGAAAATTACGGCGGGACTTTGTTTTCTTGCTGTTTGGAATAAGGAACGAACCCGGCTTGCACCAACACCAACAAACAATTCATTAAAAGCTGAGCCGCTTGCAGAAAAAAATGAAGCATTTAATTCACGGGCAATCGCCTGAGCAAGCAGAGTTTTACCTGTGCCTGGAGGTCCGTATAACAGGATGCCTTTTGGCGGTTTAATTCCTAATTTAATAGCACGCTCAGGTTCTTTTAAGGTTGTGAGCGTCTGAAGAATCTCTTCCTTCATTTCCTCGCCAAGACCGCCTATATCTTCTAGAGTAATAGATGGCAAAGGTCTTGACTTGGCAACACTGTTTTTCATGGAGTTTTTAAGACCAAATCCGCCTTTTGCTTTTTGCAACGTAAAAGCTGCACCTGCTAATAGTAAAACCACTCCGCCCATAATCCATTTTCCGTAGCGGCTGCTAGTTGAATAGGAGTATTTAATATTATATTTTTCAACAAGTTTGTCGACCATTTGGCTATTTGGCGGAACATGGGAAACAAATTCCGCTTCCCCAGCTTTAATATATATGCTGCCATCTGCTTGTTCCGTTAGGGAAACTGTTTTTCCCTTTTGCGCTTGAATAGTTTTTTCTACAGATGAAAATGGGATAGACACTTCATTTTTCGTGCTTTGGACAAACCAAATAATGCCGGATATAACTATAATGAACGCTGCGAACAGCGGGATGAACTTAGAAACTTTTCTTTTGCTTTCATTCATTAATCCTCATCTCCTTTAACAGAGTACTTCTCTATTATAAAGGCATTACCAGAAAAATGGATGTGGGAATCGGTGGGAAAAAACACACCAGCCATTTTTAGTAGGCTGGTGTGTTTTGGTAGTTATGATAATAGACGAAGATGAGGGATTATTGGCATTAAAACGCTTTGTGCAAGTACTCCGATGCTAACGCCGACACTTGATGCTTTGCTCCATTTGAAAACATGAACTTTTTCGTCTTTTCCTTCATACAAAAATAATAGCTGATCGCCTTCTTCAACGATCCCAATTTTTTTATAAGACACCTTATTTTGCTCAAGGACAATTGCAAAAGCCTTTGTCATTAAATCTAAGGTTGGCTGGTCAATCTTCGTGATATCCATAATGCCTCCTAAGCTTTTATTATCTAGTTAAAGAACATAATTACATTATAGTCTTTTCGGTTACTCGATAAAAGAAATACTTCATGTACTAAATTGAAATATTGCAAAGGTAACGATTTCTCTGATAAGATTGAAGTTATGGACAAAAATTTTCATTGTCAAAAGAGAGGAAGACAAGATGGGTAACAATTTTAAACAAGATGTATTGTCACGCCGGACATTTGCGATTATCTCCCACCCTGATGCCGGAAAAACAACACTAACGGAAAAGTTATTATTATTTGGTGGAGCGATTCGCGATGCCGGAACTGTAAAGGCAAAGAAAACAGGAAAATTTGCAACAAGTGACTGGATGGAAATTGAAAAGCAGCGGGGAATTTCTGTCACTTCCAGTGTGATGCAATTTGATTATAACGGATTCCGCGTTAATATTTTGGATACACCAGGGCACCAAGATTTCAGTGAAGATACTTATAGAACCTTAATGGCTGTTGATAGTGCGGTAATGATTGTCGACTCAGCTAAAGGGATTGAGGAACAAACACTGAAGCTTTTTAAAGTGTGCCGGATGCGTGGAATTCCGATTTTTACTTTTATGAATAAATTAGACCGCCAAGGGAAAGCACCGCTTGAATTACTGGCTGAACTTGAAGAGGTTCTCGGAATAGAGTCCTATCCAATGAACTGGCCTATTGGAATGGGGAAAGAATTCCTTGGTATTTATGACCGTTTTAATAATCGTGTTGAGCAATTTCGAGTTAGTGAAGAAGAACGATTTATCTCCTTGAATAAAGAGGGAGAAATTGAAGGTGACCATGCAATAAAGAGCTCAGGTCTTTATGATCAAACATTGGATGAGATTATGCTCTTGAATGAAGCTGGGAATGACTTTTCGGCGGAAAAAGTAGCAGCAGGTACGTTGACACCTGTTTTTTTTGGAAGTGCGTTAACGAATTTTGGAGTTCAGACCTTCCTAGAGTCCTACCTGAAGTTTGCTCCACCACCGAAGGCACGGAACTCATCTGTTGGTGAAATTGATCCATTGGGAGAACAGTTTTCAGGCTTTGTTTTTAAAATTCAAGCCAATATGAATCCTGCCCATCGTGATCGTATTGCATTTATTCGCGTTTGTTCAGGAAAATTTGAGCGAGGGATGACTGTTAATATCCCAAGATTAGGTAAACAATTAAAGCTTTCCCAATCCACTTCGTTTATGGCTGAAGAACGAAATACGGTGGACGAGGCTGTCAGCGGCGATATTATCGGTTTGTACGACACTGGTACTTATCAAATTGGTGATACCCTTACCACCGGTAAAGATGATTTCCAATATGAAAGATTACCTCAGTTTACTCCTGAATTATATGTGAAGGTTTCTGCGAAGAACGTCATGAAGCAAAAATCCTTCTATAAAGGAATTCAGCAGCTCGTTCAAGAGGGGGCCATTCAGCTGTTTAAATCCGTAAGGATGGAAGAGTATTTATTAGGGGCAGTTGGCCAGCTTCAGTTTGAAGTATTTGAGCATCGGATGAGAAATGAATATAATGCTGAGGTTTTAATGGAGCGTATCGGTTCTAAGATTGCTCGGTGGGTGGAAAATAATGAAGTAGATGAAAATCTTTCAAGTTCACGAAGCCTGCTGGTAAAGGATCGTTATGATCATTATGTATTTTTATTCGAAAACGAATTTGCCCTTAGATGGTTCCAAGAAAAAAATCCAAATGTAAAGCTTTATAATCCAATGGATCAACATGAATAAACACAAGGCGGGAAATATCCCGCCGTTTTTTTTTGCTCAGTTAACGTCCTTGGTGATAATTTAACACTGTTGATTGAAGCTCAAATCAACAATTAAGTCTAATGGGATAATGTTGTGAAAATTCAGACCAATTACCTGTAGACGGAGCTTTTTGGAAGAAATTACAATGAAAACAATTATCGATAATTTATCTAGGGGGAGATAAATTGGAAAAAGGGTATTTTTTCACTGGTTTTCCAGGCTTCATTTGTAATCAACTAATTCGGGAAGTATGGAAGAAAAATAATTTACAAGGGCAGGTTTTTGCACTCGTGCTGCCGAGTATGATCAATAAAGCAGAAAAGGAACGAAAAACCATTCTATCAGAACTTGGGCTTCCCGATACCTCTTTTAAAATAATTGAGGGAGACATTACAAATCCTGGATTGTTGATGAATCCTGAAGAACTGGTTAATTTAAAGGAAAAGATAACCCATGTATTTCATTTAGCTGCTATTTATGACCTGGCGGTTCCGCGAGATATTGCTTATAAAGTAAACGTATACGGAACAGCCAATGTTAATGAATGGCTAAAATGGCTGCCCAATATAGAAAGATATACCTATTTTAGTACTGCTTATGTCGTTGGAGTACGAGAGGGTACTCTTTATGAATCAGAATTAATCAGGCCTATACGTTTTAAAAATCATTATGAAGAAACGAAATTTGAAGCTGAGGTTTTGGTAGAGGGAATAAAAAAGGATGTACCAGTGACAATTATCCGCCCGGGTATTGTCAAAGGTCATTCTCATACTGGTGAGACAATAAAATTTGATGGGCCTTATTTTTTCATGAACTTTCTAGAGCGGTTAAAGTTTTTACCTTTTATACCCCGATTAGGAAAGGGAGAAGCGTTTGTCAATCTTGTACCTGTCGACTATATCATTCAAGCAACGGCGTATCTCAGCTTCTTCGAAAAGGCAGCGGGAAAAACGTATCATTTAACGGATCCCAGGCCGTGTCGTGCATCAGAGCTATATGAAATTATTATGCAAGAACTTCTGAATAAACAGCCAAAAGGAGTGATTCCTTTAACCCTTGGTAAATGGTTTCTTTCCATAAAATCAATAAGGAAATATCTTGGTGTAGAAAAAGAAGCTTTAGATTATTTTACTTGGATGGGCAATTTTGATAACACACAAGCACAAAATGATTTAAAGGATTCCGGCATCAAATGTCCCGACTTTAGGGAAGGAATTAAACCGATGGCAAGCTTCTATTTAAGGCAAAAGGATAACGCAAGCTATCATATAAAAATCTTATAAAAAGGGTGAAGGTTCATGGATGCGGTTCATGAAAAACTAAAAGTTATTGCCCCTGCAACAGGAGAGCAAATTGGAGAGATTGAAGAAACTCCTGCTAGTCAAGTAAGCTTTTTTTATCATAAAGGACGTCTTGCTTTTCAAGCATGGAGTAAGCTTCAAATAGAGGAACGCCTAAACTATTTAAAAAAACTAAAAGAAATAATGGTCGAAGAGATGGAAGAAGTGGCAAAAATTATTGCTGCTGATACAGGGAAGGTTGTAACTGAGGCGCTTATAGCAGATATCATGCCAACCTTGGATAGCATTGATCATATTTGCAAGCATGCAGAAAAAATCTTAAATCAGAAGAAAATCAAAACTCCAATATTGTTAATTGGTAAAAGGTCCTATATCGAATATATGCCACGAGGGATCGTACTCGTAATTTCACCATGGAATTACCCTTTACAGCTTGCGATGGTACCGATGATTAGCGCCATAGCATCAGGAAATTCAGTGATTTTAAAACCATCAGAAGTAACTCCGTTGGTTGGGAAATGTATTGAAGATTTGTTCCGTAAAGCCGGATTTCCAAACGGAGTCGTCCAAGTAGCCCACGGGGGAAAAGAAGTTGGAGCAGCCTTTACAAATGGAAGGCCGGATTACATCTTTTTTACCGGTTCTGTTAAAACGGGAAAAATCATTCAAGAAGTAGCAGCGAAAGAACTGATACCAACGACACTGGAGCTTGGCGGCAAGGATCCAATGATTGTTTTTAAGGACGCCCATTTGGAGAGGGCGGCAAAAGGGGCTGCATGGGCAGCATTTACCAATAGCGGTCAAGTTTGTATGAGTGCAGAACGATTATATGTAGAAAAAGCAGTGTATTCGAAATTCATTTCTTTATTGAAAAAGGAAATATCAGAACTTCGGCAGGGAACGGATGTAAATGCAGATGTTGGCTCGATGACGTTTCCGGCACAAGTTCAAATTGTAAAGGAACAGCTGGAGGATGCCCTAAACAATGGTGCTGTCCTGGAAACTGGAGTCCCTCCGGAGAAATGGCAAAATGGAATGTTTTTGCCGTTAACGATGGTAACAAACGTCAATCATCAGATGAAAATTATTCAAGACGAGTCGTTTGGACCTATTCTCCCTATCATTCCTTTTGAAACAGAGGAAGAGGCAATTAGGCTTTCAAACGATACAGTTTACGGATTAAATGCAAGCGTTTGGACGAGTGATATTTCAAAAGCACGCAGAGTAGCTTCGAACCTTATTTCAGGGGCGGTTGTTATCAATGATGTCATCATTACAGTTGCCAATCATGGTCTTCCATTTGGCGGTACAAAGCAAAGCGGCATAGGCAGATATCATGGAGATGCTGGTTTGAAAATCTTCTGCCATGAAAAATCAATCGTTGAGGATCGTGGGCGAAAGAAGACTGAAATTCATTGGTACCCCTATGAAGATAAGTACCCAATGTTTCTTACTCTTTTTAAGAGTTATTTTAAAGCAAAAAGGAATTGGCTGCAATTTGTCAAAAGTTATTTGAGCATCTTAAAGAAAAGTTAAACTTGGGAAATTTCAGTGGTCCATCGTTATTTTGGCATTAGACTGGATAAGCTAAATTAAAGAGTTTGGAATTCAAAATAATGCCTAGAAGAAGCGAGATTGTACAATGAAAAAGATGAGTAAATTGGAATCGGTATTATGGAATATTGCTTTCCCTGGATTTAGTCAACTGTTAATGGGACAGTATATCAAAGGATTATTGCTTGTTGTATTAGAATTTGTAATGAATGTGAATAGCCATTTTAATCAGGCGATTATGTACAGCTTCTTAGGGGAAATAGATAAAGCAGAAGCGGTCACCAATTATCAATGGCTCATGTTTTACCCATGTGTTTATATGTTTTCCCTTTGGGATGGTTATCGTTCCGCAATGCCTAAGGATGAGAAATACTCCTATTTACCATTTGTATTTGGTGCTTATTTTGTTACAGTGGGATTGATGCTTTCCCCAAAAATTTCTATATTTCAAGTGCACCCTGGACCCGTTTTTTTACCCATGTTGTTTTTAATCCCAGGGCTGATAACTGGCTTCTTAATAAAATTTTTGTTATCTGTAAAATTTCATAACGAATAAAAAACATCAAATCGTGTATTGGTTTGATGCTTTTTTATTGGGAAAAAAAACTTTTTGATAACCCCCACAAACACCATCATATGAAACGTAACTATTTAATGAAAAACGCGATCGCAATTTTTATAAACAATAAACTGGAAAAGATAGCCATCGTTGGGGTCTATCTTTTTTGGAAAATGCTTAACCAACATAAAGTCCAAAGTAACATTCGTATGTTATAATTGGTCGAATAGAGGTGAGCAAATGCTAAGTTTATTGTTTATGACCAAAAAGAAAAAAAGAACGTTAGAAGAAACGGTCACCTTAATTCAACAGGGTGATAAATCTTTAATTAATGAAATTATTGATGCCTATAAACCTTTTATTGCCAAAACAGTATCTTCCGTATGCAGACGATATATATATGAATCCGATGATGAATTTAGCATTGGTCTTATCGCATTTAATGAAGCGATTGAAAAATATTCACCCGACCGTGGAAGCTCGCTTTTAAGCTTTTCAGAAGTAATAATCAAAAGAAGAGTCATTGATTATATTCGTAAACAAACTAAAAACCAACATATTAGTATTGACTTAACCAATGCTTCAAATGAAGAAGAGTCACCTGGTACCGTGATTGTGAATGAGCTTTCCCTTGATGATTTTCATAAAAAAAATGATGATCAGCTCAGGAAAGATGAAATTATACAATTTCAAACCTTATTAACGACTTTTGATTTAAATTTCAGCGATTTGGTTGAAAATTCTCCAAAGCATGCCGATGCGAGGAAAAACGCCATTTATGCTGCGAAAATGCTGATTGAGAATCAGGAAATGAAGGATTTGTTATTTGAAAAACGGCGTCTTCCTATTAAGCAACTAGAAAAAATGGTGAATGTAAGCAGAAAAACGATTGAGCGGAATCGAAAATACATTATTGCGATTGCGCTGATTTTATCGAGTGATTATGTTTATTTAAAAGATTATTTAAAGGGGGTGCTTGAGGAATGAAAAAGGGAATTGTAATGAAAATTGATAACAGCTTTCTGACACTTTTAACCCCTGAAGGCGAATTTTTGCGTGCCCGAAAGCAAGATCAAGCATATTCAATCGGGGAAGAAATACATTTTTTTCCCATTGAAAGTAGTAGAACTAATAAATCATTTCGTGGAGCAAAAAATATTTTAAGACAAAAATCTGTATGGGCTGCGGCAATGGCGGTCATTATTATCCTTTGCGGAGCAATTATTCCAATGTTCCAAAATGATAAAGCATATGCTTATATGTCTATAGATGTAAATCCAAGCATTGAGCTTGGTATCAATAATAAATCGCAGGTTATTGAAATGACTGGATATAATCCTGAAGGAAAAAAGGTTATTTCGCAGCTGGATGATTGGAAAAATAGGAACCTTTCAGACGTAACTAAAGCAATTCTAGCTGAAATGAAGGATGAAGGATATCTGGATAATAATAAAGAAATTATCCTCTCTACTGTCCGAACCAAACAAATGGAAAAGGATGTTGAGGGAAAATTTCAAAAAAATATCAAGGAAATCAAATCAGCAATTAAAGAGAAGCATTTAAAGCTTACCGAGTTTAGCGGATCAGAAGCAACGCGAGAAAAGGCAAATAAACAAGGAAAATCAATGGGGGATTTATTGTCCAATACGGTTAAAGAAAAAGAGAAAACAAATGTAATAAATAAAGAAAATAAAAAACCTGACCTTCCAACACAGTCAGTAAAAACAGAAAAAACAGAAAAAACAGAAAAAGTAGAAAAAACCGAGCCGCCTGGTCAAATGAAAAAACAGACCGAAAACACCACTATTAATAACACGAGTTCAGAAAATAAAAATAATCATGTTGGCGGAAACTCAGTTCCTCCTGGTCAATTAAAAAAGATGGAGGAGGAAACAATAAAACAGAATTACGGTCAGACCAAAAAACAATCGGTTGAAAAGGAAAACCCATCTCAAAAAAATAAAATCAAAAATAATGAAAAGAAAAATGAAAAAGCCAAAGTAAACCTTAATGTAAATTTAGATGATAAAAAGGTAAATCTTGAAGTGAATTTGAATGGTTTAATTGATAATTAAAAGTCCGGGTCAAACCCGGACTTTTTTCCATGTTATTAAATTATTGGTTTGTAAAATTACCTGATAATTGGGCTTGAGCTTGCTGAACAAGTCTTTTGGTAATTTCGCCGCCAACAGAACCATTGGCTCTTGAAACTGTATCTGAACCTAAATTAACTCCAAATTCCTGGGCAATTTCATATTTTACCTGATCTAAGTACTGCTCAATTCCAGGCACTAATAATTTATTGCTGCTATTAGCCATCTCATTCAACTCCTTTTTTTCTCCAGAGATTTTTTATCTCTGTAGCAATATTATTCTATTGCTTCTTTGTTTTCATGAGTGGTAATGTTTTTCGGATTTGGAATACTTGTTTATTTTAATCATTTATTGCTTCTAATAAGAGGTCAACAATATGGACTCCTCTCATCTTACTTGAGAGTCCTTCACGTTCGATTCCAACATTCATTTGTAACAAACAACCAGGATTTGCAGTGACAATTGTTGAGGCCAAAGTATTTTTTGCTTGAATCATTTTATAATCCAGCATCTTCATTGACATTTCCGATTCAATTATATTATATATTCCTGCAGACCCACAGCAGCGGTCCGCATCTTTCATTTCCACATATTCAACCCCTTTTATGGACTTTAACAGTGTTCTTGGGGCAGAAGCGGTTTTCATGACATTTCGCAGGTGGCATGAATCCTGATAGGTAATAATTTGCTTAGGAAGTTCTAATTTTACCTTTTGATGAAAACCAACCGACACTAAAATTTCCGATATGTCTTGAATCTTTTCGACGAATATTTTTGCGCGGGCCCTCCATACCGGATCGTCCTTTAATAAATGATCATAGTCAATTAAAAACGCACCGCATCCGCCTGCATTTGTAATAATAAAGTCAACATTCAATTCTTCAAATGCTTGAATATTTCTTTTAGCCAAATCCTTTGCTGATTGTTTTTCACCGCTATGTCCATGAAGGGCACCACAGCAGGATTGATTTAGCGGGATGACAATTTCGCATCCCGCTATTTGTAATAATTTACATGTAGCATCATTAGTTTTCATAAACATAGTATCCATTAAACAGCCGCTGAAGAACGCCACACGATGCTTTTGTATTCCAATCGCTGGGAGGTAGTCTGGCCGGTTTTTCATTTCTTTCATCGTCGGCACTTTAGGCAGCACCTTCTCCATTGTTAATAAACTTTCCGGCAATAGTCCTAAAAAGCCAATTTTTCTGGCAATCGTTTGAATACCGGAGCGTTGATAAAATCCAATTAATCCGGTTAAATTTTTCATTCGATTTGGATGAGGGAACAAGCCTTCAAATACCGTTTTTCGTACTACTCTAGCTGGCATGGAAAATTTTTTGTTTTGATTGATGATATCCCTTGCATCCTCTAAAAGGTGTCCATATTTAACACCTGAAGGACAAACTGGTTCGCATGCTCTACAGCCTAGGCAGAGGTCGAGTGAGCGTTCGAAATCCTCGTCTGGTTCAATTAGCCCATCCACAACAGCCTTCATTAAGGCAATTCTTCCCCGCGGTGAATGAGATTCTTTATAACCTGATTCAATATAGGTCGGGCAAGAAGGTAAACAAAACCCACACCGCATACAATTAAGTAACTCATCATTATTCATCTGTTCCTTAAATTTTTCTTGAAGGATTTCTCTTTCTTTCACAGTTGTCATTTCCCAACCACCACGCGCTTCCTGCTGTCTTTTGCAAAAACCTTGCCAGGGTTCATAATATTATTAGGATCCAATGCTTGTTTGATTGCCTTCATGACGGCAATTCCTTCCTTACCAAGTTTTAACTCAAGGTATGGAGCCTTCATAACTCCAACACCATGTTCCCCTGTAATGGTGCCGCCAAATTCGATAGCCTTTTTAAATATTTCAGAAAAGGCCATTTCCACACGTTCCATTTCTTCATGATTACGGGAATCCGTTGGACAGGTTGGATGGAGATTTCCATCACCAGCATGACCAAACGTACAAATATCGAGTTGATATTTTTTGGCAATTTTATTTATGGCATTTACCATTTTCGCTATTTCGGATCGTGGAACGGTTGCATCCTCAAGAATAGTTGTTGGTTTTAATCGAGCTAAAGCTGAGAGGGCAGTGCGTCGAGCCGTTCGTAACGCTTCTGCTTCTACTTCAGTTGCCGCTACTTGAACAGAGACTGCTTTTTCCTGTTTACAAATCTCGGACATCTTTTCTAAATCTCGGTTTACTACTTCAGGAGGGCCATCTTGTTCAATTAAAAGAACTGCTTGCACGTCTGTAGGCAGGCCGATTTGCGCGAATGCTTCGACAACCTTTAAGGTTGGCTGATCCAGAAACTCAAGCGTTGTTGGGATAATTTTATTGGCGATAATTTTCGATACAGATTTTGCTGCTGCTTCAAGATCTTGATATAAGGCCAGCATGGTTTTTTTAGTTTCAGGTATTGGTATAAGCTTTAAAGTTGCTTCTGTAACAATGCCAAGAGTTCCTTCAGAGCCGACCATGAGACGAGTAAGGTCATAACCTGCTACATCCTTAGCCAGTTTTCCGCCTGTGCGAATAATATCACCGTTAGGAACAACAACTTCGAGTCCAATAACATAATCCCGGGTGACTCCATATTTAAGTCCACGCAGCCCGCCTGAGTTCTCGTTTATGTTTCCGCCAATGGTAGAAATCTTCATGGAACCAGGGTCAGGTGGGAAAAAAAGACCTTTAGCTTCAACTGCATTTGTCATTTCAAGGGTAATGACTCCAGGTTGAACCGTTACAGTTAAATTATCTTCATCAATATCTAAAATTTTGTTCATATGCTTAAAAAGAATAACGATCCCACCCTCTGTTGGGCACGTACCTCCGCAAAGATTAGTACCTGATCCTCGCGGGACAATCGGGATTTTATATTCATTACAAATTTTTACGATTTCAGATACCTCTTGAGTATTTCTTGGGCTGACAACCGCATCGGGCAGGGATTGAAAGTTTGGTGTTGAATCATAGGAGTAGGAAAGTCTTTCAACCTTACTATCATCAAAGTTTTCACTGGTTACAACAGAGACTATTTTTTCTTTTACGATACTCGAAAGCATAAAGTTCCTCCTTTTTTTGTGACCACGCTTACAAAGTTAACTAATATAAGTATAAAAAAAACAGGCATTCGCCTGCTATGGATAAATATCTAAAAAAATATTAATTTATTCGTTAATTTTTGTTTGTTCATCTAAAAGGAGGGTTGCGAGATACATGGTTAATAAATCATGGATATTATTCGAATTTAATCCGGTTAACTCATCCACTTTTTTCAAACGGTAATGGAGGGTATTGATGTGAATATGTAAATTTTTTGCTGTATTTTTTAATGAATGATTTTGTTTAAATAATTCCTTGATGGTACCTATAAGTTCATTTTCCTGAATCAAAGGACCAAGTGTTCGCTTTATAAAATCAGCTTTTGTTTTTTGACTGATTTCTTCTAAGAGCATTTCAAGGGTTAAATCCTCATCAAATGCAATATTGCCGGGGGATTTAACGATTTTTAAACATCTTTCAGCCTGAGAGTAGGAGACTTTGATTTCTTTAGGGTCCGCTGGTTGGCCGACACCTGCATTTGCATGAATGTTAAAATTATCCGATAAAAAAAGAAAAAATTGTTTTAAGCGTTTTTCCGTCCTGTCTCGAGTAGCACCCTTTGTGCAATTGATTAAAAGAATGATTCGTTCATTTCCTGAGCGGGTGACAACTTCCTTATCATTTTTCTGAAATCTTTTAAAAATCGAGGACCATGCTTCCCGGGTGATTGGGGAGGTATGTCCAGAAAATTCAATTATCACAGCAGCTCGTTTTATTTCCATATCGATGTTAAGCAGTCTCGCGCGATTCAAAAAAGCATCATTCCAATCTTTGGCTTGGACCCAATCCATGACAAAAGATTCAAGAGCACGGGAATGCCAATCAAATTGCTCAGCATAATAATTTTCACTGATTAAAAGCTCGGTCATTTTTCGGATGATTTCCCCGAAAGGCGTTACTTTTGTGGGGTCTCCGGTAATACCAATTACACCAATTACGTTATTTTGGAAAAAAATCGGGAAGTTAATACCTGCTTTTACGCCGATAAGTTTGGTTTGATCTTCTATTGTAATAATCAGCTTTCTCTTTTCTTGAGAAGCAATAAGTGCCCCTTCATGAAAGGTTCCTACTCGTTCAAGGTCTGTACTTGCAATGATATACCCCTCATTATTCACGACGATAATATCCTCGCCAATTAACTTTCTCACTTCTTTTACAATTTTCTCAGCGAGTTCAGGTATTAACATGATTTGTCCCCCTCAAAAAGCTATCCTTTTTATTATATCATGCAAATAAAAAACTCTGGGAGCATAGTCCCAGAGTGTCTTACATTCAGTCGCTTCCATGGCTGACGTCTTTGGAAGGATGCATAAATGGATAGCCTTTAGGCTTTCTTTTGCTTTCGAGTAGCTCACGGTTCTCAGCGGTGTTCCAGCCAATATCATTGGTGGGATGAACCCACTGGTCCCCTGACATAATGGCAGGATCGGTTTCTTGTGACCAGTTTTCCAATGGCGAGTTTTCAGATGCATAAAGGCTGTCTCCGATGACTACGCCATGTTCATTGGTAAAGGGAGCCTCCATCTTAATACCAGTACCTTCAAAACTGGGTGCGTTAATTTGGTGGGGCATGGTTTCGTTAATGGTTACTTTTTCTTTATATTCTTTTGTCATTTTTTCACCACTCCATTTTTATTTTATTTTCTTTCAAGCGAGTAATTTTATGAATGAAAAATAAGGAAATGAATGATTGAGTTATAAATGAAAAAACTAAAACTGTAAGATTAATTATTAGGAGGAGTTACACCATGGCGAAGCGAAAAGCAGAATTTGATGCTGTAGAAAAATATACGAAAACCCCGCACAAAAATGTCCAGGAAAGTGAATTCTCAGCGGAATTCACTGATAATAACAATGCTATTCGATTTCAAAACCGGAATTCAAAACTAGGAAAAAAAGGAAGAAGTTAAAATGGCAGGCCGTCGTAAAATCCCACCGCGTATTCCGACAGAAGATTTCAGTATGGAAATTGGCGATGTTAATGGGGTTAAGCTATATGAAATAAAAAAGATATTTAAGCAAAAAGGGGCAAGGAAAGAAAAATAAGCCGGGAATTCCCGGCTTATTTTCATTTATCTATAGGAAAAATAAGTGTCCGATTATTGGTTGGATCGAAATAGGCCAATAGATAGGAAGGTATGTTCTTTATCTCACCCGTTGCTAAATAACTTGATAAATCAAAAGAAAGCTCTTCAAACATTGTATGCTTATATAATTCCTTTTCATTAAGTTCCAGCTTAATAAAAGCTTCTCCTAATAAAGAGGGATTTTCAGCGATTTGTTTATACACCTGTGTCCGCTCATTTTTATTAAAGATAGCCTCCCACCACGGCTTTCTCGGCTTGTACTTATGATGCTTTAGGTAATCATACTTCATCAGACCAGCTGCCACATCTAGATTTTCTATCGATTTGTGCTCCAAAAAGGAATGAAGGCGGCGGAATAAATCTTCAAGCTGATGTCCAATTCTTGACCAGCCTTGCTCGTCCCAATAGGACCCAAATTCTTGAAAGAAATCAAATGGTGAAGGGAAAACCTTCGTGACCAAATATTCAACCGTGTGATCCATTCGGTGGTCATTCCAATACTTCTCGAGGACATCTTCTACTTGTTTAATCCTTACGATATCGTCAAAGGAAAGAACATTATTGCTTAGGATTTCATACGGCGAATGATCCATATATACATATTGATGCTCAGCAGCACGAAGACGGAGCCCGGTTCCACGCAGCATTTTTAAAAAACCTAATTGCAATTCTTCCGGTCTCATTTCAAAAACATCGTTGAAGGTTTTGCGGAAAGAGGCATAGTCTTCTTCCGGAAGCCCAGCGATTAAATCAAGATGCTGATCAATTTTGCCGCCTTCTTTAACCATGGTGACTGTTCTGGTTAGCTTTGCAAAATTCTGCTTCCGCATAACAAGTTCGTTCGTATAGTCATTGGTTGACTGGACGCCGATTTCAAAACGGAACAAGCCTTCAGGTGCCTCTTGATTTAAAAATTCAATAACCTCAGGGCGCATAATATCTGCTGTAATTTCAAACTGGAATACCGTCCCTGGGAGATGTTCATCAATGAGGAATCGGAACATTTCCATGGCATAGCTTCTGCTGATATTAAAGGTACGGTCAACAAATTTAATCGTCTTTGCACCATTTGTCATTAAAAAACGGATATCATCTTTTATTTTTTCGCGGTCAAAATAGCGTACGCCAACCTCAATAGAAGACAAGCAGAATTGGCAGCTAAAAGGACAACCGCGGCTTGTCTCAATATAAGAAACCCGCTTTCCCAAATGGGGAATATCCTCTAGGAATCGGTATGGTGAGGGCAGTTCCTTCAAATCAAGCTTATTTCGTTGTGGTGTGCACTTCACTTGACCATTTTCACGATAGGCTACGCCATGGACATTCAATAAATTTTGAGTCGTCTCTAATTCTGTTAGCAACTGTTTAAAGGTTTGTTCACCTTCACCAATCACAATAAAATCAATCTCTGGATAGTTTTCCATCCAATGAATCGTATCGTAAGTAACTTCAGGCCCCCCTAAGACGATTGTAATAGAAGGATCTATTTTTTTAATCATATTGACAACTTTAAGCGTTTCTTCAATATTCCAAATGTAACAGCTGAAACCAATTACAGACGGTTTTTGTTGATAAAGGTCTGAGACAATGTTCATAATTGGGTCTTTTATTGTGTATTCTTTAATTTGTATGTCATACTCAGGCGAAGCATAGGCTTTCAAATAGCGGATTGCTAGGTTTGTATGAATATACTTGGCATTCAAGGTAGAGCAAATAACCTTCATAAAAATACTCCTTTTGCTAAAATAAAACAATATTTTATTATAGTCTATTTTAAACAAAAATGATAGAAGCAAACCATGGAAAAAGACCAACGCTTGTTAAGCGTGGGTCTTAAGCATGGATTTCAATTACGGAATCATAAACGTCAGTACATGACTCTGTAAGAAGGTCATGATTCCTACTATTATGACCAGGATGAAGCTGTGCTTAACGGTAAAGCGGAATAAATCTGATTCCTTTCCGGCAAGTCCTACAGCGGCACAAGCAACTGCAATGGATTGAGGGGAAATCATTTTTCCGGTTACTCCTCCAGAGGAGTTGGCTGCAATGGCTAATACAGGGTCCATACCAATGGAGGTTGCTGTAATCTTTTGCAGGTTACCAAATAACAAGTTTGCGGATGTATCAGAACCAGTAATAAATACTCCCAGCCACCCAAGGAAAGGCGAGAAGAATGGAAAAAGGAGGGAGCCTGTTTTGGCAAGCGACATACCAAGAGTTGTGCTCATTCCAGATGCATTAGTTACATATGCGAACCCGACGACAGAACCAATTGTGAGAACTGGATATTTCAACTCATTTAGTGTTTCGCCAAAAGTAATCGCCCAGTTTTTCCAAGAGATGCCGACAATGAATTTGGTTATGATACATGCAATTAATATGGCAGTTCCAGCTGCCCCAAGTACTTCAAGCTTATAAACGGCAGGAATAGGAGCACCTGCACTATTTAGAATTTTATTGTTTAAGAGCGGCACTTCCGGCATAAATGTCAACGCGTGGCCAATGGAATTAATCGCTTTTAAAATAGCATTTGTTCCTTCATAATGGCCCGTTAATGCAAGCTTAATGGTTGGAATTCCCCATACAGAGATAATTCCAGTTAATACAAGGAATGGAGACCAAGCTTTGAAAATTTGTCCTCCGGAGTAGTGTTCCTGATTGCTGTGAAGCTTTTTGGCTGTAGAAGTTGCAGCCAATTCCTGCTCTGCTGCGAATCGATAAATATTTTTCGGTTTCCAAAATTTTAAGAAAATCGCTAAAGCGAATAAAGAGACAAGAGCTGATAAAATATCCGGAAGTTCTGGTCCAATAAAGTTAGAAGTTAAATATTGGGTAAGAGCAAAGGTAACACCTGAGACTAAAATTGCAGGTAAAACCTCCATCGATTTTTTGAAGCCTGTCATGATGAAAACGAGATAAAATGGAATAAAAACAGATAAGAATGGTAATTGCCGTCCGACCATTTTCGAAATTTCGATTGCTGGAACCCCAGTTGGACCCTCTACAGCAATAATCGGAATTCCAATTGCGCCGAAAGCAACCGGTGCAGTATTTGCAATCAGGCAGAGACCGGCAGCATATAAAGGATTAAAGCCCAACCCAACTAGTAAAGCAGCGGAAATGGCGACTGGAGCACCGAATCCCGCTGCACCTTCAAGAAATGCACCAAATGAAAACGCAACTAATAACGCCTGTAAACGGCGGTCTTCGGTAATTGATAATACTGAATTTCGGATAATATCAAACTGACCTGTTTTTACAGTGAGTTTATATAAAAGTACTGAAGTTATGATGATCCAGCCGATTGGCAGAATCCCATAAACAGCTCCTTGAGTTGCTGACATAAATGCCATTCCCGCTGGCATTTTATAAGCAATGATTGCAACCAATAAAGCAATAGCTAGTGTTGATAATCCGGCGATATGGCCTTTCATTCGTTTTATAGCTAAAGCCCAGAAGAAGTAAAGGATTGGAATGAGTGCAACGATTGCGGAAAGTGCGAGATTATCTCCCACTGCGGTAAAATTTTGCGTAAATGTCATTAGCTTAATCCCCCCGAATTAGCTTTAAATAATTTTTTTGCTAAAAAGTGCTCCTCTCTTAATATTTGCTGGCAAACGCTTTCAAATGATGATTTGGTCATCAGATGACTCGATGTTTGTATCTGTAAAGAATTATAAGGGACAATTTTAATAAAATTCAATAGAAAATTTTTAAAATTTTTTATCAATTGAAAATAATTAATCCGAAAATGAATTAAAACTCCGCCTGTTAAGAATTAGTTTGGGTGCACTTTGTTTGAAAAAAATGTATGATAATATTTAATTACTTGTTGATTGCTTGTTAGGGGTTGTCTTAGATGAAATATAAAAAAATTAAACCAAAAAAAATATATGAAGAAGTTGCTGAAACCATATATGAAATGATACGAACAGGCCAGTTAAAGCCTGGTGATAAGCTGGATTCTGTCCAACAGCTCGCGGAAAACTTCCAAGTTGGACGTTCTGCTATTCGCGAGGCGTTGACATCCTTAAGGGCAATGGGCCTAATTGAAATGAAGCAGGGGGAAGGAACATATATAAAAGAGTTTGAAACAGACCAAATTACCTTCCCATTATCAACCGCCATTTTAATGAATAAGGATGATATCACCCATCTATTAGAGGTGCGGAAGATCATTGAAGTAGGTACAGCTGGGGCAGCCGCGAAAAAGAGAACGGATCACCACCTAAAGAATATGGTGAGCGCATTGAAAGATATGAGTGAGGCTCAAGGGAATGAGGAACTTGGTGAGAAAGCAGATTTGCAGTTCCATTTATCTATCGCAGAAGCATCACAAAACCCTCTTTTACTCAGCTTAATGAACCATGTCTCCGATTTAATGGGTGAAACAATGAAAGAGACGAGAAGGGTTTGGTTATATTCTAAGCAGACAACATTAGAACGGTTATACGAGGAGCACGTGGCTATTTATGAGGCCATAAGGGATGGAAACGAGGAAAGAGCTAGACAATCCATGTTGAAGCACCTTGAAAACGTTGAGGAAATTCTTCAAAAGTATCTCCAACATAATAATTTAGCACAATAAGTTTAAAAACGATTCTAATCATTAGAATCGTTTTTTTATAAAAATTTATTGAAAGCCCTTTTTATATTTGGCAACTTTATAGTAATATGATTAATATAAAATTTGAACATTCTTATTTTTTTGTATCAGTCATCAGATGACCGGTTAACCAGTTGTGCAGTAGCAGTTAATATATTAGATAATAAAAAGGGGAGAAACACATGAAGGTTACTCTTTTTGCAACTTGTTTAGTTGACTTATTTCAAAGCAATGTAGGTAAAGCGACAGTAGAATTACTTGAAAGGCTGGGGTGTGAAATTGATTTTCCGGAATCACAGGTATGCTGTGGGCAGCCATCATATAATAGCGGTTATGTTAAAGAATCAAAGGAAGCGATAAAACGTATGATTGAAACCTTTATGGATGCAGAATACGTCGTGTCTCCTTCCGGATCCTGCGCGTTCATGTTCCATGAATATCAGCATATTTTCAATGGGGACCCTGTATGGGGACCAAAAGCAAAAAAACTGGCTGAAAAGACATTTGAATTAACACAATTTATTGTTGATGTTTTAAAAATAGAAGATGTCGGTGCTAAATTTGATGCGAGTGTAACTTACCATACTTCTTGTCATATGACGAGATTATTAGGTGTAAAAGAGGCACCTATGATTCTTTTAAAAAATGTAAAAGGGCTAAAGTTTACAGAATTGCCAGGCAAGGAACAATGCTGCGGATTTGGAGGAACCTTTTCAGTTAAAATGGCTCAAATATCCGAGCAAATGGTCGATGAAAAGGTGCACCATGTAGAAGAAACCGATGCTGAGTATTTAATCGGTGCAGATGCAGGCTGTCTTATGAATATTGGCGGTCGAATTGAAAGAAAAGGAAAGCCAATTAAAGTGCTGCATATAGCTGAGGTATTAAATAGCCTCTAAATCAATCGCTGAGAGAATGTGAATTCAATCTAAGGGTGGAGGGATATTCAAATGGCAATGAAGATTGGCACCGATCAATTTAAGGATCGTGTTGAGCAAGGAATACATAATTCCTTTATGCGTGGTGCTGTGGCAGGAGCACAGGATGGAATGGGTGTAAAAAGACGGGTAGCAACTGAGGAATTGGGAAACTGGGAAGATTGGCGTTCACATGGTGAAGAAATCCGACAGCATGTTCTAAAGCACTTAGATTATTATTTAGAACAATTAAGCGAGAATGTCGCAAAACGAGGCGGCCATGTTTTTTTTGCTCAGACAAAAGAAGAGGCGAATGGATATATTCGCAGCATTGTTCAAAAGAAAAACGCTAAAAAAATCGTAAAATCTAAATCGATGGTCACCGAAGAAATTAGCTTAAATGCAGTACTCGAGCAAGAGGGATGTGAGGTTATTGAAACGGACCTTGGAGAATACATTCTTCAAGTCGATGATCATGACCCGCCATCACATATCGTGGTTCCTGCGCTGCATAAAAATAAAGAACAAATTCGCGATGTCTTCAAAGAAAAATTAGGTTATACAAAAACATCGAAGCCAGAAGATTTGGCCGCACATGCTCGGGAAATGCTTCGTAAGGAATACTTGTCAGCCGATATCGGAATAACGGGCTGTAACTTCGCTGTTGCTGAAACAGGCTCCTTTAGCTTAGTTACGAATGAGGGAAACGCTGATTTAGTAACGGCATTACCGAAAACACAGATTACTGTCATGGGAATGGAAAGAATTGTTCCTACCTTTGAAGAGATGGAGGTTCTTGTCAGCCTCTTAACAAGAAGCGCGGTAGGCCAAAAATTGACGAGTTACATTACGGTTTTAACAGGTCCAAGAGAGGAATTAGACGTTGATGGACCGGAGGAATTTCACCTTGTCATCGTCGATAACGGCCGGTCCAATATACTAGGTGGAGAATTCCAGGCAGTCTTGCAATGCATCCGCTGTGCTGCGTGTATAAATGTCTGCCCTGTTTATCGTCATGTAGGGGGCCATTCATACGGTTCCATTTATTCCGGTCCAATTGGAGCCGTTTTATCACCATTGCTTGGGGGCTATGAAGAATATAAAGAATTACCTTATGCCTCCACACTTTGTGGAGCTTGTACAGAGGTTTGTCCTGTAAAAATTCCGTTACACAATCTCCTTCATAAACACAGGGAGATCATTGTTGAAAAAGAAGGGAAAGCACCCATTTCTGAAAAGCTGGCGATGAAAGCGTTCGGTTTAGGAGCGGCCTCTCCGACATTGTATAAGCTCGGCACTAAAATGGCACCGGCAGCCATGAACCCGTTTACCGTAGGAGATAAAATCTCAAAAGGTCCCGGTCCCCTCAAGGCATGGACGGATATTCGAGAATTTCCGGCTCCAAATAAAGAAAGATTTAGAGATTGGTTTAAAAATCGCGATAAAGGTGGTAACTAAACATGTCAGGCATGATACAAAATCGGGAGAAATTTTTAAATCAAATTGCCAGCCGCCTTGACCGTCCGCGAATTACCGGTGTTGTAGAAAAGCCCAAATGGGCATTCCAGCCGCAGCTTGAGGTTTTAAAGGATGCATCACAGGATGAATTGTTAGAAGTCTTGACAGAGCAGTGTAAGAAAATTCATACGAAGCTATATACAACTGACCTAAAGGGATTAGCCGCAACTCTTGATGAAGTTGTAACCTCGTATGGCGGGGGTCCGATTGTGACTTGGAAAGACGTACGTTTTTCTAAGTGGGGGCTAGATCAACTTATGAATGAAGACTGGCCTAAACAGAGCATCGATGTATACAAATGGGATTATACAAAAGGGGAAGAAAACATCGCAAAAGCGGAACAGGCAAATGTTGGTATTACGATCAGTGAGATTACATTAGCAGAATCTGGAACGGTTGTTTTGTTTAGTGATGAGAATAAAGGAAGAACGATCAGCTTTTTACCGGCGACCTATATTGCCTTAATTCCGAAAAGCGGTTTAGTTCCCCGTATCACACAAGCGGCAAAAAAGATGCGTGAAATTCATCAGAAGACTGGACATGTAGCATCATGCATCAATTTTATTACTGGACCAAGTAATTCAGCAGATATTGAGTTAAATCTTGTTGTTGGAGTCCATGGTCCAATTAAAGCATCCTATATTGTCATTAATGATTTATAATTTTTAGAAAAGGTCTGCCTTTACATACTAAAGGCAGACCTTATTTTTTTTGAATAATCACTGTTATAATACAAACGTTTATCTGTTATATAAAAAGGTAAACCCTTTCAAGTCATACGAATTAACGGTTTGGGTGAAATGAATAAAGGTGTTATAAAATTTTTCCTGCTATGTTTAACTTTTGTCACAGCTAAAAAAAAAGTGAAGCTCTACAATAACTTAGGGGAAGAAAAATTTTTATGTCTTTTTTTTGAACGAAATTGTGGGAGGGACATTATGTCTATTTTACCAACGAAAAATGAATTAGGATTTTTTGAAATCCGTCTTGAATCAATCGGTGGGCTTGGTGCAAACTTAGCTGGAAAAATGTTAGCAGAAGCTGGCGTTTTAAGTCTTGGCTTAAAAGGTTCCAATTTTTCATCATATGGATCTGAAAAGAAGGGTTCTCCGGTTAAGAGTTTTATCCGTTTTTGTGATCCTGATGTCGAAATTAGAGATCATAGTCCGATCGAACAGCCGCATGTTGTAGGTGTTTTCCATGAAGCATTATATAGAACGGTTAATGTTGTCAGCGGATTGAATGCTGATGGAATCGTTTTAGTAAACACAGCTAGAGAATTTGATGATGTTAAAAAAGATTTACAGCTTGAATATGGCACACTTGCCATTGTAGATGCTTTATCCATTGCTGTTGAGGAAAAAACAAAGGTAAATACAGCGATGCTTGGTGCATTATATCGTATTTGTGATTTTCTTGATCCTGATTCAATGAGAGATGTGATTCGGAAAACGTTTACTAAGAAATATCCTCATCTGGTTGAACCCAATATTCGAACGTTTGACCGCGGTTATAATGAAGTTCAATTTAAAAAATATGAAGTGCCGGAAGAAGCAGAAGGAAAGGCCTTCACACGTTCGTTTCCACAGCTTGGCTACATGACGCAGGAAATCGGCGGGGTTATGGTTTCGCAAGCAAATAGTATTTTTAAAGATTTAAGCGGATCACGCCAAGGATTTCTTCCGGAGTTCCAACAAGAAAAATGCATTCATTGTGCTGCCTGTGATAATGTTTGTCCCGATTTTTGTTTTGTCTGGGAAGAAGGAGAAGATAAGCGCGGCAGAAAGCAAATGTTTCTTAAAGGAATTGACTATCAATATTGTAAAGGCTGCTTAAAATGTGTGGAAGCATGTCCCACAGATGCACTTGGTGACCTTCGTGAAATGCTTGGATATGCAGACGAAAACCGAGTGAAGCAAAACTTTCCTTATATTGCAGGGGGGATTCTCTAATGGCTATTTTAGAAGATAAGTTAACTACACAAGGAACCACAGAACAGATTTCTACATTTGAGTCAGGAAATGAAATGGCTGCCATGGCGGCAGCGCAAATTAATTATCACATCATGGGATATTTCCCAATTACCCCATCAACAGAGGTCGCCCAATTTTTAGACCAGATGAAAACACGCGGCGAGCATGATATTAAGCTTATTCCTGCTGATGGAGAACACGGTTCGGCTGGTATTTGTTACGGTGCTGCTGCGACTGGAGCCCGTGTTATTAATGCAACAAGTGCCAATGGTTTTTTATACATGCTTGAACAAATGCCAGTCCAATCAGGTACTCGTTTTCCAATGGTTATGAATCTAGTAACTCGTGCAGTCAGCGGGCCTCTGGATATTCGCGGTGATCACTCCGATCTTTATTATGCATTGAATACTGGCTGGGTGATTTTAACGGCTAAAACGCCCCAAGCCGTTTATGATATGAATATTATTGCATTAAAGATTGCCGAGCACTCAAAAGTACGCCTGCCAGTTATTTTGGCTTATGACGGATTCTTTACATCCCACCAAAAACGCAGAGTTGAATTTTTTAAGGATCGTCGTGTTGTTCAGCAATTTGTTGGCGAATGTCCAACTGATTACAACTTTGTCAGGGATTTAAGCAAGCCAGTAACAATTGGGGCACATATGAGCGGTGATGATTTCATTAATAATCACTTTCAGCAATCTGAAGCAATATATAATGCTGGTGAAGTATTTAAGGAAGTTGCTGCAGAATATGCGAAGCTATCCGGTAGAGAATACCCTGTTCTCGATGTATATAAAATGGAAGATGCAGAAGTGGCATTATTCCTCTTAAACTCAGCTGCAGAGTCAGCGAAGGATGTAGTAGATCAGCTTCGGGAAAAAGGGATTAAGGCAGGTGTCATCAGCCCGAATATAATCCGGCCATTCCCTGCGCAGGAAATTCGCGAAGCACTTAAGAATGTAACAACATTATTAGTTGGTGAACGTGCAGATTCATACGGCGCAAATGGGCCAAACTTAACACATGAAGTGAAATCAGCACTTCAAGATGACAAGAACAATAAAACAATCGTTTTAAGTCGTGTTTTCGGTCTTGGCGGTAAGGATTTCTATGCAAGTGATGCCCAGGCATTCTTTGATATGGCGATCGAAGTAATGGAAAAAGGCTATGCTGAAAAATCTTTTGATTACTATGGCCATATTCCTGGCAATCCTGAAAAAATTCTTAAGCCGGTTATTTTGCCCCAGCATGGAGATGTATTTAAAACGGGTTTAATCGATGTCAAAATGAATGAAGAGACCAATAAATTAAACGTGAAAATTCCTCCTTTACGTGCGCTTACTGGTAAGCCAAAACGGATTGCATCTGGTCACGGGGCATGTCCAGGCTGCGGGATATTTGCTGGATTAGAACTTTTCTTTAAAGGAATTGAGGGCGATATTGTTACTCTGTTCCAAACGGGGTGTGCTTATGTAACGACAACGGGTTATCCAAGCACATCACATAAGCAAACGATGATACACAACCTGTTCCAAAACGGTGCCGCTACCTTATCAGGTACAGTTGAAGCATTCATGGAATTAAAACGCCGTGGTGAAATCAAGATTTCTGATGATGCGACGTTTGTGATGATCACAGGTGATGGGGGTATGGACATTGGAATGGGGTCTGCAATTGGTACAGCGCTTCGTGGACATAAGCTAATCATGCTTGAGTATGATAATGAAGGGTATATGAATACTGGTTCCCAAATGTCATATTCTACTCCAATTGGGCATATGACAAGTACATCTGGTGTTGGTAAAGCCCAGCAGGGAAAAGCCTTCCATCATAAGGATACCGCACAAATCATGGCGGCAACTAACATTCCTTATGTGTTTACAGGTTCAGAGGCATTCCCGCAAGACCTAGTGAAAAAAGGTGCAAAGGCACAGTGGTATGCTCAAAATGTTGGCACTGTTTACGGGAAAATACTCATCACATGTCCGCTTAACTGGAAATCAGATGACCGCTACGGAACAAAAATTGTCGAAGCAGCGGTTGATTCTTGCTTCTTCCCGCTTTATGAAGTGGAGCAAGGAATTACGACGATTACGTACAATCCTGAAGATAAGAAAAAACGGATTCCACTTTCTGACTGGTTGAAATATATGGGTAAAACTAAGCATCTTCTTAAGGAAGAAAATAAACCATTATTAGAAGAATTTGAAGCAGAAGTTGAAAAGAGATGGCAGCGTCTAAAAGCTAAGAATGATAACCCATTGTTATAATATCAATGAAAAAGCAAAGTGTATATCTTTGCTTTTTCTGTTATAATAATAATTTCTATATAGAGAAGGATTTTTGCAATTCTTGTCGAATATCTGATTTGATTATTGTCGCTATTTAATTGCTTTCGTGGGGTGGCTGTACGTGAAGAGGCAGAACAAACAGAATGATGCTTTACCTCTATTTTTTAGTCAAAAGCAAAGAATAAATAATGATTTGGACTATAGTGAGAATATGTATAGACAGATTTTTGAGGATTCGATGGATGGACTTATTCTTTGGGATCATCGGCATCGTATTGTAGATATTAATAATGCTGGAGAAAAGTTATTTGGAATTTCAAAGAATCAACTAATTGGCAGGAGCATATTTGACCCTTTCAACCATTTTGAAAAAATGCAGCTGGAAATAAAAAAGCACATTGAAGTGGTTGAAGATAAAGGGCACCACACATCTACAATGATTTTTGACGTCGAGAATGGTAAAAAACTGTTTTTTGAATATTACACTAAACATAATATAATTGATGGCTTGAACTTTACTGTATTTAAAAATGTAACAGAAAAAATGCAATTAGAAGAGCACTTGCGAAAATCGGACCGGTTAAATATCATTGGTGAACTGGCAGCAGGAATTGCCCATGAAATTCGTAATCCAATGACAGCTTTAAAGGGTTTTATTCAGTTGCTTGAAAGCAGCATTAAAGAAGAGCATTCCATGTATTATCAGGTGATTACCTCTGAGTTAGCGAGAATTGATACGATAATAAATGAGTTTTTATTTATTGCTAAACCACAGGCAATAAGATTTCAGGAAAAGAATATTATTCAAATTATGAAGGAAACTTTGGACCTTTTAAATGCTCAAGCAGTCCTTTATAATGTGCAATTTAATACCCAATTTGATGATGGTCTTCCACACTTGTATTGTGAACCTAATCAATTAAAAAAAGTTTTTATTAATTTAATAAAAAATGCAATTGAAGTCATGCCAAATGGCGGAACCATCTCAATTACAATTAAAAATTACAAAGACAACCATATTCGAATTTCCATTCAAGATGAGGGAATGGGTATAGCAAAAGATAAACTAAATAAAATAGGTGAACCTTTTTACACAACGAAAGAAAGAGGTACCGGACTTGGATTAATGGTCAGCTACCGAATTATCGAAGAACATAAGGGTTCCCTCCGTATCGAGAGTGAGGAGGGAAGAGGATCCATTTTTCATATAACTTTACCGCATGGCCATAAAAAGAGAGAATAAAAACACTTCCACAATCAGGAAGTGTTTTATTTGTTTGACAGAATAAAATAAATTCGATATATTTCTAATTAGATGAATATCAAATTTGAAAGGTTGAGATCTTTGATGCAGCTAAACCGCTTAGTCGAGTTCTATAAAACAATGGGGGATCCAACAAGGGTTAGAATTGTTTCACTTTTAGCTAAAGGACCTCTGCATGGACAAGCGATTGCAGGCAAGCTTGGCTTAACCGCACCAACAATTACCCATCACTTAAAAAAATTGCGCGAGGTTCATCTGGTATATGAAAGAAGAGATAAAAATACTATTTACTTTTATTTAAATAGTTCTTTAATCAAACAGCAGGCCGAAGTACTCTCGCAGCTATTAGAAAAAAGGGGGGAGGAACTGGAGAATATGGTGGAAGATAGTCTTGAAAGGCAAAAAATAATTGAGAATTTCTATACTAGAGAAGGAAAATTAAAAAATATTCCTGCACAGCGGAAAAAGAAATTAATCGTGTTTGAGCATATGGTACAGGGATTAAAAAATGGAAAGAAATATGAAGAAAAAGAAATAAATGAGTATATTAAACAATTTCACGAGGATTATGCGACGATTCGCCGGGAATTCATCATTAATCATTATATGTATCGGGAAAATGGAATTTATGAACTAAATCCAGAAGAAATGTGGGCGAAGCCTGAATGAAACAGCAATCCGAACCTTCGGATTGCTGTTTCATTACTAAAGGTTCTTTTCGTAAACTTTGTTAATTAACAATTTATGCAAAAATAGCCTTACTAAATTACCGTTTCAACTACATGAATAAACTCTTGTAGGTCTTTGATTTCTTTTCGAAGTTTAATTAGGTTTTTACCAAGTTCCAATGTCTTCAGTTTAGCAGCTAAACGTATTTCTTTATTTTCGATTGAATCCAAATCAGCAACATGTGCAAGACCGATGGTTCTTCTAATTAATTCACAGCCGGCAAAACCTAGAGAGTCATCGAAAAATTTAGATAAATTATATTTCAAGAATTCAGATGTTTTTGCTATAGGTTCCTTATTCTCTCGTTCCCACAAATGAGAAAATTGATTTTCAAATACATTCCAGACTGTTTCAATATGCTTGATAAAGATATCACGGTTTTTATCGTTCACAATGACCTGGAAAAGTAGGTTGGCAAATACTTGGCCGATATCAAATCCGGCAGGACCATAAAAAGCAAATTCAGGGTCAATAACTTTTGTTTCCGAATGATCGGCAAAAACGCTTCCAGTATGGAGGTCACCATGAAGGAGAACTTCTGCATCGGTTAAAAAGCTTTTTTTCAAAATATTAACATGATGCTTCAATGCCTCATCCTGCCAAAGTTTTTCAACTGCCGGCCTTAATTCAGCTTCAAAATTATTTGTCTCTGCATCATAAAATGGATCTGTGAAGATTAAATCCTCTGTAATTTTGCATAGTTCAGGATTGATAAACTGCTGTACTCTTTCTTTTTTAACTGCAGGACCTAAACCATAATCTGAGGTGTAAAATAAAGTTTTAGCGAGATATTCTCCAAGATGCTGTGAGATTAATGGATAGGCTTCTCCTTGGATAAAGCCTGTTCTTGCAATCAAAAGGTGAGACAAATCCTCCATGACCGTTACAGCGAGTGCATCATCCGTGTAATAAACCCTAGGTACAAAATCAGGGGCAATTTGGCCAAAAATTTTTAAGGCGTCTGCTTCAATCTTGGCTCTTTTTAGGGTTAAAGGCCAGCTTTCCCCAACTACCTTTGCGTAAGGAAGGGCTTGTTTGATAATGATGCCTTTATCATGCTGTTTATCGACAATATGAAAAACAAGGTTTAAGTTGCCGTCACCAATTTCCTTGCAGGTAAGGTCCGCATTTTTAGGAAATACATTTAAACTTAATGCTAGATCAATTGCTGCAGCTTCGGTTAATGGTTGATAGGTTTGTTGTTTTAATAGGCTCATTGTTTTATTCTCCTTTTTGGAGGCTTGGATGTGCATGGAGCACAAAAAAGCCTCTTTCTTTTTTGAAAGAGGCTCTGAAGACATTCATGTCTGTCGCACCTCTTATCTTTCAGAAAGAACATCCTTCTGTTGGAATTAGCACCGTGCCTTTTTGGGGTTTTCCCCGGCGAAAAATCCGCCCCATTTGATAATGGTTTATGGTCGGTTGCTGGGCTTCAAAGGGCCAAATCCCTCAGCCAGCTCATGATAAGAGTATCTTTTTATAAATTTAATAATCTGATAAGTACTATAACAGGATAAAAAGATAAGTGTCAATATTTTTTGGAAATTATTTGTATTGCCATCTAAAACGTTTCGGAATTTTTACTTTACAAGTAAATATAAAAGTTATATCATTTGTGACTAGAATTTCAAACTAAAATTGAAATAGTTAGAGCAGGTGAGAGTATTGAAACAATTTCCGCCATCAAATCTTTTAAATAGTCTTCCAAAACAATTTTTTGCCTCCCTTGTGAAAAAGGTTGGTCAATTTCTTGAACAAGGCTATGATGTTATTAATTTGGGACAGGGAAATCCTGACCAGCCTACACCCGCGCATATTGTTGCCAAGCTTCAGGAAGCAGCAGCCAATCCCATCAACCATAAATATTCGCCCTTCCAAGGACATCAATATTTAAAACAGGCTGCATCAGAATTTTATTTGAGAGAATATGGAGTTACCCTTAATCCAGATAAAGAAGTCGCCATTCTTTTTGGCGGCAAAGCTGGCCTAGTAGAAATACCTCAGTGTTTGTTAAACCCTGGTGACACCATTCTGGTCCCAGATCCAGGCTATCCCGATTATTGGTCTGGTGTCGCCCTTGCGCAAGCTGAAATGGCGATGATGCCGTTAAGAGAGAGTAATCATTTCTTACCAGATTATGAGGAACTGTCACCGGAAATTTTATCTAATGCTAAATTAATGTTCCTCAACTATCCTAATAATCCGACAGGAGCAACTGCTACGGCTGAGTTTTTTGAGGACACTGTCAAGCTTGCCAGTAAAAATGATATTTGCGTTGTCCATGACTTTGCCTATGGGGCAATAGGTTTTGACGGAAAAAAACCAATCAGCTTCCTGCAGGTGGAAGGAGCAAAAGATGTGGGGATCGAAATTTATACACTTTCCAAAACCTATAATATGGCCGGCTGGCGAGTGGGGTTTGCTGTAGGAAATGAAAGTGTTATTTCGGCCATCGAGCTTTTGCAGGATCATCTATATGTAAGTTTATTTGGTGCTGTTCAGGAAGCTGCAGCTGAAGCATTAACTGCATCACAAGATTGTGTGAAGGAATTAAATCAGCTTTATGAGAGAAGAAGGAATGTCCTAATTGACGGCTTACGCTCGCTAGGCTGGGATGTTACCGCACCTAAAGGATCCTTTTTTGCATGGTTAAAGGTCCCCGATGGACTAACGTCAGAGGAATTCGCTAACATTCTTCTCGAACAGGCACATATTATGGTCGCTCCAGGTATTGGCTTCGGTCAATATGGAGAAGGTTTTGTCCGTGTTGGACTTTTATCATCTGAGGAGCAACTAAGGGAAGCTGTCGGAAGAATTAGCAGTTTAGAAATTTTTGAAAAATAGGTTGACATTTTATTTCTTTCTTGGGATAATCCAAACTAAAGTTAACCAATGTGAAAATAATGAATATTACAAATCGTTTTCTTATCAAGAGCAGGCGGAGGGACTAGCCCAATGAAGCCCGGCAACCGACTTAAACCATTTTTAAGCACGGTGCTAATTCTTGCAGCGAACAGCTGATAGATGAGAAGATGTTAGTTTGGTAATGCTAACCTCTTCTTTTCGAAGAGGTTTTTTTATGTTATTACGAAAGGAAGTGTAATAATGTCTGAATTAATCGCTACATATTTACTGCATGATGAAAAAAATCCAGACAAAAAAGCAGAGGAAATTGCACTGGGACTGACAGTGGGTTCATGGACAAATTTGCCCGAACTCGAACAAAACCAATTACGAAAGCATAAGGGAAGGGTCGTTTCCATCGAGGGAATTCATTCGGAAAAAGAAAATCAAACCTTGATTCGTATTGCCTATCCGACACTTAATTTTTCAAATGATATACCGGCGATTTTAACAACTGTTTTTGGAAAACTTTCTTTGGATGGAAAAATAAAATTACTGGATTTGGAGTTTGCCGAAAATATTAAGCGTTTATTCCCAGGCCCGAAATTTGGGATTGAGGGGATTAGAGCGAAATTAAACGTATATGATAGACCGCTTTTAATGAGCATCTTTAAAGGAGTACTTGGTAAAGATCTTTCTTTTTTAGCCGAGCAGCTAAGGCAGCAGGCACTTGGTGGTGTCGATCTTGTTAAAGATGACGAAATTCTTTTTGAAAATGCACTAACACCCTTTGAAAAAAGAATCGATGCTGGGAAAAAGGTGTTAAAAGAGGTCTATGATGAGACGGGCCATAAAACGCTTTACGCTGTTAATCTGACAGGCAGAACTTCTCAGCTTAGGGATAAAGCAAGAAAGGCGGCGGAACTTGGAGCAGACCTTTTACTTTTTAATGTGTTTTCATATGGGCTCGATGTTCTTCAAGAATTAAGAGAGGACGATGAAATAGGTCTTCCGCTTATGGCCCATCCTGCAGTCAGCGGGGCTTTAACATCGTCGCTAGAATTTGGATTTTCCCATTCCTTGCTGCTTGGTAAGCTGCTAAGGTATGCGGGTGCAGATTTGTCACTTTTTCCATCTCCATATGGAACTGTAGCATTGGAAAAAACATCTGCGCTCGCGATTGCCAGTGAATTAACGAAGGCGGATACCTTCCTAAAGGCATTCCCTGTCCCTTCCGCAGGAATCCACCCAGGACTTGTTCCTTTATTAATTCGTGACTTTGGGATCGATTCAGTCATTAACGCAGGCGGCGGCGTCCATGGTCATCCAGATGGTGCCTGTGGCGGAGGCTTAGCATTCCGTCAGGCAATCGAAACAAACCTCCAAGGGAAACTGCTAGCCCAAGGAGCTGAACAGTTCCCAGATCTCAAAAAGGCATTGACGTTATGGGGGAATGCTGAGGTGACAGTGTAAATGTCCCGGCCAGTCATTTATTGCGATTTTGATGGGACGATAACAGAAAGTGATAATATCATTGCCATCATGAAGAAATTTGCACCTCCAGGGTGGGGGGAAATAAAAGATCAGATTCTATCCCGTCAGATTTCAATTAGCAAAGGTGTAGGTAAGTTATTTTCTCTGTTACCAAGTGATAGGAAAGATGAAATAACAAAATTTGTGATTGAAAATGCGAAAATTCGTGCAGGTTTCAAAGAGTTTGTTGCATTTGCACATGAGAAAGGAATTCCCCTCTATATTGTAAGTGGTGGAATCGATTTCTTTATTTATCCAATTCTAGCTGATTATGGGCCATTTGCAGGAGTATTTTGCAATGAATCCGATTTTTCTGAAGAAGGAATTCGGATTCTTTGGCCGCATACATGTGATCCTTTATGTAAAAACGATTGCGGCTGCTGTAAACCGAGCATCATTCGTCAGTTGAATCATAAAAATAGCTTTAGGGTTGTCATCGGAGACTCCGTTACGGATCTTGAAGCTGCAAAGCATGCCGACTTAGTATTGGCAAGAGATTTGTTACAGGAGAAATGCCTGGAGTGGGGGATAAACCACCGGGAATTTCATACATTCTTTGATTGTATTGAGGAGATAAAAAAAAGAATTGAGGTGGGTGAACTATCATGCTAAAGGAAAGATGGAATGAATTAGCTGATGTAAAGGATGAATTGGCTGAACGGGATTGGTTTATGGGGACAAGTGGAAACCTGGCGATTAAAGTTAGTGATCACCCGCTTCGATTTTTGGTAACAGCAAGTGGGAAAGATAAGCGCAAGCGTACAGAAGAAGATTTCTTACTCGTTGACGAATTTGGCCATGCAGTAGAAGAAACCCATTTAAAGCCTTCAGCTGAAACCTTGCTTCATGTTGAGATATACCGTAAGACTAATGCAGGCTGCAGTCTCCATGTCCATACGATTGATAATAATGTCATTTCAGAAGTATATGGTGATAATGGCGAAGTAACCTTTAAAGGGCAAGAACTGATAAAGGCATTTGATAAATGGGAAGAGGATTCCGTTCTGAAAATACCGATTATTCGGAATTATGCTCATATCCCAACACTTGCAAATAAATTTTCCGAACATGTTTCAGGCGATACTGGCGCCGTCTTAATTCGAAATCATGGCATTACCGTTTGGGGAAGAAACGCTTTTGAAGCTAAGAAAATACTTGAAGCCTCAGAATTCTTATTTCGCTATCAATTACGCTTGCTAGAACATAAACGAAATCAATTATTTAAAGTTGTTTAATATTTTGGCAGTGTTAAAGGTTCCTGTTGATTTTTTAACCCTGTTGATTGGAGAGGAAGGTGCGAGACTCCTGCGGGAGTACGGTACAGGGGAGACCCCGCAGGCGCTGAAGCGCCGAGGAGGCTCCCCGAACCGCCCGCGGACCGCTCGCGCCTGGAGCGGAAATCAACAGACTAGTTTAACACTGCCAATATTTTAAAGGGGAGAGATGAAAAATGGCATATATTACATTTCAAAACAAACAGGACCAACTTCATGAACATGAGGAGGTTTCTAGCTTTCTAGCTTCTCAGGAAGTAATTTATGAAAATTGGGATATTAGCAAACTACCTTCATCACTAGTGGAAAAGTATTTATTAAGTGATGAAGAAAAAGAAGAAATCTTAAATACCTTTGCAGGAGAAATTGCTGATATTTCCACGAGAAGAGGCTATAAAGCTCAGGATGTCATCTCCTTATCAGAACATACACCTAATCTGGATGTATTATTGACAAACTTTAAGAACGAGCATCATCATACAGATGATGAAGTCCGTTTCATTGTTAGCGGGCATGGTGTTTTTGTCATCCAAGGAAAAGATGGTGAGTTTTTTGAAGTCCATCTGAATCCAGGAGACTTGATTTCAGTTCCTGAAAATACAAGGCATTATTTTACTTTAGAGGAAGACCGTAAAGTAGTCTCGGTGCGTATCTTTGTGACAACTGAAGGCTGGGTGCCGATTTATGAAAAATTAGAAGTAAATCAATAATGATAAAAAAACTGGCAGCATCGATTAGCCAGTTTTTTTGTGAAATAATATAGGAATTTTGTACTAAAAAATATTTTGATAAAACAATGTAAACCCTTTCAATATTAAACAAATAGAAAGTGTTAGAAAACTTGAAAAAGGTACTTTAATTTTTTGAATAAACTGAATTATGATTCCGGTCTTTTATATAGAAAAATGTCGAAAAAAGTAGAAAACAAACGAAAATCATGTCGAATACCAAGATTAATAGATTGTTTTGTCTACTTTTGCGAATGTATTTACTTTTATAAAAATTCTTGTCATAATTCTTCAAGTAGTCTACTTTTTTAGCAGTTTACAGTAATAATGTAAGAGGCAGGGGGATAACATTGTACAAGTATAGTAATAATCAATCCGACATGATTGAGGAAATCAAAGCAAAAAGGGAATTAATGATAAATAGTGCCAATACACAGGGCTTTACTAGTGAAGAAACGATAAAATACAGCCAGGAACTAGATGAATTGATCAATGAGTACCAAAAAATCATGGGAAAAACTCCACGGCCAAATGAAGAGGTTAAATTTGCCTTTCAACAAATGATCATGATTTGGCCAAGAGTATTAGTATAAAGAATCTTTACATAGAAAAATATCAATAATGAATTCTTTATAAATATTAAACAACATAGCTCTTGCGGAAAATGATAAACCCTATAGGACAAGCCTTTAACCACAGAAGTCAATAAATATCCTAAAAAGGAAGTAACAATTTCAAGTGCACCTGTTAAGGTTGCAAGAATGAAGGTCTTCAGTTTACTAATTCGCTGATTGATTAAAAATAATGCGACAAGGAGGCCTTCGGGCGCATTTTTGTGCGCCAATTGTCAATGCAATTAAATTCCCGGTATCTCCTTCCTAAAGTGGCGCAGCTAACGCCACTTGATAAACCTTCAGGTATATTATGAAGTCTAAAGCTGAAAGAACGCTGCCAAAAAAACTTCAAACATAAAATCCTCTTAACAAAAATCCCATAAAAAAAGAAACCATTTATTTCTACAATATTAGACAGTTACTGTGATTTTTATCATTGTTTATATCTCAATATTTCTTATAGTTAAATTAGTACTATTTTGTAATAAACACTTACATCATGACTCTCTACATACATTGCTGCTTCTATAATTCTTCAATTGCTTTTGTTAAAACTCCCTAGAAAACTGTCCAGATGACTTTAAAATTTAGTTTAAACATGTAGGAAAAAAAGAAAACTATCAAACTTGGGTAATATGCTTATATTTCGATACATATATCGTTAATAAAAGCATTTTAAATAACCAAAGAAGGCGAACGCTTTCAACATTTTTAGACTATATGGAGGAGGGAAAGTCCTACATGCACATTGTCGTATGTGTCAAACAAGTACCCGATACAAAAATCATTAAAATTAATCCCAAAACAAACACACTCGACCGGCGCAGTGCCCCGGCAATCTTAAACCCTTACGATGCACATGCGGTTCAAGAAGCTGTGAAAATTAAGGAAATAACAGGCGGTTCGATATCAGTGTTGTCAATGGGGCCGCCGCAAGCAACTGCAGTGATTAAAAAGAGTATTGAAATAGGTGCTGATAGAGGGTATTTAATTTCTGACCGTGCCTTTGCAGGAGCAGATACACTAGCAACCAGTTACGCCTTATCAAAAGCATTAGAAAGAATCAACAAGGATCATCCTGTAGATATGATTATTTGTGGTAAACATGCCATCGATGGTGATACAGGACAAGTTGGGCCCGGGATTGCGAGAAGAATGGATATCCCGCCTGTAACAAATGTTATCGAAGTTATCGAAGTTAATCAGAAGGAAAAAACGGTTTTGATAAAACGGAAACTGACAAACGGCTATGAATTAATTCAGTCGCAGCTTCCCTGCCTGTTAACTGTTGAAAAGGAAATTAATGATATCGAATATTCGCCAATGCCTAACATGATTGAAGCAGCTAGGTATGAGCCGATTATTTGGGCAGTTAGCGACCTAGAAAAAGTTAATCTGGCACAGCTGGGACTGAAGGGTTCTCCAACGATCGTTGGAAAAATGTTTACACCCCCACGACCTGAAGGTGGAAAAAAACTAGAAGGTTCTGCTGATGACCAAGTTAGCCAGCTCATGGAAGTATTGATGGAGAAAAAAGACCTGTTTACATTACAATCATCCAAATAACAAAGACTAAATCTTTTTGCCGCAGGGAGGGGTTTACATGAATCTGGACGATTATCGTGGTGTCTGGGTATTTATCGAACAAAATGACGGAAAAATTGAAGGTGTATCACTTGAACTGCTTGGTGCCGGGCGAAAGCTTGCTGATAAATTGCAAGTTCCATTGGCGGGATTCTTGCTTGGCCATGGAGTTAAGCCTTTAGCTCAAGAGGTAATAGCTTACGGCGCAGATACCGTGTATCTTATTGACAATCCAGTCTTAAAACATTACCGAACAGAGTCATATATGAAGGCTGTTATGCACGTAGCTAAAAAATATAAGCCTGAAATCATCCTATATGGAGCGACACCAAACGGTAAAGACTTAGCAAGCGCAGTGGCAACTGACTTAAGCACCGGATTAACCGCAGATACTACCATGCTGGATGTGGATATAGATAGCAGATTACTAGAAGCAAGCCGACCGGCGTTCGGCGGTAATATTATGGCAACCATTCTTTGTAAAAAGCACCGCCCGCAAATGGCAACGGTGAGGCCAAAGGTCATGAAGGCATTAGAGCCAGAATCAAGCAGACTTGGTAAAATTATCGAAGAGAAAATTACTGTCGAAGAAGAAGAAATCAGGACAAAAGTCCTTCAAATTGTGAATGATGTAACAAAAAAAGCCAATTTAGCCGATGCACACGTTATCGTTTGCGGCGGAAAAGGAATGGGGGATGTGCAAAATTTCCAGCTCATTCATGAATTGGCTGACACCATAGGTGCAAGTGTTGGGGGTACACGTGACGTGGTTGAAGCCGGGTGGCTTAGGCACGAACAGCAGGTTGGTCAAACAGGGGAAACGGTTACACCGAAAATTTATTTTGCAATCGGAATATCAGGGGCCATTCAGCATGTGGTGGGTATGAAAAATTCTGAGTTCATTATCGCCATCAATAAGGATCCGAATGCACCGATATTTGATGTAGCAACCTATGGGATTGTTGGGGACGCAATGGAAATTGTCCCTAAACTAATCGCACAATTTAAGAAGCTAAAAGCGGAAAAAGGCGGTGAAATAATCTATGTCTGAAAAATTTGATGTTATCGTAGTCGGAGCAGGCCCAGCGGGTACTTCTTGTGCCTTTACTTGTGCAAAAAGCGGCTTAAACGTATTGCTTATTGAAAGAGGGGAATACCCAGGAGCTAAAAACGTCATGGGCGGTGTATTATATCGTAAGCAAATGGAAGAGCTCATCCCTGAATTTTGGAAGGAAGCTCCGCTTGAAAGACCTGTAATAGAACAGCGTTTTTGGATGATGGATAAGGAATCTGTTGTTTCCTTTGGCTATAAAGGTCTTGAATGGGCAGTAGAGCCATATAATAACTTTACCGTACTTCGAGCTCAGTTTGACCAATGGTTTGCTGGGAAAGCAGTAGAAGCAGGTGCACTGCTTATCAACGAAACCGTTGTAACCGAATGTATAGTTGAAAATGGTAAGGTGATAGGAGTTCGCACCGACCGTCCGAATGGTGAGGTCTACGCAGATGTCGTGGTCCTTGCGGATGGTGTAAACTCGCTGCTATCCAAACAATTGGGCTTCCATAAAGAGTTCCGTCCAGATGAAGTAGCTTTAACAGTCATGGAAGTTATTAATCTGCCAAAAGAAAAAATTAATGACCGCTTTAATTTAGAAGATAATCAAGGCTGTACGATTGAAATATTTGGTGACTCCACTAAGGGAAACCTTGGAACTGCATTCCTTTATACCAATAAGGATAGCTTAAATATCGGAGTAGGAACGACCCTATCTAGTATGATTAATGCGAAAATGAAGCCATATGAGCTACTTGATTACCTGAAAAATCACCCAATGGTGAAACCGTTGATTACCGGCGGTGAATCAGCCGAATATCTTGCCCATCTCATTCCTGAAGGAGGCTATCGTTCTGTACCAAAGGTGGCAGGTAATGGTGTTATTGTTGTAGGTGATGCAGCACAGCTTGTTAATGCCATTCATCGTGAAGGTTCGAACATGGCGATGCATTCAGGATTATTAGCAGCAGAATCCGTTATAGAGGCTAAACATAGGGGAGACTTTTCTGAAGCCAGTTTAAATCTCTATCGTGAGAAGCTTTATGATAGTTTTATTATTAAAGATTTAGAGAAATACAAAGACGCTGCACACACATTTGAAAAATATCCGCAATACTTCAAAGAATATGTACCAATGATGAACAAAGCAATGAGCAAATTCTTTACCGTAGATGGAACACCAAAACGCGATAAACAGAAACAAATCATGAAGAGTGTGACATCAGAAAGAGGGACGCTTCGGGTAATTCAAGATATTTATCGAGCTTGGAAGGCGGTGAAATAATGTCAACTAAAAATATCGAAGAAAAACAGTATCTTCTCCGTTTTAAGTGTGACACGAAATCTCATTTGACCGTACTTGATCATGATATTTGCATGACGAAATGTCCTGACAAGATTTGTACCGTCTTTTGTCCTGCAGAGGTATATAAATGGGAAGGGACCAGGATGCAAGTGGGCTATGAAGGCTGTCATGAGTGCGGAAGCTGCCGTATCGGCTGTCCTTACCAGAACATTAAATGGGAATATCCGAAGGGTGGACACGGTATTGTCTTCCGTTTAGCCTAATAAAAAAGTGCTGTATGCAATCATTGCATACAGCACTTTTTTATATTAAAAGATTTAGAAAAACACTATATGTATGTTATTTCACAAGTAGGGATAAAAAGAAGGTGAAGCTGAAGGAAAAATTTATGAGGATTAGCTTATTTTCTCTAATATCGTGGAGGAGGTAAGTTCATCTTTTTTGCCTGAACTTACTAGTGAGCTGGCATAAGCTATCGCAGAGTCTATAGACTCCATGTTTGCAGAACAATAATATGGCGTTTTCCAATTGAAATCCCCTTCGCAGTCAGCAGGATAAACACTCACTTTCCAATGATAATATATCTTTGGCTGTGCCAGCTTCACTCCTTCTACTGCAATGAGCCAGTGAGTTGAGGGAGAAATAGGGCAATGAGCTTCCGTTTCCTTTAAGGAGTTAAGGTCATTCAAACCAATCGGGATTAATGCCTTTTCGTAAAAATCGTGATAATTTGGCGTTTTCATGGGATTTTGCCCTCCTTTGTCTTTCTTAACTATATTATATGAAACTATTAACGATTTTTGAGTGATAAATGTTAAAATTTTAAAAAAATATAAAACGTTTTCATAAATTTGACAAAAAAATGACGGATCAACCTGGAAAATTGTTAAATGTGACCTCAGTCACTACATAAACGGCTATTTCTTTTTATACTTAAGGCAATAAATTGGTTAGAGGTGAAAAAGATTATGAGTGGATGTATGAGTGCTTTCGGAGGAATGCCGCAGGCCGAATTAAGTGAAGGACTTAAACAATTAAAGGGTGAGCATCCCCCATTATTAACACAATTAGAGGAATTATTTACCTTAACGCAAAAAATTGATCAAGAAATAGAACTTGAAAAGAATTTTAATGAATTAATTACGAAAGTAAAGGAATTTAAAGCAGCATTAGATCCTCATTCGGAAAGGGAAGAGGGAGTCCTGTTTCCAATGATGGGTGTTTATATTGGTACAACATCTGGTCCAATTGCGGTCATGGAATATGAGCATGATCAGGCGAAAGCAAATATCAAAGCATTTCTTGAAAAATCGTTAAATGTGCCTTCAACATCTTCAGAAATGAAAACATTTGCCGAACTAATTCAAAACGCATACTTCATTTTAACGGAACATTTTGCAAAAGAAGAAAATGTACTTTTCCCGATGGCAGAGAGAATGCTTTCTAATGAAGAAAAATTAGAATTATACCGTAAAATTCAGGAAATTAAGTAAATGGGAAAAAATAGAAAAAACGAGACGGATTAGTCTCGTTTTTCCTTTGCTATTGGCAATGTTATTTCAACCGTAGTGCCTATTTTTTCTGTGCTGGTTATCTCGATAGTCCCTTCGAAAGAGTTGATGATACGTTTACAGATAACCAAGCCAAGACCTGTACCCGTTTCTTTGGAGGTATAAAACGGCCGAAATATTTTTTCTAACTCATCCTTTGGAATCCCTTTACCATTATCAATAATCTCAATTTTGCAAACATCTTCCATTTTTTGTAGGACAATTTCAAGCTTCCCAGTGCTTTCAAATGATTCTAAGGCATTTTTTGTAATATTTAAGATTACCTGTTTAATTTGGTCTTTTACACATTTTACTATCATCGGTTGCTCTGAAATCCGCCATATACACTCTATATTATGAGAATTTGCTTCAGATACTATTAATGGACTTAGTTCATGTAGGATTTCATTTATATTTACATTATCGATAAGTTGTGCCGTCGGCTTACCTAGAATTAAAAACTCGCTGACGATTTCATTTATTCGTTTAAGCTCTGAGTTAATAACATTAAAATAATAGCGGTCATGGGGTTCTGTATATTTTTCACTCAGTAGTTGTATTAACCCTTTAACACCTGTAAGTGGATTCCGGATTTCATGTGCAGTACTAGCAGCCAATGTACCCACTAATTCAAGCTTCTGGAGTTCATTTTGTTTTCTTTCTCTACCGGTATGAATTCTTAACAAGATATATTTGATTAGCAAAAAGAGAATATGTGTGATGATAAGAATGAAAAATAAATTTTCTCCCATTTCATTGACAATCTGTTTTCCATTTCGGTCGGCCATTTTCACTTTTATGCTCCATGGCAAACGATCCATTGGTGTAGTGACCCAGTTTGTTGTATCTATCATATCTTTTCGCTTCACATTTATTTCAAAGAGGGGATTTTCGGCACCATTTACAACATAAAGTTTGGTATCCGGAGTAAGAACCTTCATCACGTTCCGCATATAATCAATCCTGAGGTCTGCAACAAGAATGGCCTTTAAATTGTGATCTTCATCAAGAACTGGTGTTGCCAACCCGATGACTCTTTGGTTATTTTTAAGAATTTCCTCATGTTCAGAAATAATAATATCCTTCGTTTTGATTACTTCTTGAATAAAGTCTAATTTGGAAAAATCAGCTTCATTTCGCAATGAAACCGTACCTGTTAAAATTCTTCCAGTCGTATCAAGTAAGTAGAGTCCACTGTACCTTGGATCATTTTGGTTCACTTTATTGAGGAGTGGTTCCATTTTCTGAGGTGTGAACAGGGTATCCTCGGCTGAAAGAGATAATATTTTTAAACTAGTCACGGTTTCGCTAATGAATTGGTCCCAGTTTTTCTGGTAAATAGATGCGATCCAACTAGCATCCTCTTTTCTACTGCTATCATTTTCTTTTAAAATATCATTATAAAAATATATACATAAAAGGAAAACTGGAATAACCACAACGATTAAATAAGTAAGTATATTACTTTTGTGAATTTTCATGAACGTACCTCAAATTTTTCAGTTATCTCTCTTAACGAAATTATTATACCATTAAAAGGGAATTTGACAGTACTTCAAAAATTTTTTATAATAATTTTGAAATCGAGATAATTTAAAAGGATGAGTTTCTATGGAAAACGATTCAGTTTCTACTTCATTAAAATTATTTATTGTTCTTTCAAGAGCCTATAAAGCTATAAATGAACATGTTAATAAGGTTATACAAGCAAATGGTTTAAATCCAACAGAATTTGCTGTTTTAGAGCTTCTTTATCATAAAGGCGATCAGCCTATGCAGCAAATTGGCGGGAAAATTCTACTTGCCAGCGGAAGCATAACCTATGTAGTTGATAAACTTGAACAAAAAGGATTGCTGAAAAGAATTGCTTGTCCCAAGGACAGACGTGTCACGTATGCACAAATAACAGATGAAGGGAAAAAATTTATTCAAGATATTTTTCCTGACCATGCACAGCAAATTGATAAGCTTATGTCTAGTCTTTCTGGTGAAGAGAAACTTCAAGCAATTGATCTCTTGAAAAAATTAGGAATCCCTGCAGGGAAATTTTAATACGGCTATTGCCGTATTTTTTTTTTATAAAGGAATATTATTGAATAGTGTCGAATTGATTATTGCTGGAAAATTAGTACAAAGGGGATGTTTCAATGAGTTTTGAAAATTATACATATGCTCGTCCGAATTTAGAAGAAGTAACAGTAAAATTTGATACTGTGTTAGAGCGCTTCAAAAATGCTGTGTCTGTCGAAGAACAAATTAAGGAAATGAACAACATTAACCAATTAAGAAATGACCTGGGAACGATGTTCAATCTTTGTTATATCCGTCATTCGATTGATACAGATGACGAATACTATAAGGTAGAACAGGATTTTATGGATGAAGTTCAACCTGAGGTTGAAGGTTTGGTATCAAAGTATTATCAAGCATTAGTGGATTCCAAATTCAGAACAGAGCTTGAAGAAAAACTTGGTGAACAGCTTTTTGCACTTGCTGAAGGCCAGCTTAAGACTTTTAAACCTGAAATTGTTTCACTGCTTCAGAAGGAAAATCGGCTTTCAACTGAATATACGAAGCTAATAGCTTCCGCAAAAATTGTTTTTGATGGGGAAGAAAGAACACTTGCTCAGCTGGAGCCTTTTACCCAGGTTACGGACCGCAATACGAGAAAAGAGGCCAATGAAGCGAAATTTAGTTTTTTAGCTGAACATGAAGCTGAATTAGATCGCATTTTTGATGATCTCGTAAAGGTAAGAACAGAAATTGCCCAAACACTGGGCTATAAGAACTTTGTTGAACTTGGATATTATCGAATGATGAGAACCGATTATAACTCGGAGATGGTTGCAAATTTTCGTGATCAAGTAAAAGATTTTATTGTTCCGATCACAACTAAATTGAAAAAGCGACAGCAGGAGCGTCTTGGCCTTGAACAATTAAAATATTATGATGAAAATTTTATTTATCAAACAGGAAATGCAATACCAAAAGGAAGCCCGGAATGGATTATCGAAAACGGGCAAAAAATGTATGAAGACCTTTCGAAAGAAACGGGAGAATTTTTCAGCTTTATGCAGGAGAATAATTTAATGGACCTTGTTGCCAAGAAAGGGAAAGCAGGCGGGGGCTATTGCACATATATTGAAAATTATAAGGCGCCGTTTATCTTTTCTAATTTCAATGGAACCTCAGGGGATATTGATGTTCTAACACATGAAGCAGGCCATGCCTTTCAGGTTTATTCAAGCCGTCATTTTGAAATACCTGAATATTATTGGCCAACCTACGAAGCATGTGAAATTCATTCGATGAGTATGGAATTTTTCACCTGGCCGTGGATGGAGCTATTCTTTAAAGAAGATACCGATAAGTACAAGTTTTCTCATTTAAGTGGTGCATTATTATTCCTTCCTTATGGTGTTTCCGTGGATGAATTCCAGCATTGGGTTTATGAAAATCCGACAGTTTCACCAGATGAAAGGAAGCTGGCATGGCGGGAAATTGAGAAAAAATATACGCCGCATAAAGATTATGATGGTCAAGAATATTTAGAAAAGGGCGGCTTCTGGCAGCGTCAGAGTCATATTTATAATTCACCTTTCTATTATATTGATTATACTCTTGCACAAATTTGTGCTTTCCAATTCTGGAAGCGTTCTAGAGAAAATCAAGAAGAAGCCTGGGAAGATTATGTAAACCTTTGTAAGCTTGGCGGAAGCATGTCTTTTACTAAGCTTGTCGAGGCTGCTCATTTAATTTCACCATTTGAAAACGGTTGTGTGGAATCTGTTGTTAGTGAAATTGAAAAATGGCTGAATTCTATTGAAGATAAAAAGCTTTAATTTTACGTTAAAAAGCGAAGCCCTGTTAGGGCTTCGCTTTTGTCATTGGCTCTGTTAAATTTGTCTGTTGATTTCCGCTCCAGGCGCTCGCTTTCCGCGGGCGTGCCGGGGAGCCTCCTCGGCGCTGAAAGCGCCTGTGGGGTCTCCCCAGCCCCGTACTCCCGCAGGAGTCGAGCGCCTTCCGCTCCAATCAACAGAGTATAAAAAAACAACAATATCGTTTAACACAGCCTTTTCATTAAGAAACTGAATTCACTGTTGACACAACACGTAATTCTGCACCTTCCTTTACTGCTGTTAACTTTTTCGCAAAAGGCTGTTCAAGAATATAATCTGCAATTTTATCCTCGAGCTGTTCTTGAATGACCCGGCGAAGTGGACGGGCTCCGAAAGAAGGGTGGTAGCCTAACTCAGCTAATTTTTCTTTAACGTCAGTGGTAATCGTTAATTCCATGTCTTGTTCTTTTAGTGTTTCTAGTAATTCATTAATCATTAGGTCAACGATAGTCAAAATGTGCTGTCTGCCCAATGAATTAAATTCAATGATCCCGTCAAAACGATTCAAGAATTCAGGCTTAAAGAAGCTTCCCAGTGAATCAAGAATACTTGCCTCTTCAACCGCTTCATTTGTACCAAAGCCGACATGAACTGTTTTGTGCCCGACCCCGGCATTACTTGTCATAATAATTACAGTGTCTTTAAAGCTTACAATTCTGCCTTGACTGTCTGTTAAACGGCCATCCTCGAGAATTTGCAGGAAAATATGCTGGACATCTGGATGCGCCTTTTCTATTTCGTCCAACAGAATAATGCTGTACGGATTTCGGCGGACCTTTTCAGTAAGCTGTCCTGCTTCATCGTGACCAATATAGCCTGGAGGTGAACCAATCAATTTTGAGACACTGTGTTTCTCCATATATTCGCTCATATCAAGGCGGATCATCGATTCCTTCGTGCCAAATAATTCTTCTGCTAAAGTTTTCGTTAATTCTGTTTTACCGACACCTGTCGGACCCACAAATAGGAAGGAACCTATTGGGCGGTGTTTTGATTTTAAGCCAGCACGGCTGCGTCTAATCGCTTTTGCCACCTTTTGGACGGCTTTTTCTTGTCCGATAACTTTATGATTTAGATTTACTTCTAAATTTTTCATTTTTAGCTGTTCATCTTCATGCAGTTTACCAACAGGAATACCTGTTTTTTGTTCGATGATTTCTTGGATATGTGAAACAGTGACAACGGGTCTTTCTGTACTTGCTGCTGTATTTAATGACTTTTCAAGTTTTGCTTCTTCATCACGAAGCTTGGCTGCTGTTTCATAATGTTCATTTTTTAAAGCCTGTTCCTTCTCAGCAGCAAGCTCTTTTAAACGTGCTTCAATTTGGTCATTGCTTTTGTATTCAGAAGCAAGATTTAATTTTGAACCGGCTTCATCCAATACGTCAATCGCTTTATCAGGTAAAAAGCGGTCTTGAATATAGCGTTGTGATAATTGGACACAAGCATGGATTGCCTCATCAGTATAGGTTACTTCATGGTAGTCTTCGTATTTCTTTTGGATCCCTTTTAGGATATTAATAGCGGCTTCGTTATCAGGCTCTATAACATGGACTGGCTGAAAACGGCGCTCTAATGCGGAATCCTTTTCGATTTGACGATATTCTTTTAATGTTGTAGCACCGACCACTTGCAATTCGCCTCGGGCAAGGGCAGGCTTTAAAATGTTGCCAGCGTCCATGGAGCCTTCAGCAGAACCGGCGCCAACAAGTAGATGTATTTCATCGATGAACAGGATAATATTTTTTCTTTCTTGTAATTCTGTAATTAACTGTTTCATTCGTTCCTCGAATTGACCACGTATACCTGTATTAGCTACAAGGGAAGCGACATCAAGTAGATAAACCTCTTTATTTTGTAACTTTCCTGGTACATTTCCCTCAGCTATCTTAAGGGCAAGACCTTCAGCTATGGCCGTTTTACCAACACCGGGTTCCCCGATTAATACAGGATTATTTTTATTTCTTCTGTTTAAGATTTCAATGACGCGCATAACTTCGTTATTACGGCCGATGACTGGGTCAATTAAACCGGCTTTAGCCATTTGCGTTAAATTTCGGCCAAATTGATCAATAAAACCGTCATGTTTTCTCGTACTTTGGGTCGCAAATTGACCATTTGAATTTATATTTTGTGAGAAGTTTTTATCCTTAAACAAATCTTCAAATGAGAAACCTGGGAAAGCATTCATATTCGGCCCAAAGCCTGCTCCAATTGCCTTTTTCTCAGTTGCATAACATTCGTGACAGAGCTTCATATCCTTACGTTGTCCATTAATATTAAGAGATAATTGTACGTTTGCGTTGTTTTGATTGCATCGTTGACAAAGCATAAGTAATAACCTCCTTGTTATTTAGCTTTCATCAATTTGACTTTGACTATCTTTGACCTTATGAGCATAGTATACTCTGACCATTTTTGACTTTCAAGATGTTTGCTTATAGTAAATGTTAACAATTGCAGAAAAAGCTCGTCTTAGTTTGTCCCTCCATACATATATTGGTGATAAGGGGGGGATGGTGTGAAGCGGAATTGGGCAGCGGCCTTTCAAATTGCAGCGGTCTATGTCGGGACTGTTGTTGGTGCAGGTTTCGCCACAGGAAAAGAAATCGTAGAATTTTTTTCTCGATTTGGTTTCTTTGGCTTTATAAGTATATTAATGAGCGGTTATTTCTTTGTGGCAATTGGCTCTAAGATGATGCGAATGGCTGCTCAGATTGAGGCAAAATCCTATCAGGAGTTTAATGAATACCTATTTGGTAAATGGCCGAGCCGGCTCATCAATGTTTTTATGCTATTGATGCTGCTTGGGGTAAGTGCGGTTATGCTCGCAGGAGCAGGGGCAGTATTTGAGGAACAGCTGGGAATTCCTAAAACAGTTGGGGTATTTCTAACGATTTTTCTCTCCTTTATGGTCATGTTAATTGGCACAAAGGGTCTTTTTGCTGTGAATACATTTGTCGTTCCGTTAATGATTTCCTTCAGCTTAATATTAATGGTTTATTCATTACGAATGCCGAATTTTTTGGGTCAATTTTTATATATTCCCCATGCTGATGATGGATGGAAGAGTGTCGTGGCTCCATTTTCGTATGTGGCTTTAAATCTGGGGTTAGCCCAGGCTGTGTTGGTGCCAGTAGCAACTGAGATAAAAGATGATTGGACGATTAAATGGGGAGGAATTCTTGGTGGTCTTGCGCTGACTCTAATATTAATAGCAAGCCATTTTACGTTGATCATGCTGCCAAACCTTGAATTGTATGACATCCCGATGGCGATTATCATGAAAAATTTAGCCCCGTTTTTTTATTGGATTTTTGTTGTCGTTATCTACGGAGAAATTTTTACTTCGGTCATTGGAAATGTCTTTGGTCTTGACCGTCAACTGAAACAGTATATGAATATTCCCACAATTGGATCAGTTTCCGGCATTTTTGCCATTTCCTATCTCATAAGTCTGGTAAATTACAGTACGCTGTTATCATATCTATATCCATTGTTTGGGTATATTTGTATGACCTTTTTTGTATTACTTTGGATGAAGCCATTTACTGCAAATGAAAGAAAATAGACAGCTATTCGATACTGAATAGCTGTCTTCCTATTGCAGGGGAAAAATAATGAAAATCATTATATCAAAAATGATATGCGATACAATTACCAATGGCATGCTTTTTTTCCAAAAATATAAGCAGCCCCAAACAAATCCAGATATAAATGCGGCAAAAACTAATAAAAAGGACCCTGAATAAATATGTACAGAGGCATACAATAAAGAGGCTGTTAAAATACTGATAATCGGTCCTAAATGCTTCGATAATCTTTTTTGAACAAATCCACGCCAAAAATATTCCTCTCCTGGTGCAGCAACGAAAACCAGGGCAAGATATTGCCAAAATAATGAAGGGGCAAACCATTTATAGAGTTTATTCAATCCTTTTTTAAAAGGAAAATGTAAGAAGTCAAGGGTGTGATAACCCAGCCAAAAAACAGCATATAATAGAACCCCAGATACGGCGCCAAAAAAGATATATTTAATAAAAGAGGCATTATCATCAACATCTCCTTGAAACATTGCATAAACAATTAATATTAGTAAGGACCCAGAAAAGATGTACCAAAATATTGCTTTATCGTGGAAAGAAAAGAAAATAAGTAAATGAGCGATTAATATCCCAATCACAAGGCGCATGTCCAAGAAGATGTTCTTAATCATTGTAAACTCCTTTGATCTTCAATAAATTTATTATCATTAAACATTTTATCCAAATCCTATAATAAGAACATAAAAAATTGAAAAAAATAATCAGGAAAGGAGTGAGAGATATGAGTAAATCGCAAAGTCAGCAAGAGAGGGAATGGACTGTTAGAAAACAGGATCAAAATCCTCACGGAAAAGTAAAATCATTAAAACAATTATCGAAAGAAACAGGACAGGGTAAATAGTACAAAAAAGAAAAGGCAGTGGGTAGACTGCCTTTTCTACTAAACTATCAAATTAAAAAGCGCTTTCTTTTACAACTTTATAATTTTTATGATTGACAACGGTACGTTGGTCTAATTCTAAATCACGGTAATTATCCATATATGTTAGGTCGACTATAACAGAATTTTCATTTACTTTTTCTACTATTCCTTGTAAACCACCACGGAATTCAATAATATTTCCTACTTCTGCTTTCTTCATTTAGTCTCTCTCCTTTGCCTAAAAGCGTTATATGAAATCCATTTAAATAACAGTTTGCACTACTTTTCTTAATTCGTAAAGCCCTTTATTTGACAATTTCGTTAATTCTTTGTAAGTATTTGATTATATGTAGAAAAATTTGAAAAAATAATTGAAAACGCTCTCAATTTTGACTTAATAATTTCCGGATACGATAAAATAGATAGAGATAAAGGTGGTGTATTTTGAAATGAAGGATGAAATGATTACTGAAATTTTAGATCGCTTGATGACAGGAGATTTGTCTGAGTACTACGTCAAGAATGAAGATTTTATGGAATTTCGCCAAGTCCTTGTAAAACGGAAAGATTTTAAACATTTCCGCGGCATTGGCCAAAGAGGCGGGGATGTTTTATATCAATATTTAAAAGAACCAAGAAGTTAAGCAGGAGATTCAAAAAAAACAGAGATTTTTTAGGGGAGACAGGAATGGCTTTAACTGAAAAAATAGTTCAATTAAAAAATGAAATCAGAAAAGTGATTGTTGGAAAGGATATGGAAGTAGAATTAATGGCCATATCTTTATTATTTAATGGGCATATTTTGCTTGAAAGTGTGCCTGGGACTGGTAAAACATTGCTTGCTAAGAGTTTCGCTACTGCAATTGGCGGGGAATTTTCCCGAATTCAATTTACCCCGGATGTTTTACCGAGTGATGTAACTGGGATTCAATTTTTCAATCCGAAGGTGCAAGAGTTTGAATTACGTCATGGTCCTATAAAGGCGAATATCGTCTTAGCAGATGAAATTAATCGGGCAACACCAAGAACACAGTCCAGTTTATTAGAAGTAATGGAAGAGAGACAGGTAACAATCGATGGTGAAACGGTCCCATTACCGGAACCCTTCATGGTCATTGCTACACAAAATCCAGTCGAATCACAACAAGGAACTTTTGCATTGCCGGTTGCACAAATGGACCGTTTTTTTATCAAAATAAAAATCGGTTACCCTGTCTATGAAGATGAAAAAAGAATCATGCACATTCATCGAGGAGATAAGAAAATAAACGCTATTGATCAAGTTTTTTCGAATGAAGAAATAGAAGAATTAAAAGCGTCCATCAATAAAATCCATATATCAAGTGAAATCGAGGATTATTTGCTTAAAATTATTCGAAAAACGAGAGAGAGTAATAGTATTGAACTAGGAGTGAGTCCAAGAGGAACTCTAGCCTTAATGAGGGCATCACAGGGAAAAGCATTGTTGAAGGGCCGTACATATGTTACCCCTCTGGATGTGAAGGAAGTAGCACCGTTTGTGCTAGGTCATCGGATTTACTTGTCCATTGAAGGGTCATTAACCAAAACACCTGAAACTATTATTGCGGAAATTCTTGATTCAACTCCTGTTCCAGTTGAAGCGGGGGCTAATGGATGATTTGGAACAAGCATCTAGTGGAAGAACGGAAAATTCAGGGTATTAACGGAGCAGCCATTATATTAATCTTTATGAGCCTTTATATGCAGTCAAAATTAGTTTTGTTTTTAGCGGTCTTTTTTTTAGCTGTCAGCATTGCTAATCAGTTTTATTTAAAAAGAGTAGGGGAAGGTCTTTCAATCGATAATATACCCGAAAAAAAACGTCTATTTGTTAATGAAAAAAGCGAATGGACAATAATCATTCAGAACGACGGGTTTCCCATTTTAAAAGGGGAGTTAAAGGTTTTCTTCGATCACTTTGTTGCACCAGAGAGCAGCCTGTTAGAATCCAATCTTTTTATGTATGAAATTTCTGTCCCCTTTTCCATCTACATGCAGAATACCAAACAAATTAGGATTCCTTATACGGCGAAATTGAGAGGTATAGCAAAAATTCGGAAGCTTGAAATACATATACCAAGTCTTTTTGGTTTCGGGGAAACTATCATGGAATCAAAGTATTTTCTCAAACAGCTGGCAATTGTTTATCCAGAACCAATACCAGTGAAGGGCTTAATTGAGCAAATGTCCATTTTTCAAGGGACAAATGCTGTACCTCAATCACTTTATGAGGACCGCCTCGGACCGGTTGGAACAAGGGATTATGCACCAGCTGACAGCTTTAACAAGATTCATTGGAAAGCCAGTGCTAAAAACCAAGCGTTACAAACTAAAATCTATGAAACCATCTCGGAAATAGGATGGAATATTGCCTTAAATGTATCTGATGGGCATTCCATTACAGGCAACCTTGAAAAATTGCTCAGTGGTATAACTGAGTTTGCCTATTATGCATATAAAAGGAATATCCCCTATTCTTTATGCATTAACGTTCGAACAGCCGGAAACACCCCTTTTCTTTATCTAGCAAAAGGAGCAGGTAAAGAGCATTTGCAAAAGGTATTAGAAACACTTTCTTCAATAAGTCTGCAAAATACAAGCTTGCCTTATGACAAAATGCTTTCGTTTTTCAATAACCATTTACCAGAACAACCCTTTTTTATTCATGCAGGAATTCGGAAGGATACAACGAATAGATTGTTATTTAATATGAGCAAAAGAGGGATAAGGTTGTTTGAACTATTTATTGAGGATGATCGGTGTGTATTAAGGGGATTGGATAATCGGAATGAGAGAAGGCTTTCGATATGATCAATCGTGTAGTGGCTGTCTCTTACCATTTTACGTTGGAATTAATGCTGGGAATGCTTTTAGTATTTTTATACTTTATAAAAAAACAAGATTTACCTCCTTTTTTAATATTGTTTCCAATTTGTTTAGGGGGCATAGTCCTTTTTATTATTCTCCTTCATCAATACCAAAATAAAGGAAAATGGATTTATTTTTTAACCGTTTTTCCTTTATTGTTATTCGTTGGCTATCAAACAGGGCTGTCGATTTCTTTATGGATGGTTATTAGTGTGTTTATTTTTTGGCGCGGGATTAACTTATATGATGATTTTTCTGGCCATTCGGACGTTCTTTTGTTATTATTGTCATTTTTTATCGGAATGGTTGCTATAATCTACTCAGCTATGAGCCACTATGCTTATCAAAATCATATTATCATTCTTCTTATAGTTGAGTTTTTTTTAGTGCTAGCTGCCAACTTTTTTAAGAAATGGAATGCGATTCATGGGGATAAATTGAGGTTTGCATTATATTATATAAAAATTCTCGCTGGGCTTTCTTTAGGAGGTTTCATACTTACTTTTTTACTGAAATATATTCAAAAAGCTTTCTTTGGTATTTTACATTTAAGCATTTTGATGCTTAGCAGGATGGCAGAACCTTTATTAAATTTGTTCCAATATCTTTTAAGTTCAAATGAAAATAAACAGTATAAACCAAATATTAAAGAAACCAAAATCGAGCTTGATTCAGGCAAATATCAAGAGCAGACATTTGGAATGACAGAAAATATATTGTATCTCATTCTCATATTAGCTTTAATTGGGTTTATTGTTTATCTCATTTATAAAAGAAATTTAAAATTACAAACATTTTCAGGAAATCCTTCTAATTTAGTAGATGTTTCTGAAGGTGTGTTTTCGGGAAAGCTAACATCTTTTCTTCGCAAGAGGGAGAAACCGCCAGAGGATAGTATAAGAAAGGAAATATTTGAATTAGAGAAATTTGCCCAAAAGGTCCAGTTAGGAAGATTACCTTTTGAAAACATACAGGAATGGTTTAATAGAGTGGGCATAACAGAATCAAATGAAATAATCGAAATCTATGAAAAAGTCAGATATGGGGGGCTTTTATCTTCAATGGAGGACCAAAACACGATAAGAAATGATGTTCATCGGATAAAGCAGAAACTGAAAGAAATTCATAAAAATGGCTGAAAGCACAGGAAAGTGTTTGGAGGCAATGAATCAGAATATATTACCTGCTTCTGTTATAATATTTAATGAATGCGCTTTCTAGGGGGATATATAAATGGAAAAGTATATTTTATCTTTAGACCAAGGAACAACCAGCTCTCGAGCCATTCTTTTTAATAAAAGCGGGGAAATTGTCCATACTGCACAAAAGGAATTTACACAGCATTTTCCGAAACCTGGCTGGGTTGAGCATAATGCAAATGAAATTTGGGGTTCCATATTATCAGTCATTGCTGTGGTGCTATCCGAATCGGGCATAAAAGCAGACCAAATTGCAGGGATTGGTATCACTAATCAAAGAGAAACAACAGTAGTATGGGATAGAGAAACAGGAATACCAGTGTACAATGCCATTGTTTGGCAGTCACGACAAACTAGTGAAATATGTGATGCCCTTAAAGAAAAAGGCCATGATCCATTATTCCGTGAAAAGACAGGCTTATTGATTGATGCCTATTTCTCAGGGACAAAGGTGAAATGGATATTGGATCATGTAGATGGGGTCCGTGCGAAAGCTGAACAAGGGAAACTATTGTTTGGCACAATTGATACTTGGTTGATTTGGAAGCTTTCTGGGGGACGTACCCATGTCACTGATTATTCGAATGCTTCACGTACATTAATGTTTAATATCCATGAGCTTAAATGGGATGACGAATTATTAGAAATCCTGGGAGTACCAAAATCAATGCTCCCTGTGGTTCGTCCTTCGTCAGAAATATACGCCAACACAATAGATTATCATTTCTTTGGTAAGGAAGTGCCTATCGCCGGTGCTGCGGGCGATCAGCAGGCGGCATTATTCGGCCAGGCATGTTTTGAAAAAGGAATGGCGAAAAATACTTATGGCACTGGGTGCTTTATGCTAATGAATACAGGTGAAAAAGCAGTCCGATCGGAACATGGATTACTTACAACGATTGCCTGGGGTTTCAATGGTAAGATTGAATACGCATTAGAGGGAAGTATTTTCGTTGCAGGCTCAGCAATTCAATGGCTTCGTGACGGCTTAAGAATATTGAAGGACGCGAAGGATAGTGAGGGATATGCAGAAAAAGTTGAATCTACAGATGGGGTATATGTGGTTCCCGCCTTTGTTGGATTAGGTACACCATACTGGGATAGTGATGTCCGTGGTGCCGTCTTTGGTTTAACGCGCGGAACTTCAAAGGAACATTTCATTCGGGCAACGCTAGAATCACTAGCCTATCAAACAAAAGATGTTTTATCTGCTATGGAGGCCGATTCTGGTATTGACCTGAAAACACTACGTGTAGATGGCGGGGCGGTCAAAAATAACTTCTTAATGAATTTCCAAAGCGATATTCTAAATGTTCCAGTTGAAAGACCTATTATTAATGAAACTACTGCCTTGGGAGCTGCCTATTTAGCAGGGCTTGCCGTAGGATATTGGAAAAACCAAGAAGAAATTTCAAAGCAATGGGCGATAGAGCGGCAATTTAATGCGACAATGACAGAAGAGACCCGCTCAAAGTTGTATGATGGCTGGAAAAAAGCAGTTAAAGCGGCAATCGTTTTTAAATAAAACTCAAAGAGACCACAAAAAACATTATCATTTAAAGGTAATGGCTTTTGTGGTCTTTTTTATTTCCTCTTAAACCCTAGTTGCATATTTAATAATATGGCTCTTTTTTAGGAGGTATTTCAAATGAAATTTTCAAATTTAAATCGTAACAGAATTGTTAATAAGCTAAAAAACGACCAGTTTGACGTTTTAATTATCGGCGGAGGAATCACAGGTGCCGGCATTGCCTTTGATGCTGCAGTCCGCGGCATGAGTACAGCACTTGTTGAAATGCAGGATTTTGCGGCTGGGACTTCAAGCAGATCGACTAAATTAGTTCATGGGGGACTACGTTATTTAAAACAGTTCGAGGTGAAGATGGTAGCCGAAGTTGGTAAGGAGCGGGCTATTCTTTTTGAAAATGGGCCGCACGTAACAACACCGGAGTGGATGCTTCTTCCAATGCACAAAGGCGGATCCTTCGGTAAATTTAGTACTTCAATTGGGTTATGGGTATATGACTTTTTGGCCGGTGTAAAGAATTCTGAACGTCGTACTATGCTGTCCTTAGAAGAGACGTTAGCAAAGGAACCTCTAGTTAAAAAAGATGGTTTAATAGGAGGGGGCTATTATGTGGAATACCGGACAGATGATGCCCGTTTGACTATTGAAGTCATGAAGGCAGCTGTCGAAAAAGGAGCAATCGCTTTAAATTATACAAAGGTCATACAACTTATTTACGAAAATGGCAGAGTGGTTGGTATTCTTGCCGAAGATCAGTTAACGGGAGAAAAATATGAAGTCCATGCGAAAAAAATTGTTAATGCCGCCGGCCCATGGGTTGATACGATTCGTGAAATGGACAAATCAAAACAGGGAAAAACACTGCAGCTATCAAAAGGAGTCCATTTAGTCATCGACCAATCCCGATTTCCTTTGAAACAAGCCATTTATTTTGATACTCAAGATGGGCGTATGGTTTTTGCTATCCCACGGGACAACAAAACTTATGTAGGAACAACAGATACCTTCTACAATGAAGATGCTGTCAATCCAAACATGACAGTTAGTGACAGAAATTATATTATTAGTGCAATCAATTATATGTTCCCCGATGTCCAAATTACGGAAAAGGACATTGAATCCAGCTGGGCTGGGGTTCGGCCGCTCATTTACGAAGAAGGGAAAGACCCTTCAGAAATTTCTCGGAAGGATGAAATTTGGGAGTCCAATTCGGGTTTAATTACCATTGCGGGAGGTAAATTAACAGGATATCGAAAAATGGCAGAAACCATTGTTGATTTACTAGCTGAAAAATTACAAATTGAAGAAGATCGAAGCTTTCCTTTATCACAAACGAAGTATTTACCCATTTCAGGCGGTAACGTCGGGGGTTCAAAGAAATTCGCTGACTTTGTAACGAATCAAATCAACAAAGGTGTAGAAGGGGGATTAACCAATAAGGAAGCAGAACAGTTAGCAAAAATGTACGGCTCAAACATAAATTTTGTTTACGAACTTTTAAAAAAGAACAAGGAAGATTTGCTGAAATATAAACTCCCAATTGATTTATTTGCCAAATTGGTTTATGCAATTGAGGACGAAATGGCAGCAACACCATTGGATTTCTTTAATCGAAGAACCAGCGCAATTTTATTTAATATCAGATTAGTCGAAATGTGGAAGAACCAAGTAATCGACTATATGGCTGACAAATTTTCCTGGACAGAGGAACTAAAGAAAAAATATCACTTATCATTAGAAGATGCATTAAGAAATACTGTTATTCCTGTTGACGATCAAGAAGAATATCCACATGTAGTAAATGGAAAATGATCATGAAAGCTGTCAAGTATGACAGCTTCAGAGTGTAGACAAAAGTCATCCGAATGTGACCATTCGGATGACTTTTGTTCTTTTTTTGCTTTTAATATCTTAGAACGGACCTCTCCGGAGGTCCATTTTACACCATTTCTGGACTTTTCCATGTCCAGCTGGCCATCTTCTTTAAATTCATGGATGCAAAAGTAAGCATCGCTTGCATGAACAATTTTTTTAGGCCCCTTAGGGTTGTCCAACGCATACCATGCTTTTCTTTAGCATCTGCAAAGACACGTTCAATCGTTTCTTTACGTCTTGCGTAAATGCTTTTATTCTCTTGTGTATGACGAAGATGATCGGCTTCTTCCAAGTAGTTTTCCCACACATGTCGCTGAATGAGTTTTTTATGTTCCTTACTTTGAGTACATTCTGACAGCAAAGGGCAAGTTATACACTGACTCGGATTTGAGAAGTATTGACGATAACCTTCTTTGGTCGTTGTTGCATATTTTAGTATTTGTCCTTGCGGACAAATATAACAATCGTAGTGTTCATCATATACATATTCATGTTTTTTCATATATCCGTCCTTGGTGCGAGGGCGAGTATATGTTAAGGCGGGTGTCATATCATTCTCAAATAGGTATTGGGCAATAGCAGGTGTTTTATATCCAGCGTCAGCAGCAACAGCTTCAGGTTTTCCGTGGTTCTCAATTACCTTTTCCAGTAGTGGCTCGAAGATAGCACTATCATGGATGTTCCCTGGCGTAACAATCGCTCCCAAAACAAAACCCTTGCAATCAGAAGCTGCATGAAATGAGTAAGCAAACTGCTTTGTTCGCTCGTCCTTCACATAATAACCACTCTCTGGATCAGTAGTACTTTCCTTAATTTCCTTCACTTCTTCTTTATCAAATTTATCAGGTGGAAATGGTTTCTTGCCGTGGTCTTCACGGTCACCATTGATTTCATCCTGAAGACGAGCTTGGTACGCTTTCGTTTCTTTACGTACAACTTTCTTCTCGAATTTACGCTTATTCGCACTCGCTTTTACATGAGTAGAATCAATAAATACGTGCTCGCCACTAACCAACTTCTTTTCTGCAGCTTCCTTCAAAATACGATAGAAAATCTGTTCAAATAAATCTGTATCCTTGAATCGTCGTTCGTAATTTTTCCCGAATGTTGAGAAGTGGGGGACTTTATCATGAAATCCAAAACCTAAAAACCAACGATAAGCTAGATTCGTATCAATCTCTTCTATTGTTTTGCGCATAGAGCGAATACCGAAGGTATATTGGATGAAGGCCATCTTAATTAATACCACAGGATCAATACTTGGACGTCCACGTTCGGTAGAGTACATTTCTTGAACAAGTGAATATATAAATGAAAAATCGATAGTAGCTTCCATTTTACGAACCAAATGATTCGCAGGTACAAGCTGGTCTAAAGTAATCATTTCTAATTGGTCCCGATTTATCTGTGTATTTTTCGTTAGCATTTCATCACCTCATGGAAATCTCAGTACCTTAATTATACAAAAAAGACTGCCGATAAATCCGATTTTTTCGAATTTGTCGACAGTCTGAAGCTGTCAAGTATGACAGCTTTTTATGTCTATTTCATGAAATTTGAAAAAAAAAATAAATTATCATTTTATAATGCGCTTACATTCTAGTTTATAAGTTGTCTGTATTGTTTGAACGTGTTATTCTAGCAATTGTATTAAGATTATTAACCATAAATGAGGCTTAAAACTCTACATACAAAAATTTCTTTTAGGGGAAAATATAACAGGTCTATTTGTAAGAAAAATGACTAAAAGGAATATTTTGAAAGGGTTATCATAAGCATCATTTTACTACATTTATACTAAAAGGAGTTTGATTTTAAATGGCAGAAAAACAATTTAAAGTAACAGCAGAAACAGGAATTCATGCAAGACCAGCAACACTTTTAGTGCAAACTGCAAGCAGATTTGATTCAGAAATCAATTTAGAATACAAAGGAAAAACTGTTAATTTAAAATCAATTATGGGTGTTATGTCCTTAGGAATCGGTCAAGGTTCAGACATCAAAATTTCAGCTGAAGGCAGCGACTCTGCAGAAGCACTAAATAGCCTTGAAGAGACATTGAAAAAAGAAGGATTGGCTGAATAATGACTTTTTTAAATGGTATTGCAGCATCAAACGGTATTGCAATTGCAAAAGCATACCGACTGGTTGAACCGGATTTGAATTTTGAGAAAAAGACAATTGACGAACCGTCTGCTGAGGTTGAAAGATTCCGTCAGGCTATGTCTAAATCTAAGTCTGAACTGGAAGCAATTCGTGACCGCGCGAAGGTAGACCTTGGTGAAGATAAAGCCGCAATCTTTGAAGCGCATATACTTGTCCTAAGTGACCCTGAGCTTAATGCACCAATCGAGGATAAAATTCAGTCTGAAAAAGTAAATGCAGAGTCTGCTCTTAAAGAAACAGCGGATATGTTCGTTATGATGTTTGAACAAATGGATAATGAATACATGAAGGAACGTGCTGCTGATATCCGCGACGTAACAAAGCGTGTATTAGCGCATTTACTAGGAGTTCAATTGGTGAATCCGAGCATGATTGCCGAAGAAGTAATCATAGTCGCAGAGGATTTAACACCGTCTGATACAGCACAATTGAACCGCCAATTTGTCAAAGGTTTTACAACCAATATTGGCGGCCGTACATCCCATTCCGCGATTATGGCTCGGTCGATGGAAATTCCAGCTGTAGTTGGTACAAAAACTGCTACTGAGGAAATTAATAATGGCGACTTAGTCATTGTCGATGGACTCAAAGGGGAAGTACATATTAACCCAACGCCAGAACTTGTTGCTGAATACCGTAAAACACATGAAGAATATGAAGTTCAAAAATCGGAGTGGGCCAAGCTTGTCAATGAGCCGACTGTTTCTGCTGATGAACATCACGTTGAACTCGCTGCTAATATCGGAACTCCTAATGATTTAAAAGGAGTAATTGAAAATGGCGGCGAAGGTGTAGGTTTATATAGAACCGAATTCCTATACATGGGCAGGGACCAGCTTCCAACCGAGGAAGAGCAGTTTGAAGCGTATAAAGCTGTTTTAGAAGGTATGGCTGGAAAACCTGTCGTTGTTCGAACTTTAGATATCGGCGGCGATAAAGAACTGCCTTACTTAGAGCTACCTAAGGAAATGAATCCTTTCCTAGGCTTCCGTGCGATCCGTTTATGTTTGGAGGAACAAGGGATTTTCCGTACTCAGCTTCGAGCTCTTTTAAGAGCAAGCAGCTATGGAAACCTCAAGATTATGTTCCCAATGATTGCTACATTGGATGAATTCCGTGAAGCAAAGGCGATTCTTGAAGATGAGAAACAAAAGCTTGTTTCTGAAGGTCAAAAAGTAGCAGAGAAGATTGAACTTGGGATTATGGTAGAGATTCCATCTACTGCTGTACTTGCTGATCAATTTGCAAAGGAAGTTGACTTCTTTAGTATCGGCACAAACGATTTAATCCAATATACGATGGCTGCAGACCGCATGAACCAGCGGGTTTCATACCTCTATCAGCCTTATAGCCCATCGATTTTACGCTTAGTAAAAATGGTGATTGATGCAGCACATGCAGAAGGAAAATGGGCAGGTATGTGCGGTGAAATGGCAGGGGATGAAACAGCAATTCCAGTTCTATTAGGTCTGGGGCTTGATGAATTCTCCATGAGTGCAACCTCAATATTAAAGGCTCGCTCTCTAATTAAGAATTTAAAGAAAACTGACATGGAAAAGCTTGCTAGTGAAGTAATAAATATGCAAACAACCAGTCAGGTAATAGATGCGGTAAACGCGGCAACTAAATAATAATCCTTAAAAAACCGACTTTGAAAAGAGTCGGTTTTTTTTGTGTGAATTTCACTACTGCTTTATTCGTGTTTTTATGTTAATTTTATGAAATATTAGGTATAATAATAGTCGAAAAGACCTGAATTACATAAGTAAATAAATAAAAAGTGCAAATGCTAAAAAGTAGGAATTGGTGGAGGTGAATGGAATAATGGAACAAAAACCTATACATTATGATGGCAGTTCTCTTACAAGTCAGGCAGAAGAGGAGTCAGTGGTAAATGAACCATTCCTAATGACTGATGAAATGAGAAAAAGCATTGGTCGCAATCCTTATTCACTAGATTCAAACGAATAATAAAAGGGTAGTAAAAGGATTTGTCAAGTTGGCAAATCCTTTTTGATTATTTTAGGGCTTTTTAACTAAAACTAAAATGTCATAAATCTGTAAAAGGAAAGGTGATTAAACATGGCACAGGTTTTATATATTACAGCCCACCCTCATAATGAAACAATGTCGTATAGTATGGCAGTAGGTAAAGCCTTTATTGAGAGCTATCAACAGGTTAATCCGAACGATGAGGTTGTTCATTTAGATTTATACAATCAAAAAATCCCTCATATTGATGCGGATGTATTTAGTGGGTGGGGAAAGCTTCGCTCCGGCCAAGCATTCGATGAGCTGACTGCTGATGAAAAGGCAAAAGTAAGCCGTCTTGGGGAATTAAGTGAACAATTTGTGGCAGCTGATAAATATGTGTTTGTCACACCATTATGGAACTTCTCTTTTCCTCCTGTCATGAAAGCATATTTGGATTCTGTTTCCGTTGCGGGAAAAACCTTTAAATATACTGAAAATGGCCCAATTGGTCTCTTAACAGATAAAAAAGCCTTGCACATACAAGCCCGTGGTGGATTTTATTCTGAGGGACCAGCCGCCCAAATGGAAATGGGACACCGATATATCAGTGTGATGATGAGCTTTTTTGGAGTTCCGACATTGGAAGGACTATTTGTTGAAGGCCATAATGCGATGCCTGATAAAGCCAATGAAATCAAAGAAAATGCTATAGCGCGTGCAAAAGACTTTGCACATACATTCTAAATGAAACAAGCTGTAAATGAGGCAGATGATCTGCCTAAGGCTGTCGAAAAACTTTCGACAGCCTATTATTTTCTTTTTTTATTAATTAGCAATTCTTTATGTTAATTTGCCTCCCTGTTGTTTGGAGCGGAGGACACTCGGCTCCAGGAACTCCCCGCGGAAAGCGAGTGCCCGGAGCGGAAATCAACAGGCCAGATAGCAAAGACAATTAGTTAAACATCGGTAATCTTGATTCAGACAAAATAAAAATTGAGTCTTTTTTTGTCAAAATACATTACCAACTTTTTCTACTTGTTTTTTGTATAATAGAAATAGAGCTTGAAGAAGGAGATGGACAAGAAAATGGAATTGAATTTAAATGGAAAAACAGCACTAATCGCTGCATCAAGTCAGGGATTAGGGTTTGCAATTGCGGAGAGGCTTATAAGAGAAGGGGCCAATGTAATGATTTCCGGCCGGGACGATGAAAAACTAAAGCAAAAAGCTTATGAACTAGAATCTATTGGAACTGGAAAAGTGGCCTACCAAAAAGCTGATATTACTAAACATGCAGACATTAAGCAGCTTGTATCAGTTACAGCAGAAACATTCGGTGGAATAAACATGCTTGTAAATAACTCAGGTGGACCTCCAGCTGGTTCTTTTGAGGATTTAACCGATGAAGCATGGCAAGCAGCATTTGAATTAAATCTCTTATCCTATGTGAGAATGATCCGAGAAGTATTACCATATTTAAAACAACAGGGAGGGAAAATCCTTAACATTGCATCTTCTTCGATAAAGGAACCAATACCAGGATTAATACTTTCAAACACCTTCAGGACTGGGATTATCGGACTATCAAAAACTCTGGCATCTGAGCTTGCTCCCGATAACATTATTATTAATACAATTGCGCCCGGCCGAATTGCGACTGACCGTGTAAAGCACCTGGATCAAATAAACGCAGATAAACTGGGATTGGACCGGGAAACCGTTGAATTACAGGCTAAAGCGGGGATTCCTTTGAAGAGATATGGAACACCTGAAGAATTTGCCAATGTGGCTGCCTTCCTGCTGTCAGACGCAAATTCTTATATGACAGGCAGTTCATTTCTTGTCGACGGCGGCATGATAAAATCAATTTAACAGAAGAATATTAATTCCCTTAATTAACCTTTCTTTACGTTTATTACCACTTATTTTTGGTTATGGTAAAAAATATAAAGGAGTGTTACAGATGCGCAGGAATACTCGAATGATATTTGTTTTGGTTATAGGAATTTTTTGTTCATTTCTACTAAGCGGTTGTGGAATTTTGTTTTCTAATGAACTAATCGTTAATCGTTATGCGGATGCGCTGCTGACGAAAAATAATGAACTACAATTTCGTTTCAGGATTAATAATGAAATCCTTGAAGCTCACCAATTATATAAGGTAAAAGTAACCATTCACGATGACAAATTAGCTGCAGCAATCGGTAAAAGGGAAATCATCTACGGTGAAGATCAAGTACTAACCGGAGAATATTTAGAAGTAAAAGGGAAAAGTGAGAAATATATTTTTATGGATCCTATACCATTACAACAGGATTTACATATTGAAGAACTAAAAAAAATGATTGAGCAAAACAACGCCGTTTCGATTGAAGTATTCAATGATAAGGAAGTATTTGGAAGAGTATACTTGACAAATTTTTCATCTGAATTGTAAAAATAAAGTGAGTTTTTTTCAAGTAAATGGACAACATTAGTATGTGCATAAATTTGGAGATGGAGCACAAAGGACCGGAACGACTGAGACGTTTCGGTCTTTTTTTGTAAATTCCCCCAATATTTAATACGATAGTGCTAAAATAAAGGTAAATAAAAATGAGAGGAACGATCATTTTGCTAACTCCAGAAAATACGGTTATTGGTTTTATTGGAACAGGTGTTATGGGTAAAAGTATGGCCGGGCATTTATTAAAGGCAGGATACCCTTTATTGGTATATTCCAGGACCAAAGATAAGGCAGCTGAATTATTAGAGAGTGGAGCTATGTGGGCTGATTCACCAAAGGAAATGGCGGAAAAGGCTTCAGTTATTTTTACGATGGTAGGTTACCCAAACGATGTAGAAGAAATATATCTTGGCGAAGACGGTTTAATTAGTCATGGCCAGCGGGGCAGCTATTTCATTGATATGACCACCTCTGCACCGTCTCTTGCAGTTAAAATTTATGAAGAGGCTATAAAACATGATATTCACGTTATCGATGCACCTGTGTCGGGTGGTGATATAGGCGCCAAGGAGGCTAAGCTTTCTATTATGGCTGGTGGTGCGAAGGAGGCTTTTGATGCGGTACGGCCAATGCTTGAGTATCTTGGGACTAATATTGTCTATCAAGGGAATCCAGGATCTGGTCAGCATACAAAAATGTGTAATCAAATTGCAATAGCTTCTAATATGATGGGGGTATGTGAAGCCATCGTTTATGCAGAAAAAGCTGGTCTAGATCCTGAAAAGGTGTTAAAAAGCATTACTACCGGAGCAGCTGGCAGCTGGTCATTAAGTAATCTTGCACCAAGAATGTTACAAGGGAATTTTGAACCTGGCTTTTACATAAAGCATTTTATAAAAGATATGAAAATCGCCCTGGACGAAGCAGAGCTAATGGGAATGGAGTTTCCGGGATTGTCTTTAGCCAAATCACTCTATGATTTATTGGCAGAAAAAGGCGAAGGAAATAGTGGAACTCAGGCACTATATAAATATTGGAACATCTAATCGAATAATTTCCTCTCTTCATCAGAAACTAAAATAGAAATAATGATGGGAGGAATTTTTGATGGCGAAACGAACGAAAAAGAATGATGCGAAGCAAAAAAACAAGAAGGGTTTTGATTCTTCAAAGTTAAATGAAGAATTTGCTCATGAAATCGGTTCTGCAGCTACAAATAAAATCCATAAAGATAAGGCTAAAAAAGAAAAAGCCTCTAAAAACACTGGAAAATATCAAGGTCAATAAAAAACGAAGCCCTCACCTGCAACATGGTGGGGGCTTCGTTTATTTTATTAAATATTCTTCAATACGGTTAAGTCCTAGTTCTAAAGTTTCCATTGAACAGGCAAAGGATAAACGGAAATAACCTTCCCCATAGTCAGAAAATGCACTGCCGGGAACAACGGCAACTTTTGTTTTTTGAACAAGCTCCAAAGCGAATTCAAAGCTATTCAATGGTATTGTGGCGGGTATTTTGACAAAGAAATAGAATGCGCCATCAGGCTTCACGACCTCAAGTCCCATTGTTGTCAATCGCTCATAAACATAGTCCCTTCGGCGTTCGTATTCTTTTTTCATATTTTGAGCATCATTAATTCCCACCGTTAAGGCCTCAAAAGCCGCTTTTTGGGCAATTGAGTTTGCACATGAAACATTATATTGATGAACCTTCAGAATATGTTTGGTAATGGATTCTGATGCAAATAAAAAGCCAATTCTCCACCCTGTCATCGAGTGAGATTTTGATAACCCATTAATAACGATTGTTTTTTCCTTTAAAAAGCTCGCAATTGATTTATGGCTCCGGTCAAAAGTAAGCTCACTGTAAATTTCATCGGCAAGTACAAAAATTTCCTTATCACTTAAAAAGTCGGCAATTTCCTTTAACTCCATTTCTGAAAGACTTACGCCTGTAGGGTTTGAAGGGTATGGAAGGACTATGCAGCGGGTTTTTTCAGTAATAAAGGGTTTTATCATCTCTAATGTAAATCGAAATTGGTTTTCTCTAATGTCTACATGGACAGGGACTGCCCCCATCATCCGAATAATTGGTTCATAGCCAGGATAAATTGGGCCAGGTAAAATAACCTCAGTACCTTCAGTGAGAATAGTCCTAAAGGTGATATCAATGGCTTCACTGGCCCCCATAGTAGCGATTACCTCTGAATCAGGTTTGTAGTGTAAACCATATTTCTTTTCGACAAATTCACTTGCGGCCTTCCTTAATTCAATCGTCCCAGCATTATGAGTATAGGAGGTAAAATCCTTTTCAATTGCACTTATTCCCGCTTGTTTCACATGCTCGGGGGTGGGAAAATCAGGCTGACCTATGGTAAATGAAATTAGGTCATCTATATGGGATACCATATTAAAAAATTTCCTGATTCCAGAAATCTCGATATCTTTAACTCGCTGATTAATCAAATGCTCCACTTATGTTCGTCCTTCCAGATTTAAGAATATCTTTCACCTAATTTTTTGAATATCGGTTTTTGATAAGTTCGTTGGTTTCTTCGTTGATTTGAGGGAGGAGGTCCTTCCTCGGAAATTCCTGTATAGGACTGCAATATTGCTTTTGCAGCATTAAGTGAAAGTACGGCTTTAGGGTTTCTTATATGATTATCTAATTTACCCAAGTGCGGAAGTTGATGAAAGTCCAATTTGGTAGGAGGAATATGGAAGGTATATCTGCCACATTCCACTAGGACGTCGGATTGCTGTTGACTATTTCTTGGGTTTTCAGAAAAATGTAGACCTACTTTTTTGGCTTTACCTTCTTCAATTAATTTTTTTAATGATTCTTGTTTTAATTTGTACAAAAATTTGGGGTTAGTCGCTGTCTTTGCATGGCGATTCACAATAAAGACTGCTTGAGCGAGGTTTTCAATGGTTAAATTCCCATTTCTTTGGGGATATTTCTGATCGGGATTCAAAATATGTTCTCCTTTCTATCTTTTCGAACATCTCCATTATACCTTTTATTAACCGAAATTAAAATATAACATGAATTCTATTAATACTTAAAATTGCGAGATGACTTTAGTTTTTGGCAATACTTATGAAAGAAAAGAAAAATTTTGGTGAAATAATCATTATTTTCAATAAATTGCTTCCTTTCAGTTAATTTCATTGTAAAATAGAAATGATAGATAGAAAAACATTATTTTAAAAAATTGAGAACTTTTTCGTCTGAAGGATGATGTAATGAATCATTTACGTAATTTATTGGCCAGCGAGCTAGCTTCTGGAAAAGCCAGTAACAAAATACAAAAAATAATCTTCGATATCATTTTTCAACATGTTCAAGATATGGTTTATGTGATGAAGGTCGAAAAAGGACCAAGCTTTCGCTATTTGTTTGTCAATGAATCGGGGATGAGGAAAGCTAAACTTTCTCCTTATGCTCTTGGAAAAACACTTCAAGAAGTCCTGCCTGATGATTTTGCTAAAGCGCTCCATCGGGAGTATGAGAAATTATTAAGAAGAAAAGATATTGTGATGTATGATGATCATTTTACCTTTGATAATGAGTTTGAAGTCTATGGGGAAACGATATTAACCCCGATTTTTTCTGAAAATAATACGGTAGGTTACATTGTTGCCGTAACAAGGGACGTAACAGAGTGGTACATAGAGAAAAAAAGGATAATCGAAAGTGAACAAAAGTATCGTTCTATTGTGGATAATAATTTGGATGCCATTTTTACGATTAGTCCTGAAGGGAAAATACTTGAAGCAAACCCTGCTGCAGCAATGCTGACTGGGCATTCGGAAAAGCATATGTCAAATAGATCCATTTACGATTTAATTAATGATCCTGATTTAGAACAATTTAAAGAACTTCTAGAAAAAACATGTTCAGGATATGCATTGGAAACGTTGGATTGTAAGCTTATTCATAATAAAGGACAACTTTTGTTTGTTCATATTAAAACGGTACCCATTGTGATACATGGAGAAATAATGGGTCTTTATGTGATTATAAAGGATTTATCGGAACAGGCAAAAAATATGGAAATGTTAAAATTTATGGCTTTCCATGATCAACTAACTGGATTATTTAATAGGAGATCATTAATAGATCATTTAAATGAACATATTTATTCCCCTTCCAAGACATATTTTGCTCTCATTTCTATTGATTTGGATCGGTTTAAACATTTAAACGACACACTCGGGCATTTGGTAGGAGATGAAATATTAAAACAGGTTGCCCGCCGTCTATTGCAGTTTCAAAACGAAAACTGCTTTATTTATCGTTTAGGGGGAGACGAGTTCAATATATTGCTGCTAAATTCAGACCGAAAAGCAGCAAGTACATTTGTTAGCAAGATGTTTTCAGCGTTTTCGATGTCCTTTTACTTTAATTCACATGAGTATTTTATCTCGCCAAGTATTGGAATAAGTATGTATCCAAATGATGGAAAGGATGCAGAAATGTTAATTAAAAATGCTGATGAGGCCCTTTTTCGAGTAAAAGAGAGAGGAAAGGCACATTTTCAATTTTATCGGTCAGAAATGAATAATGTTTATTCCAATACAGTTACACTGGAAACTCATCTACGGAAGGCAATCGACAAGAAGGAGCTTTCCTTGTTTTATCAACCGCAAATTGAACTAGCAACTGGAAAAGCAAAAAGCTTCGAAGCTCTGCTTCGATGGAAAAATTCCGAATTTGGCAATATTTCGCCAAGTGACTTCATTCCTTTGGCCGAGGATACAGGTATTATTATATCAATTGGTCATTGGGTGATAGAACATGCGTGCCGTCAAATAAAGAAATGGAATGATAGGGGTTATGATGATATTAGAGTTGCTATAAACATTTCTCCTAAGCAATTTCAGCAGCCAAATCTTGTCCAGTTCATTAAGTCAATGATCGATAAGTATAAAATTAATCCAGCTTCCTTAGAAATTGAAATTACGGAAGGTGTCATGAGTGATACGAATGAAACAATCCCACTTATAAGGAAAATAAAGGATTTAGGGATTTCTATTTCAGTGGATGATTTTGGGACCGGTTATTCATCATTGAATTATTTAAAACAACTACCTATTGATGTTCTAAAAATTGATAAATCCTTTATTAGAGATATCATGGTTGATGAAAAAGACGCAGCCATTGCAACCACAATTATCCATCTAGGTAAAAGCCTAGGCCTTGAAGTGATAGCTGAAGGTGTAGAAACAAAAGAACAAGTTGAATTTCTTATTAATGCAAATTGTCATAAAATACAAGGCTATTATTATTCAAAGCCAATTCCAGTTAATGAACTAGAAAATCGCTTTATTAAATAAAGAAATCCTTATCTTTTAAAATTGGATAAGGATTTTTTATATTGTTTCAGGTCTTAGCGTATAGACTGTTAATTCTGGCTTTGCCATAAATCGAAAAGGCAAACGGGTAGTTCCGATTCCTCTATTAACATATAGGGTTAATGGATTTTGGTCACCAATAGAATAAAGACCTTCAGGATATTTTTTGGCAAAAGGAGGAATGACAAGCGCCCCGATAAAGGGTATTTTAACTTGTCCACCATGGCTATGACCGCTTATTTGCCATTCAATTGGATATCTTGATGCATCATCAGCAAGATCTGGTGCATGGGATAATAAAATTTTAAACTGGTTTTGTGGTACATTCTTTAAGGCCAAGGGCAAATCCGGTTTTCCTAACATTGCATCATCAATCCCTAATAAATGAATCCTGCTCCCGTCTTTTAATTTGATAGGTGCCGATTCATTTAGTAGAACAGTGAAGTTGGTTGCTTCCATAATATTTCGGTAAATGTCTGAACCATAGCCTCCGTGATCATGGTTGCCGAAAATGCAGAATTTACCAAGAGGGGGGCGTAATGATTCCAAAAGAGGAATCAGTTTATTAATTTCTGAATACTTATTTGGTTCATCCATTAAATCACCAGTAAAAAAAATGATGTCTGGTTTTAGGTCATTGATCTTGTTGACTAGTTTGGATAATTGGGTAAGATTATAATGAAAACCTAGATGGGTGTCAGAGAACTGGATGATTTTTATACCGTTAAAACTTTTGGGTATTAACGGGTTCTTAATTTCAAGATTTTGAATATCGAGTAATGAGGGCTCAATTCGATTGGCATAAAAGTAGCCCCCCGAACTTAATCCGAGAACGGTTAGAAATGAACCAAATGTTCGTTTCAGAAATGTTCTCCTTTTTAGTTTTTTAGGCATATTTTCTACCAACCTATCTTTGAATTACTTTCCATATGTATTTTCGGTAAAAAAAGCACTTTTTGCAAGTAAAATGTTATTATTAATTTTTATTCGTTTACTACATAGCTGTTGATTTGCGCCTTCCGCTCCAATCAACAGAGTTTCAATATAACGATTACCTTTAAACAAAGCATATTCGAAAAAAATAAGAAAAATTCATGAAAAAGCAGCCTTGTAGGGCTGCTTTTGTTAACGGTAGCTTACTGCACGGTTTTGCAGAGCTTTCCAGGAAGCGATAAATTGTTGTTTGTCTACTCTTACTTGTTTCCTGCCTGAAAGTGGATCATTTAAGTAAACATGATTGGAGTCGAATCCAACAAGTACTACGGCGTGTAAATCCAAGGGTGTTTTAATATATCGTTTTCCGTGATACCAGGATTCCCAGCGGTCAGGAAGGCGATAATCCCCAGTTGTCCAGACAACGACAGGATACCCTGCTGAAACGTGCTCCAATACACGGTCAAATGGCTGATTGGTCAAATTGATAGCTCTGCCTGGAAGCTTTTGATTAATTAATGCTATCATCGGCTTATCAAAAACAGCATACCCAGCTCGTCTTCCTGTCATATCCCCAACAAATCCATCTGCTGGATTGCCCCATCGTAAAATATCTCCCTTTGGAGATTTGATGAGCGGATCGGGATCCTTTTGAATAAGCCTGTACAAATCCATTTTGCTCGTTTTGACACCTGCGTAATTTAACATCATGGCTAGGCTGGTCACTTCACAACCATATCGCAGCTCAGGGTTTTGTCTAATTAGGATTACATTTAGCAAAGCAGAATTTTTCTTGCCAGTTGTACTAACATGACTACCTTGGTTGGGAATTTTTTTATCGTAAATCACCTGATCAGTAAGATCGTTCATGTTGTAGTTTGTGTATTTAGGCTTCTCTTCTACTCGATATGTTGAAGCGGGCTTGTTTTGAATAAGATTTGAACTGGCTTTTGAATCATCATTAAAGTCGCTGCATCCAAACATGGGAAGGATCGAGGCTAATAAGAAAAGTTTTCTCAAAAACTTTTCCCCCTTTGATTAGATTAACCATATTGTTTGATTGTTTCTTAGGGGCTATAATGGTATCCTTTTGGTAATGAACGAACGGGCTGGGGCAAGTAAACGTATGGTATTATGAGTAAATCTTTTTTTGGAGGTACTTCGATGGATGCCTTGGAAATTCTATCGGATCTTGAACATGTTTTTCCTTATTTCCAACCGATTTTTAGTGCTGATGAACAACAGGTCATTGCTTACAAAGTTTTGGGAAGATATAAGACCGGGGATAATATCATAAGCTTAGGGGAATTTTTTCAAGATGATCAAATTCCTGATGAGTATAAATTTGAGGTTGATTTGCTGTTAGTTAGGAAAGCCCTTGAAAATGCGATTAAGCTTGATGATGATATTAGTATATTTTTGAATCGTAATGCCGAGTTATTAATGTATGGGCATGGTGAGCCCTTTTTGCAGGAGCTTTTAGAATTTGAAAAAAAGGGGTTTAATTTAAGCAGAATTGTCCTTGAAATTTCGGAAAGGAAATATTTGGGTGATATCGATCAATTTGATCACCTGCTTCAATATTATCGGACATATGGGATCAAAATTGCTGTTTCTAGCATGGACAGTGAAAGTTATCATTTTGAGCGAATTGGACAGCTTGAGCCGGATATTTTAAAAATAAATTTAGAACCGCTTAAATCTACGGCAACTGGAATGAACTTCCATGAAGTTTTGTTTACCCTGTCCCTTTTAGCAAGAAAAATTGGAGCAACCCTTATGTTTGAAAATATTGAAATGAGTTATCAGCTGCAGTTTGCCTGGAAGAACGGAGGCCGCTATTATCAAGGATTTTATTTATATCCCCCTGCAGCAGAATTTATTCAAAGAGATTTTTTAAAACACCGATTAAAAGAAAAGTTTCACGATTTTATTTCTTATGAAAAAAGAAAATTAGAGGGTGTTTATTTAGCTTCAGAATATTTCCATTCAATGGTTCAAGAAATTATTATGAAAAATAAAAAGGCTGGATTTGAAGAGCTTTTGCAAACGTTAATAAAAGAACTGGATCATATTGCTTTTCGTATGTATATTTGTGATGAAGATGGGGTTCAAAAATCAGCAAACATTTTTAAAGAAAAAAATGGATGGATTGTTCAAGCTGAATATAAGAACAAGAACTGGAGTTGGCGACCCTATTTTTTAGAAAATATTATCAAAATGAGAAACGAGAGAAAAGGAATTTTATCTGATTTATATCGTGACATTGAAACAGGGGAGAATATTAGAACCTTCTCCTATCCAATGAACGGAAATGATTATTTGTTTATCGACATTTCTTACCAATACTTATTCGAACACGAGCAATTACTGTAGTTTAGGTTCTGGATAGGCATTTTAAAAAAAATAGTCAATTTTTTCATTTTTGCTTGGACAAATAGTATCAGTTATTTTATTCTTTTAATATTGGCATGCGAAAATTGGATTTTTTTTAAGTAAATAATCCATAAGGATAGAAACAGGCCAATTGTGAAATATAAAAGTATAAGTTTGTTTGTGTTTGAAAGGAGATTAAACGGATGTCACAGCTTCAAGGTATATTAACAAGATTAAAAAATCTTCAGGAAACAGCTAACAGCGGTGAGCCAGCTCAGCGTTATTTTGAAGTTAATGGAGAGAGAAAGTGTCAGGTAACATTTCACCCAAAGACGGTAACGTATGAATTAGAGGTTTACAATGAAAAGGAAAAACCTAAACGATATCAATTTGATAATATTGATATGATCACAATTGAAATTTTTGATTTAATTCAGTAGGAACCAATTGGTTCCTTTCTTTTCCTTGTGAATGCGGTATTTAAATTCACACAGACCTCCGAAAACTATGATAGAATAAGTCTGTAGAAAAACATACATTGAGGAGTTTTCGGCGATGATTAGTCTTCCCAGTGGGGAATTTTTAGAATTAACCATTAAAGAATTAATGATCCCATCCGAACGGGTGGCACATGTGCAAATTGGCAACAATCTTGAGCATGCCTTATTAGTGTTAACAAAAAGCGGCTATACCGCCATTCCAGTTCTGGACCCGCATTATAAGCTCCATGGGCTGATTAGCACTCCAATTATCATGGACTCTATCCTTGGTCTAGAAAGAATAGAGTTTGAAACCCTTGAAAAAAAACGCGTAGAAGAAGTTATGAAAAAGACGATTCCACGGGTTAAAATTTCGGCCTCACTTAATATATGTTTGGACATACTTGTCAATCATCCCTTTTTATGTGTTGAGACGGAAGAAGGCTTTTTTGAGGGGATAGTGCCAAGAAGCACAGTATTAAATCAATTAAATAAACAAGTAAAACGATTTAAAAAAAAATGATAAATGATTGTTCCAGGCTCCCTATATGGGGGCATATTTTTTTGGATCTTTTTGAAGGTGGTGAAGACATGTCCTCATTATCGGAATATCAATTATTATCAGTCTTAGCTCAGGAAATGAATATGCGTAAAGCATCGGAACGGTTGTTTGTATCACAGCCGGCCCTTTCGCAGCGCTTACAGACCATTGAAAAAGATTGGGGAACAAAGTTATTTATTCGTTCGCAAAAAGGCCTTGCCCTCACTCCTGCGGGAGAACATGTTATTGAATTTGTTAATGACGTTCTCAATAAGCAAGAAAAGGTTCGCGAAACGATTTATTCGCTGCAATCCGGGGTTTCAGGTACCTTAAAAATAGCAGTAGCCTCTATCGTGGGTCAAAATTGGCTTCCTCAAGTATTAAAGAAATTCATTGACAAGTATCCACAAGCAAAGATTTCACTTATTACTGGCTGGAGCAGTGAAATCCTAAAATGCTTATATGATGATCAGGTACATATTGGAATTATCCGCGGCACTCCTGATTGGAAGGGGGTAAAGGTCCATCTTTTTGACGATCCGCTTTATTTGGTTGATCGAGAAATTATGAGACCGGAACAAGTTTTAGAAGTTGACCGGCCTTTTATTCAATTTAAAAGTGACTCGAATTATTATCAAGAAATTCAAGATTGGTGGATGCGGAACTTTAAAACCTCACCGAAAAGGACAGTGCTTGTTGACCAAATTGAGACATGTAAACAAATGGCCTTTAATGGTATTGGTTATGCCATATTGCCTGGAATTACGTTAACTAAAGCAGAAAGGGATATTTTCAAAATACCCCTTTTAGATGAGAATAATGAACCGCTAAAACGGGATACCTGGCTATTAGGGTATGAGTCTTCCTTTAAATTAAAACAGGTACAGGCGTTTGTCGAACTCATTAAAGAACATATTTCTGAATCTTAGGAAGTATTACGCTGTTTTGCTTGTTTTCAGTTACTTTGTTTGGTAAATTATTTTTTAGTACATACAATTAGGGGGTAAACAGTATTATGAAAATGATGGATGCACATGAAATTATTTCCTTTATTCAAAATAGTAAAAAATCTACTCCGGTTAAGGTTTATTTAAAGGGAGAATTAGAAGGAATCAATTTTGGAGCCAGTGCTAAGGCATTTGTTAATGGAAATACTGGTGTTGTTTTCGGAGAATGGGCAGAAATTAGTGAAGCACTAGAGACAAACAAGGGAAAAATTGAAGATTTTGTAGTTGAAAATGACCGACGTAATTCTGCCATTCCGTTGCTAGACACTAAGCATATTAATGCCCGTATTGAACCAGGGGTAACAATCCGTGATCAAGTGGAAATTGGCGACAATGCCGTCATTATGATGGGGGCAGTTATCAATATCGGAGCTGTTATCGGCGAAAAAACGATGATTGATATGGGTGTTGTCCTTGGCGGAAGAGCAACAGTAGGTAAGAACTGTCACATCGGCGCAGGCACCGTTTTAGCAGGCGTTATTGAACCGCCATCCGCAAAACCAGTAGTCGTTGAAGATGATGTTCTAATTGGTGCGAACGCCGTTGTTTTAGAAGGAGTAACAATCGGTAAAGGCTCCGTCGTCGCTGCAGGAGCAGTGGTTACTCAGGACGTAGCGCCATATACGGTCGTAGCCGGCATGCCAGCACGTAAAATTAAAGATATTGATGAAAAGACAAAGTCAAAAACTGAGATCATGCAAGAGTTACGTCAACTATAAGAAATGTAAAAGCGTGGAGCCTTTTCCACGCTTCTTTTATAGAAAGGAGAGTCTTAGATGGATTCATTAATCAAAATTCGCCGCGACCTTCATCAAATTCCTGAACTGGGTTTTCAAGAGTTTAAAACGCAAGCCTATTTATTGGCTTATTTAGAAGGGCTGCATCAGGATCGACTGTCAATTAAAAAATGGAAAACAGGGTTATTTGTCAAGGTTCATGGATTAATGCCTGAAAAAACTATTGGATACAGAACGGATATTGATGGCTTGCCGATAACTGAAGAGACTGACTTTCCTTTTTCGTCAACCCATGAGGAAAGAATGCATGCCTGCGGCCATGATTTCCATATGACCATTGCTCTAGGTGTGCTGACTTATTTTGTAGAAAATCCAATCAAGGATGATCTATTATTTATTTTCCAGCCTGCCGAAGAAGGGCCAGGCGGAGCGGAACCAATGTTGAAATCAACTGAAATGCAGGAATGGAAGCCGGATTTAATCATTGCACTGCACATTGCACCAGAGTACCCTGTTGGGGCAATCGCAGTGAAAGAAGGTCTTTTATTTGCTAATACATCGGAGTTGTTCATCGATTTAAAGGGGAAAGGCGGACATGCGGCAAGACCCCACGAAACGAATGATATGGTGATTGCCGCATGTACGCTTGTCACACAGCTGCAATCGATTATTTCCAGGAATGTGGACCCGTTAGATAGTGCTGTTATTACAATTGGAAAAATTACCGGTGGAACTGTTCAGAATATCATTGCTGAAAAAGCAAGGCTCGAAGGGACGATTCGCACTTTGTCGCCGGAATCGATGAAGAAGGTCAAGCACCGCATTGAGGCGTTGGTAAGAGGAATTGAAGCAGGCTATGAATGTGAAGCTGTGATTGATTATGGTTCAATGTACCATCAAGTTTATAACACAGAATCTATTACCAGAGATTTTATCAATTATATCCAACAAGAAACAGATGTTCAGGTGATTGAATGCAAGGAAGCGATGACTGGTGAGGATTATGGGTATATGCTCAAGGAAATACCCGGATTGATGTTTTGGCTCGGTGTCGATTCCCCATATGGTCTGCATCATGCCATGTTAAATCCCAAAGAAGAGGCAATTGGCGTGGCCGTTAAGATGATAACGAGCTTTTTAACGTATAAAGGTAATAATATATAAGCTGTAATGAAAATGCTTTTTATTTTATTACTAAGGATAATCATGGTAAAATTATAGTGAATTAAAGGAATATTGTTACATATTGTCGTTTATTCTAGATTATTTAGGGAGAAACTTATTAAGGGGAAATTTAGGTTATAATTGATAATTAATATTTATTTAAATTAATTATAATTTAATATTGACTCAAAAATAGATTTGTCCTATAATGAGAACTGTCAGAAGGATAGCAAATGAGAATTGCTATTACTAATTATTGATTATTTTGGAGGGATTCAAATGCCAGAACGTATGGTAGGTAAGCAAGCTCCACGCTTTGAAATGGATGCAGTTTTGCCAAACAAAGAATTTAAAAAAGTAAGCCTTGAAGAAAATATGAAAAACGATAAATGGACTGTATTATTCTTCTATCCAATGGACTTCACGTTTGTTTGTCCAACTGAAATTACAGCTCTATCTGACCGTTACGATGAGTTTGAAGACCTTGATGCAGAGGTTATCGGTGTTTCAACTGACACAATTCATACTCACCTAGCATGGATTAAAACAGATCGTAAAGAAAATGGCCTTGGCGATTTGAAATATCCATTAGCGGCTGACACAAATCATGTTGTTTCCCGTGATTATGGAGTTTTAATTGAAGAAGAAGGTATTGCACTTCGCGGACTATTCATCATCAGCCCTGAAGGGGAATTAATGTACTCTGTTGTTAACCATAACAACATCGGCCGTGATGTAGATGAAACTTTACGCGTTCTTCAAGCATTGCAAACTGGCGGCCTTTGCCCAGCTAACTGGAAGCCTGGACAAGCTACACTTAACGTATAATTATTAATCAAACAAGATAGACCTAACTCTTTAAAAGCGTTAGGTCTTTTTAATAGGAGGAATCTCGGGTGAAATTACGTGAGTCAATGCCAGAATTAACCGGTGCAACGGAATGGTTAAACGGTGAAGTAACTAGAGATGAATTAATTGGTGAAAAACCAACTTTGATTCATTTTTGGTCGATCAGCTGTCATCTCTGTAAAGAGGCAATGCCTCAAGTTAACCAATTTCGTGATGATTTTAAAGACAAATTAAACGTGGTTGCAGTTCATATGCCAAGATCGGAAAACGATCTGAATTTAGAAGAAATCAAGCAAGTGGCTGCAGAGCATGGAATTAACCAGCCTATTTTTGTTGACAACGACCATAAGCTAACAGAAGCACTTGAAAATCAGTATGTACCAGCTTACTATGTTTTTGACCGTGAAGGAAAGCTTCGTCATTTCCAAGCAGGCGGGAGCGGCATGAAAATGCTTGAAAAGCGAGTAAACCGTGTTTTAGATGAATTGGAAAAAACGGAATAAACAATAAAAACTGTTCGTCCATATGGGCGAGCGGTTTTTTTATTGCTTCTTTGTAACCTTGTATTCATTTAATCGTCCGTAATTATAAAGAGAGAAAAAGGGGTGTCATGGATTGAAAAAGGTAAAAAAGGTGTTCCCTATTTTTTTCATTGTTTTAATGCTGGGTTTTACAGGATGTAGTTCAAGTAGTAATGAGGACGCAAAAATGAGTAAAGGCAATACAGCTGCAATGGATTCTTCACAGTCAAGTAATGGAGAGAAGTCCTCGATATACTCTGGTGAGACAGATAATTCTAGTGCTCCAAAGGAGAAATCAATACTCGAAGTTCCTAACAAGATGGTTATCTATCAAGCGGATTTGCGCTTGAGGGTCAAAAAGTTTGAACAAACGGTCAAAAACCTTGAAGAAAAGGCAGAAACATATGGCGGCTATATTGCTTCATCTAATGTAACCAAAGAAGGGAAAGAGCAGGTCAGCGGCAGTATTACCATCCGAATACCGCAAAAGAATTTTCAAGCTTTTTTGCATGATGCAGAGGGGCAGGCTGCCGAAGTGCTGCAGCGGAATATAACGGGGCAGGATGTAACAGAGGAATATGTCGATCTTGAATCCAGATTAAAATCTAAACGGGTTGTAGAAGAACGATTATTATCATTTATGAAAACCGCAACGAAAACGGAGGATCTATTAAAAATTTCTGCCGATTTAGCCGCCGTACAAGAAGAAATAGAAACAATCGAGGGGAAAATGAAATTTTTAGAAAATCAAACTTCCTATTCAACCGTAACGATCACTCTTTATGAAAATAAGGTAATTGTTCCCGATATCGAGAGAGACAAACTTAATACATGGGAAAAAACGAAAAAGCAATTCATGAAAAGTATAAACATGTTAATAAGCGTAGTGTCCGGTTTAGTAGTCTTTATAATAGGGAACCTTCCAATTCTGGTGATACTAGCTATTTTAGGTTTTGTAGGAGTTCTAATATATCGAAAGAAGAAAAATTGAAATGGTGAATAAGCGGTATTTCATACTATATATATAACGATTATCAATGCTAAAATGGGAGCATATCAGAAAATGTATTTGCTGGGGGAGTTTTTGTGAAGAAAAGCTTTGCAGTCATTGGGTTAGGCCGTTTTGGGGGCAGTATTTGCCGTACACTGACAGATGAGGGAATGGAAGTTTTAGCTATTGATGTAAATGAAGAGCGTGTTAATGAATATGCCATGATTGCCTCCCATGCAGTTGTGGGAGATTCAACAGACGAAAATGTCTTGAAAAGTTTAGGGATTCGCAATTTCGATCATGTGATTGTGGCGATTGGCGATGATATTCAATCGAGCATTTTAACAACGCTAATTTTAAAGGAATTAGGGGTTGGGCAAATTACCTCCAAAGCACAAAATGATTATCATGAAAAGGTTCTGCGAAAGATTGGAGCAGATCACGTTGTACATCCTGAAAGAGATATGGGGAAAAGGATTGCTATTAATATGACATCTAGTAGTGTTGTTGATTATCTCCAGCTCTCAGATGAACATAGTATCGTTGAAATTGTGGGGAATGGAAAACTTGGCGGCAATACAATCATGGATTTGGATGTTCGTAAAAAGTATGGTTTAAATATCGTGGCGATAAAAAGAGGTGAAGAAATCATTGTTTCTCCTCAGGCAAAAGAAATGATTCATACAGGAGATGTATTAATAGTAATTGGAAACACTAACGACATCAGCAGGTTTGAAAAAAAGGTATTGGATTAAAGAAAAGCGGAAGCTCCTATAGGTGCTTCCGCTTTGTTAAAATTAAACTTCCATAATGATAGGTAATATCATTGGACGGCGTTTTGTTTTTTCGTAAAGGAAAGGTGCTAACGTATCAGTAATTTCATTTTTAATTTCTGACCACTGGCTAGTCTTTCGCTCCATAACCTTATTTAAATGCTTTGTAATTAAATTTTGTGCATCATTGATTAAATCACCTGATTCTCTCATATAAACAAATCCGCGAGAAATGAGGTCAGGTCCAGAAGCAATTTTGAATTCCTTCATATTAATGCTGACAACCACAACAACTAACCCTTCCTCAGAAAGAATTCGACGGTCACGTAAGACGATATTTCCAATATCTCCGACACCACTGCCGTCAATGTAGACAGATCCTGATGGAATTTTTCCGGCTACCTGCGCTGAGTTTTCCGAAAGAGCTAGTACTTCACCATTGTCCATAATAAAGCAATTTTCCTCATCAACACCACAGTCCACTGCAAGTTTTGCGTGCATGCGCTGCATCCGGTACTCACCGTGGATCGGCATAAAGAATTTAGGTTTAATTAGCCGCAGCATCAATTTTTGTTCTTCTTGTCCACCATGACCAGAGGTGTGAATATTACTTAGTTTTCCGTGAATGACGTCCGCACCGGCTCTATACAACAAGTTAATTGTTCGGCTGACACTTATCGTGTTACCAGGAATAGGTGATGAAGAAAAAACAACAGTATCCCCAGGTATTATTTGAATTTGTCTGTGTGTTCCATTTGCAATTCTTGAGAGAGCTGCCATTGGTTCACCTTGGCTTCCGGTACAAAGAATAGTAACTTTGTCGGCAGGTAAGCGATTAATTTGATTGGCTTCAATAAATGTTTCTTTTGGTGCATTAATATATCCTAATTCAAGGCCTATATTAATGGCTGCTTCCATGCTTCGACCAAATACAGCAACTTTTCTGTCATTTTCCACAGCTGCCTCTACAACTTGCTGCAGCCTATGAATATTCGAAGCAAACGTTGCAAAAATAATTCGGCCATCGACCTTTCGGAAAATATCGTGAATGCTTTCTCCTACCCTGCGTTCCGACATCGTAAAATCAGGAATTTCACTATTTGTACTGTCAGAAAGTAGACAAAGTACACCTTCTTTTCCAATTTCGGCCATTTTCGTTAAATTAGCCGGTTCGCCTACAGGAGTAAAATCAAATTTAAAGTCCCCCGTATGAACGATTTGACCCGGAGGAGTTTTAACGACAATACCATAGGAGTCAGGTATGCTGTGGGTAGTTCGGAAAAATGTCACCGATGTCTTTCGGAACTTAATCACATCATCTTCTTTTATCTCAATTAATTTGGCATTCCTTAATAAACCATGCTCTTCCAATTTATTTTTTATTAAACCGAGTGCCAGTTTTCCTCCATAAATAGGGATATTGACTTCACGTAATAAATAAGGAATACCGCCGATGTGGTCTTCGTGCCCGTGTGTAACGAATAACCCCTTAATTTTTTCTTCATTTTTAACTAAATAGGTATAATCAGGTATGACATAATCAATACCTAATAGTTCATCCTCAGGGAATTTGATTCCAGCATCAATTAAAATAATCTCATCCTGGAATTGAACTGCATATGTGTTTTTGCCAATTTCCCCTAAACCTCCCAGGGCAAAAACAGCAGTTTGATCATTTTTAACAAATTTCATAAATTATATCTCCAATACTTTAAAGTCTTCATTTTGTTTTTCATATTCTAAATAGGCGCCTTTAACTTCTTGTACAAATTCTACATTATAGCCGCGGTCGGCAATTTTTGTACGGACGTCACGTACGGACTCTCCCTCAATATAGAGAGTTTTTGTTTTCTCTCTGACTGGGACTTCTTTAATGCTTTCCTGGTAGTAAACTTTAAATAACATAACAAAATCGCTCCTCACTAAATCATAACTTTTTCTATTATATAAAACATTTTCATCTTTTTCATTTATTTTCTTAGAAAGCAATGGGCTAATGTGAAAAGTATGTAAAAAAAAGAATCTGTTTTTACAATTTACAATAACGAAGGAGCCCTCCGCAAGTTAGAAGGGCTCAAAAAAAATTTAGGCAATAGATTTTTTTCGCAGCAAATCTTTCCACTGTTTTAAAAGCTTTTTCCTTAGCTTCTTTAACATAGTGGATCATCTCCTTAATACTTATTTTAAACATTCCTTGTCCAAAGTAAAGCAAGCAATGGCAGATAATTGAAATTTTTTTAAATGATAGTTTTTTTACTATTATTATATGATGAAAATGCTGATTCTTTCATGGTTAAACATGGAATTACTAAAGGTGAAACAAATTGACATTTACTTTGAGAAGGTTTAGTGTTTTAAAGGAATAAATGAAAGAGATAAAGGAAAAGGAATTAAGGGGAATGGGAAAATTATATACTGCTTTAATTGGATTAAGCCTTATTTGGGGAACATCCTTTTTATTTATTAAAGTGCTATTAACTTCTTTGGGGCCGATTTCAATAGTACTTGGCCGCTGCCTTTTTGGAACGATAATGCTTTTTGCTATTATTATTGTGAAAAAGAAAAAAATAAACCTTAAGAAAATGCCTTGGTTTAAGCTGGTCCTTATTGCCTTGACAAATAACGTGCTTCCATGGTTGTTAATTTGTTCAAGTGAAACGAAACTCACCTCAAGTATGGCCTCAATTATTAATGCAACTACACCTATTTGGACATTGATTATTGGTTTTTTCTTGTTTTCTTCCACTTTAAGAAAAAGTCAATGGTTTGGCATTTTTGTTGGCTTTATAGGGATTTTTATTTTATCTGATGTCAAATTAGGTGATCTATATTCAGGTAATTTTAGCGGTATTTTGCTAATGACCGGTGCCACTTTTTGTTATGGGTTGGCATCACACTTAACGAAAAAACATTTAGCCCAATTAACGGTGTTGGAAACTTCATTCTTTACGCTATTAATTTCCACTATAATGAGCTTTATTATTGTTGTATTTGCGAATCCGAGATCTATTGCCTCTTTTATTACTACTGAGACATTGGGCCCTTTTATTGGCTTAGGAGCACTTGGTTCAGGGATAGCCTATCTATTGTTTTATTATCTCGTTAAAAAAGGAAGCCCTGAGTTTGCTTCACTTGTTACCTATCTGGTACCAATTTCTGCCCTATTTTGGGGAGCAATTGCTTTAAGAGAGGAAATTCATCTATCAATGATCATTGGCTTAGCAGTGATTTTTATTGGCGTTTATATTGCCTCTATCAAACCAAAAGAAAAATCAAATGTAACACATGCAGCATAAGTGTTTGATTAAAGGAGAATATGGAATATGAAAAAAATTGTCTTTTTTGATATTGATGGGACTTTGCTAGATCATGAAAAGAAGCTTCCGGTCAGTACGAAAAATGCCATTCAATTACTAAAGGAAAATGGCGTTTTTGTCGCAATTGCTACAGGAAGGGCTCCATTCATGTTCGAAGGGCTGCGTGAAGAGCTTGATATAGATTCCTTTGTAAGCTTCAATGGTCAATATGTGGTCTTTGAAAAAAAGGCGATATACGAGAATCCATTGAATGAAAGCGGAATGGAAAAACTTTATCAAAAAGCACAGATCAATAAGCACCCTTTAGTATTTATGAACGAAAAAACTATGAAGTCGAGTGTAAAACATCATCCATTTATTGAAACCAGTATGGGAAGCCTAAATTTTTTACATCCAGAAGAGGATCCGCATTTTTATGTGAATCGAAAATTGTATCAGTCGCTTCTTTTTTGTGAGAGTCATGATGAACAATTATACTTAGATGCTTTCCCGGATTTTGATTTTATAAGATGGCATCCATATTCTGTTGATGTCCTGCCAAAAGGCGGCTCAAAAGCAGAGGGTATTAAAAAAATGATTGATCAATTAGGGTTTGAACTAAAGGATGTCTATGCATTTGGCGATGGTTTAAACGATTTAGAAATGCTGAGGGAAGTAGGGACAGGTGTGGCAATGGGCAATGGTGTTCCAGAAGCAAAACAGCATGCCGATTTAATTACAACGGATGTCGCCAAAGATGGTATTTGGAATGGTTTAAAAGAATTACAGCTCATTTAAAAAAACTCGCCATGTGGCGAGTTTCTTTATCTTTCGATTGGAATTGCTCCTTGGATCTCTTTTAACGGTTCCTGCTTATCAATATGATCATAGAACATTACACCATTTAAATGATCAATTTCATGTTGAAAGCAAATAGCAGGCAGTCCTTTTAAACGAAGCTTTATCTCTTCACCATCAAGATTTATTCCTTTAAGAGTGATTCGCGCATATCTCGGAACATAACCTGGTATGGCTTCGTCCACTGAAAGACAGCCTTCACCTGAGGTTAAATAAGCCATTTCTACAGAGTGACTAATTATTTTCGGATTAAACAAGGCATAACTGTAAAGAACCCCTTTGTCGTCCGTTAAATGAACTGCAAGCATCCGTTTAGATACATTAATCTGTGGGGCAGCTAACCCAATTCCTGGCCGCAGGCCATACTGGTACGCGATTTCGGGATTTTGGCTGTTAATAACGTATTCTAATAAGCTTCGTAAAATTTGTGCATCCTCTTCTGATGGCGGCATATGTACTTCTGCAGCCACTTTTCTAAGAGTAGGATGGCCATCTCGAATTATATCCTCCATCGTTAACATGAACATTCACTCCTGAATTTAAATGTGATTATGTGTAACAATAGTCTATCAAACAATGTATAAAATGTTAACAAATGATTACCAAAATATCCATTTATATTGTCAAACCAACAAAGTACAGATATAGTTAAAAATGTTATGGTAGGAGGTTTTATAAATGTTTTTTACCAGAAAAAAAAGGTTATTTTTATTTTTTTTAGCAGCGTTCGTAATTTTAACAGGATGTAATAATAAAAAGTCTTCTCTCGAAAAAATGTATGAAACTCTAGAAAATGTGGCAGCTAAAGAAAAGGTGTTTGAAGAGCAGCAAGAACCACTAGTAACATTAGAGAAGAAAGAAAAAGGATTATATGACCAAATAATCGGCCTTGGGATGAAGGAATATGACCAGATTGTTAAGCTTTCAGATGAAGCACTGGACCTGGCAAATCAACGACAAGAGCATTTGGAAAAAGAAACAAAAAGCATAAAGGAATCTGAAAAAGAATTTAAAAAAATAGCTGAAATAAAAGGACAGCTCGATGATCCGTCACTAAAAAAATTAGCAAATGAACTATATGATATTATGATGGAAAGATATCAGGCCCATGGTGTGCTGTACAGTGCCTATACTGAGGCGCTAAAAAATGACCAACAATTATATGAAATGTTTAAAAATAAGAACTTGCAGCTGGAGGATCTAGAAGGACAGGTAGTTAAACTAAATGATTCGTATAAAAAAGTTTTTGAGGCAAATGAAAGTTTTAATAAGCTAACGGAACAATATAATGACAAGAAACTTACCTTTTATAAAAAGGCTGAATTAATAACAAAATAACCTATTAATCCTAAAAATCGGCCATGAGCCGATTTTTTTCTATATTATAACACGTTTAAAAATGGGGGAATTTTATATAACAGTGAGGGTAGGGATATTAGTACAGTGGCAATTGGAACGATCGGAATTAGTATTATCTTCATGGTAAAAAATTATTACGCAAAGGATTTGACGCGTTTATATGAATGGTGTAAACTCGTAGATGAGTTGATTTGTTGTATCATTGTAGTTACATAAAAAACTGATACAGAATAAGATGTTAGAGAATAAAAAAATGATGTCAAATACACACCAGGCTTTTATTCGTGTTTTTTGGGTAATCTAACTTAGTGGTTTTTATTTTTATTTTATCTTTTGATTAGAAAGGAAGTTGTGATCAAATGGCTTCAAAACTTAAGAATGCAGAGCTCATTGCGAAGAATGCACTAGAGGCTGTCGAAAATCAATTTGAAACACTTCAAATATTAAATGAAGAAGGCGAAGTTGTTAACGAAGCAGCAATGCCGGAACTAACGGATGACCAGCTTCAGGAACTAATGCGCCGCATGGTTTATACACGTATCCTTGATCAACGTTCAATTTCTCTAAACCGTCAAGGTAGACTAGGATTTTATGCTCCAACCGCAGGGCAGGAAGCATCACAATTAGCATCCCAATTCGCTCTTGAAAAAGAAGATTTTATATTACCTGGATACCGTGATGTACCACAATTAATTTGGCATGGACTGCCGTTATACCAAGCATTTTTATTCTCACGCGGACACTTCCAAGGTAATCAAATTCCTGAGGGTGTGAATGTCCTATCACCGCAAATTATTATTGGTGCACAGTATATTCAAGCTACAGGAGTTGCTTTAGGATTTAAAAAGAGTGGCCAGAAAGCTGTTGCTATTACCTACACTGGTGACGGCGGTGCTTCTCAAGGGGATTTCTATGAAGGAATTAACTTTGCAGGCGCGTTTAAAGCACCAGCGATTTTTATTGTGCAAAATAATCGTTTTGCTATTTCGACTCCAGTTGAAAAACAATCAGCTGCAAAAACAATTGCTCAAAAAGCGGTTGCGGCAGGTATCCCTGGCATTCAGGTTGACGGAATGGATCCATTAGCTGTCTATGCAGCAGTTCGTGATGCACGTGAACGTGCTGTCAACGGTGAAGGGCCAACGTTAATCGAGACTTTAACTTACCGATATGGTCCACATACAATGGCCGGTGATGATCCAACCCGATATCGTACGGCTGATCTTGATAATGAATGGGAAAAGAAAGATCCTTTAGTACGTTTCCGTAAGTTCCTTGAAAAGAAAGGTTTATGGAATGAAGAAAAGGAAAATCAAGTAATCGAACAAGCAAAAGAAGATATTAAAGAAGCAATCAAAAAAGCTGACGCTGCACCAAAGCAAAAGGTTACTGACCTTATGTCCATTATGTTTGAAGAAATGCCTCATAACTTGAAAGAACAATATGAAATCTATAAAGCAAAGGAGTCGAAGTAAGTCATGGCTCAAATGACAATGATTCAAGCTATAACCGATGCACTGCGTACGGAGCTTCGGAATGATCCAAATACATTGGTTTTTGGAGAAGACGTTGGTGTAAACGGCGGTGTATTCCGTGCAACTGAAGGCTTGCAAAAAGAATTTACAGAGGACCGTGTATTTGACACTCCTCTTGCTGAATCTGGAATTGGTGGTTTGGCGATCGGTTTGGCGCTGACAGGCTTCCGTCCAATCCCTGAAGTTCAATTCTTTGGATTTGTTTTTGAAGTTATGGACTCCATTGCCGGTCAAATGTCTCGTATGCGCTACCGTTCAGGCGGCCGCTATAATATGCCAATAACTGTGCGTTCTCCATTTGGCGGGGGTGTTCATACACCTGAGCTTCATTCAGACAGCTTAGAAGGTTTAATGGCCCAAACACCTGGTTTAAAAGTCGTTGTTCCATCCACACCTTATGATGCAAAAGGATTATTGTTGTCTGCCATTCGTGATAATGACCCAGTTATTTTCCTTGAGCATTTGAAATTATATCGTGCATTCCGTCAAGAAGTTCCTGAAGAAGAGTATACTATTCCTCTTGGGAAGGCTGATGTCAAGCGTGAAGGTACAGATCTATCGATTATTACTTACGGAGCAATGGTTCATGAATCATTAAAGGCAGCGGATGAATTAGCAAAAGAGGGGCATTCTGTCGAAGTTATTGACCTAAGAACAATTAGTCCTCTTGATATTGACACAATTATTGCGTCGGTTGAAAAAACAGGACGGGCAATTGTGGTTCAAGAAGCACAAAAGCAAGCGGGAGTAGCAGCAAACGTGGTTGCTGAAATTAATGATCGGGCTATTTTAAGCTTAGAAGCTCCTGTATTACGTGTTGCTGCAGCAGATACGATTTATCCTTTCTCTCAAGCAGAATCTGTTTGGCTGCCAAATTATAAAGACGTTATTGAGACAGCGAAAAAAGTTTTATCATTCTAATTCTGTTCTACAGAAATCTAACTAAAATAGGAGGATGAATCCAAGTGAGCGCAACCGCAACCACATTTCAATTTAAAATGCCTGACATTGGTGAAGGTATTCACGAAGGGGAAATTGTCAAATGGTTCATCAAACCAGGTGATAAAGTTCAGGAAGATGATGTTCTTTGTGAAATCCAAAATGACAAAGCAGTCGTTGAAATTCCTTCACCTGTTGAGGGAACTGTTTTAGAAGTATTAATTGGAGAGGGAACTGTAGCAACTGTTGGACAGGTCCTTGTAACTTTTGATGCACCAGGATATGAAAACTTACAATTTAAGGGCGATCATGGTGATGAAGCACCCGCTCCGGCGGAAACACCTGCGGCGCCTGCTCCAGAAGCAAAGACTGAAGCTGCACCTCAAGCTGCTCCTGCTGCAGTACCAGTACCAGCTCAGCCACAAGTAGAAGTAGATCCAAACCGTCGAATTATTGCGATGCCATCTGTTCGAAAATATGCACGTGATAAAGGTGTGGACATTGCATTAGTTGCAGGATCAGGAAAAAATGGGCGGATTATGAAAGCAGATATTGAAACTTTCTTATCTGGCGGCGCTCAAGCAGCAGCAGCACCACAAGCTGCCGAAGTGGCTCCTGTTCAAGCAGAAACTCAGGCAGCAGAAGCTCCAAAAGCAGCTGCTCCAATTCCACAGGGAGAATATCCTGAAACTCGTGAAAAAATGAGCGGAATCCGTAAAGCAATTGCCAAAGCAATGGTGAATTCCAAGCATACTGCTCCACACGTAACTTTAATGGATGAAGTGGATGTTACAAAGCTTGTATCACATCGTAAGAAATTCAAAGAAGTAGCTGCTGCAAAGGGCATCAAGCTTACCTTCTTGCCTTATATCGTTAAAGCATTAACAAGTGCATTACGTGAGTTCCCAGCTCTAAATACATCACTTGATGATGCAACAAGTGAAATTATTCATAAACATTACTACAATATTGGTATTGCTGCAGACACAGAAAAAGGCTTATTAGTTCCTGTTGTAAAAGATGCGGATCGGAAGTCAGTTTTCTCAATATCGAACGAAATAAATGAACTGGCAACAAAAGCACGTGATGGTAAGCTTGCACCAAATGAAATGAAGGGTGCATCATGTACAATTTCCAATATTGGTTCTGCAGGTGGACAATGGTTTACTCCGGTAATCAACCATCCTGAAGTAGCAATTTTGGGTGTTGGCAGAATTGCTGAAAAGCCAATTGTTAGGGACGGTGAAATTGTCGCTGCTCCTGTGTTGGCACTTTCATTAAGCTTTGATCACCGTATGATTGATGGTGCAACAGCACAAAATGCATTAAATCACATCAAACGATTATTGAACGATCCAGAACTATTGTTAATGGAGGCGTAAAAAATGGTAGTTGGAGATTTCCCAATTGAAACAGATACTATAGTCATCGGAGCAGGCCCAGGGGGATATGTCGCAGCCATTCGTGCTGCTCAACTGGGACAAAAAGTAACGATTGTTGAAAAAGAATATGTCGGTGGTGTATGCCTGAATGTAGGATGTATTCCTTCTAAAGCATTAATCGCTGCAGGACATCGTTATGAAACAGCCAAACATTCAGAAGGCTTTGGAATAACAGCTGAAAATGTTAAGGTTGACTTTTCAAAGGTTCAAGAATTTAAAGCAGGAATCGTGAAAAAGTTAACTGGCGGTGTAGAAGGACTATTAAAAGGTAATAAGGCTGACATTGTCCGTGGTGAAGCATATTTTGTTGATGCCAATACACTACGGGTTATTAATGAAGATTCAGCTCAAACATATACCTTTAAGAATGCGATTATTGCAACTGGATCCCGTCCTATTGAGCTGCCAGCATTTAAATATTCAAAACGTATTCTTAACTCAACGGGTGCTTTAAATTTAAATGAAATTCCAGAAAAAATCGTTGTCATTGGCGGCGGTGTTATTGGAATCGAACTTGGTGGAGCCTATGCAAACTTTGGCAGTCAAGTAACAGTATTAGAAGGTGCTGAAGAAATTCTAGGTCTCGGCACATTTGATAAGCAAATGGCAGCACTTGTTAAGCGCACCATGAAGAAAAAGGGTGCAGAATTCTATACAAAGGCGTTAGCCAAAGGTGTAGAAGAAACTGAAACTGGTGTGGTTGTCACTTTTGAAACAAAAGGTGAAGAAAAGAAAATTGAAGCTGATTATGTATTTGTCATGGTTGGGCGACGTCCTAACACAGATGAAATGGGACTTGAACAAGTTGGTGTACAATTATCTGACCGTGGCCTTATTGAAATTGACAAGCAATGCCGTACTAATATTAGTAATATCTATGCGATTGGTGATGTTGTTGCCGGACCTCAACTAGCACATAAGGCATCATATGAAGCAAAAATTGCGGCTGAAGCGATTGCCGGCCACCCTTCTGAAATTGATTATTTAGGAATTCCAGCAGTTGTTTTCTCTGAGCCAGAGTTGGCTTCTGTTGGATATACTGAATCACAGGCAAAAGAGGAAGGCATTGAAGTGATTGCTGCTAAATTCCCATTTGCAGCAAATGGCCGTGCTCTATCTCTTGACAGCGGTGATGGTTTCTTAAAATTAATTACTCGTAAAGAAGACGGCTTAGTGATTGGTGCACAAATTGCTGGTGCAAGTGCGTCAGATATGATTGCCGAGCTTGGTCTGGCAATTGAAGCAGGGATGACTGCTGAAGACCTTGCAATGACCATTCATGCGCATCCTACACTTGGTGAAATAACAATGGAAGCAGCTGAGGTTGCACTTGGAAGCCCAATCCATATTATGAAGTAAAAGACTGTATAATAAAAACCTTGTTGATGGAGTCTCGCGCCTGTAGCGGAAATTAACAAGCAAGTTTAATACAGTCAAATAAAGTCCTTTTCCTTGTCATCAAGGAAAGGACTTTATTTTTTTTTAGCGAATAAATATATAGATAAATGCATTTTGTGTGGTGATAATGTGAGGGTCTATATTGTCATGATGCTGCAATTTATCATTTGGAGTGGATACACCTTTATTGAATGGTTATCAAAACATGATCAATTAATTTATAAGGTTATAATGTTCTTTGTATTTTTTTATTTAGCATATTTAATTGGCAATCAAGTAACAAGATCAGCACGGAAAACGCTCTTCATTACAACCTTAAGCTTAGTCATTTATACTTCCATTCACTATACAATGGCTCTTTTTATCCATTAAAAAAAGCCCCCATAATGGAGCTTTCATAGTTTATTTCCTAGGATAGTAATACATGATTCTTTCATTAAAAAGATGCAGTTCACCTTGAAGCTTTTTTGCAATGAATTTACAAAATTCATTAGCCTTTCCTTTATCTCCGAAGGTGGATTGTTCAGGCAGAGTCACTTGTATGTAAGATTGTTCTCTTTCTTGCCCATTTTCCTCTCGAATGGTTTCTTTGTCGATACCCAATAAAATAGCCTTGTAACGGTCATGGTCAGAATGTAAATAAAACCAGGTGCCTTTTCCTTTTTCGGTTTCCTTAATTTCATATGGGAAAGCAGATTCGTCATACTGCCAGTTTAGTTGATCCCCTGTTTTAGCTGTAATGTCTTTATAAAAATGAAATAATTCCTTTACCTCTTCAATAGATATAGTTTGTTTCTCAGATGAAGGCACAAGTTTAATAAATGCATTTTCAGCCATCATTATTCCCCCTCACTAGTCCGTTAATATATGCCCTTCTATTCTAGCACTGAACAAAAAGTGATGACAACACTTACAAATAAAATGTCAAGAATTCTTGTCATTTTTCCAAAAATAAATTATAATAATATTCTAAATATTTTATGAAAAGGGAGGAGTCAAATGGAGTTATTTGACAAGCTCTATGATGAGCACGAAAATGCAAAAGTGAGGTTTATCGGCTTTACAACAGAACATACCCGCTACGACTTTGGCATTATTTACACAAATATGTTTTTCGGAAAACCTCTGGTCATCTGCATGCAAACTGGCCGTTCAACTCTCCTCGACCCCAAAGATATTGAAGATATTGATTACCTTCAAACCGTATTCCGTATCCCTGACAAACAACAAGCGACTGATTTGGCTGAATTTTTTAGTGAAGCATTACCGGCTATTCCGTTCATCACCCAATATGAATAAAGAAATAAAAAAGGCCTCTAGGGGTCTTTTTTATGTTTATTTTTTTAAATGTGACATACAATTTGGGCTTGAAAAATTAAATGTGATATATTATTATTGTCTTAAGGGATATTTAAACGCTTTCAAAATATCGATTCAATTAATGAAAAGGGGATTGAAAAGATGGGTACTCTTGTATGCCAAACTTGTAACTCTACTATTGATCATTTTGAAGATGAAAAAGTAACAGTGCTTTATTCTAAGTGCAATTGCTGCGAAGACCAGCACAGCCACGAAGAAGTATAAATAATGGTCATTATATAATGAAAACAGGATTCCGTAATTGGAATCCTGTCTTTTTATTTTATGGCTTTATATTCTTTTATTACGTGAATCATTTTTAGTTCATCGTCTTCCGGTCCCTGAACAGGCAGGCCTACTTCTAGGTTTTTCTGGATATAATAAAGGTTTTCTTCTGTAATTATTTCACCAGGAATAAAAATTGGGATACCAGGTGGGTAGACCATGACAAATTCCGCAATGATCCTTCCTTCTGATTCTGCAAATGGAATCACTTCCGTATCCGCATAAAAGGCATCTCTTGGTGTTAAAGCAAGCACAGGGATTTCAGGCAGCAGGACTTCTAGCGGTTCTACTTTTTCCGCACGGTGTGCGCATTCTTCAGCTAAATCTTTTAAGGCAGTAACTAGAAGATCTGCTTCGTATTCCGTGTCCCCTAAAGTAATGATGCAAAGGATATTATATAGGTCTGATAATTCAACTTCAATGTTATGTTTTTCTCTAAGCCATTTTTCAACATCAAAACCTGTTAAACCTAAATCCTTTACAGAAATAATCAACTTAGTCGGATCATAATCATAGGTGGCTTTTGAACCCAATATTTCTTCGCCGACGCAATATAAATGGTCAATTTCGTTAATGCTTTTTCGTATGGACTGGGCTAGCCTAATTGTTTTATCGATTAATTCTTTTCCTTTTGTTGCTAACTGCTTTCGTGCCACGTCAAGTGAAGCAAGCAATAGATAGGATGTTGAGGTTGTTGTCAGCATACTTAAAATGGATTGAACATGTTTAACTGAAACTAGACCTTCTTTTACATTCAAGATGGAACTTTGTGTCATTGAGCCGCCAAGTTTATGGACACTTGTGGCTGCCATATCCGCACCAGCCTGCATAGCGGAAAGCGGCAGGTCATCATGAAAATGAATATGGACACCATGTGCTTCATCAACAAGGACAGGAACATTATAAGAATGGGCAATCTCAACTATTTTCTTTAAATCAGCAGAGATGCCGAAGTAGGTCGGATTTATAACGAGAACCCCTTTAGCATCAGGGTGCTGCTCGAGAGCTCTTTCAACAGACTCAGTTGTTATTCCATGGGAGATACCTAGTTCTATGTCGATTTCTGGATGTATAAATACTGGAATAGCCCCAGAAAAAACGATTGCCGACATGACGGATTTATGGACGTTTCTAGGAACGATAATTTTTTCACCCGGACCACATACGGCCATAACCATGGTCATGATGGCTCCGCTTGTACCTTGGACTGAGAAAAAAGTATGATCTGCACCAAAGGCTTCAGCTGCTAAATTCTGAGCTTCTTTGATCATCCCCTTCGGTGAATGCAAATCATCTAACGGTCCAATATTAATTAAGTCAATAGACAGGGCGTTGTCACCGATAAAACTTCGAAATTCTGGATCAATTCCAGCCCCTTTTTTATGACCGGGTATATGGAATTGTATTGGATTTCTTTTTGCATGCTCTAATAACCCGCTAAATAACGGTGTTTGATTTTGCGACAATTTATAACCACACCTCTTTATCAAAAAAATACTCATTTTATCATTTAATTAAACATAAAACAAAAGCATTATAGCACTAATCGTTTACATTGCATAGGTTTATTTGTTTTAGTTTTCCTTTTTAACAGGAAAACTACCCTTTTATAACGAAATAAGAAAGGATGAAAATATTTAGGAGGAAATTAAATTGAAGTGGCAAACAAGGGTTACAGATATATTTAACATTCGCTATCCCATTATTCAAGGGGGACTTGCATATTTAGCGTATTCCGATTTGGCAGCAGCGGTTTCAAATGCTGGGGGACTTGGTCAAATCACCGCGATGTCTTTAGCTAATCCAGAGCATCTTAGGGAAGAAATAAGGAAGGTAAAGCAATTAACTAATCATCCGTTTGGTGTTAATTTTGCCATTGGTCAGCATGGCAGACCATTTTCTGACTTCCTGCAGGTTGCCATTGATGAAGAGGTACCGGTCGTTTCGATGACAGGCGGCAATCCAGCGCCTATTTTTGAACAATTAAAAGGAACATCAATAAAAACACTCGTACTCGTGGCAGCCAGAAGACAAGCGATTAAAGCGGAAGAACTGGGAGCCGATGCAGTCATGGTAGTGGGGCAGGAAGGCGGAGGGCATCTTGGACGTGACGACATCGGTACAATGGTGCTAATTCCACAAGTTGTTGATAGTGTTTCTATCCCTGTTATTGCTTCAGGGGGAATAGGTGATGGCAGAGGGTTAATGGCAGCCCTAAGTTTAGGGGCTGAAGGAATTGAAATGGGAACGAGGTTTATTGCCACAAAAGAATGTGTTCATGCAAATGAGGTATATAAACAAGCATTAGTAGAAGGAACAGAAACCGATACGGTGGTTATTAAACGTACCTTAGGAGCACCTGCCCGGGCCATAGCGAACAGCTGGACTGAAAAAATCCTCGAAATTGAAAAAAATAAGGGTGATTATGATAAGTTAAAAGATTTTATTAGTGGAATGGCTAATAAACGGTATATTTATGAGGGTACTGTTGATGAAGGCTTCGCATGGGCTGGACAGGTAATGGGCCTTATTAAGGATGTACCAACAGTAGCAGAACTTTTCGAGAGAATGATTAACGATGCGGAACAAATTCGCGCCAAATGGGGAAAATAAGGTATGATACTCTTGAATGATTAGTAAGTAGGTGAAGAAATGGAGTACCAATACCCGATTGATTATAGCTGGACAACTGATGAAATCGTCGATGTCATTAACTTTTTTGAAGCAATTGAGAGGGCTTATGAAAAAGGAATTGAACGCGATGAAGTAATGATGATTTACCGCCGTTTTAAAGAGATTGTCCCAAGCAAAGCGCAGGAGAAAACGCTTTGTGGAGAATTTGAAGAAATAAGCGGTTATTCATCCTACCGTACTATAAAAAAGGCAAAAGAAGCACCATCTGGAGAACGCATTTTAATGAGGTAAAATAGGAAAAGCTCCCGAATTTTGTTCAGGAGCTTTTTCTTATTTTATGTTTTGGGAGATTTTATAAAGTGGGGCAACTTGACTAAAAACTTCATCAATTTTTTGTAATAGTCCACCTGACCCCATTTCGATAACAGCCTCTCTTCCAATTGTATACCCACACAATAATTCTGCTTTTTTTATGTTTTGAAAACGGTCGAATAAGGATTGCAGATCCTTTTTTGTCATGTCTCCATGTATAACAACATCGGGTTTCATATGATCACCTGACCATACATAGTCTTTAGGCGTTTCTTTGAAAAGTTTATTTGTTTTTTTAGCAAGCCTTGCCCCAATCACTTCTTTTTGCGGAGCTTCATAAATAACTGCAAACCAAATGAATAAATGAGTGTTCCATAAGCCTATTTGAAAATGGGGAAGCATCTTATAACCGCGGGCATTATTCGCGAAGGCGACCCATGTGTCCTTTGGCGGATTGATTGTCCGTCTGGCATGCTTTGCAACATGGACAAACATTTCATCGCCTGTTAACTGAGATAACGTTGGTGCGAAATATTCGCCTAATTTTTCTAATTTAGGACGAATTGTTTCTTTTAGTGCTTCCATTCTAGCCTCTAAACCATCTATTAAAAAGACATCAAAATCTTCATTTGTAAATCCTTTGAAATCCACCATTTCATTTACCTCCAACCAGCCATTTGTCATTTATTGTAGCATATCAGGGAAAAGACAAGAAATTTGAAGCATTTCTAGGTTAGAGCACATATTTGTTGCAACATAACAATTAGCCTCATATTATACAGTAAAAAAATAATCTGAATAATAAATTAAATCTTCGGAAGGGGAGGAGAATTGTGAAACAATTGATGAATACTTCATTAAAAAAAGCAAGCGATAAAGAAAGAGCAGCAGTGTTAAGATTGGAAATGGATTATGAACTAGCTGTATTATTTGAGGCGATCGAAGAAAAAAATGAAAAGAAAATGAAGGAATGTAAACAAAAGTTAGAAAAAATCCGCCAAGAATTATTACGATTAAAAGCATTTTAATTGGGATTAATCTATTTCTAAGGGGTAACAAGTTAGAATGAAGATTGAAATACTACTTATCTAAAACGAACTCCAAACAGTGAGGGGAGTTCGTTTGTTATTGTGCGGCGATAATAAAATTCGGCCCAAAAGTTGATATGCAGGATTATTTTGATTAAGCTATAAATACTACTACATAGGAATTTTGAAAAATAATCCATTTATTTTTGGAGGGGAATCATGAATTGGGAAAGCATTTATGCCAACGCAAAGGAATGGGTGTTAGAAGCTGGTGACAGGATCCGTTCCTCCTTTGATAAAACCTTAAATATTCAGACGAAATCAAACCCTAATGATCTAGTCACGAATATGGACAAGGAAATTGAACAATTTTTTATTGCGAAAATAAAAGAGGCTTACCCTAAGGATAAAATCATGGGGGAAGAGGGGTTTGGAGACAAACTGACAAGCCTTGAAGGCATCGTTTGGATAATTGACCCCATTGATGGAACGATGAACTTTATTCATCAGCAAAGGAATTTCGCTATTTCCCTTGGAATATATGAAAACGGTGTAGGAAAAATTGGGATTATTTATGATGTGGTACATAATGAGTTATATCATGCATTTAATGGAAAAGGGGCTTATTTAAATGAAAACCCTATTCCTCGCTTAGAGGAAACGACCGTACAGGAATCGATTATTGCCCTGAATGCGACATGGGTTATGGAGAATCGTCGAATCGATCATAATTTAATGATACCATTAGTACGTGCTGCCCGAGGAACAAGGTCTTATGGGACAGCTGCCCTTGAAATGGTGTTTGTGGCTACAGGAAGAGTGGATGCGTACCTTTCCATGAGGTTATCACCATGGGATTATGCTGCTGGAGTGGTCATAATAGAGGAATTAGGCGGGATTGTTACAAATTTAAGAGGAGAAAAGCTGGATTTTCTAACCCAGGATTCCGTTTTCGCTGCCAAACCTGGTCTCCACCAGACGATACTCAAGGAATATTTAAAGGATGGAAAATGGTAAAAGAAGCCAAATGAATTGGCTTCTTTTTTACAGTTTACCGTTTTCGCGCAATCTTTTTTTTGTGGAAAAACCTAGTCCCATTATAACAATCACTGCCAGTATACAGCCGATAATTCCAAGCAGGCTTTTTTCACTTATGGCAACGCCTATCCCCATAATACATGCTGCTGCTAAAATTGCATAAATCAGTAATGGCCATTTAATGTTTTTCATTAATTTTTGCCCCTTAAATATATTTTTATTTTCATTCTACATAAAATGCTTTTAGGTTTCCACTTTAATTATGGTATAATGTTTTAGTTGTAAATGGGAAACTATAAATAGTTTAATTTTTTATAGATTAAAGGCAGGAGTGGAATTTTTTGAAAATTAGAGAAGATATTCGTAATATTGCGATAATTGCCCACGTTGACCATGGAAAAACAACTTTGGTTGACCAATTATTAAAACAATCAGGTACATTCCGTTCGAATGAACACGTGGAAGAGCGTGCGATGGATTCGAATGATTTGGAAAGAGAGCGCGGAATTACTATCCTTGCGAAAAATACGGCGATTCAATATAAAGATACCCGAATCAATATATTGGATACACCTGGACACGCAGACTTCGGAGGAGAAGTAGAGCGTATTATGAAAATGGTTGATGGGGTATTGCTCGTGGTTGACGCCTACGAAGGCTGTATGCCGCAAACACGTTTTGTTCTTAAGAAAGCATTAGAGCAAAACTTAACACCAATTGTTGTTGTCAATAAAATTGACCGTGATTTTGCTCGCCCTGCAGAAGTAATCGATGAAGTAATTGATTTATTTATCGAGCTTGATGCATCAGAGGACCAACTTGAGTTCCCAGTTATCTATGCTTCAGCTATAAATGGTACTGCCAGCACTGATCCAGACAAACAAGACGAAAACATGCAATCCTTGTATGATGCCATTGTTGAGCATATCCCAGCACCAATTGATAACCGCGAAGAGCCGCTTCAATTCCAGGTAGCACTTCTAGACTATAATGACTATGTTGGAAGAATCGGAATTGGCCGCGTTTTCCGTGGAACAATGAAGGTTGGACAGCAAGTTGCATTGATGAAATTAGACGGATCTGTAAAGCAATTCCGTGTTACCAAAATTTTTGGTTTCTTTGGTTTAAAACGCGAAGAAGTTCAGGAAGCAAAAGCTGGAGATTTAATTGCTGTTTCCGGTATGGAAGATATTAATGTTGGTGAAACGGTTTGTCCTGTTGAACATCAGGACGCATTACCGATTTTAAGAATCGATGAGCCGACACTTCAAATGACTTTTGTCGTAAATAACAGTCCATTTGCTGGAAGAGAAGGTAAATATTTAACCTCGAGAAAAATTGAGGAAAGACTTCGTGCTCAATTACAAACAGATGTAAGCTTGCGTGTTGAAAATACTGATTCACCTGATGCTTGGATTGTTTCAGGCCGTGGAGAGCTTCATTTATCTATTTTAATTGAAAATATGCGTCGAGAAGGTTATGAGCTTCAAGTGTCAAAACCGGAAGTTATTGTGAAAGAAGTTGATGGCGTTCGTTGTGAACCGATTGAAAGAGTACAAATCGATGTTCCAGAAGAACATACTGGTGCTGTAATGGAATCCATCGGTGCTCGTAAAGGTGAAATGCTTGATATGATTAACAACGGTACGGGTCAAGTTCGTTTGATTTTTAATGTTCCTGCTCGTGGTCTAATTGGCTATACAACCGAATTCTTAACGATGACTCGTGGTTATGGAATTATTAATCATACCTTCGATAGCTATCAGCCGATGGTACAAGGAAATGTGGGCGGCAGACATCAAGGTGTTCTTGTTTCTATGGAATCCGGTAAAGCTTCCACCTATGGTATCATGCAGGTTGAAGACCGTGGCACTATTTTCGTTGAACCAGGTACAGAAATTTACGAAGGAATGATCGTCGGAGAGCATACTCGTGAAAATGACTTAACAGTTAATATTACGAAGATGAAACAAGCAACGAATGTTCGTTCTGCTAATAAAGACCAAACATCTGTCATTAAGAAGCCACGAATCATGACCTTAGAGGAATCATTAGAGTATTTAAATGATGACGAATATTGCGAAGTAACACCTGAATCTATCCGACTTCGGAAGAAAATTCTTGATAAAAACGAACGTGAAAAAATGGCGAAAAAGAAGAAATATGCTGAAATGAGTTAATTAGGAGGTTTTATCGTGGATGTTGCAGAACGCCTCTCATTCTTTGCTGCACTCTATAAGGTAAGCGAACAGCCCAAAGTGGGAATGTGGCTTTTATATCTAACAATTGTTGCACTTTCGATTGTTGTATATAAACTGGGTTTTGCCAAAAAGCTGCCGCTTGGTAAATCAATTATCATTTACATCTTTTTATGTGTAGGATGTACAATTCTTACTTTTTTGGGAATCTTTTTGCCTGTTGCCGAAGGACTTGTTGTTGCGGCTTTAATATTAATTATATATAAAATCCGCTTACACCAATCGAAGAAACAGCAGACGGAAGCAAAGTAACGGGGGTTAAAAGTAATGAAATCCTTACAGGATGCACTGTATAATTGGCTTACGATAAAGATTGTCAGCGATGCGCGTCACGATGATTCAGCCGCTAAAGAAACGCTAGATCTTTTTGATGATATTTTAACCTCACAGCATCATGTATCGAATATAGAAATCACTACCGATGATATGATGTACTATTTGTCTTATCAACAAAACGGGGAAAATAAAAAAACAAGGTATCCCCGTGAATTAATTGAGGTAATGCTCAATCAAATTAATCAAGAGCCAGAAAAGTATGAGAACTACCCAACCGAAGAATAAAAAGAAAGGCATATCCCGTAAAGGGATATGCCTTCTTCTTTATTTGTCCAGCTCCAGCGCCTAGGGGCTCGATGGTCTACAGCCAATCCGGCGAGAAGGTTAAAAAGCAACCCTCCCGCCGGCTCGTCTTATGCTTGTCGCCCCTGATCAAGGCGCTTTCGCTTTTCTTTTTACCAATCATCCTTTTCCGATTTTGCCCGATAAAACTTAAAATTTCCTGTATCTATTCTGGCATTTGTTTTCTCAGCAATTCTCTGGCTGCAGCTTTTACACATGTATGTATGGATTGGTCGATTTCGGAGCCTCTTTGCTGCTAATGACTCATCTTCAATCGCTTCAATTTTATCGCAAATTACACATTTAACTCTCATTAAAGCACCTCTTAATTTATTTATCAATATGGAATAATTTTATTATACTATACCAGTTCAAAGGGCGTTACGTAAAATAAGTGTTTAGGTTGTTAAAAAAAAGGGATAGTAGTAATATGAGAATATCTGTTTTAAAATAGATATTTGGAAATAATGAAGGGGTTGTAAGAATGGCAAATCAGGTTGAAGAAAGACTAATAAAGCCTTTATATGATGAACTGCAAAAGGAAAGATTCGTTACATTAGCCACAATTGATTATGAAACTGGAGGCCCTAATGTTAGTGCAATTTCCTGGGTACTAGCGAAAGATGAGGGTACCATTTACTTTGCAGTCGATAACCGTTCGAGAATTCTCGAGAATATTAAAAATAATAACAAAGCAGTCATTAATTTAATTGCTAACGAATCTACATATTCGATTCAGGGAGAAGCAAGCATTAAAGAAGATAGACTTCCTGATGTTCCGTTAAAATTGGCTTTGGTGGAAATAACTATTAAAGAAGTAAGAGATGTTATGTTTTACGGATCAAAAATAGTCACAGAAGTACAATACGATAAAACATATGATAAAAATGCAGCAGAAAAATTAGATCGACAGGTTATGGAAGCAATGAAAAAAGCTTAGGAAATCCTAAGCTTTTTTCATTACAGGCAATTTTCGCAAAGATTGTTGTTTTTCGTATAAGTTCATCAACCCGTAAATCATGATTCTTCGTGGCATCTTTTCGTAAGAACATTTGCGAAAATTGCCTAGAAACTTTGTATTGACCCTTAAAAAGTTCTAAAAGAAACAAAGGTTACGAAAAGAGCCTCATTTATAATGATTGGATTGATCTTCCTGTTCCTTGTTAAGCTTTTTTTCTTCGTCTGATGGCAGCTTTTTGTCCGGTTTTTCCGTTGCGTTTTTCGGACTTGGTGTAATTAAGTCTCCTGGTATCTCTGGCATTAGCCGGCCTGCAACATCTGCCAGCTCCTCCATAATACCTTGAACAGGTCTTCCTTTATTAATATCTGCTTGTATTTCTTTTATGCGCTGGGTTGTATCAGCGTCAGCCACGACAACTGCATTCGCCCCATAAGGATCCTTTTTTAAGCTCTCAGCAACGGAATATTTAATGGAGCCTACCTGAGAACGATCAATTTTTGAATTCACGTCAATTCCGACAATCGCATATTTACCCAAAACAACCGCAGTTGCATCATTTACATTTGGTATACTGGTGGCCAACTTGACCAACCGCTTGGATATTTGCTGTCCTGTTTTACGATCAACATTTTCAATATAACTGTTTTTAACATTTACTAACGACTGATTTCCGTTTTTTGCAGTTTCTTTATTATTATCGGTATTACAGCCGCTAAGAAGTAAACAGATAGTAAATGTCATCAAAAAATACTTCATTTTAACCCCACCTTCAAGAATGTCTTGTTAACATTTATTGTGCGGAACGTCTTCTATCTTTATTCCAATAAACATATATTTTACCAAAGTCCAATCTAGCAAAAGGTTTGTTTAATCCATATTTAACAAGCCTTACACCAAGTGAAGCGGAGGCGTCGCTTTGAGCAAAATATACGTGTTAGATACAAATGTCTTGCTACAAGACCCGTATTCCATTTTCTCCTTTGAAGACAATGAAGTTGTTATTCCGGCAGTCGTTCTCGAAGAAGTGGACTCAAAGAAGAGGTACATGGATGAAGTCGGGAGAAATGCAAGACATGTATCAAGATTAATTGATGGTCTTAGGGCCTCAGGCAAGCTTCATGAAAAGATTCCACTCGAAAATGGGGGGACAATCAGAATTGAGTTAAATCATCGCACCTTTCATGAGCTTCAAGACATTTTTATCGAAAAAACAAATGACAACCGCATCCTTGCGGTGGCTAAAAATTTATACTTAGAAGAGCTAACAAAGGAAAATGGAAAACCGGTAATTCTTGTCAGCAAAGATGCTCTTGTCAGGGTAAAAGCAGATGCGATTGGCTTAGATGCAGAGGATTTTTTAAATGACCGTGTTGTGGAAATCGACCATATTTATACGGGTTTTTATGAGGTATTTATACCAATTGAGTTATTAGGCCGCTATTATGAAAAAGGAGAATTAATTCTTTCAGAAATAGCGAATCATCCTTTTTATCCAAATCAGTTTCTCATCATGAAAGATTCCAATGGCAGTTCAGCTTCAGCAATAGGGATGGTCGATAAAACCAGTAAAAAAGTGAAGAAATTGGTGTTAAATCAAGAACATGTTTGGGGGATTCATCCAAGGAATGTCCAGCAAACAATGGCAATCGAACTATTGTTGCGAAAGGATGTACCACTTGTTACCTTAATTGGAAAGGCAGGAACTGGAAAAACCTTGCTAGCCCTTGCTGCTGGTTTAATGCAGACAGAGGATTTCCGGGAATATAAAAAGCTCTTGGTCGCGAGGCCCATCGTACCGGTTGGAAAGGATTTGGGGTTTTTGCCGGGAGAAAAGCAGGAAAAGCTGCGGCCGTGGATGCAGCCTATTTACGACAATTTAGAATTTCTATTTAATACAAAAAAACCAGGTGAATTAGATGCAATTTTAGCAGGAATGGGCTCAATTGAGGTTGAGGCGTTAACATATATTCGCGGCAGAAGTTTACCAAAACAGTTTATTATCATTGACGAAGCGCAGAACCTGACAAAACATGAAGTAAAAACGATTTTAACTCGTGTAGGAGAGGGTAGTAAAATTGTATTAATGGGTGACCCGGAACAAATCGATCATCCATATCTTGATGCATATAACAATGGTCTTACGTATGTTGTGGAACGGTTTAAAGACCAGGTCATTTCAGGCCATGTGAAACTATTAAAAGGGGAAAGATCAGGTTTAGCAAGGCTTGCCGCGGATTTACTATAATTAAAAATAGGCTATGTTAAAGGTCATTGTTTATTTTGGAACTCTGTTGATTGGAGCGGAAGGAGCGAAGACTCCTGCGGGAGTACGGGGCAGGGGAGACCCCGCAGGCGCTAAAGTGCCGAGGAGGCTCCCTTGCACGCCCGCGGAAAGCGAAGCTCCTGGAGCGCAAATCAACAGCTACGTTTAACACAGCCTAAAAATAAAACGGGCGCCCTTTGGCACCCGTCTTATTATTTAACCTTGAACCCGGTTACATTTTTAATTGGATTTTCCTTATTAGATCCATTTCCTAAATATACATGAACAGGACCATCAAGGGTTAAGGGTTTGCCGTTTTTAGAAAAGCCCAAGATTAACTCATAGGCCTCATCTAGAGGAAACTCATAGTCCTTGTCAGAACATTGCACGACAAGAGCCCTGGCATCATCAGCTGGTTCGGCATTTTGCAAGAATGGCTTAAAAGGAATTCCAAAGGTGCCAGTCATAACTTTTACTTTTTCAAAGTTCTTCTCTGTCTTTAAAGTGGGCGGATAGATTGCTCCTTCAGTAATTTCACGATCCCAATGCTTTGAAACAGCTTTTGTATACTCCTCCAATGCATTCACATTCTCTTTTTCATTCGAAAAATAGGTGTTTAAATCAACGCGGCGGTCGTCGAAAATCCAGACACTAGGATCAAGAGTTATGGTATATTTCACTTTACCTGTAATCATTATAATATTTTCCATTGTTTTACCCCCTATAGTTCACAATATAAGTATAGCTTTTTTTTATAGGAATGTCATAATCCATGCAGTACACCTTATTGTTCTTGCAATTTTCGATAGTAAAAGGTAAAATTTATAGATAAGTTGTATAATCGCTCTGAATTGGGGGGATGAATGTTGGCGTCTGATATGATCGTGAATCACCAGGAAAAGGCCTTTGCTTTATTGCAGGCTGACGCTGAAAAAATTTTAAAGCTTATCAAAGTGCAAATGGACAATCTCACGGCCCCTCAATGCCCTCTTTATGAAGAGGTGTTGGATACGCAAATGTTTGGCCTTTCAAGAGAAATAGACTTTGCTGTTCGATTAGGCTTAATAGATAGTAAGGATGGAAAGGCGATCTTAGATAAATTAGAAAGAGAATTATCTGCCTTGCATGACGCATCTTTAAGAAAATAAACGTTATAAACTCAAACAATGGTGTGGGATTGTTTGGGTTTTTTATTAATTAACCTATTCAGAATATTCTTTATTGAATGAATATCTTAACGGTAACATTTCCTCAAGTAATGAACTGCAGAATCCATTATAATAATATGTGTAAATTAATTTTGAAAATGAGGAAATATAAAATGGTTAAAAAGATATTAAAATCCTATGATTATACCTTAATAATTGCCATCATCCTATTATGTGCTTTTGGTCTGGTTATGATTTATAGTGCCAGCATGGCTTATGCGGTCCAAAGATATGAAGTTGCCAGTGATTTTTTCTATCAAAGACAAAAAATATTTTTGCTAGTTTTTACTTTGATCTTTATTATTTCAGCTATCATTCCATATAAAATGATGCAGTTTACCAAATGGTTTCAGGTGCCAATGGTATTTACCTCAATAATTACCCTGCTTGGTTTATTTGTTTTTGGACAAACAAAGAACAATGCACAGAGCTGGTACCAATTAGGAAGTTTTTTATTTCAACCCGCTGAGTTTGTAAAGCTGGCTGTGATTATTTATTTAGCGAGTGTTTATGCAAAAAAGCAGGCCTATATCAATCAATTTAATAAGGGTGTCCTTCCACCTCTAGTATATTTATTTGTAGTATGTTTTCTTATTGTTATTCAGCCAGACTTTGGTACTGCATTTATCATTGCTCTTATTGCAGCTACTATCATTTTATCCTCTGGGATGAGTCCAAAAAGTATCGCTAAATTAGTAATATCGGCTCTTATCATTCTTATTCCGGTAATTATAGTCTTGTGGGCAACTGGAAAATTATTTTCTGCGGAACAAATGAGCCGTTTTCAAGTTCTAAAAAATCCCTTTGCTGATGCCGAGGATGCTGGTTTTCATTTAGTAAACTCATACATAGCCATTGGCTCTGGAGGGGTTAATGGACTTGGTTTAGGAAAAAGTATTCAAAAACTTGGCTATTTACCTGAATCACATACAGACTTTATTATGGCTATTATTGCCGAAGAACTAGGAATTTGGGGTGTGGGCTTCGTCATTCTATTATTGGCCTATGTAGTATTGAGAGGAATATATATTGGTGTACAATGTAAAGACCCATTTGGGAGTCTGCTTGCTATTGGGATATCCAGCATGATTGGGATTCAAACCTTTATCAATTTAGCTGGTGTATCAGGAATTATTCCACTAACTGGTGTACCGCTTCCATATATTAGCTACGGGGGTTCATCCCTGTTAATGCTTGCTGCGGCAACTGGAATCCTTGTTAATGTTTCAATGTTTGTCAAATATGAAAAAAAATATAAAAATAAGCAAGAACAAGCTGACAAAAAACAACAAAATCGTGATGGAAATGTTTTTTATCTTTAATCAAAACGCGAGGGCCTTTTAAGATCCTCGCGTTTTTAAAAATACATAGAATTTGAGGTGCTACTAGTGACTAGACAAATCAATAAAGTGTTGGTTGCCAACAGGGGAGAAATAGCGATTAGAGTTTTTCGCGCTTGCACAGAACTGAATATTCGGACTGTTGCGATTTATTCCAAGGAAGATTCTGGCGCGTATCATCGTTATAAGGCAGACGAAGCTTATTTAGTTGGAGAAGGCAAAAAACCAATTGACGCCTATTTGGATATTAATGGCATCATTGCTATTGCTAAAAAAAGTGGAGCCGATGCCATTCATCCGGGATATGGATTTTTGTCTGAAAATATTCATTTTGCCAAACGGTGTGAAGAAGAAGGGATCATTTTTATTGGCCCGACCTCGAAACATCTTGATATGTTTGGCGATAAGGTTAAAGCAAGACAACAGGCAGAGTTAGCGGATATTCCCGTCATTCCTGGAAGTGATGGTCCTGTAAACAATCTTGCCGAAGTAGAGGATTTTACAGAGAGGCATGGATATCCGATTATTATTAAAGCTTCACTTGGCGGTGGAGGCCGCGGGATGAGAATCGTCAGGAGCCATGAAGAGGTTAAGGAAGCATTTAACCGTGCGAAATCTGAAGCGAAAGCAGCATTTGGGAATGACGAAGTATATGTGGAAAAGCTAATTGAAAAACCGAAGCATATTGAAGTGCAAATCATTGGTGACAAGCACGGGAATATAGTCCATCTGTTTGACAGAGATTGTTCTGTACAAAGGCGACACCAAAAAGTAGTCGAGGTTGCTCCAAGTGTCTCCATTTCTAATGAATTGCGGGGCAGGATATGCGATGCAGCAGTAAAATTAATGAAAAATGTTTCCTACCTAAATGCTGGTACTGTTGAATTTCTTGTCGCAGGAGATGACTTTTATTTTATTGAGGTAAACCCCCGCGTACAAGTTGAACACACCGTAACGGAAATGGTAACAGGAATTGATATCGTGCAAACACAGGTTTTAGTTTCCGAGGGTCATGATCTCCATGGTCCGATTATTGGGATTCCTGAGCAGGATAAAATCCAGTTGAATGGATATGCCATTCAGTCGCGTGTTACCACAGAAGATCCTCTTAATAATTTTATGCCAGATACAGGAAAAATAATGGCTTACCGTTCTGGAGGAGGATTTGGAGTACGGTTAGATGCTGGTAATGGCTTTCAAGGTGCGGTGATTACACCATATTATGATTCATTGCTTGTTAAGCTCTCAACATGGGCATTATCTTTTGAACAAGCTGCATCTAAAATGGTTCGGAATTTACAAGAATTTAGAATAAGAGGAATTAAAACAAATATTCCCTTTTTAGAAAATGTCGTCAAACATGAGAAGTTTAGAAATGGTGAATATGATACGTCTTTTATTGATACGACCCCTGAACTGTTTATGTTTCCAGTACGTAAAGACCGTGGAACCAAAATGCTTAGCTATATTGGAACAGTTACCGTAAATGGCTTTCCTGGCATTGAAAAAAAGAAAAGGCCCGTATTGTCGAAGCCAAGAATCCCAGTCTTACCATATGACTTGCCTTACCAAGAAGGAACGAAGCAAATATTAGATAAGTATGGTGCTGAAGGGCTGATTGATTGGGTTAAGAATCAAAAGCAGGTTTTATTAACGGATACGACCTTTAGGGATGCACATCAATCCTTATTAGCGACTCGCATGAGGACAACAGATATTGTTCACATTGCCGAACCTGCAGCAAAACTTTTACCAGAGTTATTTTCTTTTGAAATGTGGGGCGGTGCCACATTTGATGTGTCTTATCGTTTCTTAAAAGAGGACCCTTGGAATCGTTTATTAACACTACGTGAAAAAATTCCGAATGTTTTGTTTCAAATGTTGATACGCGGTGCTAATGCCGTCGGCTATAAAAACTACCCTGACAACTTAATAAAAGAGTTTGTTCAGCAATCGGCTTCTGCTGGAATTGATGTGTTTCGGATTTTCGACAGCTTAAACTGGGTTAAAGGAATGGAAACGGCCATTGATGCCGTTAGACAAACAGGAAAAATTGCAGAGGCATCCATTTGTTATACTGGGGATATTTTGGACCCAACAAGAACCAAATATAATCTTGCCTATTATAAAACATTGGCTAAAGAACTAGAGAAACAAGGTGCTCATATTTTAGGAATAAAGGATATGGCAGGCCTATTGAAGCCGGAAGCAGCCTACAGGCTTGTATCTGAATTAAAAGAAACCGTCGATATTCCGATCCATCTCCATACACATGATACAAGTGGAAACGGAATTTTCACATATGCGCGTGCCATTGCAGGTGGAGTGGATATCGTAGATACTGCACTAAGCACAATGGCGGGCTTAACCTCACAGCCAAGTGCCAATTCCTTATACTATGCACTAGAGGGGGCAGACAGGAAACCGGCTGTTAATATCGAAGCGCTTGAAAAATTATCTTATTACTGGGAGGATGTCCGCAAGTATTATCAGGATTTTGAGAGTGGGATATTATCTCCTCATTCGGAAGTCTATCAGCATGAAATGCCAGGGGGGCAATATAGTAATCTTCAGCAGCAGGCAAAAGCAGTCGGGCTGGGAGAACAGTGGGATGAAGTTAAAAACATGTACACCCGAGTAAATAAAATGTTTGGTGACATTGTTAAGGTTACGCCTTCATCAAAGGTTGTCGGAGATATGGCATTATTCATGGTGCAAAATGAGCTGACAGAGGAAGATGTGTTACAAAAGGGGCAGTCGCTTGATTTTCCTGATTCTGTTATTGAGTTATTTGAGGGATATCTAGGTCAGCCTCATGGAGGTTTTCCTGAGGAACTACAAAAAGTGATTTTAAAAGGAAAAAAACCCTTAGAAGTCAGACCGGGTGAGCTGTTAGAATCAATTGATTTTGAACAGCTTAAGAATGAGTTATTTCAAGAACTCGGCAGACAAGTTACTACCTTTGAGATTATCTCATATGCACTGTATCCAAAGGTATTTATGGAATATATCAAGACGGTTGAACAATTCGGAGATATTTCTGTACTCGACACGCCAACATTTTTATATGGTTTGCGCCTCGGTGAAGAAATCGAAGTGGAGATCGAAACAGGAAAAACACTGATTGTAAAGCTTGTCTCGATCGGTCAGGCCCAAGCAGATGGGACCAGGATTGTTTATTTTGAATTGAATGGACAGTCCCGTGAAGTGGTTATTAAAGATGAAAGTATTAAAGCCACGGTATTATCGAGGTTAAAAGCCGATCCAAAAAATGAACTCCATCTTTCAGCCTCTATGCCAGGAACAGTTATTAAGGTACTAGTAGAGAAGGGGGAAAGGGTAGAACGCGGTGATCATTTAATGATTACGGAAGCGATGAAAATGGAAACAACCGTGCAAGCACCATATACAGGGGTAGTAAAGGAAATATATGTAGTAAACGGAGATGCTATTCAGACAGGTGATTTATTGCTCGAACTAAATAAGGCTTAAAAAAAGAGTTGCCGAAATCTTTTCGGCAACTCTTTTTAGTGGTTCCTTTTAGTTCTAGAATATAAAAGGATAAAGTAACTTAAAACGCCAAACAGGCACGTAATAAAGAAGGCATGCAGCAAAGCAATATAAAGATTTAAGCTGGTAAAAATAATCAATGCTCCTGCAATCACTTGTAAGCAAACAAGGATGAAGGCAATAATCCAACCCCAATATAGAACTTTTTGCTCCTTATAATGGCGAACGGCTAAAAGAGTAATGTAGGCAATCCAGATAAAAATGATTCCTGCTGCTGTCCTATGTCCCATTTGCACCCATTCGTACATATTACTTGGAAGGGCAGGGGCATCATTTAAGCATAAAGGCCAATCCCGGCAAACTAGGCTTGATTTTGTATGGCGCACTAGAGCACCGGAATAAATGACCAGATAACTATAAATAGATACAGCTACAATATGGAATCTCATTCGCTTGTCGATAACCAGTTTTTCTGCTTCAAATTTTTTATCAACCTCAAAAATGAGCAGTGTTAACAAAAATACAGATGCGAAAGAAATGAGTGAAATCCCAAAATGCAAGGCAAGTACAAAATCATTTTGGCCCCATTTCACCGCGGCAGCGCCAATTAAACCCTGCAGAAGTAAAAAGAAGAATGAAAGAAAAGAAAGAAATTTTGTTTCCCTAATATCACCTATTTCCTTCCAGGTCCAAATGGAAAGAACTAACACCATGATTCCAACTACACCAGAGACAAGCCTATGGGCAAGCTCAATGATTAATTTAGGAGATATTTCTAAAGGGAGAAATTTCCCATTACATAATGGCCAAGAATGGCCGCATCCCATTCCTGAATCAGTTTTTGTAACTAAGGCTCCTCCAATTAATATGAAGATCATTCCGATTGTAGTGGCTACAGCCAACCACTTCAAAGAGCGTCGCAAAAAATTCACCTCTTAAGAAAGTTCAAACATTTGTCAAAGAATTTCCTTGACAGTATAATGAATGAAAAAAGTAGAAAGATTAAAAGTACCTATCCCATCATAACGAATAAATAGGAAAAAGAACAGAATTTCTATCAAGATTTTTAAGGTAAATTTTTTATTCAAAATATCCTAATAAATAATTTTTATTTTACACTATTATTATAGTGAAAAACGTTGAAACTCAATTTGGAGTCTGTTAGAACTATATTGGAGGATTGGGAAATACATATTATTTTTTAACTAGATTTTAAAAAGTGCAGTATAATAAGCAGTAAATAGATAAAGACACAAATTAGTCAAAAATTATTCAAAAAAAGTTCACAAAAATATCGGAAAGTGTGATTTAATATACAGAGAAAGTGTTGTTAAAATCACGGAAATTAATGGAAATAGAAAAAATAAAAGTAGTATTGTTACGCTTCTGTTAGTGAATATTGGTTATTAAGGATTAGGAGGAAAAAATATGTCCAACTCAAAGGCTTATGGAGATGCCTCACTTGAAAATGGCTCTTCAAGCCTTCATGCTGATACAGAAAAAACTTCCGTATGGAAAGATTTTATGGCACTAATAAAAATTGGAATTGTGAATTCTAATCTTATTACCACCTTTTCGGGTTTATGGCTGGCGCTGCATTTTTCAGGGCAAAGCTTTTTAAATAACCTTGATATTGTATTTTTTACAGTAGCAGGTTCTTCACTCATTATTGCTGGTTCATGTGCAATTAATAATTATGTGGATCGGGATATTGACCATTTGATGGATAGAACAAAGGCTAGACCTACAGTAACAGGGAAGGTACTTCCGGCAAAAGTTCTTGGCTTGGGTATTTTACTTATTGGACTGGGAACACTGTTTTTATTCTTTACTACCTGGACTGCAACAGTAATTGGACTGCTTGGAGTTTTTAGTTATGTTTGCCTCTATACACTGTGGTCAAAACGCCAATTGGTATCGAACACAATAATTGGGAGTATTTCAGGAGCAGTTCCGCCATTAATTGGCTGGGCTGCAGTAGATGGAAATCTTGATCCAATGGCATGGGCCTTATTTGTCCTTATGTTTGTTTGGCAGCCGCCTCACTTTTATGCACTTGCCATGAGAAGAGTTGAGGAATATCGAGCAGCAGGAATTCCAATGCTTCCTGTAGTAAAGGGATTCAAAACGACAAAAATACACATTTTAATCTGGGTTGCGCTTTTACTGCCTATCCCAATTTTTCTAACTAAGTTAGGAATCCCATTTCTAATTCTAGCTACCATATTAAACATTGGGTGGCTGGTGTTAGGGATTTATGGATATAGGATCAAAGATGACATAAAGTGGGCAAAACTAATGTTTGTTTATTCATTGCAATATTTAACTATTATTTTTGTAGCGATGGTTTTAGTTACATTAGTTTAGTTTTGCTAACCGATTCTTTCCTGAAAACAATAATCCTTTTTATTGAATGGGAAAGAATCATCCTACATACTTCTTTGGTCAAAAAAAAATAAGAATTTATAAGCGAAAGAGGGGTTTGATTAAGCTATGAAAAGGCTTGCAAAGTGGCGTTTGATATCGTTGTTTGCGATTTTAGCGCTTGTACTCTCCGGATGTGGTGAACCGTACCTTTCTACGTTAGATCCTGCCGGCGAAGTTGCAGACATGCAATATGATTTAATGAAGCTTAGTACATTGATAATGGTTGGGGTAATCATTGTAGTAATGGTTATTTTCGTTTTGGTTTTTATCCGTTTCAGAAGAAAGGACGAGACAATTCCAAAACAAGTTGAAGGTAGCCACAAATTAGAAATTATATGGACAGTTATTCCGATTCTCTTACTTTTAGTTCTCGCTGTTCCAACTGTGGCTGCTACATTTAAGCTTGCAGATGTATCACCGATGGACAAGAAGAATTCTAAGGCACTCGTGGTTAACGTTCGTGCTCATTTATACTGGTGGGATTTTGAATACCCAGGACAGAAAATTGTAACAAGTAATGAACTTGTTGTTCCTACAAATGAAAAAGTATATTTCAACTTAAAGTCAGCGGATGTAAAACACGCATTCTGGATTCCAGCTGTTGGAGGAAAGATGGATGTCAATACAGAAAACGTCAATAAATTCTGGCTTGAGTTCGATGATAAAAAAGCAAACGATGCAGGAAATCTTTTCTATGGTAAATGTGCTGAGCTTTGCGGCCCATCCCATGCTTTAATGGACTTTAAAGTGAAAGCGATTAGCCACGATAAGTTCGATGCTTGGGTAACGGCTATGCAGGATGTAAAAGAACCGTTAAAAGCATCAACTGCACAAGCTTCCGAAGGACAAGAAATCTTTAATAAGAGCTGTATCGGCTGTCATGCTGTAACACCAGCTAACAAAATGCCTGATACTGCACGAATTGCACCTAACTTAACAAATTTTGGTGACCGTTCTCGTGTTGCGGGTATTTTGGAACATAATAAAGAAAATGTGAAAAAGTGGATTAAAAACCCTGAAACGTATAAACCAGGTAATTTAATGACTGGTAAATATGGAAATCTGTCTGATGACCAAATTGATGCATTAGCAGACTACTTAATGGAATTAAAGGTTCAGGAATAAAAGGGGAAATGGTTGAAAGGGAGGTAAAATTGTGAGTACCTATGCTCAAAAAAAGGGATTTGGCGCAACTTTATGGGACTTTTTAACTACAGTTGACCATAAAAAAATTGCCATCCTATATCTCATTGCTGGTGGATTTTTCTTCTTAGTTGGCGGATTAGAGGCAGTTTTTATCCGCATCCAGCTTGCAGTGCCAAACAATGATTTTGTAAGTGCAGGATTATTCAATGAAATTATTACCATGCACGGTACTACGATGATATTCTTAGCTGCCATGCCATTGGTATTTGCCTTTATGAATGCGGTAATGCCGCTTCAAATTGGCGCACGTGACGTTGCATTTCCATTTGTAAATGCCGTTAGCTTTTGGTTGTTCTTCTTCGGAGGGGTGTTCCTAAACCTTTCTTGGTTTTTAGGCGGCGCACCTGATGCCGGCTGGACATCATATGCATCACTTGCCATCGCTTCAAAAGGGCATGGTGTTGACTTCTATATTTTAGGTTTACAGATTTCAGGTTTTGGTACGTTGATGGGTGGTATTAATTTCCTTGTAACCATCATTAATATGCGCGCACCTGGTATGACATATATGAGGATGCCATTGTTTACTTGGACAACATTTGTAACCTCAGCTCTTATTTTATTTGCTTTCCCGCCATTAACAGTGGGACTTGTTCTAATGATGTTCGATCGTATGTTTGGATCCCATTTCTTTGAAGCATCAATGGGTGGTAATACAGTTATTTGGGAACATCTCTTCTGGATTTTCGGACACCCTGAAGTTTATATCCTAATACTTCCAGCATTCGGTATTTTCTCGGAAATCTTTTCGATGTTTTCAAGAAAACGTTTATTCGGTTACTCCTCAATGGTGTTCGCAACCGTGTTAATCGGTTTCTTAGGATTCATGGTTTGGGCACACCATATGTTCACAACAGGTTTAGGACCAGTTGCCAATGCGATCTTTGCTGTGGCAACTATGGCAATTGGTGTACCGACTGGTATTAAAATCTTTAACTGGCTGTTTACGATGTGGGGAGGAAGTGTGAAATTCACGACTCCAATGCACTATGCATTTGCCTTTATTCCTTCCTTCGTTGCCGGTGGGGTAACAGGTGTAATGCTTGCAGCTGCAGCAGCTGACTATCAATATCATGATACTTATTTTGTAGTCGCTCACTTCCACTATGTTATTGTTGGTGGTGTAGTGTTTGCATTACTGGCTGGTACACATCTATATTGGCCAAAAATGTTTGGTACAATGTTGAATGAAACTTTAGGTAAGATTACATTCTGGACTTTCTTCATTGGTTTCCATATGACATTCTTTATCCAGCACTTCTTAGGCCTATGGGGTATGCCACGTCGTGTATTCACCTACCTACCAGGTCAAGGTTTTGAGACAGCGAACGCAGTTAGTTCACTTGGAGCTGCCTTTATGTCTGTAGGTGTTATAGTTATGTTAATCAATATCATCATGACTTCAGTTAAAAATGTTCGAGTTGGAAATGACCCATGGGGAGACGGGAGAACGCTTGAATGGGCGATTCCTTCACCTCCACCATTCTATAACTTTAAACAGCTTCCACTGGTACGTGGATTAGATGCTTACTGGATCGAAAAAATGGAAGGTAAAAAGGGAATGACACCAGCAGAACCGCTTGGTGATATCCATATGCCTAATTCATCATTTTTACCATTTATTATGGCTTTAGGATTATTCATTGCCGCATTTGGTGCAATGTATCATGTTGATAAGGAATCATGGGCTTTGCCAGTGATGATTTTAGGCTTACTTATTACTTTTGGAGCAATGTTCATGCGATCAGTTAAAGATGATCATGGTTTCCATATTCACAAAGAAGAGCTTATAGACGAAGATGATAAGGGGGTTAAGGCATAATGCACGCTGAAGAAAAATTCACATATGAAACATGGCCTGCGACGCCGGAAAAATCAACCCTTGAAGCAAAGAATAAATTCTTAGGTTTTTGGTTCTTCTTAGGAGGAGAGACAGTTCTTTTTGCCTCACTCTTTGCAACTTATCTTGCATTGAAGGATAAAGTACCTAATACAAACATGCCTTTAGCAAAGGATTTGTTTGAGTTGCCGCTGACATTTGTGGCTACTATGCTGTTATTAACGAGTTCATTAACAAGTGTTTACGCAATGTATCACATGAAAAACTTTGCTTTTAGCAAAATGATGGTTTGGCTTGGAATTACGGCTTTATTAGGCGCCGGATTCTTAGGCCTAGAGGTTTATGAATTTAGCCATTATGTTCATGAAGGTCATAAATTCACAAGCAGTGCGTTTGGATCTGCCTTCTATACATTAGTTGGCTTCCACGGAGGACACGTTGCATTTGGTTTGTTATGGTGTATTACCCTAATGATGCGCAATGCAAAACGCGGTTTAAACCTTTACAATGCGCCAAAGTTCTATGTATTTAGTTTATACTGGCACTTTATCGACGTTGTTTGGGTCTTTATCTTTACCGTAGTATATTTAATGGGAATGGTGGGATAAAAAGATGGCAAATCCACAATTAAATTCTGGTAATCCAAGAGTTGACATTGAATACCGACGCCGGAAAAGTGCAGAAGAGATGAGATATCAGGTGGTTTCCTTTGCGTTAATGATTTTCTTGACTTTAATTGCATTTGCGGCTGTAGCTATTAAAGGATTTACTTCTTGGTTTACAGTTCCATTTATTATCCTATTAGCTGTTGTTCAAGTAATTTTTCAGCTTTATTATTTCATGCATATGAGCCATAAAGGCCATGAAGCTCCATCGCTTTTCCTGTATTCAGGTGTATTAGTAGGAGCGATAACTGTATTAGCTTTTTCAACGATTATTTGGTGGTAAATAAACAAAAAAGAAAATCGGCCACAGCCGATTTTCTTTTTTAAAACTGGAAAATATCATCGCTTTGTTTCTCATTTAGGCCAAGGGTATAATGAAGTTGTACTATTTTTAATTTATACTGAGGTGATATGCGGTGCTTTCTTTAGACATATTTGGTTTTAAAGCACTTTGGAGCCCTTATTTTTTAGTCATATTGGCGGTTTTAACTGCGGGATTTTTTATCCTGACTACTAAATTCAGGAGTTTATTTCCTGGCAGTGAACCCTTAACAAAGAAACAGGGTTTATTATTTTTTGTATCGATGGTTCTTCTTTATGCCATTAAAGGTTCACCTATTGATTTACTTGCCCATCTAATGTTTTGGGTGCATATGATTCAAATGGCTGCTCTAGTATTAATCGTGCCGCCCATTTTTATCTATGGTGTACCTACTTGGGTTTGGAGGAAGCTTTTTAGTGTTAGGGTAATCGACTCTTTGTTTAAGATTTTTACAAAACCACTTATAGCTTTAATCCTATTTAATGGATTCTTTTCGTTTTACCATGTTCCGATTATTTTCGATCATGTTATGCAAAATATTTGGCTGCATGCAGGTTATTCCATTCTTTTGTTTGTTGTTGCCATTTTTATGTGGTGGCCATTAATTAACCAAATACCAGAACATCAAAACTTAAGCGGTTTAAAAAAGGTCGGCTATATATTTGCTGATGGTATTTTATTAACTCCAGCATGTGCGCTTATTATTTTTGCTGATACACCTATCTATGCCACTTATTCTGATCCGCATGTTTGGGGACAGGTCATGAGCCTTTGTGTGGGGACCGCCAACTTTGATAGCTTAAATTTAAGCGGCCCTGAGCTGTTTAGTTCGATGTCATTACTTCATGACCAGCAGCTTGGCGGTGTGTTAATGAAAATTATTCAAGAAATCATTTATGGCTTGATGCTTGGACATGTTTTCTTTGAATGGTACCGAAAAGACCAGGCTGAATCTGACCGGGAATTGAAGCAATCGTTGAATCCATCGCTGATTAAATAATCTCCCAAAAACTTGGGAGATTTTTTTATGGAAGGCTGTGTTAAAAATCATTGTTATTTTTTGTCACAATGTTAATTGGAGAGGAAGGTGCGAGACTCCTGCGGGAGTACGGGACAGGAGAGACCCCCAGGTGCAAGCGCCGAGGAGGCTCCCCGAACCGCTCGCGCTTGGAGCGGAAATTAACAGGCCTTTTTAACAGAGCAATATTGAACATTCGTCAATAATGGATTTAGATTGAAAACATGAGGGAAATACACTACTATTATTATAGAAAAATGTTAAAAGAGAGGACTGTTTATGAATTCCATACCGATTTTACCAACAATAAGTACTACATTTATTGTTTTAAGCGGGATTACAGTTGCTATTGGCTGGTGGCAAATAAAGCAAAAAAAAATAGAGGCTCACAAAAAGACAATGTTCGTGGCGAGCTTATTTGCCCTAATTTTCTTTATTATTTATGCTTCTAGAACAATTTTTATAGGGAATACTTCATTTGGCGGCCCAGATAATATTAAAATTTATTATACTGTTTTTTTAATATTTCATATCACATTAGCCACCATTGGTGCAGTATTAGGTGTTATTTCCTTAATAACAGGTTATAAAAATAATCTTGCTCTTCATCGCCGGTTAGGTCCCATAACTAGTATTGTTTGGTTCTTTACTTCGATTACTGGTGTAGCAGTTTACTTGCTACTTTATGTTTTTTATCACGGTGGAGAAACCACTTCCATGATAAAAGCAATTCTTGGATTTTAAACAAAGAAAGACGCGTGAATATTTTCACGCGTCTTATCTTATTTACTCAGCAAATTTACTTACTTCATTCTTTACTTCATCAAGAATTTTTTTGCACTGGCTAACAAGGGAAGCTGGGAAGTTTTCACCCTCGCCATATTCTACCCCATGAGGATAATAATGTTTACCTAATAGTGGTGTCATTAATTGAATAGTTGCCTTAAAAGTATCGACATCACCTTCAACCGCATAGCCTTGAACACGAAGGTAAAAAACCCCTTCCTTCATTTCAAACTTGCGGTCATATGTAACACGGTCGTAGTCCCATTGACCAGCGCGAATTAAACCGTGATCATGCATTACATCATCCAAACGGTTAATTTCAGCTTTAAATTTTTCAATTCCAGTGTTTTCGAATTTCACAATTAATCCCTCCTAAAAAACAATGCCATGCCCCTATAGATTCAGTATTGGTATTATAGCAAGTTTAATTCATTCTTAATAATAGAGGAAAATGAGATAACTTGCAATGGATACATACAACGAATAAATCATTCTCTATTGGACAACCTACATTATGTTCCGAGCAAAAAATCATGGGGGCGAGAAAATGGAAAAAATACGTGATATAATGACAGATGAAATTGAATGCTGTACATTATTAGATAACATCTTTGAAGTTGCAGTAAAAATGAAAGAACTCAATGTTGGAGCCATTCCAATTGTGGATCAAGAAAAACTTGTCGGTATGATTACAGACCGTGATATTGTAATTCGGGGAGTAGCAGAAAAGCACCCGGGGTCAACTAAAGTGGAAGATATTATGAGCGACAAGCTTATCACTGTATCCACGGAAACCTCCAGCAATGATGCGGCTAAGTTAATGGCGGAGAATCAAATACGCCGGCTTCCAGTGGTTGAGGATGGAAAACTAGTCGGAATTGTCTCACTAGGGGATTTTGCTATTCATACATTAACGGATGATCAGGCGAAGGAAGCTCTCACGCAAATTTCCGAACAAAACTATAACGGGGTACAGCATTAAAAATATTATTTTCAAAAATAGAAATTTGATAATAAAACAGGTACTATTGTACCTGTTTTATTTATTTTAATGTTCATTTATCAGACATTTATGATAATAACTATTACTTAACATGTTATTGGTGATATAATTATTTTATCAATACATATAATGATAGAAAAAGTAATAGAGAGGGTGCAAGCCTCTGAAAGCTCTGTTAAGGATCTTAGTACTGTCAGCAGTGTTCTTAACAATTGGATTCTATGCCAGTATTAATGATAAACCTAAAGATAAGGTTCTGATAAAAGAAGATCATACATCTGAAATGAAACAATCGGGGTTACAAGAGAATCCTGATACTAAGCCAAGTAATAAAACAGCTTCTGAAATGCCTAAACAAGGATTGGCATTATTAATAGGCAAGGATATTTCTTCCCTTGAAAATGAATTAGGGAAACCAGCTCGAATTGATGAAACACTGTATGGCTATCAATGGTATATCTATAACCAGGATTATAATAGGTATTTACAAATAGGTGTTGAAAATCAACAAGTTGTGACCATCTATGCCATAGGTGAAAATCTGGATGTCGCTCCTTTTGAGATAGGTCAGCCAGTAGAGGAAATATTTAATACCCAATATATTGATACAAATATTAATATCGATCAAAATGGAAATTCATACCGTTTCGAATTAAATGATACAGATTTAAATCTAAGGCCCATTGTTCAGTTAGGGAATGTCTATGCGCAACTATATATCGATAAGTTTACAGGAAATCTTTCAAGTGTAAGGTTTATAAATGCTGACACGCTTATAAAGCAGCGTCCTTATGAACTTGTTTACCGCGGGCAGTTACTCCAACCTCCAACACCTGATGAAAACAAGTGGAAAGAGATCGAACGCGGTAATGAACAAGAGATCTTTGATCTTACCAATGTATTGCGCTTAAGACACAAATTAAAACCATTAAAATGGGATACTCCGACGGCAGAGGTGGCTTTTGGTCATAGTAAGGATATGTCGGATAACAATGATTTCTCCCATACATCCAAAAAATTCGGAGACCTTTCTAATCGGCTTAAAACCGCAAAAGTTGCCTACCAATCGGCTGGAGAAAATATTGCTGCTAATTATACAGATGGACCTGCAGTAGTGGAAGGCTGGCTAAATAGTAAGGGACATCGTGAATCATTATTAAATAAAGATTATACACATCTTGGAGTAGGTGTTTATAAGAAATACTATACCCAAAACTTTATTCAAAAGGTTGAACAATAAACTACCAAAAAAAGGTGACAATCGCATGTCACCTTTCTTCATGTTTCTCAAATTGACTAAATAAAAATTTATTCCCGTCCCATTTTCCAAATAGACGAATCTTTTCTCCAAGTTGAAAAGATTCAGTAATGACACTTTCTGTAATGGGAGATATTTTTTTAGCCGTAATTAATTTCGTATCTGTTTGGATTTGAAGGATCTGTACAAAAATGTATCTGTGATAATAAAAGCGCTGTTTCTCCTCAACAATGCTTTTAATTTCCCCTGTTAAAACTGCTTCTGGATGGACATGGCTCATGGAAAGCCATTTTTTGTCATGCTCTTTCCTTTCTTTCCGTGTAAGCCAAAAAAAGTAAAGGCAAATAATCGGAATGAGAATGGCGGTAACCATTTTAAATCAATCTCCCCACACGATCATTTTTTAATGATAAAAAAGGTCCCTGTAGCATGGGCAATTTTTTTTCCATCACTACGGTAAGCCTCTCCTGAAATCACCATTGTTTTTGTTCCAAGGTGAACAATTTCGGCTCTGCAGCGAAGCTGTTCACCGAGGCCTGGAGCAATATAATGGATGTTAAGCTGATTGGTCACAGCACCATATCCATCAGGGAGAAGATAATTTGCAAGGGTTCCCATCGAAGTGTCTATTACTGTTGCAGTTATTCCGCCATGAACAATTTCCAGGTTATTATGTAGCGTAGGATTAAGTGGAATAGTTATTTCACAAGATTGATTGTCTATTTTCCTTTCCATATGGAGAATCCCATCCAGATAGATTTTGTTTTGGCGACTAATCTTCCGTTGAACTCCTTCCATTAGGAAAGAAAGTGCTTTTAAATCTTCCTCTGATCCCGTTTCGATGCAGTTTTCTAAAAGTTTACGCAGTTCATCTTTCATACTTGTTACCTCTTTCAAATCTTTTTCTTAAGTCATATTACCACTTACAAGCATATTAATAAATATTTTCACCTTAATAAGAAGTATCACATTTCAAATTATTTTTCATATTGTATATTGGCGATGATTATGGTCAGAGGTGAGAAATATGACGCAAAAAAATTTGCACCCATCCGTAATAAAATTTAAAGAATTTGTTAAAAACAATCCAAATATCATTCAAGAGGTAAGGAATGGGAAAGCAACGTGGCAGGAGTTATATGAAGACTGGTACTTATTGGGCGAAGATGATAAAAGGTGGGAAACATTTGGTATAGAGAAAAGTCCCGAACCTGAAGCAAGTTCAGATTCCAAGGGTGATTGGATGTCCAGTGTTATCGGTATGGTGAAGAAAATGGATCCAAATCAAATGCAAAATCACATTAATAACTTAAGTCAGGCACTCGGTGCGATACAAGGTGTAATTTCACAATTCCAAGGAAATGGTTCTGCAGCTGGTTCAGCGAAGCCTTCAGAAGGTCCTAAACATCCGTTTTCATTTAGAAAAGATTAGAGGAAGTGACGATAAGGTATGCGTAAAGATGTTCTTGAATACTTAGAAAGTCAAAAGGATTTAAAACAATTTGTTAGAGAGCAGCCGCAATGGTACCGAAAGTTGTCAAGAAATCCTTATGACGTGAAATCACTTGAGGTGGCGTCATTACATTATTTTAGAAAGACGATACCTGACCAGGTTGAAAAGTTTTCGAATGGTGTACAAATGGCTTCCATGATGTATAGCATGTTTCAGGCAATGAAAAATCAAAACTAACAAGACCACATATAAAAGGTGTGGTTTTTTTTATTTTCTACTTCAGGACTAAAAATTGATTAGAAGGCGAAAAATACAGGAATAGAAGGAGTGATGGGGAATGAAAAGATTTATTCCACTAGGTCTAATAATATTGTTGAGCGTATTTATACTAGGGTTTAATAAACAAGAATTTCCATCCCTTTATGTCAAGCACCATACAAAAGGTAATCAAGTTATGGTCGAGTGTATCGTGACAGGAATTAGTTTTCGAGAATCAGACCATTACAAGCAAAAAGTGGGCAAAATGGTGGTTTGGGTCGATGGAAAAAAGAATTTAGAAATCGCCTCTGCAGCCTTTATCATAAAAAATCTTTCTCCTGGCAGCCATACATTTAAGCTTGAAGTCGTTAAATTAAATAATGAGCCATACGGTTTAGACAAGGAATTTATGGTAAATATCCCTAAATAAACGGAAATTTTGTCTTTCTCCAAGCTTTCATGGTAAAATGGCTTTGGAGGTGAGCGTAAATGCTTGCTACTTTAGAGAGAATTGAATTATTGGATCAAGCAGACCAGCTAGCCAAAATGGTGTTAGAATCCGAAATTGTAGAGCATTATCAGATTTGTTTATATAAAATGCAAACCAATAAGGAGACACAGTGGAAAATTAATCGCTTTGTCAACTTAAAGGAGCTATATGAAGAGGTACAGCGCTTTGGGAAATACCATCCTGACTATAAAAGGGTCATGACCCAAATCCGTGAATATAAAAGGGAAATGGATTTAGACCCGCTGGTTGCAGAATTCAAGTTAGCAGAGAATGATTTGCAAGCTATTTTGGATGAAATTAGCATGTTAATTGGCGGCTCAGTGTCCAAACATATCAAGGTACCGACAGGCAATCCGTTTTTTGATAGCGGCCATGGCAGCGGCTGCGGCGGCGGAGGAAGCTGCGGTTGCGGATGAAAAAATCAGCTTAGTATGAAGCTGATTTTTTTTCCCCTTTTACAAAGCTTTTAGAAAAGTTTAAATTGAAATATAATGTTTTAATATGCTAGACTTATGTAAAATGATGGTTTATCTGAAGGGGTAAAAAGTATGTTTGTTCAAAGACAAGGATTAGTGGTTTGGCTATACTCTTTAAAACAGGCTAAAATGCTAAGACGCTTCGGAAATGTACATTATGTTTCAAAGAAGCTTAAATATGTCGTCCTATATTGCAATCTAGAAGATGTAGAAGGAATTATGGAAAAGCTGAATTCTTTTTCATTTGTAAAGCGGGTAGAACCTTCTTATAAGCCATTTTTAAAAATGGAATATGAGAATTCTACGCCAGATAAAGCAAAAGAGTATGATTATAAAATGGGCATTTAAAAAGGTGGGGCATTAGTTTGCCTCACCTTTCTTATTTAGGCTCTTTTCGTAAACATTGTTGCTTTTGGAACTTAATAAGGGTTATATACTAAGTTTCTAGGCAATTTTCGCAAAAGTTCTTACGAAAAGATGCCACGACGCTTTTGGTTATACGGGTTAATAAACTTATACGAAAAACAACTATTTATGCGAAAAAAGCCTTTATTGAAGTGGAACGATATAATGATTCAATCTTAGGATTCCAATTAAATACTGATAGAATAAATCTTTTTCATGAAAAAGAGAAGAAGGTTTTACTGACAATTGATAAATTTCTTTACCAATTTCCCTAGCCGTTTGTGCAAAAAGATTATATCGTTTGTTTTCTGTATAATTGGGATTTGGGATTCCTTCCCGGCAGATATAAAGTGCTTGAAATTTTCCTGGGTCTGTAGGTTTTAATCCAACAACCAAGGAGGTAACTTCCTTATCTTCAATTTTAGTGTGGAGTGCCATCATAAGCTGCAGGCGATGCTGATTTGCTTTGGCAAGCTCAATTAGTTCATATAAATCAGAATACCCTTCACCGAGTTCAATAAAGCGCTGAATCAATAAAAACTCTCCTTTAAACAATTAATTTCATCAATACTTTATCACTTCTTGTCTATTTTTTGAATGATAAAAGAAAAAAACCCTGTAGAAAAAATTCTACAGGGTCCTTCTATATCCTAACAATAGGATAGAAGGCAAAGGGAGAGGAGAAACCGGAGGAAGAACTTATGGGGAAACGTAAGTCTTCTCCGCGGTTGGCAACAACATCCTCGAATTGATGTTGTTAATATCATTATTTCCAACACCAAAAAGCTTATACGTATTATTTTATAAAATTTCAATTCAGGTAAAAAATATGATAGGATGGAAAAAGATTATTTATCTGATAAAAATGTGGTGATATATTTGTGAGAGTGGTGTCAGGCAGTTGTAAAGGAAGACCCTTGAAGGCAGTTCCAGGTAATTCAACCAGACCGACCACGGATAAGGTCAAAGAAGCAATATTCAATATGATTGGTCCTTATTTCGACGGGGGTATGGGATTGGATCTTTTTGCAGGGAGCGGCGGATTAGGTTTGGAAGCGCTTAGCAGGGGATTGGACAAGGTTATCTTTATTGACCGAGAGTCGAAAGCAATCCAGGTTATTCACGAAAATATTAAGGCATGTAATTTTGAAGAAAATGCTGAGGTCTATCGAAATGATGCAGATAGAGCTATGAAAGCCTTAATAAAAAGAGAAATCAGTTTTGATTATATATTTTTAGACCCGCCCTACAAAAAACAGCAGCTTGTCAATTTAATGGAAAAAATGGTTGAGCAGGAATTAGTCAAAACAAATGGAAATATTATTTGTGAGCATAGTTTTGACGTAGAATTACCTCAAAAGGTAGGGAGTTTTACACAAATTAAACATGAAAAATATGGGATTATTGCAGTGACGATTTATTCGAAAATCAATGAAGAGTGAAGGGGGATTCATTTTGGCAAGTATTGCCGTTTGTCCAGGAAGTTTTGATCCAATTACATATGGCCATTTAGATATTATTCGCAGAGGGGCAAAGGTTTTTGATAAGGTTTATGTAGTAGTATTAAATAACATAGCAAAACATCCGCTATTTACTGTTAAGGAACGGATTGAGCTAATCCGTGAAGTTACAAAGGATATACCAAACGTACAAGTAGAAGAATTTTCGGGATTACTCATAGACTATGCAAAAAACGTAAATGCAAACGCCATTCTTCGCGGTTTACGTGCGGTTTCAGACTTTGAATATGAGATGCAAATAACCTCGATGAACCGGGTATTGAATGAGGATATTGAAACCTTTTTTGTTATGACGAACAACCAATATTCTTTCTTAAGCTCGAGTATTGTGAAAGAGGTTGCCAAATATAATGGCAAGATTACCGAGCTGGTCCCGCCAATCGTTGAAAAAGAATTGCACAAAAAATTTAATGCTTAACTACATTAAAAGAGCTGGGCTTTTGCCTAGCTCTTATTTATTAATTTTTCTTTAATCTGAAAAATAATAGCAAAACATATAATAGAAGGGAAAAGATAGTAATTAAAGGTCCAATTTCTATTAAATGATGGTAAAAATGATTCGTCCATGTACCTTCACCGAAGAAAGCTACTGGTAAAGCGTTAGAGGGCTGCTCGTTATTTGTAAAACGGATATAGATCGGTTTCCATAAAAGAAGTGCAAACATACTTGCGAATACTCCTTGAAGGATTCTAGCCAAAAAAAATGGTTTAAATCTGATATCGGTTTGAGCAAGAATACTGGCAACCTGTGCCTGTACACTAAAACCGCTAAAAGCAAGAATAAAGCTAGTTATCATTGCCTTTTGCAGTAATGTTGACTCATGAACAAGGCTAGTGAGCTGACTTCCTAAAGTGATTTCAAATAATCCTGAGATAAACGGGATGCTTAGCATTTCCGGGAAAGACACTGAGGAAAGAAGAAGCTCAACCGTTTTTGCCAGTGCCGCAGTAATATGTAAATGATAAAGCAGTTTATTGACCACGGAAAATAATATAATAAAGCCACCCACCATTAAAAGGGTTTGAATGGACGAATTGACGGCATCACCAAGAAGTTTACCAATGGGCCGATTATCCTTTAACCTTGTTTGATGCAGGGCGGAAAGAGCTGATCTTATTTTAGAGCTATTCCGTTTCTTCGCTTCCTCCTCAGGTGTTTCATTTCCGTAAAAGCGCATGATAAGCCCTACGCAAATATTTCCTAAATAATGAGCGAGTGCTAGTAGAATTCCCAAATGGGTATTATGAAAAAATCCGATTGAAACGGCTCCAAAGATAAATAATGGATTAGATGAATTTGTAAAACTAACTAGTCTTTCTGCTTCAATTTGTGTTAACTGCCCTTCCTGGCGTAACCTTGCCGTAAATTTTGCCCCGGCAGGAAAGCCTGAGGCCATTCCCATTGCCCAGACAAAACCGCCAACACCTGGTACCTTAAAAAGCGGTCTCATCAGGGGTTCCAGCAGCACTCCAATAAATTTAACAACGCCAAAACCAATCAACATTTCAGAAACAATAAAAAAGGGTAAAAGGGAAGGAAAGACAATTTCCCACCACATATTTAGCCCGCGAATGGAAGCGTCAAAGGATTCTTGTGGGAAAGAAATAAGTGAAGCCGCTAATATAGTAACTGAAACAGATAAAAAGACTGTTTTAAGTTTCGAACGAAACAATGGTATGGTCCTCCTTCCCTGAGTTTGTTTATGCTCATACTGTCCAATCCAGGATTTGAATGATAAAATAGGAATAATTCCTTCATAAATGCCTTGTCCCATATAACACAAATATACTCATAGAACGCTAATTTAGACCATAAGATTGAACGAGTTTCAATTTTTAAGGCCATTGAAATTATTCATTTTTTTTATATAGGAGGTACGGATATGGAGCACCCGAAAATAGGCTTGGCACTGGGTTCAGGTGGTGCGCGTGGGTTTGCTCATTTAGGCGTCATTATGGCATTAAAAGAGGCTGGCATTCCCATTCATTTGATTGCAGGCAGCAGTATGGGTGCTCTTGTCGCCAGTTTTTATGGGGCTGGAATTGACCTGGACCGTTTATTTAAATTATCAACCGCATTTAAGCGGAAATATTTTTTAGATTTTACCGTCCCGAAAATGGGATTAATCTCTGGAAAGAAAGTAAAGGAATTTATCAGGCTTTTTACTCATGGAAAAAATATTGAGGAATTATCGATACCGATTGGTATTGTTGCAACTGATTTATTAACTGGTGAAAAAGTTGTTTTCAAGCAGGGAGCTGTCGCTGAAGCAGTAAGAGCCAGCATTTCTATTCCGGGAATCTTCGTCCCAGAAAAATATAATGGAAGAATCTTTGTCGATGGGGGAGTTTCTGACCGTGTTCCGGTTTCTGTAGCTAAAGAAATGGGGGCAGATATTGTCATTGCTGTCGATGTTTCAAGAGTAAAGCGTAACGCTGAAATAACCTCTATTTATGATGTAATCATGCAAAGTATTGATATTATGCAGGCTGAAATTGTCAACAGCCGAGAGATTGCTGCGACGATTATGATTCGCCCGCCCGTCGAAATTTACAGCTCCCGCGCATTTACCAACATCGAAGAGATAATTAAAATGGGAGAAGAAGAAACAAAAAAGCATCTGCACCAAATTAAAACTGAAATTGAACAATGGAAGGGGTGAATTTAGCTTGCGTAAAAAAATATATTTTGGATCGTTCTTATTGCTTATTTTTATATTAATTGGTGGTATGTATTATTCATTACCTTATTATGTTTCAAAGCCTGGGATGGCTAAAGAACTTGCTCCAATTATATCGGTTGATAATGGTTATAAGGATGAAGGAAACTTCATGCTTACTACGGTTAGGATGGGCAGGGCTAATATTTACTCTTATTTAGAGGCAAGAATCAGAAAGTATGAAGAAATTTACCCTGTGGATTTGATTTTAAACAAAAAAGAAACTGAAGATGAATATAATGCCAGACAGCTTCATTTAATGGCTGGTTCGAAATTGAATGCCATTGAAGTGGCATACCGTAAAGCTAAATTACCAGTACAATATAAATATAAAGGGATTTATGTCATGCAAGTCATGCCAGGTATGCCTGCTGAAGGAAAATTACAGGCTGGAGACCGGATATTTAAGGTGGATGGGCACGAGTTTTCATCTTCGGAAAAATTTATTGATTATGTGGGTAAAAAAGTTGCTGGGGAAGAGATTACCGTAACCTTTTTAAGAAACAAAGAAACGAAAACAGCTAAGGTGGGTCTGCAGCCATTTAAAGAGGACCCGAAAAAAATAGGCATCGGAATTTCTCTTGTGGATGATAAAGAAATTAAGGTCAATCCAAATGTAAAGGTAAGAACAGACGAAATTGGCGGTCCATCTGCAGGACTGATGTTTTCATTGGAAATATATAACCAGTTAACGAAAGAAGATTTAACCAAAGGGTACCAAATAGCAGGAACAGGGACAATTGATGTTGATGGAACTGTTGGCCCAATCGGTGGTATTGAACAAAAAATTGTTGCTGCTGACAAGGCTGGTGCTGAAATCTTTTTAGCTCCGAATGAAAAAGGAGCTAAAGATTCTAATTATAAAGCGGCAGTAAAAACAGCGCGAGATATCCATACCAAAATGAAAATAGTTCCAATAGATACATTTGATCAAGCTGTTGATTATTTAGAAAAGCTTCCGGAAAAGTAAAAAAGATGGTGAAAACCATCTTTTTTATTTTACGCCATATTAAAGGGCATTGTTGAATTTAAACTAGCTTGATTGGGGCGCTAATCAATAGCCTATTTAATGTAGATTGGCGTTTTTTTAAATTCTTCATGGAACAGCTCACTTTTATTGAAATCAGGAATCACCATGGAGTAAATACGGGCTGCTTTAATATCATTAATTATGTTTTTATCTTTATAGGAAGATAGTTTAGAAACAAGGGGAAGGCTGAACTGTTTTTTCTTCCTATTTAAATATTCTTTTCCTGTTTCCGTCATGCCTAAGAGCCTTAAATATTGTGCTCTATCTGATAGTCCAGCGATTTCTGCCTTTTTTGTATTGGTTAAAATATGGACGCAAAGCCTTTGAAGTCTTGTCCATGTATAACGCTTAGTTTTTATTTTTTGCATAAATTCATGGAAACTATTGGATTCGATCGCTGCAGAAATCAGTCGGTTTTCAAGCCCTTCTTCTACCTCATATATTTCTTTTAGCTGTTCAGGGGTAACTTGAATAAGCTGAAATTGCAGATAGCTCCAGTAATTCTCCCATTGATGAAACATGCGATATTTTTGAAAATAGTCGATTAACAGCTGTTTTGTGGGTAATGGAACATATTGACTGATATCCGCCTTACGGTCTTCTTCTGAAAAAATCGCCTTTCTTATACTCGTTGCACTGGCAATCGTTTCAGAAGCAAAATGTTCGTCATGATAGTCGGCATTTTTTCGAGTAACAGTTAACGGTCTAATTGAACTTTTTTGATTATGAATCGCTTTTATGTATTGAAATCCGAGAATATTATTTGGTTTTGCCAAATCTAAATAACTTTCAGAATCTGATAAATGCCCAAATGCCATTGCTAAAGCCTTTGGATAACTGACACCAGTATTGATAAAACGTTTTATATTTTCATCAAAAATCTTTTGATTTTCTTCAAGGAAATCAACTGTTTGATGAAATAACGTAATATCTCCGCTTTCACTTCCAAAGCATAGCGACTCACAGCCAGTTGCATCCAAAATAGAAACTGCACCGTTTGCAAAGGTTTCAGCCTTTTGTACGGCAAATCGGTAAGGTAGTTCAAAAACGAGATCTACCCCATTTAAGAGAGCCATTTGTGTTCGGTGCCATTTTGATACGAGAGCAGGTTCTCCTCTTTGTAAAAAATCCCCGCTCATAACGGCAACCACCACATCCGCATCTGAAGCTTCCTTAGCAGCCTGTAAATGAAAGGCATGCCCATTATGGAAAGGATTATACTCGACAATTAAGCCAACAGCTTTCATCTGATTCCACCTAAATTCTTGGCTGTGTTAAAAGTTATTATGGTTTTGAAATACTGTTGATTGGAGCGAGGAGGCTCCCCGGACCACCCGCGCCTGGAGCGCAAATTAACAGCGAAGTTTAACACAGCTAAATTCTTAATAATAAATTTATTATCATTATAGCAAAATTATAAGGAAACCAATCAAATATTATGATAAGATGGTGAAGACGTTTGTAAAAAGCAGTAATGGATACACTAGTAAGGATAAATTCTTATTAGTAAAAATCACCTAATAAGGTGTAAAGAAAAAACATTGACAAAAATATTATCGAAGGCTATAATTACCTTTGTTGCCTTGGGGTGATTCATTTGAAATGGACATTAAGTCAGTTACAAAAATATCGAAACAAGGATTTTCTGATTGATGAAATTATTCGGGTAGATGAGATTAAAGAAACAGATCCATCCATTCGAGAGGTCTCACCGATGCATATTACTGGTCGGGGGGATATTGATTCAACGAAAGTGACCTTTCATTTAAAAATAGATGGTTACTTAATCCTTCCTTGTTCTCGTACTTTAGTGGATGTAAAACTCCCTATTAATGTCGAAACAACTGAAACGTTCCTCTTGCAAGGATCAGAATATGAAACCGAAGAGGAATCACATCAAGTAAAGGGTGATATGATTGATATAAAACCAATCATTCGCGAAATCCTGATACTTGAGGTTCCAATGCAGGTTTTCTGTGATGATGTCGATAGTGATGAAGCTGCCCCGCAATCCGGTAAGGATTGGGAAGTTATTCACGAAGAAGATCAGACGAAAAAGATTGATCCGAGACTAGCAGGGCTTGCCAAGTTTTTTGACGAAAACAATTCTTCCGATTCATAATCGGCAAATCTAAGAAGCAAAGTGAAGAACCAGCATTCCTGGCCTTCATTACTTTCTTATTACTCTTTAAGGAGGTGGGAAGAATGGCTGTACCTTTTAGAAGAACTTCTAAAACTGCAAAAAGAAAGCGTCGTACTCATTTTAAATTAAACGTACCTGGTATGGTAGCTTGCCCTAACTGTGGTGAAATGAAACTTGCTCACCGCGTATGTAAAGCTTGCGGAACATACAAAGGAAAAGACGTAGTTAACGACTAATTACAACTTCGATAAAAAGCACAAGGAGCGCACATGCCCTTGTGCTTTTGTCATTTCAGGCTTACCTACAAAGAAGGGATGTTGTAGATGTCATACATAATTGAAAAACAGGAAAAGGGTTATTTAGTATTTACCATTACAAGAAATGAAAAAAGAAATGCCATAAATTATGAAGTAATGGACGGGTTGGTTGAAGCAATAAAAAAATCCATGCAGGGGGATATAAAGGCATTAGTTATCACTGGTGATGGTGAACGTGCTTTTTGTTCTGGAGGGGATTTATCGGTCTTTCATTCCCTTCATACCAAGGAAGAAGCCTATCCAATGCTTTCTAAAATGTCCAATATTCTCTATTCATTATTATGTTTGCCGATTCCGACAGTCGCTTTAATGAATGGGTCCTCTGTAGGTGGTGGTATGGAGCTTGCAACAGCCTGTGATTTTCGCTTGGCACGTAAAGGGGTTAAAGCAGGGTTTGTTCAAGGGAAGCAGGCCATCACCACCGGTTGGGGTGGAGGAACTATACTTGCGGAAAAGCTTCCAGCCTCATTTGCCATGAAATTATTAATGGAGGCAGAGCTCCAAACAGCAGAATATCTTAACGATCGTGGTTTTATAGATGCGCTTTTTGAAAATGATCCGCTAGTGGCTTGTGAAGGCTTCCTAGATAAGCTATTATCCAACGAAGGGAATGTATTACAATCGTATAAAAGAGTATGGACTAGGAAGTGGGAGGAAACTAATCTTCGAGAGAGAATAGAGGAAGAAGTTAAAAATTGTGCCTTACTATGGGAAAGTGATGCTCACCTTGAATATGTACAAAAATTTTTAAGGAAAAAATAATAAATAAAGAATAAAACACCACTCTTGTTAAGTCTATCTTTTCTAGTAGATGCATATGTATTATAAAAACACTAGGAGGGATTCTGATGTCACCAACTCGACAAGATGCGTGGTCTCAGGACGAGGATTTGCTGCTCGCAGAAGTGGTGTTAAGACATATTCGTGAAGGCGGTACACAGCTGCAAGCGTTTGAAGAGGTAGGAAAACAGCTTACAAGGACCTCAGCAGCCTGTGGTTTCCGCTGGAATTCGTATGTTCGAAAGCAATATAAAACTGGTATTGAACTTGCGAAGAAACAGAGAAAAGAATTGAAAAAACAAGCTGTCGAAAGTGAAGGTACGCCAATTCAGGATCTCGATCTAGTCGAAAGCGTATCATCAGCGCATAGTAACGAACAAGAAAGTCCGATTACCTTTTCAGCAGTGATTCATTTCTTAGAGGGACTCCATAATAAAGTGGAGCAGTCATCCTCTATAGAAGAGGATAGAAACAAATCTATTGAAAAAATCAAAGAGTTGGAAAAGAAAACTTATTATTTGGCTGCGGAAAATGAAAGACTGTCAAAAAATTTAAAGGCAATTGAAGAGGACTACCGTTCTTTAATTGAAATTATGGAAAGAGCTCGTAAAATGGTTGTATTACAGGATGAGGACCGGCAGCAAAAAGTGAAATTTCAAATGGACAAAAACGGTAATCTAGAAAGAATTGAAAAATAGAGAAAGCGGACTATACGTCCGCTTTTATTAATGTTGTGCTTCTACGCCTTCCGGGTACCAAACTAATGGATTTTCTCCGCGGTCACGTTCCATATCGTATTCTACATTTTTGAAGTTCATTTTTTCCCAAAATCCGCTTGATTTTACTCTTGGATTCGTTTTAATTGGCAAACCGAAGCTTTTGGCAAACTCAACTAAAAGTTTTCCATAGCCTTTACTTTGATAATCAGGTAAGACCTCTAGTTTCCATAATTCTAAATAATTCTGGGGCGGATAGAAATAGCGGTCAAATTTAGCATCAATTTGATATAAGCTCATTCGGGCTACTAGTTTGTCCCCATAATATACACCGTAAAATGGTGAGTCACTATCATTATCAACCATATTCGCTTCAAGGTCTTCAAACATGGATAACTCTTGAATCCCATACTCTTTAAATTTTTTAAACTCTTCTAGCGTTTTAAAATTAACTTTTAGTCTTACCACTTTTGCTGCCATCGTCGTACCTCCTAAAATGATAACCTTCTATTTCGTATACATTCAATATTAACTGAATACACAAAGGGAAATAATTTTTGCATTTTTCAAATGAGTCAATTTCATTATATAACAAAAATCAAAAAAATTCTTCTAAGAAACATAAGAAACCGTTTTCATAATTTGCAGGAAAAACAGAGAATGATGTAGAAATTTAATAACTGGAGGAAGAATAGGGGTATGAAAGGGGAAAAAATGTGCGAAAAATATTAATTGCTAATAGGGGAGAAATTGCACTTCGCATTATTAAAACCTGCCATGAGATGGGCATTGAAACAATAGCAATCTATTCCGATGCCGATAAAGAAATGCCTTTCGTAAAAGCGGCAACTAAAGCAGTATGCGTTGGAGAACCTCCTGTCAACAAATCCTATTTACAGGCTGATAAAATATTAGAAATCGCGAAATGTGAAAAAGTAGATGCAATTCATCCTGGTTATGGTTTTTTGTCTGAAAATGCCAAATTTGCTGAACAGGCAATCAATGAAGGAATTATTTTTATTGGACCTAAGTCAAAGACGATCGAATTAATGGGTGATAAAATTGTTTCCCGTCAAACGATGGAGAAGGCAGGTGTTCCTGTCGTCCCTGGAAGCAGTTTTGGTCTTAAGACGGTTGAGGAAGCATGTAAACTTGCTGCTGAAATTGGCTACCCTGTTATGCTTAAAGCCAGCGGAGGCGGCGGCGGAATAGGCATGGTGATGTGTGAAAATGAGCAAGCGCTCATTAGGTCCTATGATTCGACAAAATCAAGGGCAATGGCCTATTTTGGTTCAGAAGAAGTATTTATCGAAAAATATATTGCAGAGAGCCGCCATGTCGAGGTACAAGTGTTTGGCGACCAGACTGGGAACATTGTTCATCTCTTTGAAAGGGATTGCTCGATTCAAAGAAGGCACCAAAAGGTTGTTGAAGAGTCACCATCGCCATTCCTTTCAAACGAGGTTCGTAATAAAATGTTTGAAACAGCTGTAAAAGCTGCTCGGGCTGTAGACTATGTAAATGCGGGTACGATTGAATTCATTGTTGATGAGCAGGAAAATTTCTACTTCCTTGAAATGAACACTCGTCTGCAGGTAGAGCATCCAGTTACCGAAATGATCACAGGACTTGATTTAGTTAAATGGCAAATTCTCGTCGCTAGAGGTGAGATTTTGCCGCTAATGCAAACTGAAATTAATTCGTCAGGAAATGCAATTGAATTCCGATTGTATGCTGAAGATCCCGTGCGCTTTTTACCGTCACCAGGGAAAATTACTACTTTAAACTGGAATGAAACAGAAGATGTGAGGATCGATTCAGGTTATGAGGAAGGCGGTACGGTAACCCCATTTTACGATCCTATGATTGCAAAATGTATTTTCCGTGGAGACACCCGTCAAGAAGCATTAGCTTCAGCGGAAAACTTTTTTAAAAACATACAAATTGAAGGGATTAAAACGAATGCCCCTTTATTCTTAAATATTCTCGCAAATGAAGATTTTCAAAATGGTTCTTATACCACAAGCTTTTTAACAAAAAAATTAGTCAAATAAGGAGTGTTAGAGAATGAAAGAAATCACAGCATCAATGGCAGGTACAGTATTAAATGTTTTTGTCGCTTCAGGAGATCAAGTTATTTCCGGCCAGGAGGTATTAATGCTTGAATCGATGAAAATGGAAATCCCAATTGAGAGCGAATCAGCTGGTACAGTTCATGAGTTAAAGGTAAATATCGGTGACTTTGTAAATGAAGGCGACGTTTTAATCGTCCTTGAATAGGGTTCTAAGGGGGAGCTTAAATGGCAACAACGAATACGTTAAATGAGCAATTAAATGAAAATCGAAAAAAAATTGAAGCTGGCGGCCATCCAAAATATCATGAGAAGGCCAAAGAGCAAAAAAAGCTTTTTGTCCGCGACCGCTTGGCCTTATTGTTTGATGACGGAAAGTATGAAGAGGATGGGAAGTTCGCTAATTTTAAAGCAGGAGATCTTCCAGCAGATGGTGTTGTTACAGCGATCGGAAAAATTCATGGTCAGACTGTTTGTGTTATGGCGAATGATTCTACCATCAAGGCAGGTTCTTGGGGAGCGCGTACAGTAGAAAAAATTATTCGTATTCAAGAAACAGCTGAAAAATTGAAAGTTCCACTATTCTATCTCGTTGATTCCGCTGGGGCGAGAATCACCGATCAATTAGAAATGTTCCCCAACCGCCGCGGAGCTGGGAGGATTTTTTATAATCAAGTTAAGCTTTCCGGGATGATTCCTCAGGTTTGTATTTTGTTTGGGCCATCTGCTGCGGGTGGAGCATATATTCCGGCCTTTTGCGATATCGTCATCATGGTCGATCAAAATGCTTCAATGTACCTTGGATCACCTAGAATGGCGGAAAAAGTCATTGGGGAAAAGGTTACACTTGAGGAAATGGGCGGAGCCCGGATGCACTGTTCTGTAAGCGGCTGCGGTGATGTCCTGGCTTATAGTGAAGAAGAAGCGATTGAATCTGCCAAGAAATACATCAGCTATTTTCCGGCAAGCTTCAAAGAAAAATCAAAATTGGTGAATGGAACTGAAGCGAAGGAAGGCCGTGAACTTGAAGCGATTATTCCAGAAAACCAAAATGCCCCGTTTGATATGTACGAGTGTATTGATAGACTAGTTGATAATGCTAGTTTTTATGAGATTAAAAAGTTATTTGCACCTGAGCTTATAACTGGATTAGCTAGAATTGATGGAAGAGCTGTCGGTATTATTGCCAATCAGCCGAAGGTGAAGGGCGGCGTTCTATTTGTCGATTCTGCGGATAAGGCGGCAAAATTCATCCAGCTTTGCGATGCTTTTCATATTCCACTATTGTTCCTTGCAGATGTACCTGGATTCATGATTGGCACAAAAGTAGAACGTGCAGGGATTATCCGCCATGGCGCTAAATTGATTGCTGCAATGAGCTCTGCCACAGTTCCAAAGATCTCAGTCATTGTTCGTAAGGCTTATGGAGCAGGTCTTTATGCGATGGCGGGCCCGGCTTTTGAACCAGATTGCTGCATCGCTTTGCCAACAGCACAAATTGCCGTCATGGGGCCTGAAGCAGCCGTTAATGCTGTTTACTCAAATAAGATTAATGAAATTGCTGATCCAAAAGAAAGAATCGCTTACGTCCAAGAGAAACACAAAGAATATAAAGAGCATATTGATATCTATAAGCTTGCTTCCGAGTTGATAGTCGATGAAATCGTGGCGCCGTCAGAATTAAGAGATGTTCTGATTCAACGCTTTGCTTACTATGAAACAAAAGAATTAACCTTTAGTGTACGGAAGCATCCTGTTTACCCTGTATAAAAAATAAACCCCTTTTCTATTAAAGTCGAAAAGGGGTTTATTTTTTTATGTTCTGTTAAAGGATTTTTGTTTTTGTGCCCCTGTTGATTGGAGCGAAGCGCCTGGAGAGCAAATCAACAGCCAAGTTAATATCGCCAATTTTTTTGAAAATGCTACTAACAGACATTCATCAGTATCTGATAAAATTGGATAAAGAAGATAAAAAGAGGGATTCTTATGAAAATTGGAATTATAGGTGCGGGATCAATTGGATTGTTATTTGCTGCTTCCTTAAACAAAAGTTTTGAGGTGAAAATTTACACAAGAACAGCCGAGCAAGCATTTGAGATAAACAAATTTGGTATTGAAGTTCAAAAAGGATTTGAACGAAAGGTGTCTTTCGTTCCGGCCTTTCCTATAGATGAATGGAGCGGATTAGAGGATTTTACCATTATTACTGTGAAACAATATCAACTTCCTGAGCTTATTTTGAAAGTTCATCAATTACCTGAAATTCCTAAAAACCTTTTATTCCTTCAAAATGGAATGGGGCATTTAAAGCTGCTTGATCAAGTTCGTGCTCATAATATTTTTGTCGGTTCTATTGAGCATGGAGCCTTAAGAGAAAATTCACATACTGTCACACATAATGGTGACGGTGTAACAAATGTTGCTGTATACAACGGGGATTCAGAACCATTACGTTTATTAATAGAGACTGCCCCAGAGGATTTTCCGCTAGTCATGAAGGGAAATTACCACGATATGCTCTTAAAAAAATTAATTGTAAACGTAGTGGTCAATCCCTTAACAGCCATCTTGCGAGTCAAAAACGGAGAATTAATTCAAAATCATTTTTTTTATATGACATTGAAAAACCTTTTTACAGAAGTCACATCTATTTTGAATATAGAAAAACAAGAACAATATTTCGAACAAATCATTAATATTTGTAAGAATACCGCCAATAATCGTTCCTCGATGCTAAAAGATATGGAAGACGGCAGGCCGACAGAGATTGATGCCATTCTAGGGTATTTATTAGAGGAAGCGAAAAGACAAAATAAGACGGCCCCACAAGTAGAGATTTTATATTATTTGATTAAAGGGAAAGAATTGAAAAAAGGAGAGTGTTAATTTGAGCAGCATCATTTCAACAATATTAACCCTTTTCATTACTCTGCCGTTTTTAGGTTTTTTGCTCACTTTTTTAATTTTTAAATTGGTGACAAAAAACACGCGGAAATCAGTACAAAAGGCATTAGATTATACAACCATTTTATTCATCTTTTCAGTCCATTTTTTAATCATAACAATCTGGGGAAAATCACTGTTTTGGTTAATAATACTGTTAATGATAGTCATTGCGATGATGTTTGTTCTTGTTCATTGGAAAGTAAAGGAAGAAATTATCATCAAAAAAGTAATGAAGGGTTTTTGGCGTTTTAATTTTATTTTATTTTTCTTATTTTATATCAGCTTAACATTATATGGGCTAATTTATCGTGCCTTGTCTTTTACTTTTTCTACCTAAAGATGGAGCAAATATTTTTTTTTATTATGGTGGGAAGTGGTATACTCGTAAAAGAATGAATTTGGATGATCAGAAAGGGAGTACATAAATGGAGATTTTAAATCTCTCTTTACCAGCAACCAATCGCTTTGCTTCAAATTATTTGGAACAATCTGCTGAGATTCAGCCATTTTTCCATTATCGGTATAATGAATCAAGCGATGATGAGAGAAGGGTAATTGAATTAAGGAACAGGTCATTCCCTCGCCATCTGGTTGCTGCTCATATTGAGAGCTTTATGGAGCGTTTTCCATCTTCAGATGCGGTTAAAAGCTCTATTGAAAAGCTGAAGCAAAATGAAAGCGTAGTGGTTATTGGAGGCCAACAAGCCGGAATACTTACTGGACCGCTCTATTCAATACATAAAGTCATTTCCATTATAAAATTGGCGGAGCAAAAGGAAAGGCAGCTTGGCATTCCTGTTATTCCTGTATTTTGGATTGCTGGAGAGGACCATGATTTCCAAGAAGTAAATCATGTGTATGTTCAAGTTAACCAAAAAGTGGATAAATGGACCTACCCGGAAAAAGTAATTCAAAAGAAAATGGTGTCTGATATCCAATTAAACAGGGATACTTGTCTTGAATGGGTTAAGAACTTAATTGAGAACTTCGGTGAAACGGATCATAGTAATGATTTATTGGCATTTGCGGAAGAAAAAATTAGGAAGTCAACAACTTTTGTCGATTTCTTTGCTCAAATTATCATGGAATTATTTAAGGATTTTGGATTGCTCATTGTCGATTCCGGTGACAAGGATTTTCGCATGCTGCAGAAAGAATTCTTTAAAAATCAAATCGTTCATCATGATTCAATTACTTTTTCCTTACTGGAACAGCAAAGAGAAATTGGAAAAAAGGGGTATCCGATTACCATTGAAGCTGGTGAAGATAACGCTAATCTGTTTTACTACGATCAAAAATTAACTGAACGGATTTTGCTTGAATTTGATCGTGAAGCAGACCGGTTTGTGGGGAAAAGTGGCGGCATTTCTTTTTCGAGAGAAGAATTACTGGAGATTGCTGCTCTTAATCCTGAAAAATTAAGCAATAATGTGGTGACGAGGCCCCTGATGCAGGAATGGCTTTTTCCAACTCTTGCTTTCATTGCAGGCCCTGGGGAAATTTCCTATTGGGCAGAATTGAAGCTTGTTTTCGAGCATTTTAATATTAAAATGCCGCCTATAGTTCCAAGATTGAATTTAACCTTGTTAGATCGTTCTGTTGAAACTGATTTAGCGGATTTAAAATTAAATTTAATTGATATATTACAGCGTGGGACGGTATTTGAAAAAGATCATTTTCTTTCTTCCATAAAGGACAAAGAGATGGATGAATTATTTTTACAAACAATGGAACAGCTAAAAAATCAATATCAGCTAATAGAAGCGAAAACGGTTGAGCTGGATCGCGGCCTTCTGCCGCTCCTTAAGAAAAATGAAAATTACTTGTTAAAAGAAATTGGTTTTATGCAAGCTAGACTAGAAGACGCCATTAAATTAAAACATGAAGTTATTTTGAATAAATTTACTCGTGTCGACCTTGCGTTAAGACCGGATGGCCACCCTCAGGAACGAGTTTGGAATGTCTTTTGTTATTTAAATCGATATGGTATGAACTTTATTAATGACCTCATGACAGGCTATTTTGTATTCGATGGCACCCATAAGGTTATTAGAATGTAGAAGAACCTCACTCCTTTGTGGGGTTTTTCTTTTTTTTGTAAAAAATTAATTGGATTAAAAAGGGATTTCATGATTTTAAGACGAATAGTTAAAAATAGGTGGTGAAAAGTGGGGGAATGTGGTACATTTTTTATAGAAAGTGGGGGTAATGGGTATGTTCATGGGTGAATACCATCACAGCATTGATAATAAAGGCCGCCTGATTGTGCCCTCCAAATTTCGAGATGAACTAGGTGAAATGTTTATCATCACGAGAGGTTTGGATCAATGTTTGTTTGGATACCCATTATCGGAGTGGGAGCTGATTGAAGAAAAGCTGAAAGGCTTACCACTTACAAAAAAAGATGCCCGTGCTTTTACTAGATTCTTCTTTTCTGGTGCAACCGAGAGTGAATTGGATAAACAAGGAAGAATCAATATCCCTGCACCACTTTTGCAATATGCGAAGCTGGAAAAAGAATGTGTGATTTTGGGTGTTTCCAATCGAATTGAAATTTGGAGCAAGCAGATTTGGGAAGATTATTTTTCAGAATCAGAAGAATCTTTTGCGGAAATTGCAGAAAATATGATTGGCTTTGATATATAATGGATAAGTTATATTAATATATTTTCTGTCCAGATTATCGTTTGATTGGAAAAGGTGGTACGTATATGTTTAAACATACAACTGTGTTATTAGAAGAAGCCGTTGACGGCTTAAACATTAAGCCAAATGGTATTTATGTTGATTGTACTTTAGGCGGAGCAGGCCATAGTTCTGTTATTCTTTCAAGACTTGAAGCAGGAGGCAGGCTGTTTGCATTTGATCAGGATGAGACAGCGATAGCAAATGCAAAAGAGAAGCTGTCCCAATACGGGGAACAATTAACCATTATTAAAAGTAATTTCTTGTATTTACAGGAAGAACTAGAAAATCGTGGGATCGATAAAGTAGATGGAGTTCTTTACGATTTAGGAGTGTCCTCACCACAGCTGGATACACCGGAAAGAGGCTTTAGCTATCACCATGATGCCCCGTTAGATATGAGGATGGACAATGAAGCTGAAGTATCAGCTTATGATGTCGTAAACCATTGGTCTTATGAAGATTTGGTTCGCATCTTTTTTCGCTATGGTGAAGAAAAATTCTCTAAGCAAATTGCGCGGAAAATCGAAGCTGCCCGTATGGTAAAACCAATTGAAACAACTTCAGAGTTGGTTGAACTGATTAAAGATGCAATCCCTGCACCTGCCAGAAGAAAAGGCGGTCATCCTGCCAAACGAATATTTCAAGCAATCAGAATTGCAGTAAATGATGAATTGGCTGTCTTTGAGAAATCACTTAACCAAGCGATAGAATTGTTAAACCCTGAAGGGAGAATAAGTGTCATTACTTTTCACTCCCTAGAGGACAGGATTTGCAAGGCTGCCTTTAAAAAGGCAAGTGAAACCCCTGATTTACCTCCAGGCTTGCCAATTATTCCAGAAGAGTACAAGCCCATTTTAAAGCTGGTTACTCGAAAACCAACTCTTCCATCAGATGAAGAATTAGAACAAAATAATCGTGCTCGATCTGCAAAGCTTCGTATTGCAGAGAAACTATAGAGAAGCTTACAAAAAATAATCCGGAGGGGAAAGAATGAGTAATCTTGCCAGGAATTTAGAACAACAGCAACAACGTGTCGAAAAAACAGTCCAAGACAGGAGCAAAATAAAAATAAAAAAATCCTGGCTCACCCCAGGGGAAAAAATTATTGGGGTGGCTTTTGCAGGGTTAGTGTGTTTCGGTGCCGTCCACCTCATTTCAAACCAAGCTAAAATTTACGATATTAATCAGGATATTCAAAAGGTTGAAACGAAAGTAGAAGAGCAGCAAAAGGTAAACAGAGATCTTCAGGACCAAGTCAGTGAATTAAGTTCGTACGAACGGATTTTTGAAAAGGCCAAGAAAATGGGTCTTTTAATAAATGAAAATGACGTCAAGGTTGTGCAGAATAAATGAACAAAAAACAGCCATATATGAATTTAGGAGCAGCCTGTTTGTTTGCATTCTTCGGCCTGCTCTTTTTTGTATTATTATTCAGGTTCTTTTCAATTCAAATAACCGGAGAAGTGGATGGTCAAGCTCTCGCCGCAAAGGCGGAGCAAAAATATAGCCGGAATGGAATTTTACAAGCTACAAGGGGAACTATATTTGACCGCAATGGAGTGGTTGTTGCCGAAGATACAGCTGCCTACACATTAATTGCTGTCTTGGATAAGAAGATGACGACTAATCCAAAAGAACCGAGACACGTAAAAGATCCGAGCTACACCGCTAAAGAGCTTGCTAGATACATTGATATGGATGAATCAGACATCTATCAGATCTTAACTGATGGGAAAAAAAAGAAAAGGTTTCAGGTGGAATTTGGCAGGGCAGGAAGAGATATAACGCATGAAACAAAGAAAAAAATTGAGGCCTTAAAGCTTCCAGGAATTACCTTTACTCGCGATTCGAAACGGTTTTATCCTAACGGAGTATTTGCTTCACATCTAGTTGGATATGCTGACCGGATTGAACAGAAGGATGGGTCGTATAAATCGATAGGGAAAATGGGGATTGAAAAAGAATATAATGAGAATTTGACCGGAAAAAATGGCGAAATCAATTATGAAAGCGATTTGTGGGGATATATACTCCCGGATGGGAAAGAAAAAATCAAAGCTGCACAAAATGGAAATGATATTTATTTGACCATCGATCAAAAGATTCAAACCTTTTTAGAAGATGCGATGAATAAAGCAGCTAAAGATTATAAACCTAAAAAAATTATTGCAATTGTCGCTGATCCGAAAACTGGAGAAATTTTAGCGATGGGTCAACGGCCATCTTTCCAGCCAAAAACAAAAGAAGGAATTGAGGATGGATGGCATAATGAAGCCGTTGAAACTTCCTTTGAACCTGGATCCACGATGAAAATTTTTACACTTGCTGCTGCTGTTCAGGAAAATGTTTTTAATCCTAATGAACAATATAAGTCTGGATCCTATCAAGTAACCAACAAAGATAAGGCCATCCACGACCATAATGGGTCAGGGTGGGGGACAATCACATACCTTGAAGGTGTCCAGCGTTCATCAAACGTTGCCTTTGCAAAAATAGCAAAGGAAAAATTGGGTTTTGAAAAGTTTAGAGAATACTTAACGAAATTTGGCTTCGATAAACCAACAGGTATTGAATTGCCAGACGAAACTTCGGGGAAAATTCAATACACTTATCCAATTGAAAAGATTACAACGGCATATGGGCAGGGAACAGCAATTACACCGATTCAACAAATTCAAGCAGCTACAGCAATCGCCAATGGCGGGAAAATGATGAAGCCGCATGTAGTCGAAAAAATTGTCAATCATGATACAGGAGAAACAATAAAAAAGGAGTCTCCGGAAGTGGTGTCAACCCCTATTTCTGCAGAAACAGCAAAAAAGGTCCGCGACATTCTGGAAACGGTTGTAACATCACCTAAAGGTACAGGAGTTCGCTATAAAATAGATGGGTACGATGTTGCCGGAAAAACTGGGACTGCCAATATCCCTGGTCCTGATGGGAAATATTTAAAGGGTGCAGACAATTATATGTTCTCGTTTTTAGGAATGGCACCAAAGGATGACCCAAAGCTCATTGTTTATGTGGCTGTTCAGCAGCCGGATCTTGATGGAACCGGTCAAGGGGCTTTGCCTGTATCTGAGATTTTTAATCCAGTTATGAAAAATAGTCTGCACTATTTAAATATCCAGCCATCCACAGTTGAAAAAACAACTGTCAATAAAATAACAAACCTCAAGGGTCAGACGGTTGATGAAACGGTAAAAGCGCTCAAATCACAAGGGCTAGAACCCGTTGTTATAGGCAATGGCCAAGAAGTGGTCAATCAAATGCCTCAGGAGGGAACCACTATTTTAGAAGGTGAGAAAATTATTATTCAAACAGATGGGGAGTCTATGGCACCAGATATGCTAGGCTGGTCCTTAAGAGATGTAATGAAAATAGCCAACATTGCTGGGTTGAAACTAAATTCGAAGGGCAAAGGTTATGTCGACCAGCAAAATATCAAACCCAAAACCCCACTGAAAAAGGGCGATTTCCTTATTGTGGATTTAAAAACACCAGAAGAACAATGGGAATCTGAGAAAAACGCTAAAAAAGACGAGCAAGGAACAAAAGATGAAAAACCAGAAGAAAAGGTAAAGGATTAACTTTAAATCCCGCTGAATAAAGCGGGATTTTTACTGGCGAAATCATGTTTCTTTGGCGGTCTAATCATATAAGTACAAGCATATAAATGAACGATAAGAAAAGGAGGATCGTTCATACTATGCGTGTGTCAAATGTAACTGTTCGAAAACGACTAATGATTGCACTATTCATTGGGATTCTAACCTTCTTAATTATTGATGTCCGGCTTGGATATGTTCAATTTTTTCTAGGCGATACGTTGACTGACCGTGCAAAAGGGTCCTGGAGCAGGAATATCCCCTTTGAACCTGAACGGGGCCAAATTGTAGACCGAAATGGGGTACCACTTGCAACCAATATCAGTGCACCAACCGTTTATGTAATCCCTAGACAAATCAAAGATCCGGCAAAAACGGCAGAAATGCTTGCTCCGGTGTTGAATATGTCAAAAGAAAATGCCTATCGGGAAATTACCAAAAAAGCCTCGTCAGTCCGGATTAAAGAAGGAAGAAAAATCTCGCATGAAAAGGCAAAGGAAATCAGAGCATTAGGTCTTGAAGGTGTATATATTGGTGAAGATTCCAAACGTTATTATCCATACGGAAGCTATCTTTCTCATGTTTTAGGTTTTACTGGAGTGGACAACCAGGGATTAATGGGTTTAGAACAATATTATGATAAAGAACTAAGTGGTGAACGTGGAGCAGTTAAATTTTACGCAAATGCTAAAGGTGAACGAATGAATAGCATGGCGGATGATTATGAGCACCCTGTTAATGGTTTAGATTTAAAGCTGACGATCGATTCAAAAATCCAAACCATAATGGAACGGGAATTAGATAACGCGCAGGCTAAATATAATCCGGATGGCATTATAGCGATTGCCATGAACCCCAATAATGGGGAAATCTTAGGGATGTCAAGCAGACCAACGTTTGATCCTGCTAATTTCCGGAATGTACCGCAAGAAGTGTATAATCGCAATCTTCCTGTTTGGTCAACCTATGAGCCTGGTTCTACCTTTAAAATCATCACCTTGGCTGCCGCATTAAATGAAGGTAAAGTGAATTTAGAAAAAGAACATTTTCATGATTCTGGATCAGTCCAAATTGCAGGAGCAAGATTAAAATGCTGGAAAAGAGGAGGTCATGGCAGCCAAACTTTTCTAGAGGTTGTACAAAACTCCTGTAACCCTGGATTTGTGGAATTAGGGGAGCGGTTAGGAAAAGAAAAGCTTTTTAAATATGTTAAGGATTTTGGCTTCGGGCAAAAAACAGGGATCGATTTGCAGGGAGAAGGTACCGGGATTTTATTTAACTTAGACCGCGTTGGCCCTGTAGAACAAGCGACCACTGCTTTTGGACAGGGAGTTTCCGTTACACCAATTCAACAGGTCACTGCTGTCTCTGCGGCTATCAATGGAGGTATTTTATACAAGCCTTTTATTGCAAAGGAGTTAATTGACCCTGTTTCAAAAGAAGTTGTAATGAGGAATTCTCCGGTTGAAAAAAGACGGGTCATTTCTGAAAAAACATCGAAAGAAATTCGCCAAGCCCTAGAGAGTGTTGTTGCACAAGGTACTGGCGGCAGGGCATTTGTAGATGGATATCGTGTCGGGGGAAAAACAGGTACAGCCCAAAAAGCGCAAAACGGAAGGTACTTAGAAAATAACTTTATCGTTTCGTTTATTGGTTTTGCTCCAGCTGATGACCCACAGATTGTTGTTTATGTAGCAGTTGATAACCCAAAAGGAGTAACAGCTTTTGGTGGAACCGTTAGTGCGCCAATTGTGGGGAATATAATGAAAGATGGATTGTCTGCCTTGGGAGTGCCTCCTCGAAAAGATCAAATAGAAAAAAAATTAAAATGGCCGGATACCCCATTAATAAAACTGCCTGATTTTGTAGGATTATCCAAATTAGAACTCAATGAGCAGCTCATTAATTTAAGAGTTGATGCCAGCGGCGAAGGGGATGTGGTTGTAAGGCAGTCCCCTGCACCAGGAACTAAGGTAAAAGAAGGGTCAAAAATTCGACTTTACTTTGGTAAGGAAGAATAATAGGAAGATTGAAAACCAATCCTTTGGGCGGCCGGAAAATTTTCCGCCGCCTAATTTTTCTTTACGCTTTAATAACTAAGGCTCTTTTCATAAACTTTCTTGCTTTGAAACTTATTAAGGGTCATTTACAAAGTTACTAGGCAATTTTCGCAAATGTTCTTACGAAAAGATGCCACGAAGAATCTTTTTATACGGGTTGATAAACATTAACGAAAAACAACAATATATGCGAAAATAGCCATTACTAAATAGCAAAATAAAATATTTTAATGTAAAATAAGATGGAACTTTCGTCAGTAGGTTAAACGAAATAAATGCTGGCAAAATTGTATACAGGGGCATGAGAGGATTTGAGATCAATGAAGTTACACAAGCTACTTGAAAATTTGCACCTATTAAACCCTATTAAGGGAGAAAACCCGGATATTATTTCAATTGAAAATGATAATCGTAAGGTGCAAAACGGGAGCTTATTTATTTGTATTAAAGGCTACACCGTGGACGGACATGATTTTGCGGAATCGGCTGTAGAAAAAGGAGCAGTGGCCATACTAGCTGAACGTCCATTGCCATTAAAGGTTCCAGTAATCATTGTTCAGGATACAACCAGAGCAATGGCAGTACTTGCTGATGCCTTTTACGGCCAGCCGACAAAAAAACTGCATTTGATTGGTATAACAGGAACGAATGGAAAAACAACGACAAGTCATTTAATTGAAAAAATATTTTCAGACCAAAAGAAGAAAACAGGCTTGATCGGAACAATGTATACCAAGATTGCTGATAAGGTAATAGAGACAAAAAATACCACACCGGAAAGTTTAACACTGCAAAAGACGTTTCAGCATATGGCTGATGAGGGTGTTGAAGCAGCAGTAATGGAGGTTTCTTCCCATGCGCTGGATTTAGGGAGGGTCCATGGCTGTGACTATAATGTAGCGGTATTCACCAATTTAACACAAGACCATCTGGATTATCATAAAACAATGGAAGAATATCAGCGTTCAAAAAGCTTATTGTTTGCTCAGCTGGGCAATACATATGAATATGATAAGCCTAAATTTGCGGTCTTGAATGCAGATGACCCAGCTTCAGATATGTTTAGAAGGTCAACGGCAGCTCATGTTATAACATATGGTATTGAGGAAAAAGCAGATTTTCAGGCAATAAACATACAGATGACATCTGCTGGTACCAATTTTGAACTTGTAATAGGGATGAGCAAATATTCGATTAACATGAAGTTAATCGGTAAATTCAGTGTATATAATGTTTTGGCGAGCATTGCAGCAGCTTACGTTTCAAGAATACCATTAGCTGATATCATACAGTCAATTGAGAATGTAGAAGGTGTTTCCGGAAGATTTGAGCTGGTCCATGCCGGGCAGGATTTTACGGTCATTGTAGACTATGCCCACACACCAGACAGCCTTGAGAATGTATTGAAAACAATTCAGCACTTTGCAAAGAAAAAGATTTTCGTTATAGTTGGCTGTGGTGGAGACAGGGATCGGACAAAACGCCCTTTAATGGCGGAGATTGCGTGTAAATTGGCAACGGACTCTATTTTTACTTCAGATAATCCGAGGAGCGAAGATCCGCTTGCGATCTTAAAAGATATGGAAGCTGGGGTTCAGCATGCCCAATACTCCTATAACATCATACCTGATCGAAAAGAAGCAATAAAAAGTGCAATACAGCAGGCAGATGCTGGTGATGTGGTCTTAATTGCCGGGAAGGGCCACGAAACCTATCAAATCATTGGAACACATGTTTATGATTTTGATGATCGGCTAGTGGCACTTGATGCAATTAAGGGGAGATAAGTATGTTTTTAGCTTTAACTGAATTATCTGGTTTGTTTATAGATCATCAAGGCGTGCAGGATGAACATTTGATTTATACGGTTACAGACCAAGCGAATGTCAAACAGCCAAAAGGCCTGTTTGTTCCGGTAAATGACGGGGCTGAGGAACTTTCGGAAGCAATTGCAAATGGCGCAATAGCGGCTATTTGGGAGCGTGGAAAAAAACTGCCTCATTATACACCCAATTATTTTCCGGTATTCTTTACTTCTGATAGCGGTGAAGCAATACAAAAATTATTACAACACTATCTTGAAAAATTAAATGGAGAAATAGAAGCGACAATGGAGATAACTAACTTTAAATTTTCAAATAAAGAACTTCTTAATAAAAATAGAGAAACATATGATATTGCTGTGATGCTAAAAAAGTTAACGAAACAACATGATACTGATTCTGAAGGGAGGGAATAAAATGCTGGAGCAAGTTATTTTTTTCACAATCATAATGGGCTTTCTCGTTACCGTATTGTTTTCTCCCATTTTTATTCCCTTCTTACGAAGGTTGAAATTTGGACAAAGCATTCGGGAAGAAGGTCCTAAATCACACCAAAAGAAAACCGGTACGCCGACAATGGGCGGAATTATGATTTTATTTTCGATTGTCATTACAACAATCGTCATGACTGGGAAATTTTCTGAACCAACCGTAAAAACCTACTTGCTTTTGCTTGTAACCCTTGGATTTGGATTACTTGGCTTCTTAGACGATTTTATCAAAGTGGCATTGAAACGAAATTTAGGATTAACTTCTAAACAAAAGCTTTTAGGTCAAATTATCATTTCCGTCATTTTTTATTTAGTTTATAAACAAAATGGTTTTTCGACTGAAGTAAGTATTCCATTTACGGACACTTCCATTGATTTAGGGTGGTTTTTCATCATTTTCATTATATTTTGGCTTGTCGGATTCTCCAATGCAGTCAACCTAACAGATGGACTTGATGGCTTAGTATCAGGAACGGCAGCCGTGGCATTTGGTGCTTTTGCTGTACTTGCATGGAATCAATCTCAAATGGAAATAGCGATATTTTCTGTGGCTGTTGTGGGGGCTGTTTTAGGATTCCTCGTTTTCAATGCCCATCCAGCAAAGGTTTTCATGGGAGATACAGGTTCGCTTGCTCTTGGCGGTGCGATTGCCACCATTGCGATTCTGACAAAGCTTGAATTATTGCTCATTATTATTGGTGGAGTATTTGTGATTGAAACATTATCAGTTATACTGCAAGTAGCTTCCTTTAAAACAACTGGTAAACGAATCTTCCGAATGAGCCCGCTTCATCATCATTATGAATTAGTCGGCTGGTCTGAATGGAGAGTTGTTGTAACCTTTTGGAGTGTTGGATTAATACTTGCAATACTAGGAATCTATATAGAGGTGTGGTTGTAAGTGAAACAGATTGAAAAATATCATCATAAAAAAATTCTTGTTCTTGGTTTGGCAAAAAGCGGGGTTACCGCTGCTGCTTTATTACATAAGCTTGGAGCATTTGTAACGGTGAATGATAAAAAGCCCCTGTCAGAAAATCCTGAAGCACAGGGCTTACTTGAACAGGGGATAAAGGTGATTTGCGGGGATCACCCTGTGGAGCTCCTTGATGATGGTTTTGAGTTGATTGTAAAAAATCCAGGTATTCCTTATAACAACCCGATGATTGAAGGGGCATTTAATATGGGAATACCGGTTATTACCGAAGTAGAGCTTGCCTATGAAATCTCTGAAGCTTCCTTTATTGGAATTACCGGTACAAATGGTAAAACAACGACGACAACACTAGTTTATGAGATGTTGAATGAAGGCAGCAAAAAGCCATTAATTGCCGGGAATATTGGAACAGTTGCATCAGGTGTTGCTCAAAAGGCAACGAAGGATAATACAATCGTAATCGAGTTATCCTCTTTTCAGTTAATGGGAATTGAAACTTTTAATCCTAAAATTGCGATTATTACCAATCTTTATGATGCCCACTTGGATTATCATGGGACTAGGGAAGAATATAAAGCAGCGAAAGCGAATATCACGAAAAACCAAACTGAACTGGAATATTTGATTATCAATTCTGATCAGGATGAAACCTTTGAAATTGCCCGTCAGTCTAAGGCGAAAATAATTCCTTTTTCCACGAAGAAGGAATTGGCTGAAGGTGCCTTTATCCGTGACGGATGGATTAACTTTAATGATGAAAAAGTAATGGCAATTGATCAAATTGCTTTACCTGGAGTACACAATTTAGAAAATATTTTATGTGCTATGGCTGCTGCAAAGCTTTCCGGCGTGGAGAATAGTGCGATTCAGGAAGTACTCCGGACCTTTACCGGTGTAAGGCATCGTTTACAATATGTTACGGAAGTTGACGGCAGAAAATTTTATAACGACTCAAAAGCTACCAATATTTTAGCTACTATTAATGCTTTGGCTGCTTTTGAAGCGCCAATTGTTTTACTTGCAGGCGGGCTGGATCGCGGCAACGAGTTTGATGAACTCAAGCCGTATCTAAACAATGTAAAAGCATTAATTACCTTCGGGCAAACAGCAGAGAAGCTTGAACGGGTTGGTCGTGAGGCAGGAATAAAAGTAATCAAGCATGTCGATAATGTGGCTAAGGCCGTACCTGAAGCATTTGGTTTATCAAATTCAGGTGATGTCATCTTGTTATCTCCTGCTTGTGCCAGCTGGGATCAATACAAAACTTTTGAAGTCAGGGGAGACATTTTTATCGAAGCGGTGCATAAGCTTAAGTAAGGGCTTGTCTTACAAAGAAAAGCGGAAGCGCCCAGGCGCTGTAGCTGGACACAATTATTTCTGACTCAACAAAAAGCCCTAAAACTTGCAGTTGAGGTGTTTAGTGGTGCCGACAAAGAAAACGACTCCTGATTTTATTCTAATGATAGTTACATTTACACTGCTGGCAATTGGGCTTATTATGGTATACAGTGCAAGCGCTATTTGGGCGGAGTATAAATTCAATGATTCCTTTTTCTTTGCCAAAAGGCAGACCCTGTTTGCAGGGGTAGGGATTGCTGCCATGTTTTTTATTATGAACATAAACTATTGGACATGGAGAACATGGGCGAAAACAATTTTAATTGTATGTTTCGTTTTGTTAATTTTGGTTTTAATTCCGGGAATCGGAAATGTACGAAATGGTTCACGAAGCTGGATAGGAGTTGGCGCATTTTCCATCCAGCCTTCTGAATTTATGAAACTTGCGATGATAGCCTTTTTAGCCAAGTATTTGTCTGAACGGCAGAAATTGATTACCTCCTTTAAAAAAGGGCTTGTGCCCTCATTAGGAATTGCCTTTGTCGCCTTTGCAATGATAATGCTGCAGCCTGACCTGGGCACTGGAACAGTAATGATCGGTACTTGCGTGGTAATGATTTTTATTGCAGGTGCCAGGGTAAGCCATTTTGCCTTTTTGGGATTATTAGGAGTGGCAGGGTTTGTTGGTTTGATTGCCTCCGCACCGTATCGTATTAAAAGGATTACTTCTTTCTTAGATCCTTGGTCTGACCCACTGGGGAGCGGATTTCAAATTATCCAATCACTTTATGCGATAGGTCCTGGAGGTTTATTCGGACTCGGACTTGGTGAAAGCAGGCAAAAGTTTTTTTACTTACCTGAACCGCAAACGGATTTTATCTTTGCGATTCTTTCAGAGGAATTAGGCTTTATTGGCGGATCGTTTATCTTGCTTTTATTTGCCCTTTTATTATGGAGAGGAATCCGTATCGCTTTAGGGGCACCTGATTTATACGGCAGCTTTCTCGCGGTGGGAATTATCGCAATGGTAGCCATTCAAGTCATGATCAATATCGGGGTTGTGACAGGTCTGATGCCGGTTACAGGTATTACCTTGCCATTTTTAAGCTATGGAGGATCCTCGCTTACCTTGATGCTGATGGCAATAGGTGTTCTCTTAAATATTAGCCGCTATTCTAGATATTAAAGGATACCCTGTGGTGGCAGGGTTCTTTTTATTTTACAATTAGATAACATTCTTTTGTCATTTGCTTTCTTTATTCGGTTTTTATAGTAAGATAGGAATGCATTCAGGTTTTAAATCGTTAATGAGGTGGAAAAATGAAAATAGTAGTAAGCGGCGGGGGAACTGGCGGACATATCTATCCTGCACTCGCCCTCATTAGAGAAATCCAAAAAGAAAACAAAGAAGCTGAGTTTTTATACATAGGAACTATTAATGGTTTGGAAAGTAAAATTGTTCCAAGAGAAAATATTGCTTTTAAATCCATCCATATTACGGGTTTTAAAAGGAAGCTTTCCTTTGAAAATGTTAAAACGGTTATTCGATTTCTTAAAGGGGTTCAGGACAGTAAAAAAATTTTAAAAGAGTTTAAACCGGACATTGTCATTGGGACTGGCGGGTATGTGTGTGGACCTGTCGTTTATGCTGCTTCTAAGCTGCGTATTCCAACGATTATTCACGAACAAAATAGTGTCCCTGGTCTGACGAATAAATTCTTAAGCCGCTATGTAAACAAGGTAGCTATATGTTTTGATGAAGCAAAAGAATTTTTTCCAAAGGAAAAGGTCGTTTTTACTGGGAATCCCCGCGCTTCTGAGGTGATTGGCAAGGATGGAATTAAAGGGAGGCTTTCTGTAGGACTAAGTACAACTAAGCCGGCAGTGCTCATCTTTGGCGGCAGCCGCGGGGCACGTCCAATCAATGAAGCTGTTGTCAAGTCTTTATCGGATTTTGCTGAAAAACCTTACCAGATTCTCTATGTTACTGGAGATGTGCATTTTGAAGATGTTAAAAAAGAAGTGGAGTTAGTTGGGAATCCCCAAAATGTTGTGATAAAGCCGTTTATTCATAATATGCCAGAAGTTTTGGCCGGTATTGATTTAGTAGTCTCAAGGGCAGGGGCAACATCTTTAGCCGAAATTACTTCACTAGGTATTCCAAGCATCCTAATTCCAAGCCCATATGTGACAAATAATCATCAAGAAAAAAATGCCCGCTCTTTAAGTGACCATGGAGCAGCACAACTTTTATTAGAAAAAGAGTTAAACAGTAAAAGTTTAATTGGACATATTGATCGAATCCTTTTAAATAGCGAAAATCTTAAGGAAATGAAATTAAAAGCAAAAAAAATGGGTGTTCCCGACTCCGCTAACAGGCTGTTTCAGGTTATGGATCAGCTAGTTAGGGGTGTACAAAAGTAGCCCGTATTCATTTTTTGCATAGACTATAATATACGTATGTTTGGAAAGTTAGGTGGTAAATTTGGACGGAATCTTAGCGGAATTGCAAGCTTCAAAAATTGGGAAAGTAAAGGAAAATGAACTTCTTGCCCATCACACCACAATTAAGATTGGCGGACCTGCCGATATTTTTATAGAGCCAACCTCTGTAGCAAACTTAAAACAAGTAATGGAAATTATTAAGAAGCATCAGATTAATTGGCGAGCCATTGGGAGAGGATCGAATCTTTTAGTTTCTGATAAAGGGATTGAAGGAGCCGTAATAAAACTCGGGTCAGGAATTGATCATCTTGATATAAATGGGACGGAAATCACAGTTAGCGGTGGTCATTCCCTTGTTAGTTTATCTACGCTTATTAGTAAAAAAGGGCTTTCGGGCCTTGAGTTCGCAAGCGGCATCCCGGGGTCAGTCGGCGGAGCAGTTTATATGAATGCAGGGGCACATGGATCAGATATTAGTAAAATCCTCACGAAAGCCCATATTTTGTTTGAAGATGGAACAATGGAATGGCTGTCAAATGAAGAAATGGAATTCTCCTACAGGACCTCTGTCTTGCAGAAAAAGCGTCCCGGCATAGTTGTCGAAGCTGTTTTTCAGCTTGATGAAGGTGAAAAGGGAAATATTGTAGCGCAGATGCAAAAAAATAAGGATTATCGAAAAGAAACTCAACCTTGGAATTACCCATGTGCAGGAAGTATTTTTCGAAACCCTCTGCCCAATTATGCAGGAAAATTAGTGGAAGTAGCCGGATTAAAAGGCTTCAGTATTGGCGGAGCAAAAATCTCTGAAATGCATGGGAATTTTATTATCAATGCAGGCAATGCAACAGCAGGAGATGTGCTGGCATTGATCCAGCATGTGAAGGACACCATCTATAACCTTTATGAAATTAGAATGGAAACAGAAGTTGAGATAATTGGAAGGAAATAGAAATTAAATGCTAAATTTATCCTTACTTTTATAGTAATAAATTTCTTACGAATGACAAATTTTGTGGTATAATTACTGATAATATTATAGGTGCGAACTCTCTAAGTAAACGAATGACGGCATGATTTTTCGTGCCGTTGTTTCTCTTTTCAAGGTATCATTTAAAGAATGAATGGACAAGCTTATTTGTGGTTATTTTAGGGCAGCTGCTTTTATGTTGGGGGAATTATGAATGGAAAATGGTAAAATCGTTGCTCTTGAGGATCGTATTCCAAAACTAAAAGAACAAAGAAGGCGTAAAGCAAACAGACGGCTTGTGCTTTTGCTGATTTTGTTTTTTATCATGATCGTTGCGGTAGCCTATACACAATCACCATTAAGTCATATTAAGACGATTACAATTAAAGGTAATGAAATATATTCTAAAGATGAAATCATCCGAAAAAGCGGCCTTTCAAATAATACGAATATTTGGAAAGTTAGAAAGGATACTGTCGCTTCAAAAGTGGAGCAGCTTCCTGAAATTAATAAAGCTGATGTAAAGAGAGAGTGGCCGAACACCATTCTAATCCAAGTAAAAGAGCATAAAAGAATCGCTTATTTAAAAAAGGATACATCCTACTTACCAGTTATGGAGAATGGACAAATACTTAAAAATAGAAAAACGGAAATGATCCCAGTTGATTCTCCGATTCTATTCGATTTTAAAGAAGGGGCAGCTCTGAACGAAATGGTTAAGGAGCTGAAAAGTCTTCCAAGTGAAATAGCAAACTCCATTTCTGAAATTCATTACACTCCCAAAAAAACAGACCGGTACCACGTTTCCTTATTTATGAATGACGGCTTTGAGGTTAGTGCCACATTAAAAAGCTTTTCAGAAAAGATGGTGCACTATCCTTCTATTATTGGCCAATTGGATCCTAATAAAAAAGGAATTATCGACTTGGAGGTAGGGTCTTATTTCAGGGCTTTTGAAGCAGAAGTGGAGGAAAAGAAAGTTGAATAGGATGAAGGTGAAGGGTAAACACGTTGTTCTGTCTTTTGTCTGCCTTGTTTTAGGATTTATGCTTGCTTTCTCCTATCATTTGACGCAAATCGAAAAACAAAAAGAAAAGCCCAATTTATCAGGAAAGCAATATGAAAAAACACTTACACTTAGAAATCAATTGATTGCCCAAGAGGAGACCAATCGAAAACTGCAAAAAGAATTAAATCAAAAGCAGGATAAAGTACAAAAAAATGAAAAAAATCTCGCAAAAGAGGCCCAAGTGTTTCAAAATTTAGCAGAAGATGCTGAAAAATACAGGATGTATCTTGGTAAGGTAAAAGTAAAAGGCAGCGGGGTAAAGGTTACCCTTAGTGACGGTGCTTACGATCCTAAAGAAGATAACATTAATAATTACCTCGTCCATGAACATCATGTATTTAAAGTAGTCAATGAACTTTATATATCGGGCGCAGATGCAGTTGCGATAAATGGGCAAAGACTTACAAGTCATTCTTATATTGTCTGTAATGGCCCGGTCATTACAGTAGATGGGATTCAGCATCCTGCACCTTTTATTATTACAGCAATCGGCGACCCAGATGTGCTCTCGTCTTCATTAAATCTTACCGGCGGGGTAAAGGATCAATTGGTTAATGATAATATTATTTTTTCTTTAGAAAAAGAAAGTGACATTACGCTTAATCCAATTTTAGGAAGCTGATTTAACAGGATTTTGCTGTCCACGAAAAACAAAAAAGGTAAGGTGAAAAAAGTGGACAAACAAAAATTAAGTATTAGTTTTACCTTGGTAGCAGCGGTTGTGGGTTTTATGATTGCGATTCAATTTCAAACCGTGAAAAAGCCTGAAGAACGGGATACTAGAGATATTTGGCAGCTCCGGGAAGCCCTTCTGCAAGAAAAAGAGCTGCAGTCTAATTTATTGACTGAAATTCGTTCTAATGAAGAAAAACTATCAGCCTATGAATCTAAGCGAAAGCAAAGCAAGGAACAGGCCTTAAGGGATACATTGCAGGAATTAAAGATTGAGGCTGGTTTAACCGAGGTAACAGGACCTGGAATTACATTAGAGATTGAACCTGTTGTTGAAGATATTCAAATAGGAGATCCTGTCACAAGGGTTGTTTCACCAGAATTATTAAAGAGATTATTGAACGAATTAAATATGTATGAAGCCAAATATGTTTCCATTGACGGTCAACGAATAATTAATACAACCGTTATCAGGGATATCAATAGAGAGACAAAAATTGATGGCCATTCCATTAAAAGTTTACCAATCGAAGTAAAGGTAGCTGTTGCTGATTCCAACACGGCTGAAAAATTATATAATCGGATGAAAGTATCAAAAGCAAGGGATGAATTTTTTACTGAAGGCTTGAGGCTGAATGTCTCGGCGCCTATTCCGAATATTAAGGTGCCTGCCTATGATAATCCAATTCGTATTCGGTTTTTGGAACCGATTAAAGAAGGGGTCGGTACCTAATGTGGCTTCCGTTTATGGGACTAGTAATTGGAATCATTCTTGGTTTATTGACTGAGATCCGAATTCCAGAAGAATATTCAAATTATTTGTCGATTGCTGTCTTAGCTGCATTCGACACGTTATTTGGTGGAATTCGCGCATATTTGCAAAATATTTATGATGAAAAGGTGTTTGTATCGGGCTTCTTTTTTAATATTTTGCTTGCTGCAAGTTTAGCTTTTCTCGGTGTACATCTTGGTGTAGACTTGTATTTAGCAGCAGTTTTTGCGTTTGGTGTCAGATTGTTTCAGAATATTGCTGTAATTCGTCGAATATTATTGACGAAATGGTCAACAAACAAAGAAAAATTAGAAAAAAGTTGAAAATTTTTAAAGGGAATCATTTTAGTTGTGACGAATATTTTTATAAGATATGTCTTGAACATTAATTGAACAAAGAAAATTGTTGTTCTATTTTAGGAAAAATAAAGGAGGTGCCAGAGAATGAACAGCAATGAAATATATGTTAGCCTTGACATCGGTACATCCAGTGTAAAAGTAATCATTGGTGAAATGGTTCATGATTCAGGAAAAGGCTCGTTAAATATTATAGGTGTCGGAAATGTAAAATCTGAAGGGCTTCGTAAAGGTTCGATTGTCGATATGGATGATACGGTTCATTCTATTAAGCGGGCAATTGAGCAGGCGGAAAGAATGGTAGGAATGGAAATCAGGGAAGTTGTCGTTGGAATTCCAGGACACCATGTTATGCTTCAGCCTTGTCACGGTATTGTAGCTGTTTCTGGCCAAAATCGAGAAATTACTAATGAAGATGTTATTCGTGTCATTGAGGCTTCCCATGTCGGATCTATTCCTCCAGAGCGAGGAAACATGGGAGTTATCCAAAGGCAATTTATCCTAGATGGTAAAGATGAAATAAATGACCCGCGGGGAATGATTGGTGTCCGATTAGAGATGGATGGAACGTTAATTACAGGTTCAAATTCCGTTTTAGCCAATACAATCCGCTGTGTCGAGCGCGCTGGTCTTAGTTTTTCTGATATTATCCTTCAGCCGCTGGCAGCAGGAGAGTATGCTTTATCCAAGGATGAAAAAAACCTTGGTGTCGCTTTGATTGACCTAGGAGGCGGTTCCACTAACATCTCTGTTTTTCAAGATGGTTTTATTACCGCAACTAGTGTCATTTCAGTTGGCGGTGACCATATCACAAAGGATATTTCTGTCGGACTCCGAACTTCTACTGAGGACGCTGAAAAAATAAAGATGAAGCATGGACATGCCTTCTATGATGAGGCATCAGAAGATGAAGTGTTCAGTGTTCCGATTATCGGCAGTGATCAGCACCAACAATTTAACCAATTGGAAATTTCTGATATTGTTGAAGCAAGGATGGAAGAAATTTTTGAATTGGTTGCCCATGAGTTAAAGCGATTGGGTGTAACTAGTCTGCCGGGAGGATTTGTTTTAACTGGCGGCGGTGCCAATATGCAAGGAGTTTTGGATCTTGCTCAAGATATGTTTCAAAATCCAGTACGGATTGCAGTACCAGATTACATTGGTGTAAGAGAACCTCAATATACAGCAGCGGTTGGCTTAATAAAATATGCTTATAAGAATGCTAGATTACCAGGTGGTACGATCAGCTCTTCATCAGCAGTATCTGAGCCAATTGAAAAGAGAGTACCAAAACAACATCAACCAAAAGCAAAAGTAGAAAAACATCCGGAAGAAAAGATGTCATCAAAAGTAAAAAAATTCCTTGGTTACTTTTTCGAATAGGCATAATCGAAAAGGTATATCGACGAATTAGGAGGATTTGTCATGTTAGAATTTGATACAAATTTAGATTCTCTTGCAACCATAAAAGTAATCGGAGTTGGCGGCGGTGGTAATAACGCCGTAAACAGAATGATTGAACATGGCGTACAAGGTGTAGAATTTATCGCAGTAAATACTGACGCACAAGCATTGAATCTTTCAAAAGCTGAAGTGAAAATGCAGATTGGTGCAAAGCTGACCAGAGGTCTTGGAGCTGGTGCGAACCCAGAGGTTGGAAAAAAAGCCGCAGAGGAAAGTAAGGAGCAAATCGAGGAAGCATTGCGCGGTGCGGACATGGTATTCGTAACGGCAGGAATGGGCGGAGGAACTGGTACAGGGGCAGCACCTGTTATTGCGCAGATTGCTCGCGACCTGGGTGCTTTAACAGTGGGTGTTGTTACCCGTCCATTTACTTTTGAAGGCAAAAAACGTTCAAATCAAGCTTCTGGCGGAATTGGATCAATGAAAGAGGCAGTTGATACTTTGATTGTTATTCCAAATGACCGGCTTCTTGAAATTGTTGATAAGAGCACTCCGATGCTTGAGGCTTTCCGTGAAGCAGACAATGTTCTTCGTCAAGGGGTTCAAGGTATTTCCGATTTAATTGCAACACCTGGTCTTATTAACCTTGACTTTGCTGATGTAAAAACGATTATGTCAAATAAGGGCTCAGCGTTAATGGGTATTGGTGTAGCTTCCGGTGAGAGTCGCGCCACTGAAGCTGCAAAAAAAGCCATTAATTCACCTTTATTAGAAACATCAATCGATGGAGCACAAGGTGTTTTAATGAACATTACCGGCGGGACGAACTTAAGCCTTTACGAAGTTCAAGAAGCAGCTGATATCGTTGCAACGGCAACCGATCAGGAAGTAAACATGATTTTCGGTTCTGTTATCAACGAAAATTTAAAAGATGAAATTATCGTTACCGTTATTGCAACTGGCTTTAATGAAGAAGTCATTCAGCCAAAGGTAACCCGTCCTACTTTTGGACAGAATAAAGCTCCGGTAAATCCGATTAAGAGAGAACAGCCAAAGCGCGAAGAAGTTCATCAAGAACCAGTTCGCAATAACAGCTCTTCTCAAGAAGAAACACTTGATATTCCTACTTTCCTTCGTAACCGGAATCGTAGACGTTAATATAAAAAAGTATTGTCCTTTTTGGGCAATGCTTTTTTTTTGCTCTGTTAAAGAAAAAATGTTGGTAAGTATATAACTCTGTTGATTGGAGCCGCCTGGAGCGCAAATCAACAGCCATGTCAAAAAGAACATTTATTCATAATATTATCTGACAAATTCCTTAAAGAATAGTGAAAATTTCTGTTTTTTTGATTACAGAAAGTGACACACTTTTAGTCCTCTACTACGTTATACTTTTTCGTAACAGATTAATAGAACTCCCAATAAGGAGGAAGCTATTTGGTTGTTTATTTAGATGTGATCTGGGCTCTTAATTTGTTCTTTGATAGCCTTCTTCTTTATTTAACAGCTATTTTTCTAAAAAGAAGCATACGAATCTGGAGATTATTGGCTGGGGGATTTATTGGCTCACTAATTATTCTATTAGCCTTTACACCAATAAATGTCTACTCAAACCATCCAATCGCAAAACTGTTATGCTCCGTCATGATGGTGCTGGCAGCTTTTGGATATAAACGGTTGTCTTATTTTCTCAAAGCGTTAATGACGTTATATGTTGCTACCTTTTTAATTGGCGGGGCCTTATTAGGAGCCCATTATTTCATCCAATACGATCCTGAGTTAACCACAAAGGTTTTAATGTCGGGTGTGAAGGGTTTTGGTGACCCAGTCAGCTGGTTATTCGTCCTAATTGGTTTCCCGGTTGCCTGGCACTTTTCAAGGAAAAATATAGAAGGTATGGAAATGACGAAAATCCAATTTGAACAAATCGTCAATGTCAGCTTGAAAATAGGCAGTGAAACATTTGTTTTTAAAGGATTAGTTGATAGCGGCAATCAACTTTATGACCCGTTGTCAAGGCTCCCGGTAATGTTTGTATCCATAAAAAATCAATTGGATGCAATTCCTGAGCAAATTAAGAAAATTGCCGCAGATCCAGAACCGCTGATAATGGGGAGTGGGGAGGTTTCGGATGAATGGCAAAATAGACTAAGAATTGTTCCTTGCAGGGTGGTAGGACAAGAGCATCAGCTCATTGTGGCCATTAAGCCCGATAACATATTAATCGAACAAAATGGTGACCAGTATTTATGCGAAAAGGGTCTTGTATCCTTCACCATGCAGCAGCTTTCGGCAGATGATGCCTTTCAATGTATTGTCCATCCGAAAATGCTGACAGGACCGAAGCAGCAAGGAGGGTCTGTGAAGGTAAGTTAATAATACTATACTCAGAAAAACATATTTTAGAAGGAGGAACATGAATGAAAAAGTGGAAACTTCGCTTATCCTACTATTGGTATAAAATTTTAATAAAATTAGGTTTAAAAACAGATGAAGTATATTATATTGGCGGAAGCGAAGCATTGCCGCCTCCTTTAAGTAAAGATGAAGAAGAAATGTTATTAAAAAAACTACCTGGCGGTGACAAGGCAGCAAGATCGATATTAATTGAACGAAACCTTCGTCTGGTTGTTTATATTGCCAGGAAATTTGAAAACACAGGGATAAATATTGAAGATTTAATTAGTATAGGGACAATTGGTTTAATTAAGGCGGTTAATACCTTCAATCCGGAAAAGAAAATAAAACTTGCTACATACGCTTCCAGATGTATTGAAAATGAAATCCTGATGTACCTAAGGAGAAATAATAAAATCAGGTCAGAAGTTTCATTCGACGAACCATTGAATATTGATTGGGATGGGAATGAGCTATTGTTATCAGATGTACTGGGCACCGATGATGATATCATTACCAAAGACTTAGAGGCGAATGTTGATCGGAAGCTGCTCACTAAAGCTTTACATCAGCTAACCGATCGTGAGAAACAAATCATGGAGCTTCGTTTTGGTTTAACAAATGGCGAGGAAAAAACGCAAAAGGATGTTGCCGATATGCTTGGAATTTCCCAATCCTATATTTCCCGGTTAGAAAAAAGAATTATTAAAAGATTACGAAAAGAGTTCAATAAGATGGTTTAAGAAATTTTTTTCTACCAAAAAAAACCTATAGTTCCGTGATTTTATTGCAATTTTCGACAAATATGCACCTGTCCACTTGTTTGGACAGGTGCATATTTTTCCTCCTCAAGGAAATACTGTTTTTTGTACAGCAGCTCCTGTGAGGAGGGAAAAGAATTGACTCGAAATAAAGTTGAAATTTGCGGTGTGGACACGTCAAAACTTCCTGTATTAAAAAACGAAGAAATGAGAATTCTCTTCAAGCAAATGCAAGAGGGCGATATATCCGCTAGAGAAAAGCTCGTAAATGGAAATTTGCGCCTTGTACTAAGCGTGATTCAACGTTTTAACAACCGAGGTGAATTTGTTGACGATCTATTTCAGGTAGGCTGTATTGGACTAATGAAATCGATTGATAACTTTGATTTAGGTCAAAACGTAAAGTTTTCCACTTATGCCGTACCAATGATTATTGGAGAAATAAGAAGATATTTGCGAGATAATAACCCTATTCGTGTGTCCCGCTCCTTAAGGGATATCGCTTATAAAGCCCTTCAGGTTAGGGAACGACTCATGAGCGAAACCTCACGTGAACCGACTGCTGAAGAAATCGCGAAGGTTTTAGAGGTACCACATGAAGAGATTGTCTTCGCCCTCGATGCCATACAGGACCCAGTGTCTTTATTTGAGCCAATATACAATGATGGCGGCGACCCGATTTATGTCATGGATCAGTTAAGTGATGAGAAAAATAAAGATATTCACTGGATCGAGGAAATCGCTTTAAAAGAAGGAATGCGTCGATTAAACGAGCGTGAAAAATTAATTTTGCGTAAAAGATTCTTTCAGGGTAAAACACAAATGGAAGTCGCTGATGAAATCGGAATTTCCCAAGCGCAGGTTTCCCGATTAGAAAAAGCAGCGATAAGACAAATGAATAAGAATATCCAAAGCTAAGCTGTCCAATGGGGCAGCTTTTTCTGTTACTAAATCGACCATCACAATCATATATTCTTTATAGTACAGGAACTGGGAGTGGTATGTGTATGGTTAAAATTTCGGATTTCCAGATAAAAGATGTCGTAAATGTAGCAGATGGTAAAAGATTGGGCAATATTGGCGATATTGAGATTAACTTAACCACTGGAAAAATAGAAGCAGTCGTGATTTCTGGCAGCGGCCGAGTACTGGGCTTTTTTGGGAAGGATGAAGACATCGTCATCCCTTGGAAAAATATCATTAAAATTGGTGAGGATGTCATTTTGGTAAGGCATAAAGGAAGTGTAGAAAGAATTTCTGAAGAAGCAGAAGTTTGAGCTTTGTCATTAGCGGTGACCATTTTTTCAATTCATGATAAACTAAAGAAAAACATTAGAGGTATGAACATGGAACCCTTTGTTTTAAAAAATAATTCAATTTTGTTAATAGACACTTGGACCGAGCAATATCCAGGACTTGTTGCAGGAATGACAACGAAGAGCGGGGGGACGAGTAAAGGGAATTTTGAAACATTAAATCTTGGCTTTCATGTTAACGATAATGTTAATGATGTAGGTTCGAACCGAGAAATAGTTTCTGACCTGCTTGATTTCTCAATAAATAATTGGGTGGGTGCCGAGCAGACTCATGATACTTTTATAAAAAAAGTTTCAAAAGCAGATCGTGGTTTAGGTGCTGTTTCCTATGAACAGTCTTTCAAGGGGACGGATGGTTTTTATACAAATGAAGAGGGAATTCTTTTAACTCTTTGCTTTGCTGACTGTGTCCCTCTTTTTTTTATTGCTCCAGAAGCACGTATGATAGGGGCAGCCCATGCTGGCTGGAAGGGAACAGTTGGAAAAATAGGGGGAAAGATGATAGAAGCTTGGAAAAAAGAAGGTATAGACCCTGAACAGATATTTGTCGCAGTCGGGCCATCAATTTGCGAAAAATGTTATATTGTGGATGATCGTGTCATTAACTTAGTTGAAAATACACTAGAAGATGTCGAAGGAAAACCATATAATCTAATTAGGGATGGTCAATATTCTTTAGATTTACGTGAAGTGAATCGGCAAATCCTACTAAATGCGGGGATACCCGATAAAAATATTAGCGTAACAGGATTTTGCTCAAGCTGTCATCATGATTTATTTTTTTCCCATCGACGGGATCAAGGCAGAACTGGAAGAATGTTAAGTTTTATTGGCTGGAAGGAGACTAACGATCATTTATGAAGGTAGCAGCAAAGTTAGAACAAATAAGACAACAAATAAATGAGGGATGCCTAAAAGCTAATAGGGATCCTGACGAAATAAAGTTGATTGCTGTAACGAAATATGTCAGCACCGAAAGAGCGAAAGAAGCGTTAGAGGCGGGCATTTATAATCTGGGTGAAAACCGTGATGAAGGACTTCTTGCAAAGTGGGAAGTGCTCCAGGACAAACCTATTTGGCATTTTATTGGAACACTACAGACTCGTAAGGTAAAAAACATTATCGATAAGGTTGAATATATTCATTCCTTGGACAGACTTTCGCTGGCTGAAGAAATTAATAAACGTGCGAAACGGAAAATAAAGTGTCTTGTGCAAGTCAATGTGTCACAGGAAGAATCCAAACATGGATTAACAGCCGATGAGGCAATTAAGTTTATTGAATCCCTCCGACCATATGAAAATATAAGTGTAGAGGGTTTAATGACGATGGCGCCATTTACGGAAGATGAAATGGTTCTGCGTGATTGTTTTCGAAAACTGAGAGAACTTCGAAATCAAGTGCAGACTTACAATTTAGATTTTGCTCCATGCACAGAGCTTTCAATGGGAATGTCCAATGATTTTACGATTGCAATTCAAGAAGGGGCAACAATGGTAAGAATTGGCACAGCACTTGTCGGTGAAGATGGTTAGGAGAGAAAAAAATGACAATTAAATCAAAATTAAAAACATTTTTCTTTTTAGATGATCAATATGAAGATAACAATGATGATTATGTAGAAGCAGTTGAACCAGTAAAACAAAAAAAGCAGCCTGTTAAACCACAAAATGTTGTCAGTCTGCAAAGTGTCCAAAAACCTGCAAATTCCAACACTTCTTCAAAAGCATCAAAAGTAATATTAGTTGAACCTCATACTTATGCTGAATCAACTGAGATTGCGGACCAATTAAAAAATCGCCGTGCGGTAGTGGTGAACTTGCAGCGCATCGATAATGAACAAGGCAGACAAATTATTGATTTTTTAAGCGGTGCCGTATATGTAATTGGCGGGGATATCCAGAAAATTGGCACAAGCATTTTTTTATGTACCCCTGATAATGTGGAGGTTTCAGGAAATATATCGGAGCTTTTTCATGACTCTGAAAATCAAATAACGAGGTGGTAAAATAAATGGATTTTATTTTTAATCTCCTTTCACAGTTATTATCGATTTATTCGTGGGCATTAATTATTTATATATTGATGTCCTGGTTTCCAAATGCAAGGGAGACAACAATTGGCCGTTTACTAACTAACATTTGTGAACCATATTTAGTGCCGTTCAGAAAGATAATTCCTCCCATTGGCATGATGGACATTTCGCCAATTGTTGCTTTCTTAGTCCTAAATTTTGCGCAAAACGGACTCCAATATTTATCTTCATTTTTTTAAATACTGTACCCTAGGTTGTGTAGACAAGAATGAACATTTATCAGCATTTCCGTCCAGAAGAACGGGACTATATCGATCAGGTATTACATTGGAAAAATTATGTGGAAACACAATATACCCCAAAGCTAACGGATTTTCTTGACCCTAGAGAACAGTATATTTTAACCATGTTAATTGGCGAAAATAACGATGTAAAGTATACCCTTTTTGGGGGAAGCGATGGAGTGGAAAGAAAAAGAGCGTTATTACTGCCTGATTATTTAACAGCCGAACAAGCTGACTTCCAGATTAGCCTGTTTGAAGTTGATTATCCGAAAAAGTTTGTCACAATCGAGCATCGCCAGGTGTTAGGGACCTTAATGTCCTTAGGATTAAAACGCGGTAAATTTGGTGACATCTTAACCAATAATGACCAGATTCAATTTTTCGCTACTACGGAAATCAGCGAATATATTAAGAGTAATCTGCAAACAATTGGCAGGGCTGGGGTTAAATTGGTGGAAACACCGCTCGAAAATGCCCTTAGCCTTCAAGAACTTTGGGAAGAAATGGAGTTAACTGTATCTTCATTACGACTGGATACGGTTATTTCTAGTATTCATCATATCTCCCGGCAAAAATCACAACTTTTTATACAACAAGGGCTTGTTAAAGTTAATTGGACATTAATCGAAAACACTTCATTTGAATGTCAAGCCGGTGATATGATTTCCGTTCGAGGATATGGACGAGTAAAAATAATGTCTTTAGACGGAAAAACTAAAAAGGAAAAATGGCGAATTTCTGCCGGAAAACAAAAATAATTCATTTTTTTGCAGGATTTTTGAAAAACATGTCGAATACTTCCTTATACATATATTAGAACAGAATTATGGAGGTGGCATCATGCCGTTAACGCCGTTAGATATTCATAATAAGGAATTTAATAAAGGGTTTAGAGGCTACGATGAGGACGAGGTTAATGAATTTTTGGATCAAGTGATCAAAGATTATGAATTAGTTCTCAGAGAGAAAAAAGAGATGGAAGAACGCTTAAATGATATGAAAGAGCGGCTAGGCCATTTTACAAATATTGAAGAGACGCTTAATAAATCTATCATTATTGCTCAAGAAGCTGGTGAAGAAGTAAAACGTAACGCTCAAAAGGAAGCGAAGCTCATTATTAAGGAAGCCGAGAAAAACGCGGACAGAATCGTGAACGAATCCCTTTCAAAAGCTAGAAAGATTGCACTTGAAATCGAGGATTTAAAAAAGCAATCAAAGGTATTTCGAACTCGTTTTAAGATGTTAATCGAAGCGCAGCTCGATATGTTGAATACAGATGATTGGGATCATTTATTAGAATATGAAGTGGATGCCACAGAATTAAAAATCCACGAAGAAGAAGATTCATTAGCTTGACGAAAGATGATAAATTAGCATATAATTTTTTAACAGATTATACTGAATAGATGGCAATTGACGATGAAAGGGACAGTACAATTTTTCATGAGGCTGTTTTAAGCGAGTCGGGGATGGTGAAAGCCCGGTAGAGCAGGAAAATTGGAAAATCACCCTCGAGTCCTAAGGTCGAACTTCTAATGGAAAAGTAGATCTTGGCGTGTTATTCACGTTACGAATCTAAAGAGGATAGAACGAATATACTCGTTCTATTTATCAGGGTGGTACCGCGGGAATCAAACCTTCTCGTCCCTATTTGGGATGAGAGGGTTTTTTTATTGGTCATTTGGCTATTCTGTTTTTATGAAAGTATCAGGAGGAAAAGAAAATGGAATATAAAGATACGTTATTGATGCCGCAAACGGAATTTCCGATGCGGGGCAATCTTCCACAAAGAGAGCCGGATATCCAGGCAAAATGGGAAGAGATGAATATTTATCAAAAAGTCCAGGAGCGCACTAAGGGGCGGCCAATGTTCGTCTTGCATGATGGACCTCCATATGCAAATGGTGATATCCATATGGGGCATGCTCTTAATAAAATCTTAAAAGATATGATTGTTCGTTATAAATCAATGAGCGGCTATCAAGCTCCGTATGTACCTGGATGGGATACACATGGACTGCCGATTGAGCAGGCATTAACCAATAAAGGTGTTAAGCGTAAAGAAATGACCGTAGCTGAATTCCGCCAGTTATGTACTACTTATGCCCTAGAACAAATTGATAATCAGCGGACACAATTTAAACGTCTAGGTGTTCGTGGAGACTGGGAGAATCCATATATTACGCTTAAGCCGGAATACGAAGCCCAGCAAATCAAGGTATTCGGAGAAATGGCGAAAAAGGGCTATATCTATAAAGGTCTTAAGCCTGTTTATTGGTCTCCATCAAGTGAATCGGCCTTAGCGGAAGCAGAAATTGAGTACAAGGATAAGCGTTCCCCTTCCATCTATGTTGGTTTTAAAGTCAAAGATGGAAAAGGCGTCATTGATACTGATACACAAATTGTGATCTGGACAACAACTCCTTGGACCATTCCTGCAAACCTTGGAATCTCCGTTCATCCGGACCTAACCTATGTAGTAGTGTCAACTAATGGGAACAAGTATTTAGTGGCTGAAGCCCTTTTGGAGGCTGTTTCAAAAGAAATTGGCTGGGAAAATGTCACTACAGTCCAAAAGGTCAAAGGAATGGAGTTAGAAAATATTGTTGCCTCTCATCCGTTATATGGCCGTGATTCTTTGGTCATGTTAGGGGAACATGTTACAACTGATGCTGGTACTGGCTGCGTTCATACTGCACCGGGCCATGGGGAAGATGATTTCCGTGTTGGTCAAAAGTACGGTTTAGATGTGCTTTGTCCAGTTGACGACAAGGGCTATATGACCAACGAAGCTCCTGGATTTGAAGGTGTATTTTACGAAGAGGCCAATAAGCCAATTGGTCAGGCTCTGGAGGAAGCAGGGGCATTATTAAAGCTAACTTTTATTACCCACTCCTACCCGCATGATTGGAGAACAAAAAAGCCGGTTATTTTCCGTGCTACTGCTCAATGGTTTGCTTCTATTAAAGACTTCCGCAATGAACTTTTAGAAGCGGTAAAGGAAACAAAGTGGGTTCCAGCTTGGGGTGAAACACGACTATTTAATATGGTGCGTGACCGTGGTGACTGGTGTATTTCCCGCCAGCGCGTTTGGGGTGTTCCAATTCCTGTTTTCTATGCAGAAAATGGTATGGAGATTATCACTGATGAAACAATTGATCATGTTTCTAACCTTTTCCGTGAAAATGGATCAAACATCTGGTTTGAGCGTGAGGCAAAAGATTTACTTCCAGCGGGCTTTACTCATCCAGGAAGTCCAAATGGAACCTTCACAAAAGAAACGGATATCATGGATGTTTGGTTTGATTCGGGTTCTTCCCACCAAGCCGTTCTACTTGAGCGGGAAGATTTAGTTCGTCCGGCTGATTTGTATTTAGAAGGATCTGACCAATATCGCGGCTGGTTTAACTCTTCCTTATCAACAGCTGTAGCTGTGACCGGAAAGGCTCCATATAAAGGGGTATTAAGCCATGGGTTTGCACTAGATGGTGATGGCAGAAAAATGAGTAAATCATTAGGTAATGTTGTCGTGCCAGCAAAGGTTATGAATCAATTAGGTGCTGATATTCTTCGCCTATGGGTTGCTTCTGTTGATTATCAATCAGATGTTCGGGTCTCCGATGCAATTTTGAAGCAGGTTGCTGAAGTTTACCGAAAAATCCGTAATACTTTCCGTTTCCTATTAGGAAACTTAGCAGATTTTGATCCAGCAGTGAATAAAGTTGCTTATGAAAACTTGCGTGAAGTTGATCAATTCATGCTTGTAAAATTAAATAAACTCATCAAATATGTTCATAAGGCTTATGAAAATTATGAGTTTGCTGGGATTTACCATGCAGTTAATAATTTCTGTACCCTTGATTTAAGTGCTTTCTATTTAGATTTTGCAAAGGACGTTCTTTACATTGAGGCTGCTGACCATCAAGATCGCAGAGCGATTCAAACTGTTTTATATGAATCCTTGCTTGCGCTTTCAAAACTGGTTTCTCCTATCCTTTCTCATACAGCAGATGAAGTATGGAAATTCATTCCGGCAGTTCAGGAGGAAAGTGTTCAATTAACAGATTTACCGGAATATGTGGATCTTCCAGGGGCGAAGGGCTTAGAAGAAAAATGGACGGCATTTATGAAGCTGCGTGATGATGTTTTAAAGGCATTAGAAGAAGCTCGAAATGAAAAGGTTATTGGTAAATCGTTAACGGCTAAGGTGACCTTGTACGTTAATGATAATACAAAAGCCCTTCTAGATTCGATTGAAGAAAATCTGCAGCAATTATTTATTGTTTCAGGCTTTGAAGTTGCAGGTGCATACGATCAGGCACCTGAAAATGCGCTGAAATTAGAATCAGCTTCTATTGTCGTCACCAAGGCAGAAGGTGAAACCTGTGAACGCTGCTGGGTGGTAACACCGGAAGTAGGACAAGACCAAGAGCATAAAACACTTTGCCCTCGCTGTGCACAAGTTGTTAAAGAAAACTATTCCCATTTAGCATAAAATCATGAAGCCCCGTGGAAACGGGGCTTTTAATATTTTCCTTCTCCGTTAATTGTTGTTGTTTGTGACAAATGTTTGTCCGTGTCAGAAAAATGCTTGCGGAAATAATATAACAAATGACCAAACGGAGGTAACAACTATGAATGCAATGCAGGAACAGCTGTTTTTGGAACTCCGTCAAACGAAAGATGAAATTGAAAATTCATTAAAAAGCAAACAGAAAAAAAATTGGTTAACCAACATTTTTGAACAAGAATTGGCTGACATTAATTGTGCAATTCAGAAGCTAAAGGATGGAAATTTTGGTCAATGTGAAATTTCAGGGGAATTTATACCGGAAGATTTGTTAAAAATGATTCCTACTTTAAAGACAGTAAAAGATTCAGAGTTATTAGAGATATTTTGTAAAAAAACAATTCATTAGTCATTTTTATGATGTTACATTGTCGTTTTACGATTAAGTATGCTAAAATGCTAAGGATAAGTCTAGGCGAAATGTGGGGGATCTTAGTGTTTTATTACTTAATCGCTTTTTTTGTAATTATTTTAGACCAGTTTACGAAATGGTTAATTGTAAAAAACATGTACTTAGGAGAAAGCATTCCAATCATTGATAATATTTTGTATATTACATCCCACCGCAATCGCGGAGCGGCATGGGGGATTTTGCAAGGTCAAATGTGGCTCTTTTATGTAATAACCCTTCTTGTTATTGCCGGCATTATGTACTATCTTTACAAAGCAGCTAAGGGTAAATGGCTATTGGGAGTTTCACTTGCTTTTATGCTTGGTGGAGCTATCGGTAACTTTATTGATCGATTAATTCGAAAAGAAGTTGTCGATTTTATCCATACTTATATTTTTAGTTATAATTTTCCTGTCTTCAATATTGCAGATTCAGCATTAGTAATAGGAGTAATTTTATTAATGATTCAAATGCTTCGAGAAGAGAAGGAATCGAAGGAGAAGTCTTATGGAGAAAATGGAACACACCATTCTTGAAAATCAAAAAGGGGATCGAATTGACAAAGTCATCGCGAGTCTAAATGATGAATGGTCAAGAACACAAGTCCAGCAATGGATTAAAGATGGAAATGTCTTAGTGAACGGACAAATAGTGAAAACAAATTATAAATGCGGTCTGAAGGATGAAATTGAAATCACCATTCCTGAACCTGAAGAGCTGGATGTTATTCCAGAAGAACTGAACATGGAAATTTATTACGAAGATAAAGATGTTCTAGTGGTAAACAAGCCTAGAGGTATGGTTGTTCACCCAGCCCCGGGACATATGACTGGGACATTGGTGAATGGTTTAATGGCTCATTGTAAAGATTTATCCGGTATTAATGGAGTGTTAAGACCGGGGATTGTTCACCGGATTGATAAAGATACTTCCGGACTATTAATGGTCGCAAAAAACGATATGGCTCATGAAAGCCTAGTTAATCAATTAGTTGAGAAAACAGTTACTCGTAAATATAAAGCAATTGTACATGGTGTTATTCCACATGATTTTGGAACGATTGATGCCCCGCTGGGAAGAGATACTAAGGACAGACAAAGTATGGCAGTGGTTGATAATGGGAAACATGCGGTTACGCATTTTCATGTGATCGAGCGCTTTAAAGATTTTACCTTTGTTGAGTGTCAATTAGAAACGGGGAGAACCCACCAAATTCGAGTTCATATGAAATATATCGGCTACCCGCTTGCAGGGGACCCTAAGTATGGACCGAAAAAAACGCTTGATATTGAGGGACAGGCACTGCATGCCGGAGTGCTTGGCTTTACTCATCCGAGAACAAACGAATATTTAGAGTTTGAAGCACCCCTTCCTGAAGATTTCGAAAGGCTGCTTGACCAGCTTGGAAATAATCGTTGACATTATATTAGTATTATTGTAAGATGACTATAGTTTAATAAGCCTTTAAATTCAGTCCCGTGAGGCTGAGAAGGAACGGATAACTACTAAGGGGAATTCTATACCCTTATTAGTTGAAATGACTCGTTTACCTCTCGCCAAATCGGTGAGAGGTTTTTATTTTATAAAAAGCAGGTGTCATATGAACCAAAAAGCTCTTGTTCTTGATGAGCAGGCAATTGGCCGTGCATTAACAAGGATTGCCCATCAAATTATTGAAAAAAATAAAGGTATTGAAGAGTGTATTCTTGTTGGTATCCGTACAAGAGGCATCTATATAGCCCAGCGCCTTGCTTCAAGAATCGAGGAAATCGAGGGAAGCCCAATACCTGTTGGGGAAATTGATATCACTTTATATCGAGACGATTTATCGAAGAAAACGGAAAATCAAGAGCCGCTTGTTAAAGGATCGGATATTCCAGTTAGCATAAGTGATAAAAAAGTCATTCTAGTTGATGATGTTTTATATACAGGACGTACGGTCCGCTCAGGACTTGATGCCTTAATGGACATAGGGCGGCCAGCAACCATCCAGCTTGCTGTATTAGTGGACCGGGGCCATCGGGAACTTCCGATTCGCGCCGATTATGTTGGAAAAAACATTCCAACATCAAGTGATGAAAAAATCGTAGTTGAGCTTGTTGAAGTGGACCAGATTGATCAAGTCAGCATATATGACAAATAAATAGCTTGCCCTTTTAAATGCAGTCCTGTGAGGCTGACAAAGGGGAAAAGGCCGGGATTATTTTACGGCTTTTCCATACCCTCTTTGTCTTGCCATGGACTTAGAGGGTTTTTTATTAAGAAATATCACAGAATAAAGAAAAACGGGGGAAATCCAGATGAACAATAAACCAATCTTAGATGTAAAAGATGTTCCGAAACCATCCCAGTGGCTGACTTTAAGTATTCAACATTTGTTCTCAATGTTTGGAGCAACTATCCTTGTACCATATTTGGTTGGTTTAAGCCCGGCGATAGCGCTAATATCTAGTGGACTTGGAACCCTTGCGTTTTTATTAATAACAAAAGGAAAAGTTCCTGCATACCTGGGTTCATCCTTTGCCTATATTATTCCAATTAAATTACTAAATGAAACAGGCGGCCCTGGTGCAGCGATGGTTGGAACATTTTTAGCAGGTCTTCTTTATGGAATAGTTGCACTCGTAATAAGTAAAGCAGGACACCGTTGGGTAATGAATTTATTGCCTCCGATTGTTGTAGGTCCTGTAATTATAGTCATCGGTTTAGCTTTATCATCAACTGCTGTAGGTATGGGAATGAATAATCCAGCTGGAAAATACAGCATGCTTCATTTCTCGGTAGCGCTTGTTACCTTAGCAGCAACGATAATCTTCTCCATCTACGCAAAAAAAATCTTAAGTATCATTCCTATCTTAGGTGGAATAGTAGTTGGTTATCTATACGCATTAACGGTCGGGATTGTTGATTTCAGTCCAGTATTGAAAGCAAATTGGTTTGAAATGCCGGAATTCATTATTCCATTTGTAAGCTACAAAGTGAAATTCACATGGGATTTAGCCGCATTAATGATTCCAGTTGCAGTTGTTACTCTATCTGAGCATATTGGCCACCAGCTGGTATTAAGCAAAGTTGTAGGCCGTGACTACATTAAAGAACCTGGTTTACACCGTTCGATTCTAGGGGATGGAACCGCAACAATGATCTCAGCTCTAATTGGCGGCCCGCCAAAAACAACCTATGGTGAAAATATCGGTGTCTTGGCCATCACGCGGGTTTACAGTGTGTATGTCATCGCTGGCGCCGCTGTACTTGCCATCATCTTCGGATTTATTGGGAAAGTAACAGCATTAATCCAAACTATACCAACACCGGTCATGGGGGGAGTTTCAATCCTATTGTTTGGAATCATCGCTTCATCAGGCTTAAGAATGTTAGTTGACAGTAAAATCGATTTTGGTGATAAACGCAACTTAGTCATCTCGTCGGTCATTTTGGTAATTGGAATCGGTGGAGCAATCGTTAAACTGCCATTTAATATCCAAATTCAAGGTATGGCTTTAGCCGCCATCATTGGGGTGTTGTTAAATCTAATCCTTCCTGGAAGACAAGAAGCCGATGAAAATATGTTTGAAGTTGAAAAGACGAATGAAACGAAGAAAATTGCATAATAAATAAACCTTTTAAAAGAAGTCCAGAGAGGCTTATAAGGGTGTTATCACTTGAACCGCTTTTGGCGGGATAAAGTGTGGATTTAATACACCCTGATCATTTGGTCAGGGTGTTTTTTGCAAAAAATAGGAAAAGGTGGGGAACGAGTTGCTAAATCATTTACTTACCACGAACGAATTAAAAGTGGAAGAGATTTATCAAATCTTAAACGATGCACAGCGGTTTGCTGATGGCATGGAATGGCGCCCGAACGGACAATTATTTTCAGCCAACTTATTTTTTGAAAATAGCACAAGAACGAAATGCAGCTTTGAGTTGGCTGAAAGAAAGTTAGGATTAAGTGTCATCCCATTTGAAGTGCAAACCTCAAGTGTTCAAAAGGGAGAAACCTTATACGATACAGTAAAAACGCTTGAATCCATCGGTGTAAATACCATTGTCATCCGACATGGCCAGGATCGTTATTTTGACGAACTTGTTGGAAAAGTGAATATACCGATTATCAATGGCGGAGATGGCTGCGGCCACCACCCAACACAATCCCTTTTGGATCTGCTAACCATCTATCAAGAATATGGACGTTTTACAGGATTAAAAATAGCCATCATCGGTGACATTCGGCATAGCAGGGTGGCGCGTTCAAATGCTGACACCTTAACAAGGTTAGGAGCAGAAGTTGTATTCTCGGGTCCAGAAGAATGGTTTGATAATCATAGCCTCCATGCAACAAGATATATTCCGATTGATCAGGCAATTCAGGAGTCTGATGTTGTTATGCTTCTACGTGTCCAGCATGAACGTCACCAGAAAAAGGGAAGCTATACTTCCTCTGAATATCATCAAAAATTTGGCCTTACACTTGAGCGGGAAAAGAAAATGAAACCACAAAGCATTATTATGCATCCCGCACCGGTAAACAGAAACGTAGAGATTGCTGACAGTCTGATCGAATGTGAGCGTTCAAGAATTTTTAAGCAGATGGAAAACGGTGTTTATGTCAGAATGGCGGTTTTAAAAAGATCAATCGAAAGCATAAAGGGAGGCTATACTAATGAAAATACTTATTCAGAACGCCAATTACACAGCATCTAATGGCGAAAATAAACAATCTGATATTTTAATAGAAAATGGGATTATTACGAAAATCGAGGAAAAGATTGAAGAATCCGTGAATCGTAAAGTGGATGCAGCAGGTCTCTTTGTATCACCTGGATTTATCGACCTGCATGTTCATCTTCGTGAGCCAGGCGGCGAGAAAAAGGAAACCATCGCAACCGGAACGCTTGCTGCAGCAAAAGGCGGTTTCACTACGGTTGCAGCCATGCCAAATACTCGACCTGTCCCTGACAATGTAGAAATTATGGCGGACGTGCAAAGGCGAATTCAAGAAACGGCAAAGGTTAGAGTTTTACCATATGCCTCAATCACAACTAGATTGCTAGGACAGGAACTAACGGACTTCGAGGGACTAAAAAACGCTGGTGCTTTTGCCTTTACCGATGACGGCGTAGGGGTCCAAACGGCCAGTATGATGCTTGAAGCCATGCAAAAAGCAGCAGATCTAAACATGGCGATTGTTGCCCACTGTGAAGAAAATTCACTTATCAACAAAGGCTGTGTACACGAAGGCAGCTTTTCGAAAAGAAATGGATTAAACGGCATTCCTTCCATTTGTGAGTCTGTACAAATTGCAAGAGACGTACTGCTCGCTGAGGCAGCAGGCTGTCATTACCATGTCTGCCATGTCAGTACGAAAGAATCAGTACGCGTAATTAGAGATGCAAAACGAGCAGGTATTAAGGTAACGGCGGAAGTGACGCCGCACCACTTATTATTAACTCAAGATGATATTCCAGGGCTTGATGCCAATTATAAAATGAACCCTCCATTAAGGGATGCAGAAGACAAGTTGGCCTTACTTGAAGGGCTTTTAGATGGAACACTTGATTTTATTGCAACCGATCATGCACCACATACACAGGAAGAAAAAAGTGAAGGCATGGAATTAGCACCTTTTGGAATTGTCGGCTTAGAAACAGCCTTCCCACTCCTCTATACAAACTTGGTGCTAAAAAATATCATCTCACTTGAGCAGCTTATTGGCTATATGACGCAAAAGCCGGCAGAAAGCTTTGCACTGCCATTTGGGAAAATTGAGGTAGGGGCGCCGGCAGATATCGTGTTATTAAACTTAAATGAAGAACGTAAAATAAATCCTGATGAGTTTTTATCCAAAGGGAAAAACACTCCATTTGGCGGCTGGAAATGTAAAGGCTGGCCAGAGTTAACGATCGCAGCAGGAAATATAGTTTGGGAAAAAGGATGTGTAACAGCATGAAAGCACAGCTAATTTTAGAAGATGGAACGATTTTTATCGGAGAAGGTTTTGGAAGCCATATGGACACCATTGGTGAAGTGGTTTTTAACACAGGTATGACTGGTTATCAAGAAATTCTTTCCGACCCATCCTACTGTGGACAAATTGTCATGTTAACCTATCCTTTAATCGGAAATTACGGGATTAACCGCGATGATTTCGAATCGATTAATCCAGCGGTAAAAGGATTCATTGTCAAAGAAGCTGCAGATTTCCCTTCAAACTGGAGAAGTGAATTTACCATCGACGAGTACTTTAAAATGAAAAAAATCCCTGGCATTGCCGGAATCGATACACGTAAATTAGCGCGGATTATCCGAAAGACAGGAACATTAAAAGGAGCAATTTGCAGTATTGAAAATGATGCGGATGAAGTGTTGAGGAAATTAAGACAAACGCGGCTCCCTATAGATCATGTAAGGAGAGTTTCCACTAAAAATGCTTATCCGAGCCCAGGAAGAGGCAAAAGAATTGTCCTTGTTGATTTTGGGATGAAACACGGTATTTTAAGGGAGTTAAATATCCGCGGCTGTGATGTTGTCGTCGTCCCTTACCATACAACCGCTGAGGAAATTCTCCAGCTGCGTCCTGATGGAATCATGCTTTCAAATGGACCTGGAGATCCGAAAGATGTTCCAGAAGGCATTCATATGATTAAAGAGGTGCTTGGAAAAGTTCCGCTTTTCGGAATCTGCCTTGGTCATCAACTATTTGCTCTTGCCTGCGGTGCCGATACCGTCAAAATGAAGTTCGGCCACCGTGGTTCCAATCATCCTGTAAAAGAACTTTCAACTGGGAAAGTGTCGATAACCTCCCAAAACCACGGGTATACGGTTGATCGTAAATCAATTGAAAATACTAGGCTTGCGGTAACTCATATTGCATTAAATGATGATACGATTGAAGGCTTGAAGCATTTAGATTATCCAGCATTTACAGTGCAATATCACCCAGAGGCATCCCCTGGACCAGAGGATGCAAACGGATTATTTGAGCAGTTTCTAAACATGATTGAATCGGAAAAACAGGAGGTAACAGCAGCATGCCAAAACGTACAGATATAAACTCCATTTTAGTAATCGGTTCAGGACCAATCGTCATTGGCCAGGCAGCAGAGTTCGACTATGCGGGGGCACAAGCATGTATGGCTTTGAAAGAAGAAGGCTACCGTGTTATTCTGATCAATTCAAATCCAGCAACCATTATGACGGACACAGAAATGGCCGATGCCGTTTACATTGAGCCTTTGACACTGGAGTTTGTCAGCAAAATCATCCGAAAAGAACGTCCTGATGCCCTATTAGCCACTCTAGGCGGGCAAACAGGACTTAACTTAGCTGTGGAATTAGCGAATTCCGGCGTTTTGGCAGAGTGTGGAGTTGAAATTCTTGGAACAAAGCTTTCAGCAATCAATCAAGCTGAGGACCGGGAATTATTCCGCGATTTAATGAATGAATTAGGGGAGCCTGTACCTGACAGTGAAATCATTCATGAATTAGAGGAAGCAAAAACCTTTGTAGAAAAGGTTGGGTTCCCGGTAATTGTCCGTCCAGCCTTTACCCTTGGAGGAACGGGCGGCGGTATATGCCACAATCAAGAAGAACTAGAAGAAATCGTGACGAGCGGTTTAAAGAATAGTCCGGTTCACCAATGTTTGCTAGAGAAAAGTATTGCCGGTTTCAAGGAAATTGAATATGAAGTCATGCGCGATGCTAATGATAGTGCGATTGTTGTATGTAATATGGAAAACATTGATCCTGTTGGAGTTCATACCGGTGACTCCATTGTTGTAGCACCAAGTCAAACATTGAGCGATCGAGAGTACCAGATGTTAAGAAATGTATCTTTAAAAATTATTCGTGCATTAAAAATTGAAGGCGGCTGTAATGTCCAGCTTGCTCTTGATCCATATAGCTTTAATTATTACATTATCGAAGTGAATCCGCGCGTAAGCCGTTCATCTGCACTTGCATCAAAGGCAACAGGCTATCCGATTGCGAAGCTTGCAGCAAAGATTGCCGTTGGACTTACACTTGATGAAATGAAGAACCCTGTTACCGGAAAAACTTACGCAAGCTTTGAACCAGCCCTTGATTATATTGTGACAAAAATACCGAGATGGCCATTTGATAAATTTGAATCCGGAAATCGCTCACTCGGCACCCAAATGAAAGCAACGGGCGAGGTTATGGCGATTGGCCGAAATTTTGAAGAGTCATTATTAAAAGCAATCCGCTCACTTGAGGCAGGTGTCCATCACTTTGAGCTGAATGGAGCGGAAGAATTCGCGGATGAGCTTGTCGAGAAGCGAATTCGTAAAGCTGGAGACGAGAGACTCTTCTACATTGCCGAAAGCTTAAAAAGGGGAACCTCGATTGAGACGATTCACGAATGGAGTAAAATAGATTTATTTTTCCTTAAAAAGCTAGAAGGAATAATTAAACTAGAAGAAATTTTATTAGAAAATCCCTTAAACGCTGAAATCTTATTAGAAGCAAAGCAAAAGGGATTTACGGATCAAAAGATTGCAGAGCTATGGGGAATGACGGAGACCGAACTTTACACCTATCGAAAAAACAATCAAATTATTCCAGTTTATAAAATGGTTGATACGTGCGCAGCTGAATTTGAATCAGAAACGCCATATTACTATGGAACATATGAGGAAGAAAATGAGTCAATCGTTACCGACAGACAAAGTGTGGTTGTCCTAGGTTCTGGTCCAATCCGCATCGGTCAGGGGATTGAGTTTGATTATGCAACTGTTCACTCTGTCAAAGCGATTAAAGAAGCTGGATATGAAGCGATTATTATCAACAATAATCCAGAAACCGTTTCAACGGATTTCAGTATCTCTGATAAGCTTTATTTTGAACCGCTGACCATCGAGGATGTAATGGCTATCATTGACCTGGAAAAGCCAATCGGAGTGGTCGTGCAATTTGGCGGTCAGACTGCGATTAATCTAGCTGGAAAGCTAGCTGAAAATGGCGTAAAAATTTTAGGAACCAGCCTTGAGGATTTAGACCGCGCAGAGGATAGAGATAAATTTGAATATGCCCTGCAGAAATTAAATATTCCTCAGCCGCTTGGTAAAACGGCTTTATCTGTTGAGGAAGCCCGTTTGATTGCAGAGGAAATCGGCTATCCAGTTCTGATTCGTCCTTCCTATGTGTTAGGCGGCCGGGCAATGGAAATTGTCTACGAAGAAAATGAACTGCTCCGTTATATGGAAAACGCCGTGAAAATCAATCCTGAGCATCCAGTCTTAATCGATCGATACCTAACAGGTAAAGAAATTGAAGTAGATGCGATTTGTGATGGCAAGAATGTGTTAATTCCAGGAATTATGGAACATATTGAACGCGCAGGAGTTCACTCAGGGGATTCAATTGCAGTTTATCCGCCGCAAACCTTATCAGCAGAAGTTAAACAAAAGTTAGTAGAATACACAGAGAAATTAGCGATTGGCTTAAATATTGTCGGACTATTAAACATTCAATACGTCATATCTGAGAATCAAGTATATGTTCTTGAAGTAAATCCGCGTTCAAGCAGAACCGTTCCATTTTTAAGCAAAATAACCAATGTTCCTATGGCAAAAATTGCGACAAAAGCTATTTTGGGAGTGTCTATACTGGATCAAGGGTACAGCGCTGGCATAGTTCCTGAAAAGGATGGCGTGTTTGTTAAAGTTCCGGTGTTCTCCTTTGCCAAACTGAAAAGTGTCGATATCAGCCTTGGACCTGAAATGAAATCGACTGGTGAAGTAATGGGTAAGGATATCACCCTTGAAAAAGCGTTATATAAAGGCTTAGTTGCATCAGGAATGAACATTCACAAGTTTGGAACAGTGTTATTCACGGTTGCTGATAAGGATAAAGCTGAAAGCTTAAAGCTTGCGAAAAGGTTTGCCGCCATCGGATACCGATTAATGGCGACGGGCGGAACAGCATCTGTCTTAGAAGCTGCTGGCCTTTCGGTAAAAGTAGTCGGTAAAATCGGCTCAGAGGGTACTACCTTATTAGATGTCATCCATGGTGGCGAGGCTCAGTTTATCATCAATACCTTAACAAAAGGCAAACAGCCGGAAAGTGATGGATTCCGAATTCGCCGTGAAGCCGTTGAAAATGGGGTGCCATGTTTAACTTCCTTGGATACGGCAGATGCAATTCTCAAAGTAATTGAATCGATGAACTTTTCTGCTGAAGCGATGAAAGCTCCGGAAAAGGAGGCGGTTTTTGCATGATACGCAAAGAATTGTGCAAAATAGTCGCGCAACACGAAATTGCAGAAGATATATTTGAGCTTACTGTAAAAGCAAGCTTCACCCATGACATACAAGCACCAGGACAATTCGTTCATCTTCGGGTCTCAAATTCCTGGGACCCCCTTCTAAGAAGGCCGATTAGCATTTCTTCTTATGATAAATCGAACGAAGAATTTACGATGATTTACCGAAAAGAGGGGCAGGGAACTTCCCTGCTTGCAAAAATGGGTGAAGGTATGGAAGTAGATATTCTTGGTCCATTAGGAAATGGGTTTCCTGTTGAGGAAGTGAGAACCGGTGATACGGCTCTCCTCGTCGGCGGGGGAATCGGTGTACCGCCGCTCTATGAACTTTCCAATCAATTGACGGCTAAAGGTGTCAAGGTCATCCATGTGCTTGGCTTTCAAACAAAGTCTGCTGTTTTTTATGAAAAAGAATTCATGAAAAATGGGGAGACCTATGTTACAACAGTAGACGGATCTTATGGAAAAAAAGGTTTTGTTACGGATGTTATGAAGGACTTAAGTTTTGATTGTATTTATACGTGCGGCCCCACTCCGATGCTAAAAGCAATCGAACAAACATATAAGGACAAAAAAGTATTTTTATCATTAGAGGAACGGATGGGCTGTGGTGTGGGTGCATGCTTTGCTTGTGTGTGTAAAAGTGCAAATGATCCATCAGGAGTTTCTTATAAAAAAGTTTGCAGCGATGGGCCTGTTTTCCGTGCTGGGGAGGTGCTGATATGAGCCGTTTAACAGTTTCTTTACCGGGCTTGAATTTAAAGAATCCAATCATGCCTGCTTCCGGTTGTTTCGGATTTGGCAGAGAGTATAGTCAATTTTATGATTTGAGTGAGCTTGGGGCGATTATGATTAAGGCAACAACCGTAGAGCCTAGGTTTGGCAATCCTACACCGCGTGTAGCGGAGACGCGTGCTGGAATGTTAAATGCCATCGGCTTGCAAAATCCTGGCTTACACAAAGTCATGTCCGAGGAACTTCCATGGCTTTCCCAATATGATGTACCGATTATTGCGAATGTTGCTGGATCTTTAGAAGAAGATTATGTACAAGTTGCAAAAGAAATATCTAAAGCTCCAAACGTACATGCACTTGAGCTTAACATCTCTTGTCCAAACGTTAAAACCGGCGGTATCGCCTTTGGAACGATTCCAGAGGTAGCAAAACAACTTACCCGGAAGGTTAAAGAAGTATCTGAGGTTCCTGTTTATGTGAAATTGTCGCCGAATGTAACGAATATTGTTGAAATGGCAAAGGCTGTTGAAGAGGGCGGCGCTGATGGCTTGACGATGATAAACACCCTCGTTGGCATGCGCCTTGATTTAAAAACAGGGAAACCGATACTGGCCAACCGAACGGGCGGATTATCCGGCCCTGCGATTAAACCGGTTGCCATCCGGATGATTTATGAAGTCAGTCAAGCAGTAAATATTCCGATCATCGGAATGGGCGGTATTCAGTCGGCAGAAGATGTGATTGAATTCTTTTATGCAGGGGCTAGTGCAGTAGCCGTGGGAACAGCTAATTTTGTGGATCCTTTTGTTTGTCCGACGATTATTAAAGAATTGCCGATATTATTAGAAAAATTAGGTATTGAGCATATCAGCGAATGCACAGGAAGGAGCTGGAAGCAGCATGAACAACTCGCTAATCATCGCGCTTGATTTTGCTGACGGAGCAGAAGTAAGCCGTTTTTTACAGCCATTTTCAGGTGAGCAGCTTTTTGTAAAAGTCGGTATGGAGATATTTTACCAGGAAGGTCCTTCTATCATCCATATGTTAAAAGAGCAGGGGCATCAGATTTTTCTTGATTTAAAGCTTCACGATATTCCAAACACCGTGAAGAGTGCCATGAAGGGGCTTGCGAGACTGGAATGTGATCTTGTTAATGTTCACGCGGCTGGCGGGAAAGAAATGATGGAGGCAGCTCTTGAAGGATTAGAGGCTGGAACTGGTGCTGGCCGGAACCGTCCTAAATGTATCGCTGTTACGCAGCTTACAAGTACATCTGAAGAGCAAATGAACAAGGAACAGCTGATTCCTGTATCCTTAAATGAGTCCGTACTTCATTATGCTTCGTTAACAAAAACTGCTGGTTTAGATGGTGTCGTGTGTTCAGCCTGGGAGGCTCATGCGATTCGAGAACAATTAGGATCTGACTTTTTAACTGTAACGCCTGGAATTCGAATGGAGGCAGATAGTATAGGGGATCAAAAACGGGTTGCTACCCCTGCCTTTGCGAGAATTACAGGTGTCAGTTCGATAGTGGTTGGCCGTTCGATAACAAGGTCCGCTGACCCGTTGAAAAGCTATATTGATTGGATGAAAGCTTGGAGAGGAGAACATCAATGAAACACTTAATTGCTGAAAAATTATTAGAAATACGCGCGGTTGCGTTAAGACCACAAAATCCGTTTACGTGGACCTCTGGTCTTCGTTCTCCGATTTATTGTGATAATCGCTTAACTTTATCGTTTCCTGCTGTTCGGCGGGAAATTGCCAGCGGCTTACAAAAGCTAATCGTTGAACACTTTGGTCCAGTGGATGTAATTGCCGGGACTGCCACGGCCGGTATTCCTCATGCGGCCTGGGTGAGTGAGTTAATGGATTTGCCTATGTGCTATGTCCGCTCAAAAGCCAAAGGGCACGGCAAAGGAAATCAGATTGAAGGTAAAGTAGAGCAAGGCCAAAAGGTAGTGGTGGTCGAAGATTTAATTTCAACTGGCGGAAGCGTAATTACTGCCGTTCAGGCATTAAGAGAAGCTGGCTGTGAAGTACTAGGCGTCGTATCCATCTTTACATATGGATTGGATAAAGGCAAAGAGGCTTTTGAGCAGGAAGGAATTACGAGTTTTTCATTAACTAATTTTGCTGCGTTGGTGGAGTCAGCTATTGAAAAAGGGTATATTAGTCAAAATGATGAAGAGAGTCTGCTTTCTTGGAGCAAGGATCCAGGTGAATGGAGCAAGAAGTGGGAATAAAATAGAATAGTTTCCAATTTTTTTTATGAATTGTAGATAAATTATTAATATCTGTAGAATAAGTCTTGGAATTTGTAGATAACATCCCAAAATTTGTAGAATACCTAAAAAAGCCCCGGAACCCCCGGGGCTTTACTAATTTTTCTTCAATTTAAGCACGAGTTCCTCATCCGGAGTAACATAAACAGTCTGCTGATTGTCATAAATCACAAACCCAGGCTTGGCACCACTCGGTTTTTTAACGTGTCGAACCTTTGTAAAGTCAACAGGGACCGAGCTGGAATTCCGCGCCTTGCTAAAGTAAGCAGCTAAATTGGCGGCTTCAAGAATGGTTTCCTCCGATGGCTCCTTACTTCGTATGACCACGTGTGAACCAGGAATATCCTTCGTGTGTAGCCAAATCTCATCTCTCGCTGCAAGTTTATTGGTTAAATAATCATTCTGTTTATTGTTTTTTCCGACGATAATATCGGTCCCATCAGTGGATATAAAGTGGTCCAGGACTGGTTTGACGTTTTGAATCTTTTTCCCATTCCTTTTTTGACGTTCGCGGATATAGGCGCCCTCGACAAGCTCCTCACGAATTTCTTGAATATCCTTCGGCGACGCAGACACTACCTGTTGCAATAAATTATCAAAATATTCCACCTCAAGCTGCGCCTTCTCAATTTGCTCCATCACAACGGCAACAGAATTTTTAGCTTTTTGGTATTTAGAAAAATATTTTTGCGCATTTTCTGATGGAGTTTTCCGCGGATCAAGGGGGATGGCGATCGTTCCACCCAATTCATCGTAATAATTGAGAACCTCTATTTCCTTCATACCTTTTTTTGCGGCATAAAGATTAGCCGTTAACAGCTCACCATAACGCTGAAATTGCTCTGCCTTTTCCGCTTCCTTTAGGGTATTCTCCAACTTGTCTATTTTCTTTTCATTTTTTTCTTTTTCATTCAAAATGAACCGTTCAATATCATTTCCTTGCTGCTTTACCCGATCACGTTCAGCCTTGCCAAAATAATAACGGTCCAGCATTTCACTGAGGTTCTCAAAGCTTTTTACCTCTCCTTTTAAATGCTCAAGCGGAAATAAATAAAAAGCTTCCTTGCCACCCGATGACATGATTGAAGGAGATAGCTCGCCTTGCTTGATTTTCGTAACCAATTCAACAAAAGTCCGTGGAACGGTCGTTCGATTCGCGAGCCCGCTTTGAAAAATGACTTCCTTTGCAAACAGCGGAGAAGTGCCGGCAAAATGCTCGACCAACTGACGATCCAGTTTCCCGCTATTAAAATCAATTCTCTTTAAAACATCTGCTTCAGAAATAAAAAAAGGATTAGATTTATTTTGTTCAGGCGGGAAAATATATGGCTGGCCCGGCATAATCGCTCTATGACTGTTAACGGCAAAACTAATATGCTTGATACTATCAAGAATAATATTGCGCGTTTTATCTACTAATACGATATTGCTATGTCTGCCCATAATTTCAATAATGAGCTGCTTGTAGCTGATATCGCCGATTTCATTTCTTCCTTTAATTTCAAAAATAATCATCCGGTCATTTTCAACTTGATATATATCCTCCAATATATAGCCCTCAATATGCTTTCGCAGCAGCATACAAAACATTGGCGGTTCACTAGGATTTTCGTATGCTTCATTCGTTAACTGCACCCTGGCATAGCTGGGATGGGCTGATAATAACAACTTTTGATTTACCCCGTTTGCCCTAATTGTTAAAATGACTTCATTTTTATAAGGCTGGTGAACTTTATTTATTCGACCGCCCTTTAAAGAACGGGAAAGTTCATCGACCATTGCTTTCGTAAATAGACCATCAAATGACATGGAAAACATCCTTTTCTTCAAACATATGTTTAATTATATCCTACTTCAATAAAAACTGTCTTATTTTCCCCTTGCAAGAATGTTAATCATAGCATTTTTTTGGACGACCCTGAATAAGATTTCTTTAGACATGTTATACAAGGGGGAAGTGAGATGGTCGGATGAAGTTCCATGAGATGGAGATAAAACAAGTAGAAAAGGCCTTAGAAACCGACTTTTCAACTGGGTTATCAAAGGAAGAAGCCAAAAGGAGAATCACAGAGTATGGACTAAACGAATTGGACGAAGGAGAAAAGCAATCGGCTTTACTCTTATTTTTTAGTCAATTTAAAGATTTTATGGTTTTAGTGCTGCTTGCAGCGACCCTGATTTCCGGATTGTTAGGTGAATATATTGATGCAATTGCCATTATAGCAATCGTGATCATAAATGGGTTTCTTGGATTTTTCCAAGAAAGGCGGGCGGAAAAATCGCTAGATGCATTAAAGGAATTATCCGCGCCTCAGGTTTCGGTCCTCAGAGAGGGCCAGTGGATTAAATTACCTTCGAAAGAAATTGTCAGCGGAGATATTTTAAAGTTCTCAAGCGGTGACCGGATTGGCGCTGACGTACGAATCATTGAATCAAAAAGTTTAGAAATTGAAGAATCAGCACTTACTGGTGAGTCAGTGCCTGTTTCCAAGCATATAGAGGGTTTAACGAATCCTAACCCGGGTATTGGGGATATGGAGAATATTGCCTTTATGGGAACGATGATTACCAGGGGAAGCGGCATCGGGGTTGTCATTGCAACAGGAATGAAAACGGCAATGGGGCAAATTGCTAATTTACTGCAGAATGCGGAATCACAAGAAACACCACTCCAGCGCCGATTGGAGCAGCTTGGAAAAATATTAATAACAGTCGCCCTAGCTTTGACCGTGCTTGTAGTGGCGGTCGGTGTAATTCAGGGACATGACCTTTACACGATGTTTTTAGCTGGAGTATCCTTGGCAGTTGCGGCTATACCGGAAGGATTGCCTGCTATTGTGACGGTAGCCTTATCTCTTGGTGTACAAAAAATGATAAAGAAAAATGCCATTGTCAGGAAGCTGCCTGCGGTCGAAACACTTGGCTGTGCTTCGGTTATTTGTTCCGATAAAACGGGAACCATGACGCAAAACAAAATGACGGTTACCCACTTATGGAGCGGGGGAAATACCTGGACAGTAGATGGAGTGGGCTACAAGCCGCAAGGGAATTTTTATCGTAATGATAGAACCGTACACCCAAAAGATGAGCGAGCTTTGCAGCAAATGCTGATTTTCGGGATGCTCTGCAATCATTCGGATTTAGTAATGAAGGATGATGATTATATTCTTGACGGGGATCCAACTGAAGGAGCATTGCTCGTTAGTGCAATGAAAGCAGGCTTTGCAAGAAAGAAGCTATTAGATGAATTTACTATCATTAATGAATTTCCGTTTGATTCGGCCAGAAAAATGATGAGTATTCACGTAAAGGACAAACAGGGACGGCATTTCATCGTCACGAAAGGAGCACCTGATGTCATTTTAGGAATTAGTGAATCCATTCTTTGGGATGAGCGGACTCAATACTTAAACAAGGAGACGCAAGTAAAGGTCCAAGACGCCATTAATGGACTTGCCTCTCAGGCACTGCGGACAATCGCCATTGCCTTTAAACCCGTTTCAGCCAATACACTTATCTTAAGTGAAAAGGAAGCAGAGAAAAAATTAACTTTTATCGGTGTTCAGGGAATGATCGATCCGCCAAGACCTGAGGTTAAAGCAGCCGTAAAAGAATGTAAAGAAGCTGGAATAAAAACGGTGATGATAACCGGTGACCATGTTATCACAGCAAAAGCGATTGCTTCACAGCTAGGAATCCTTACGAAGAAAAGTAAGGTTCTTGAAGGAAAAGCATTGTCTGATATGTCCGTTGAGGAGCTCGAGAACGTCGTCGAGGATGTATCGGTCTTTGCCAGGGTTTCACCAGAACATAAATTGAAAATTGTAAAAGCCTTGCAAAATAGAGGGCATATTGTTGCAATGACAGGTGACGGGGTAAACGATGCGCCTGCTATCAAAGCAGCCGATATTGGTGTGGCCATGGGGATTACCGGGACTGATGTAGCGAAAGAAGCTTCGGCCCTTGTCTTATTGGATGATAATTTTGCTACAATTAAAGCAGCCATTAAAGAAGGACGAAATATCTACGAGAATATACGAAAGTTTGTCCGCTATTTGCTTGCCTCCAATGTCGGTGAAATATTGGTCATGCTGTTTGCGATGATCTTAGCACTGCCTTTGCCGTTAGTACCTATTCAAATTCTTTGGGTAAATTTGGTGACTGATGGATTGCCAGCCATGGCCCTTGGCCTTGACCGCCCGGAAGAAAATGTGATGAAGCGGAGGCCGCGGAGCCCAAATGAAGGGGTCTTTTCCCGCGGGTTAGGATGGAAGGTTGTTTCACGTGGATTTCTGATTGGTCTTGTGACCTTACTTGCCTTTATCGTTGTTTATCATAATGATCCAAGCCAATTGAAATATGCACAAACGGTGGCTTTTGCTACACTTGTCATGGCACAGTTAATCCATGTTTTTGATTGCCGCAGTGAAAAATCAGTACTATCAAGAAACCCGTTTGGAAATAAATATTTAGTGTGGGCAGTCATTTCTTCTCTAGCTCTCATGTTTGTGGTAATTTACTATCCGCCATTGCAGCCGATTTTCCATACGCTGCCGATCGCAGCAAAAGACTGGCTGCTGATTGTCGGGTTATCTTCAATACCAACTTTTTTACTAGCTGGATCATTTTTGTTAAGAAAAACAAAATAAAGTATGTTATAATCCAAAAGGTAATAGAATCCCTCTATTACCTTTTGTGTTTATTATAGTTTATAAAACCGATCATTTTTTCAAAGATTGGATGTGCAACTGATGGTAATAAGTATGACAGGCTTTGGAAGAGGGAAGGCAGATTCAGGTTCTTTCTCAGTGAACGTTGAGGTAAAAACGGTAAATCATCGCTTTTGTGAAATGAATATTCGCATGCCAAGACAGCTTTTAAAAATAGAAGATAAAATCAAGAAGAGGCTCAATCAGCAAATTCGCCGTGGAAGAGTAGAAGTTTATGTAAGCTTAGAGGGCGAGGGGGCTGTAACCAGGAAACTCCATGTTGATTGGAACCTAATTGAAGAATATTATCAATTTATCAAGGAAGCAAATGGAAAATATGGAATCGAAGGTACTGTAACACTTCAGGATTTGCTAAATCGTTCAGATCTTATACATATTGAAGAAAGTGAAGCTGGGAATGAGGAATTAGAAAATTTAGTCCTTGCCGCAACGGAGGAAGCCGTAATTTTGCTTAAACAAATGCGGACTTCAGAAGGGGAAGAAATAAAAAAAGATTTAATTGCTATCCTTTCCCAACTAGAATCAATTGTTTTTGAAATTCAGAAATTTGCACCGCTTGTTGTTCAGTCGTTTAAAGAGCGCTTAACAAAAAGAATGGCGGAGTTCGTGAATGGACAATTAGATGAAACGAGGATTTTAACGGAGGTTGCTGTTTTTGCTGATAAGGCTGACATTAATGAGGAAATCACAAGATTAAAAAGTCATATCCAGCAATTTTTACAAGCCATAACCGACCAGGAACCCATCGGCAGAAAACTGGATTTTCTTGTTCAGGAAATGAACAGAGAAGCAAATACAATTGGATCGAAGGCAAATGATTCAAATATTGCCAAAATGGTTGTTGAAATGAAAAGCTTACTCGAGAAGTTAAAAGAGCAGGTTCAAAATATCGAATAGGCCTTGTTTAGAAACAGTATGACACGGCCAAAATATATTATTGATGATTGGATGATTACCATGTCGATTAAGTTAATTAATATTGGATTTGGAAATATCGTTTCGGCAAATCGAATTATATCCATTGTAAGCCCGGAATCTGCTCCTATAAAAAGAATCATTCAAGATGCCAGGGATCGGGGATCTTTGATAGACGCAACATACGGAAGACGTACCCGTGCAGTGATTGTAATGGATAGTGACCATGTCATTTTATCTGCCGTACAGCCAGAAACGGTTGCACATCGCTTAACGGATCGTGATGAATCAATTGAGGAAGGGTAGGATTTTTGCTAATGAAGGAAAAAGGATTATTGATCGTGCTTTCAGGGCCATCCGGTGTTGGTAAAGGAACGGTTCGCAAAGAGATTTTTTCCCATCCGGATACGGCGTTTGAGTATTCTATTTCGATGACCACCCGAAAGCCGCGCACTGGTGAAATCGATGGGGTAGATTATTTTTTTAAATCAAGAGAAGAGTTTGAAACTTTAATTGATCAAGGAAAGCTATTGGAGTACGCTGAATTTGTTGGAAATTATTATGGCACTCCTGTTGATTATGTTCGTGAAACCTTGGATGCCGGAAAAGATGTATTTTTGGAAATAGAAGTTAAAGGGGCTAGGCAAGTCCGCGAAAAATTTCCAGAAGGGTTATTCATCTTCTTGATGCCCCCAAGCTTGTCGGAGTTAAAAAACCGGATTGTGACAAGAGGAACAGAAACGGAAGACATTATTCAAAATAGAATGCTGTCTGCCCGAGAAGAAATTGAAATGATGGAATTATACGATTATGTTGTTGAAAATGATCAAGTTGAACTTGCCTGTGAACGGGTTAAAGCTATTGTCATAGCCGAACATTGCCGCAGAGAACGAGTCGAACATCGCTATAAAAAATTACTGGAGGTTGAATAAAATGTTATATCCTTCTATTGATTCATTGCTTGAAAAAATTGATTCAAAATACTCTCTTGTATCGGTTGCCGCGAAGCGTGCCCGCGTGATGTCCCAAGTAAGAGATGAAAGATTACCGAAATATGTTTCCTATAAATATGTTGGAAAAGCACTAGAGGAAATTTACAGCGGCGAGCTGACTTATCGGATTGCGAAGAAGGCGGAAACAACTGCTGAGTAAAAAATGAAGACTTCATTGAAGGCGTGACTTTGGAAGGGCTAACACCTTAACGGTCAGCCTTTTTTATTTTGAAAAATGACTTATATTCTAGCATAATGAAAGAGATGAAACGTGTTGGATTAGAAGCGGGGGTTAAAACGTGCTAAATAATAAAAAAATACTATTATGTGTGACCGGAGGTATCGCAGTCTATAAGGCAGCTGCGTTGACGAGTAAGCTAGTACAAGCAGGGGCGCAAGTAAAAGTAATTATAAGCGAATCAGCTTCTAAATTTGTTACACCATTAACCTTTCAGGCATTATCACGAAATGAGGTTTATACTGATACTTTTGACGAAAAAAATCCGCAAGTAATCGCCCATATTGACCTTGCTGACTGGGCGGATCTTATCCTGGTTGCTCCAGCAACAGCTAATACGATTGCAAAACTTGCAAGTGGTATAGCCGATAATATGATTACGACTACCCTGCTAGCTGCAACGGCACCAGTCTGGATTGCCCCAGCCATGAATGTACATATGTATGACCATCCGGCGGTGAAAAATAATCTATCGATATTAGCGGAATTCGGCTATCAATTTATTGAACCGAGTGAAGGCTATCTTGCCTGTGGTTACATCGGAAAAGGGCGTCTAGAGGAGCCAGAGAAAATTGTTGAATTGATTCAGGCGTTTTTTACAAACAAAGAAGTAAAACCACTGAAGGGTAAGACAGTCATCGTAACGGCAGGACCTACACGAGAGAAAATTGATCCTGTCCGGTTTATCTCTAACCATTCAAGCGGTAAAATGGGATACGCTCTTGCTGAAAAAGCAAGAAAACAAGGGGCCGAAGTTATTTTAGTTTCAGGGCCCGTCCAAATATCAGCGCCAATTGGCGTAAATTTAGTCAGAGTAGAAAGTGCCGAAGAAATGTACGAGGCTGTCATAAGCCTCTATGATTCTGCAGATATCGTAATTAAAACAGCAGCAGTTGCTGACTATCGCCCTAAAACCACATTTGACCATAAGGTAAAAAAGAAGGACGGAGACACGAGCATTGAATTAGAGAGAACAAAGGATATATTATTTGAGCTCGGTCAAAGGAAGAAGCATCAATTGCTGATTGGGTTTGCTGCTGAAACAGATAACGTGGAAGAGTATGCACGCAAGAAATTAGCGACGAAAAATGCGGATATGATTGTTGCCAATAATGTCAAAACAGAAGGCGCCGGTTTTGGAACGGATACCAACATTGTTACATTATTCAAACGTGATGGTTCAGTTGCAACATTACCGATGATGTCAAAATCAGTGGTGGCCGAAAAAATTATTGAAGAAACGACTTCACTTCTGAAGGATATGAAATGAAATGGAAATTGCTGCTGTAATCGTTGATGTTCCAACTAAACAAACGGATAGGTCCTTTGATTATCTGGTCCCAGAGCGATGGAGGGAAACAATCCGGCCCGGGATGAGAGTCATTGTTCCGTTTGGACCAAGGAATATTCAAGGTTTTGTTACGGAAATAAAAGCTGAATCAGAATTTAAGCAGCTTCGGGAAATCATTGAGCCCATGGAGCTTGAGCCCGTTTTAAATCAAGAATTATTACAGCTTGGAAACTGGTTAACCGAAAGTACGCTTTGCTTTAAAATATTCGCCTATCAGGCCATGCTACCAGCGGCATTAAAAGCCAAATATGAAAAAAAAGTAAAGCTCGCTCCGGGTGTAATATTATCAGATCTACCAGAAGGGCTTCAATCGTATTTTGAACATAAAGGAATGCTGAATTGGGACGAAGCTTTAAAAAGTGGAATCGTTTCACTTCTTCAAAGGGAATCAGCAAAGGGGCATCTCGAGGTTATTTATGAGGTAAAGGAAAGGATCAAGAAAAAACAAGTGAAATATGTTCAGCCACTTGTTTCCCCCGACAGATTAAAGGAAGAAATGGACCGTTTGCCTGGTAATGCAGAAAAACAAAAACAAGTGCTGGCCTTTTTTATAGAACAGAATAATGCCATTGAATTAAGTCAACTTGTTGCGAACCTTAAAATCTCATCCGCAACTGTCAAGGCCTTGATTGATAAAAAGCTGCTGACAGAGAGTGAGATGGAGGTTTATCGTGACCCTTATGAAAATCGAATTTTTGAACGGACTCAACCTTTGCCATTAACAGAGGATCAAGCGAAGGCCATTAAACCGGTTCTAAATGCTATCGAAACAAATAGTCATGACGTATTTTTACTTTATGGTGTAACTGGGAGCGGAAAGACAGAAATATACCTTCAATCGATTCAGCAGGTAATAGAAAAAGGTCAGGAAGCAATTGTTCTTGTCCCGGAAATATCTCTCACACCGCAAATGGTAAATCGGTTTAAAGGAAGATTTGGCGATTTGGTTGCAGTATTGCACAGCGGCTTGTCTGCCGGGGAAAAATATGATGAATGGCGAAAAATTCAGCGTAGAGAAGTAAAGGTGGTGGTCGGAGCCAGGTCAGCCATTTTTGCTCCTTTTGAAAATCTTGGCATCATTATTATTGATGAAGAACATGAGACGAGCTATAAACAAGAGGAAATGCCGCGTTATCATGCAAAGGAAGTGGCAATCGAAAGGGCAAAGACCTATAACTGTCCAGTCGTATTAGGAAGTGCCACTCCGTCTCTCGAATCATTTGCCAGGTCGCAAAAAAAGGTGTACCAGCTTTTAACGCTTCCAAATCGGATGAATAAGCAGTCACTGCCTTCTGTTGAGATCATTGATATGCGGGAAGAGCTTCGGGCAGGGAATCGTTCGATGTTTTCTGGAAAGCTATTTGAGATGTTAAAAGACCGAGTCGAGAAAAAACAGCAGACTGTATTATTTCTAAATAAACGCGGACATTCCTCCTTTGTTATGTGCAGGGATTGCGGATATGTGGTAAATTGCCCGAACTGTGAAATTTCCCTTACCTACCATCGTGCCGGCGGACAAATGAAATGTCATTACTGTGGTTACGAAACCTATGTCCCAAAGGTCTGTCCTGAGTGCTCCAGTGAGTACATCCGCTATTTTGGAACAGGGACACAAAAGGTTGAGGATGAACTGGGGAAAATATTGCCTGAAGCAAAGGTCATTCGCATGGATGTCGATACAACAGGAAAAAAGGGGTCGCATGAACGGTTATTAAAGGATTTTCAGGATGGGAAGGCTGATATTTTACTAGGGACCCAAATGATTGCCAAAGGTTTAGATTTTCCGAATATAACACTTGTAGGGGTTCTTTCCGCAGATACGATGCTCCATTTACCGGATTTCAGATCCTCGGAAAAAACATTCCAATTGTTAACACAAGTCAGCGGAAGGGCTGGCCGGCATCAATTGCCTGGTGAAGTAATTATTCAAACCTATACCCCTGAGCATTACAGTATTGAACTTGCCGGTAAACAAGACTATGACCTTTTTTATCAACGTGAGATGATGATTCGAAAAATGCATCATTATCCGCCCTTTTATTATCTGTCATTGATAACTGTCAGTCATGAGCAGCTTATGACTGTCGTAACAGCGACGGAAAATATCGTGAACTATGTCCGCTCACAAGTTTCAAGAGAAGCAGTTGTACTTGGGCCGGCAGCATCGCCAATACCAAGGATAAATAATAGATATCGCTATCAATGTCTGATAAAATACAAGCGGGAACCGAACTTGAGTGCGGCACTAAAGATTATTCTTGATCAGCATCAAAAAGATGCAGTAAAAGGGCTTCAGGTTTCGATTGACGTAAATCCGTTTATCTTAATGTAATAGTGGTGAAAATAAATACCATAACCATGAAAAATATTGGAGGAAAAGCTTTGGCAATACGAAAAATTGTGACTCATCCTGCCGAAATTCTCGAGCAAAAATGCCAGGAAGTAGACAAGTTTGATCGAAAGCTTGCAAAATTGCTTGATGATATGTACGACACGATGATTGAATATGATGGGGTAGGACTTGCCGCCCCGCAAATTGGTTTAAATGCTAGAATTGCAATCGTTGATATTGATGATGAATTAGGAACTATTGAAATGATTAATCCTCGGATTTTATCTACATCAGGAGAGCAAACAGGACCAGAAGGATGTCTAAGCTTTCCAGGATTATTTGGTGAAGTTACCAGGCCAAATTATGTAAAAATAGAAGCTCTCGATCGGAAAGGGAGACAATACACCCTCGAAGCAGAGGAATTTCTTGCAAGAGCCATTCAACATGAAATCGACCATCTTGACGGGATTTTATTTACCACAAAAGTATCGAGATATCTTGAGGAAGATGAGTTAAAAGGAGTAGAAAGTGAATGACCAAAATTGTTTTTATGGGGACACCTGATTTTTCCGTTCCCGTACTTAGACAAATACTAGCGGATGGGTATGAGGTAATTGGTGTTGTGACCCAGCCAGATCGGCCGGTAGGAAGAAAGAAAGTTTTAACACCTCCTCCAGTAAAGGTGGAAGCCTTAAAACAAGGAATTCCCGTCTTTCAGCCGGAAAAAATCCGTCAGGAAGAAGAGCTTCAAAAGATCCTCTCCCTTAACCCAGATTTAATTGTTACGGCTGCTTTTGGTCAAATTCTGCCAAAGAAGCTGTTAGAAGCCCCTGCTCATGGCTGTATAAATGTTCATGCTTCCCTTCTTCCAGAATTGCGCGGCGGAGCGCCTATACACTATGCGATTATGCAAGGGAAAAAGAAAACAGGAATAACCATCATGTATATGGTAGAGAAACTAGATGCAGGAGATATTTTAACGTCAGTCGAAGTACCCATCGCGGAAGATGACAATGTTGGTACGCTCCATGATAAGTTAAGTAAGGCGGGAGCAAAGCTGCTCTCAGAAACATTACCGTTATTATTAGATGGAAAACTTAAACCAATTCCGCAAAATGATGCAGAAGCGACTTTTGCTGCTAACATTAAACGGGAACAGGAAAAGATTGACTGGGGAAAAACCGGGGAAGATATATATAATCATATTCGCGGGTTAAACCCTTGGCCTGTTGCTTTTAGCACGATGGATGGGCAAGTATTAAAAATTTGGCGTGCTGAAAAGGTATTTGGTTTAAAGAGCCAAATGCCTGGAACCATAGTAAAAATAGAATCAGATGGTATTACAGTGAGTTCTGGGAATGATACCTCTATAAAAATCCTTGAACTTCAGCCTTCCGGAAAAACGAAAATGATGAGTGAACAATTTTTAAGAGGAGCAGGTTCAAAAATTTCAATAGGCAGCATACTGGGAGATTAATATGACATCAAAGAAAAACAATGTTCGCGAAACCGCAATGGATCTTTTGACATCCATTGAGAAAAATCATTCATATAGCAATTTGCTTCTAAACACCACCATTGAAAAAAATGAATTATCTCCTAAGGATGTAGGTTTACTAACTGAATTGACATATGGAACATTGCAAAGAAGAATGGCCCTGGATTACTATTTAAAGCCATTTATCAAAGATAACAAGAAATTAGCGGATTGGATTCATCATTTACTCAGAATGACTCTTTATCAAATGGTTTATCTTGATAAAATTCCTGATCGAGCCGCAATATTTGAGGCCGTAGAAATTGCTAAAAAACGAGGACATAAAGGGATTGCCAGTTTAGTAAACGGAGTGCTCCGCAGCATTCAAAGAGAAGGAATCCCTGCATTAAGTGAAGTGGCAGATCCAATTAAACGTCTTTCACTCGAAACTAGCCACCCACTTTGGCTTGTGAATAGATGGGTGAATCAATTTGGTTATGATAAAACAAAAGAAATGTGTGAAATTAACTTAACGGCGCCAATGCAAACAGCACGAGTTAATCTTACAAAAATTTCTCGAGATGAATGTGTTTCGATCCTTGAGGAAGATGGGTTTCAAATCGAAAAAAGCCCAATCATTCCTGAGGCGATCAGGTCATTAAAGGGAAACTTAGCTTCCACCATTGCCTTTAAATATGGAATGTTAACGATACAAGACGAGAGCTCAATGCTCTCCACCTATGCATTAGGTGCAACAGAAGGAGAATCTATCCTTGATGCGTGTGCAGCCCCTGGCGGAAAAAGTACGCATATTGCTGAAAAGTTGAATAATTCTGGTGAGGTGATTTCAGTTGATCTTCACCAGCACAAAGTGAAATTGATCAATGAAAATGCCCGCCGTTTAGGGTTATCAAATATAAAAACAAATGTCTCTGATTCAAGACATTTACAAGAAAAGTTTAATGATGAATCCTTCCATCGAATTCTACTCGATGCACCTTGCTCTGGCCTTGGGGTGATGAGAAGAAAGCCAGATATGAAATATACGAAAACCGAAAAAGATTTAGAACGGTTAAGTACCATTCAACAAAATCTGTTAACATCCGTTGCTCCTTTATTGAAAAAAGGCGGCATTCTGGTATATAGTACATGCACTGTTGATAAAGAAGAAAATGAAAATACAGTCAAAACATTTTTAGAAAATAATCCGGAATTCGAAGGGGATCTTTCTTTTAAAAATAGGATGCCTGAAGCCGTTCAGCCGCTGATTACAGGTTTTGATTTACAAATTCTCCCTCAGGATTTTGGGTCTGATGGATTTTATATTGCAGCTTTAAGAAAAGCGTAAGCGCCTTGAACAGGGGCGACAGGCATAAGACGAGCCGGCGAGAAGGTTGGTTTTGACCTTCTTGACGGATTGGCTTATGACCCCGAGCCCAAGGCGCTGGAGCTAAACAATAGAAAGAAGGGGTAAGTGTTGGAACAAGTAAACACAACTGAGACAAACGCAACAATAGAAGAAAAACTGCGCTCTATTTATTCATTAGAGCTTCATGAATTAAAGCAATGGCTGTCGGAGAATGGTGAAAAGCCATTTCGAGCTGAGCAGATTTTTGATTGGCTTTATAAAAAAAGAATTACCTCTTTCGAGGATATGAGTAATGTTTCTAAAGACCTTCGTGACAAACTATCAAGCCATTTTCAACTTACACCTTTAAAGACGGTCATTCAACAAACTTCATCCGATGGCACAATTAAGTTTCTCTTTGAGCTTCATGATGGCTATTCAATCGAAACCGTTCTCATGCGTCATGATTATGGAAATTCGGTATGTGTAACAACGCAGGTTGGCTGCAGAATTGGCTGTACCTTCTGCGCTTCAACCCTAGGTGGTTTGAAAAGACATCTCGAGGCAGGGGAAATTGTAGCGCAAGTGGTCAAAGTTCAGCAAGCCCTTGATGAAACGGAAGAGCGTGTAAGTTCTGTTGTCATTATGGGTATCGGGGAGCCGTTCGATAACTACGATAATATGCTTTCATTTTTAAAAATTATTAATCATGATAAAGGGCTGAATATCGGTGCCCGCCATATTACTGTCTCGACTAGCGGAATCATTCCGAAGATTTATCAATTTGCTGATGAAAATATGCAAATCAATTTCGCGATTTCACTGCACGCTCCAAATACAGAATTAAGATCAAGGCTGATGCCGATCAACAAAGCCTATAAACTTGATGACTTAATGAAAGCAGTGCGGTATTATATCGATAAGACAGGAAGGCGCATAAGCTTTGAATATGGTCTTTTTGGCGGTGTAAATGATTCAACTGAGCATGCTGATGAATTAGCAGACCTATTAAAAGGGATTAAATGCCACGTGAATCTTATACCGGTAAATTATGTACCCGAAAGAGATTATGTCCGAACACCAAAAGACAAAATTTTTGCCTTTGAAAAAACCCTAAAGAATCGTGGAATTAATGTGACAATTCGCCGAGAGCACGGTCATGATATTGATGCAGCATGTGGACAACTTCGTGCAAAGGAGCGGAAGGAAGAGACGAGGTGACAGAAAGTGAAGGCTGTTTTTAAAACGGACCAAGGAAGAGTTCGCCAAAATAACGAGGATAATGGTGGAACTTTTGTCAATCGGGACGGACATCGCCTGGCCATTGTAGCAGATGGTATGGGCGGTCACCGTGCCGGTGATGTTGCAAGTAAAATGACCGTTACATATTTACAGGAAAAATGGGAGCAGACTATAGGGTTAACTACTGCTGATCAAGCTGAGGAATGGTTGAAAGCAAACATCATTGAGGTTAATCGATTGTTGTATGAACATGCTAGGAGCAATGAGGAATGTGAAGGGATGGGTACAACAATTGAAGCGGTGATTGCTACAGACAATTTTACATCGATTGCACATGTTGGCGATTCTCGGTGCTACATTTTAAATGATACCGGCTTTCAACAGCTAACGGAAGACCATACCTGGGTTAATGAATTAGTCCGTACAGGACAAATTTCGAAAGAGGATGCGGAGCATCATCCAAGGAAAAATTGGATATTACGAGCCTTAGGGACTGAACAGGATGTAAAGATTGATATTAAAACCATTATGTTTGAGGAAGGAGACTATCTCCTTATTTGCTCAGATGGGTTATCAAATAAAGTAAGTGACACAGAAATGGTTCAAATCCTTCAGAATGAAACTACGCTTGAACAAAAAGCACAATCACTCATTATCATGGCAAATGATAATGGCGGTGAAGACAACATTACCCTAATCATTCTAGAGTTTGCTAATGAAAATGAAAGAGGGTGATGAAAAATGATCATTGGGAAAAGATTAAGCGGCCGCTATAAAATCCTCGAAATGATTGGCGGAGGCGGTATGGCAAATGTATATCTAGCTCATGATATGATTTTAGATAGAGATGTTGCCGTAAAAATGCTTCGGCTTGATTTTGTAAATGATGAGGAGTTTATTAAACGCTTTCATAGAGAGGCTCAATCAGCTACTAGTCTTGCTCACCCGAATATAGTTAGCATTTACGATGTTGGTGAAGAGGATTCCCTATATTATATTGTTATGGAATATGTAAATGGGCAAACCTTAAAACAATACATACAGCAGCAATCACCACTTCGAGTGGAAGAAGCGCTAGACATAATGATGCAATTAACATCTGCCATTTCCCATGCACATCAAAATCATATTATCCATCGTGATATAAAGCCTCATAATATTTTAATTGACCGAGAGGGATACGTGAAAATAACTGATTTTGGTATCGCAATGGCGCTCAGTGCAACAAGCATTACGCAGACAAATTCCGTCTTGGGTTCTGTTCATTATTTATCACCAGAGCAAGCCCGCGGGGGAATGGCCAATCGAAAATCAGATATTTATTCTTTGGGGATTGTTATGTTTGAGCTTTTGACAGGCCGGCTTCCGTTCTCAGGGGAATCCGCCGTTTCGATTGCTTTGAAGCATCTGCAATCAGAAACACCTTCTGTAAGAAGGTGGAACTCAAAAATTCCGCAAAGTGTCGAAAATATTGTCCTAAAGGCAACTGCCAAAGATCCATTCCATCGCTATAACACCGTTGATGAAATGGAGGAGGACTTGCGAACAGCTCTCGACCCTGAGAGGATGGATGAACCTAAATTCTCTATACCGATTGACAACGAGGCAACAAAAGCAATTCCAGTTATCACGAATGATAAGCCGTTAAAAAACCTTGATGAAACGCTAGTTCACAGCAATGAAAAGCCAGTGATTAAACAAGAGAATACAGTAAATAAAGAAAAGAAAGCAAGTAAAAAACGGAAAAAGTGGCCGATAATCTTAATATCTACCTTTCTTATCCTTGCCATTCTAGGAATATTAACTTTTACATTTTTACCTGATTTATTGGCAGCAAAGGACGTCAAAGTTCCAGATGTAAGCAGAATGAATGTAGATGACGCGATATCTAAGCTTAAATTAAAAGGACTTGAAGTCAGCGACCAAATTGAATTACCAGATGAGGATATTAAAAAAGGGAAAGTTATTAAAACAGACCCTGAGGCCGGGACCACAGTTAAGGAAAATGCCGGGATTACAATATACATTAGCTCTGGAAAAGAAAAATATGATCTTTCTGATTTTACTGGCCGTCAATATGATGATGTAGTCCGTTTATTAGAGCAGGAGAATTTTAAAGCTATCAATAAAGTAGAGAAAAATGACGATAGTGGACCAGGTACTATTTTAAGCCAGAACCCACCTGGAGGCACAAAAGTGGTTCCAGAAGATACTGAATTAGAATTTGAAGTCAGTAAGGGACCTGAGAAAATTGTCTTAAAGGACTTAACCCAATATAATCTAAAGGGCGCTCAGGATTATGCATCCCTAGTGGGACTTACCTTAGATGCCTCTCAAGAACAATATGATGAAAATATACCTGCAGGCATGGTTATATCTCAATCACCTGCACAGGGAACCGAATTGAAAAAAGGTGACAAGGTTAGGGTCGTTATTTCAAAAGGAAAAGAGCAAAAACCGCCAAAAGAGGTAATTAAAGAAATTACCATCGAATATGACCCACCTTTACCTGGTGAGCCAGGCCAAAAACAAGAGGTCATAATCTATATAGAGGATATGACGCACAGTATGACTGATCCGGCTGAAAAATTCACCATTACCCAAACGACGAAAAAGCAAATTAAATTGTTGATTCCATACGGAAAAAAGGCCGGCTATAAAGTTATGCGTGATTTGCAGGTTATCGCGGATGAAACGATAAGCTATGATGATACAGAATAATCGATTGGTGCTTCGATTTGCATAAAAATGAGGGCACTCGTAAAAATTTTAATAGAAGCAATTGGTTTGGTAAGTTAAGGGTCAAGGAGTGTGACTATGCCTGAAGGAAAAATTGTTAAGGCGTTAAGTGGTTTTTATTATGTTCTTCATAATGATGAGTTAATTCAATGCCGTGGCAGAGGGGTTTTCAGAAAGAATAAAGTAACCCCTCTGGTTGGGGATGAGGTCGTTTTTCAAGCTGAAAATGAATTGGAAGGCTATATTCTTGAAGTAAAAGAACGAAAAAATGAATTGGTCCGTCCGCCAATAGCGAATGTCGATCAGGCCATCCTTGTTTTTTCAGCTGTAGAACCAGGTTTCAGTACTGTGCTTTTAGACCGATTTCTTGTTTTGGTTGAATTTAATCATATTGAGCCGCTTATTTGTATTACCAAAATGGATCTGACTAACAGTGAACAAAACAATTTAATTAGTAAATACGCAGCAGAATATCAGGCTGCTGGTTATGAAGTCATTCTTACATCTTCAGAAACAGAAACAGGAATTGAACAACTAAATCCGCACCTTGAAAATAAAATTTCTGTTTTTGCCGGGCAGTCTGGAGTAGGGAAGTCCTCCTTGCTGAATGTACTTAGACCCGATCTTGAATTAAAAACAAATGATATCTCATCACATTTAGGTCGAGGTAAGCATACGACAAGGCATGTGGAGCTAATTGAAGTTGGAAATGGTCTTGTTGCCGATACACCAGGATTTAGCTCCTTGGAATTTATTAATATTGAAGCAGAGGATTTAACATCCTGCTTTCCGGAATTACAGCAGGCAAGCGAAAATTGTAAATTCCGCGGCTGCCTCCATATCAGTGAACCTAAATGCGGTGTGAAGCAAGCTGTTGAATCAGGGGGAATTCCAGCATATCGCTATGAACATTATGTTGATTTCCTCCAAGAAATAAAAGATAGAAAGCCGAGGTACTAACATGGTGAAAATAGCACCTTCCATTCTTTCAGCCGATTTTTCAAAATTGGGGGAAGAGATTTTAGCAGTTGAAAAAGGAGGAGCAGACTACATACATGTTGATGTTATGGATGGCCATTTTGTTCCCAATATTACAATTGGACCGCTCATTGTTGAGGCCATCCGTCCCATTACTAAACTGCCGCTTGATGTGCATTTAATGATTGAGAATCCTGATCAATATATTGAGGCTTTTGCCAAGGCAGGAGCAGATTATATCACAGTCCATGTAGAAGCTTGCCGTCATTTGCACAGAACCCTTCAAGCTATTAAATCGTTTGGTGTAAAGGCAGGGGTGGTCTTAAATCCAGCGACACCAGTTGAAACGATACAACATATCATTGGGGATATTGATATGGTATTATTAATGTCTGTTAATCCTGGGTTTGGAGGACAAAAATTCATTCCAGAAGTCCTTCCGAAAATAAGAAAAGTGAAAGAAATGGCAGGGCAAAAAGGTTTAGACATCGAGATTGAAATCGATGGTGGTGTAAATCCGGAAACCGCGAAACAATGTATTGAAGCAGGGGCCAATGTATTAGTTGCAGGCTCCGCAATCTACAATGAAAGTGATTACGCAAAAGCCATCTCATTAATAAGAGGATAAAAGAAAGATAAGCCGGCTTTTTACAGTCGGCTTTTTGCTTCTGTAAAGGGGTTTTAAATATGATTATCAATATTCTTGCAGGAGGTCCTGAAGACCTTCTCCCTGATTTGACCGAGTATGACGGGAAAACCACTATATGGGTCGGAGTCGATCGTGGTGTTTTTCACTTATTAAAGAGGAATATAAGCCCGGCCATAGCTTTTGGGGATTTCGACTCTGTATCACCAGAGGAATTAAGGTTTATTGAAAGCAAGGTGGAAGAATTAAAACGCTTTAAACCTGAAAAGGATGAAACGGATATGGAACTCGCTCTGAATTGGGCATTGGAACAGGATCCAGCGATAATCCGTATTTTTGGTGCTACGGGCGGACGACTTGATCATTTATTTGCAAATGTCCAGCTTTTGTTAAATCCCCTTAGAGAAAAAAAAGCAGCAGATATCTGTTTAATTGATCGGAATAACCAGGTTTTCCTAAAAGAACCAGGGACTTATACAATAAAAAAAAGGAAAGCTGAAAAATATATTTCTTTTGTTCCCCTAACGCTTGAAGTGAGCGGTATCACACTCGAGGGCTTCAAATTCCCTTTGGAAAATCGGCATATTTCTCTCGGCTCAACACTATGTATTAGTAATGAACTTATTAGTGATTATGGTACTTTTTCATTTTCCGAAGGCATATTAATAGTGATAAGAAGCCATGATTAATAGGTCTTACAATTTGGTACTGTTTTCGTCCGTTTGAATAGTATGTAAGGGCGTACGAAAAAAGTTGAGATGAATAAGAAGCGGGAGATTGGTGAGGAGGGACAGTATGAAATTTTATACGATTAAACTGCCGAGATTTTTAGGCGGACTTGTCCGGGCGATGATTGGTGCATTTAAGAAAAACGAATAGAAAATGGAATGTTATGGCACCCGTCAAATTTGGGTGCTTTTTATTTTGTCCCTTGGGAAATACTTAAAAAGAAAGAGCATCCGTTTAATGGATGCTCTGGCCTTTATAACTCTTATTAAACGCGTTCAACTTTACCTGATTTTAACGCTCTTGCAGAAACCCAAACACGCTTTGGCTTCCCATCAACAAGAATACGTACTTTTTGTAGGTTAGCACCCCATGTACGCTTATTAGCGTTCATAGCGTGAGAACGTGCGTTACCAGTTGTTGTTTTCTTTCCAGTTACTACACATTTACGTGGCATTATGATTTCCCTCCTTAACTACCAAAAGCTTTATACAGCAATATACTGATTTTCATCTGCTTGAGATACCTTAATAATTTAACATACAACGTTGGTGAATGCAATACTTGTATATAAACCTTTCAAGAAAAAAACCTTGACATGCAAGTATGACTTTCCATATTGGGCTGTCTATAGTAAAATGACTGTAGTCAAGGAGCAATTTTCCAAAGGGGGAACGATTCATGTCCATTGAATTAAAAACAAAGTACGGACAAATTGATATTTCAAATGAAGTAATCGCTACGATTGCCGGAGGAGCGGCAATCGAATGCTATGGAATCGTAGGTATGGCCTCTAAAAATCAAATTAAAGATGGAATTACTGAAATCTTACGTAAAGAAAACTTTACCCGCGGCGTTATTGTTCGCCAGGAAAATGAGGCATTACATATTGATATGTACATTATTGTCAGCTATGGAACGAAAATTTCCGAAATTGCCCACAACGTGCAATCAAAGGTTAAATACACCCTCGATAAGACAGTTGGACTTGCCGTTGACTCGGTCAATATTTACGTTCAAGGAGTTCGTGTGACGAACTCGTAGTGAGGAGGAAGTTTTGTGTCAATAACAGCATTAGATGGAAAACGTTTTGCCGAAATGGTGATCCAGGGTGCCAATCATTTGTCTGCAAATGCCAAAATGGTCGATGCCTTAAACGTTTTTCCAGTGCCCGACGGTGATACCGGAACGAACATGAATTTATCAATGACCTCCGGGGCAAAAGAAGTAAAAAACAATGTTCAAGAACATATAGGTAAGGTTGGCGTTGCTCTTTCCAAAGGCTTGCTAATGGGAGCGCGCGGAAATTCAGGTGTTATTCTCTCCCAGCTATTCCGTGGTTTTTCAAAAGCCGTAGAAAGTAAAGCTGCCATCTCCGGGAAAGATTTTGCAACTGCACTTGAGGTAGGTGTAGAAACTGCCTATAAAGCAGTTATGAAGCCAGTAGAAGGGACTATCTTAACGGTTGCTAAGGATTCCGCCAAAAAGGGAGTTCAGGCTGCACAAACATCGAATGATATTATCTTGATTATGGAAGAGGTTTTAAAAGAAGCAAAAGCTTCTCTAAAACGTACTCCAGATTTACTTCCTGTCTTAAAGGAAGTCGGTGTAGTTGACAGCGGCGGACAAGGTCTTGTTTTCGTTTATGAAGGATTTCTAGCTGAATTAAAGGGGGAAAAACTCCCGGATTCACCAAGTGCAATGCCAACCATGGATGAAATGGTTAGTGCAGAGCACCATAAAAGCGTTCAAAGCCATATCAATACAGAGGATATTGAATTTGGGTATTGTACGGAATTTATGGTTAGGTTTGAAACTGCTAAGACAGCCCAATATCCATTTAATGAAGGCGAATTCCGTAATGATTTAAGCAAATATGGTGATTCATTATTAGTTATTGCTGACGAAGATGTTGTCAAAGTGCATATTCACTCCGAACAGCCTGGTGAGGTTTTAACATATGGACAGCGGTACGGCAATTTAATCAATATGAAGATTGAAAACATGCGCCAGCAGCATTCCAATATTGTTGGCGAAACACATACTCCTTTAGTGGCAGATCGTGTGCAAGAACAGAAAGAATATGGGATTGTAACAGTATCTATGGGATCTGGAATTGCCGATTTGTTTAAAAGCATTGGAGCGCATGCTGTGATTGAAGGCGGACAGACTATGAATCCAAGTACGGAGGATATTGTTAAGGCTGTCAAACAAGTAAATGCCAAAAAGGTATTTATTTTGCCGAATAACAAGAATATTATTATGGCTGCTGAGCAAGCTCGTGATGTATCCGAAGAAGAGATTTACGTGATACCTTCCAAAACGGTACCGCAAGGAATTTCTGCTCTTCTAGCGTTCAATCCTTCTGCTGATGCAGGGGCAAATGAAGCAGCAATGAAGGAAGCGCTTCAGCATGTCAGGACTGGTCAAATTACCTATGCTGTACGCGATACCCAAATTGATGGCTTGGAAATTGAGAAAGATGATTTCATGGGTATTGCCGAAGGGAAAATTGTTGTAAAAAACAAGGACAAAGGAAAAGCGGCTGAAGATCTGCTTTCTGATATGTTAGATGAAGACTCCGAAATCTTAACTGTTATTTATGGTGAAGACGTCTCGGAAGATGAAGTAAATACCTTAACACAATTTGTAGAAGAAAATTTTGGTGATATTGAAATAGAAATCCATAATGGCCAACAACCATTATATTCTTTTATCTTTTCAATTGAATAATGAACAGATAAAATAGAAGAAGGGGTTACCCCTTCTTTTTTTGTGCATATGAAACAAGAAAATATGTTTTGAATATAATTTATTAGAGAAAATTACGCTAAGGGAGAGAATTCTTATGAAATATAGAAGCGTATTCGATATTATTGGGCCAGTCATGATCGGTCCTTCTAGTTCCCATACTGCCGGAGCAGCGAGAATCGGCAGGGTAGCCAGAAGCCTATTTGGCAGAGAGCCAAAATGGGCCAATATATCTTTATATGGCTCGTTTGCGAAAACGTATAAAGGCCATGGTACAGATGTTGCCATCGTTGGAGGTTTATTGGATTTTGAAACGGATGATGTAAGGATTATCAATGCCATTGATATAGCCCAGGAAAAAGGCATTAAACTCCGGTTTATTGAAGAAGATGCGGTTACTGATCATCCAAACACCGCCAGAATCATTATCGGCGATCATAATGGCGAGCTTGAATTAGTGGGTATTTCTATTGGCGGCGGCAAAATTGAAGTGACAGAACTAAACGGTTTTGAACTTAAACTTTCCGGAAATCATCCAGCCATTTTAGTTGTTCATAATGATCGCTTTGGCGCAATTGCGAGCGTAGCCAACATTTTGGCAAAATACGAAATCAATATTGGCCACATGGAAGTTTCCCGTAAAGAACAAGGAAAACTTGCGCTTATGACTATCGAGGTTGACCAAAATATTGATAATAATATTCTTATCGAGCTTGAGGGCCTTCCAAATATATTAAAAGTTACTAAAATTGTCGACTAGAGGGGGAAAAGACGTGTTTCGCAATGTCGCTGAATTAGTAGAAATGGCTAACAGTCAAAATAAAAAAATCTCAGAAATCATGATCGAGCAGGAAGTTACTGTTACTGGCAGGTCAAGAGAAGAAGTGCTTGCCCTGATGGATAGAAATCTTACCGTCATGGAAGAGGCTGTAGAAAGAGGATTAAAAGGAGTAACCTCTCATTCTGGGTTAACAGGCGGAGATGCTGTACTACTGCAGAAATATATTGAAAAAGGCAACTTCTTAACGGGGGAAACAATACTTGATGCCGTTAGTAAAGCGGTTGCAACGAATGAAGTTAATGCCGCGATGGGAACCATTTGTGCCACACCTACAGCTGGCTCAGCAGGAGTGGTTCCAGGCACATTGTTCGCTGTCAAGAAAAAGCTGAATCCAACAAGAGAGCAAATGATTTCATTTCTGTTTACATCCGGTGCTTTCGGCTTCGTGGTCGCCAATAATGCATCGATATCCGGTGCTGCCGGAGGCTGTCAAGCGGAAGTAGGCTCAGCAGCAGGGATGGCAGCAGCAGCTATTGTTGAAATGGCCGGCGGGACTCCACAGCAATGTGCAGAGGCAATGGCGATTACGTTAAAAAACATGCTGGGATTAGTATGTGATCCGGTGGCCGGACTTGTTGAGGTTCCTTGTGTGAAGCGAAATGCGATGGGGGCAGCCAATGCTATGGTTGCAGCAGATATGGCGCTGGCAGGAATTACAAGTCGTATCCCGTGTGATGAAGTAATTGACGCCATGTTCAAAATTGGCCAATCGATGCCATCGGCACTAAGAGAAACAGCTCAGGGAGGGTTGGCGGCTACACCTACAGGTCGAGCTCTAGAAGCAAAAATCTTTGGTATCCCGCTTGTTAACAATGAATCCAAATCTTAACCAATCAATCACAGTTTTAAAGGGAATTGGTGAAGAAACGGCTGAAATTTTTTCGGAAATGAAAATCTTTTCTATTAATGACTTATTGGAATATTTCCCATATCGTTATGAAGATTATTCGCTAAAAGAACTGACAGAAGTACAGCATGATGAGAAAGTCACAGTGGAAGGGAAGGTTCATAGCGAGCCTTCTCTTAACTATTATGGCAGGAAAAAGTCAAAGCTTACGATTCGGCTATTCGTGGGTTCCTATCTCATTAAGGTAGTTTTTTTTAACCAGCCCTATTTAAAAAATAAAATTGTCATGAATGAAACGATAACGGTAACAGGAAAATGGGATGCTCACAAGCAAACCATTACAGCAAATGAAATGCAGGCGGGACCAAATGCCAAACACAATGATTTTGAACCTGTTTATTCATTAAGAGGAAAATTAACTACAAAAGGGATTCGAAAATTTATTAGCTTAGCATTTCAACAATACGGAGGCATGGTGGAGGAAACACTGCCAGTTTCTTTTATCCAAAAATATCGGCTTTTAACGAGAAGGGATGCGATAAAAGCCATGCATTTCCCTTCTAATCCGGAAGAAGTCAAACAAGCCAGGCGCCGTTTTGTTTATGAGGAATTTCTCATGTTTCAATTAAAAATGCAAGCTTTAAGAAAGTTTGAACGAGAGCATTCACCCGGTATTGTTCAGGACTATGATTTAAAAAAATTGAAGGAATTTATCAATCAGCTCCCTTTTCCGCTGACGAATGCCCAAAAACGAGTCGTAAATGATATCATCAAGGACCTTAAATCTCCTTATCGGATGAACCGTTTACTTCAAGGAGATGTTGGCTCAGGGAAAACGGTCGTTGCAGCTATAGGTCTTTATGCAAGTGTGACAGCGGGTTTCCAAGGGGCGTTAATGGTTCCAACTGAAATCTTGGCGGAGCAGCATGCCGAATCTTTAAAAACTCTGCTTGAGCCCTTTGAAGTTAGGTGCGAGCTTTTAACAAGCTCGGTTAAAGGAAAGCGGAGAAAAGAGATTCTTCAGGAATTAGCGGAAGGAAAAATTGATATTTTAATCGGTACACATGCCTTAATTCAGGACGAAGTAACCTTTCAAAGATTGGGCTTTGTGATTACCGATGAGCAGCATCGTTTTGGTGTTGAGCAGCGCCGCATATTACGGGAAAAAGGCGAGAATCCTTGCGTCCTGTTTATGACGGCTACACCAATTCCCCGAACATTGGCGATCACGGTATTTGGAGAAATGGATGTAAGCATAATTGACGAGATGCCAGCGGGCAGAAAAACAATTGAAACATACTGGGCAAAACCGGAGATGCTGGAACGTGTTCTTGGATTTGTAGAAAAAGAATTAGTTAGTGGGCACCAGGCTTATGTAATTTGTCCGCTAATTGAAGAGTCGGAAAAGCTTGATGTGCAAAATGCGATCGATGTGCATACCACTTTAAGCCACTATTTTCAAAATCGTTATAAAGTGGGTCTTATGCATGGCCGATTGAGTTCGGATGAAAAGGATTCAGTCATGAAAGCATTCAGTGCCAATGAAGTCCAAATCCTAGTATCGACAACGGTTGTGGAAGTGGGGGTTAATGTACCGAATGCAACTATGATGGTTATTTATGATGCGGAAAGATTTGGCCTTTCACAGCTTCACCAATTGCGCGGCCGTGTCGGCCGGGGAAGCGATCAATCCTATTGTATCCTGCTGGCAAGTCCTAAATCTGAAGTTGGCCAAGAGAGAATGCGGATTATGACAGAGACGAACGATGGCTTTGTTCTAAGTGAGAAGGATTTAGAACTTAGAGGACCAGGAGATTTTTTTGGGAGAAAACAAAGCGGAGTGCCGGAATTCAAGGTGGCAGATATGGTTCATGATTACCGCGCCCTTGAAACAGCCAGGAATGATGCGGCGATGCTGATTCAGTCGAAAAGCTTTTGGACTTCTGATGATTACGCATACTTACGAAAACATCTTGAATTGTCAGGAGTTTTAGAAGGAGAAAAGTTAGATTAATAAATATTTTCATTTGAAAAATGCAATGTTAATGAAAAAAAGCAGATAGCAAGGAAGAAAACTTATCCTTGCAATCTGCTTTTTTAAATTTTATACTACTCTTAGTACCTAGTCATAAGATTTCGGACGGTGTGGAAAATCATGCGAAGAACCAAAAAAGAGCGCCAACAATTGTTAATCTCAACCATTAATGATAATCCTTTTATTACAGACGAGGAACTGGCTGAAAAATTTCATGTAAGTGTGCAAACAATTCGTCTGGACAGGTTGGAATTATCCATTCCGGAACTTCGTGAACGGATTAAGACAGTAGCTGAGAAGAGATTTGACGATGAAGTCCGCTCCCTGCCTATCGAAGAAGTCATTGGTGAAATTATCGATATTGATTTAGATCAAAGCGCGATTTCCATTTTTGATGTGAAAGAAGAACATGTTTTTCAGCGGAATAAAATTGCTCGGGGACATCATGTTTTTGCTCAGGCAAATTCATTAGCAGTAGCTGTAATAAATGATGAACTGGCCCTGACTGCAAAAGCTAACATTCAATTTAAGCGTTCGGTAAAATTGAATGAACGGGTGATTGCCAAAGCAAGAGTTACGAAAATCGATGAGGATGCTCTCAGAACATTTGTCGAAGTAACAAGTTTTGTGAATAATGAACTGGTATTTACCGGAGACTTTGAAATGTACCGTTCGAAAAATCTTTAAAGGATTGAGACAAATGAAACTTTCAATTGATGCTATGGGCGGCGATCACGCGCCAAAAGAAATCGTTTTAGGGGCGATGAAAGCTGTCAGCACATACTATGATATACATATAACCCTTGTTGGGGACGAAAATAAAATTAAAGAAACTTTAAAACCCCATGACAGAATTTCCATTCTACATACAACCGAAGTTATTCTCGGAACTGATGAACCCGTTAGGGCGGTTCGACGCAAAAAAAATGCCTCCATGGTCCTTGCTGCCCAGCTAGTGACTGACGGTGAGGCTGACGCCTGTATCTCAGCAGGCAATACCGGTGGACTTATGGCTGCAGGCTTGTTCGTTGTTGGCAGAATTGAAGGAATTGATCGGCCAGCCTTAGCTCCAACGCTTCCAACTATCGGCGGCGAAGGATTCCTACTGCTTGATGTTGGGGCGAATGCCGATGCTAAACCGGAACATTTATTGCAAAATGCCATCATGGGTTCGATTTATAGTGAAAAGGTAAGGGGCATTACAAACCCTAGGGTAGGGCTTTTGAATATTGGAACGGAAGAAAAAAAGGGAAATGAATTGACAAGGAATTCATTTGACCTTTTAAAAAATACAAATATAAATTTTGTCGGCAATGTAGAGGCAAGAGATTTGCTAGATGGTGTTGCCGATGTCGTGGTAACCGACGGTTTTACTGGGAATATGGTGTTAAAAACCATTGAAGGTACAGCCCTATCGATGTTTAAAATGTTAAAAACAGCCTTAATGAGCAGTTTTACTAGTAAATTAGCTGCTGCTGTATTAAAGCCAAACTTGATGACATTAAAAAATAAATTGGACTATTCGGAGTATGGGGGAGCGGCCCTATTTGGTTTAAAAGCTCCAGTCATTAAAGCACATGGTTCTTCTAATGCCCAGTCCATATTCAGCGCCATTCGGCAAACTAGGGAAATGGTCGAAAAAGATGTCATCGCACAAATTCAAAAGACAGTAGAAGAAGCGAATACTTCCAAAATTGAACTCTAGTAAGGAGTGTTAAGATGAGTAAAATTGCATTTGTTTTTCCGGGACAGGGGTCACAAGTCGTTGGAATGGGTCAAAAGCTTGCAAATGAGCATCCAGAAGTGATGGATTATTTTAAAAAGGCAGATGAAAGATTACAAAGCAGCCTAAGCAGCCTTATTTTTGAAGGCCCCCAAGAGGAGCTGACAAAAACAACAAATGCTCAGCCTGCATTACTAACAACTAGTATTGCACTTTTAAATTTCTTTCAAAAATCAGGAATTCAGGCAGATTTTGTTGCAGGTCACAGCTTAGGAGAATATACTGCCCTTGTTGCTGCTGGCGCCTTAACTTTTGAGGAAGGTGTTTATGCTGTCCGTAAACGAGGAGAGTATATGGAAAAGGCCGTTCCAAATGGTGAAGGAACAATGGCTGCTGTACTTGGGTTAGACCGAGATAAACTGGCTGAAGTGACAAAAGCAGTGGATGAATCAGGTTTTCCTGTTTCCCTTGCAAATCTTAACTGCCCAGGGCAAATCGTCATTTCCGGCTCGTCAAAAGGCGTAGAGCTTGCAGGTGAAAAAGCGAAGGAAGCCGGAGCAAAACGAGTCATTCCTCTAGAAGTAAGCGGTCCTTTCCATTCTTCTCTTATGAAGCCTGCTTCAAGCGAATTACGAGCTGTCTTAGATAGTCTTAATATGAAAAATGCGATTATTCCAGTCGTGGCCAATGTTTCAGCAGACTTAATGAGCGACTCTGATGAAATAAAGGAAAAATTAATTGAGCAGCTTTATTCTCCAGTATTATGGGAGGATTCAGTTGAAAAAATGATCGAGTTAGGTGTGGATACCTTTATCGAAATTGGTCCAGGTAAAGTGCTGTCTGGCTTAATCAAAAAGATTAATCGCAGCGTTAAAACCTATTCTATTTCTGATGAGGAAACCTGTCAGTCCGTTATCGAAGCATTAAAGGAGGAAAAGCTATGAATTTAACAGGTAAAGCAGCTCTTGTAACTGGTGCATCAAGAGGAATTGGCAGGGAAATTGCGCTTGAACTAGCAAGGCAGGGAGCCAATGTCGCGGTTAATTTTGCTGGCAGTGAAGCAAAAGCAAATGAAGTAGTCGATGAGATTAAAGCACTAGGCAGAGATGCTTTTGCGATTAAATGCGATGTTTCCAATACAGAAGAAGTCGCTGAAATGATGAAAGCAACAATTGATCAATTTGGCAAGCTTGATATTCTTGTTAATAACGCTGGAATTACAAAAGATAATTTATTAATGAGAATGAAAGAAGAAGAATGGGATGATGTCATTAATATCAACCTTAAAGGCGTCTTCTTAGTAACAAAAGCCGTAACTAGACAAATGATGAAACAAAGAGTGGGCCGGATTATCAATATTGCTTCCATTGTTGGCGTAAGCGGAAATCCAGGTCAGGCAAACTATGTAGCTGCCAAAGCGGGTGTCATTGGCTTGACGAAGACAACAGCTAAAGAGCTTGCCACAAGAAATATCACAGTTAATGCCATTGCCCCAGGATTCATTACCACCGATATGACAGATAAATTATCGGAGGAAGTAAAATCAGAAATGTTAAAACAGATTCCGTTAGCAAGATTGGGTGAGCCGAAAGATATCGCAAAAATCACGGCATTCCTTGCTTCTGATGATTCATCCTATATCACAGGTCAGACATTCCATGTCGATGGCGGAATGGTAATGTAAACAGAAAAGCGGAAGCGCCTTGTTCAGGGGCTTATGACCTCGAGCCCCTAGGCGCTGGAGCTGGACATTTCTCAAAGTAAATATGCATTTTTATTATTTCTTCATTTATTATTTGAAAGAAATACTCTATAATAGCTTGAGGGGAGGTGAGCAAGCATGGCAGAGGTATTAGAACGTGTAACAAAAATCATCGTTGACCGTTTAGGTGTTGATGAGTCTCAAGTTACCCTTGAAGCTTCATTTAAAGATGATCTTGGCGCTGATTCCCTTGACGTAGTTGAACTAGTAATGGAATTAGAGGACGAGTTCGATATGGAAATTTCTGACGATGATGCTGAAAAAATCAGCACTGTTGGTGATGCTGTTAATTACATAAATAGCACGAAGTAATCGTTGGAATTATTCACAAAGCTCCGTTTTCAAACGGAGCTTTATTCTGTAGAATAGAACTTGGCAGTTCCATCAGTGCTGCCAAGTTTCTTTGCGTTTTTATCGGAATTTTTTTAAACTCATTATTATAGTCATGTGTAAATTAAATGCAAGGTGGAGAACTTATGCGCAGAAATGGGAAAGAAAATGAAATGAACAATCGCGCAAAAGAAAGTCAATTTAAAGAGTTTCAAAAGATAATTGAAATTCAATTTGAAAATGAAAAATTATTAAAACAAGCTTTTACTCATTCATCCTATGTGAATGAGCATCGCAGAAAGCCCTTTGAAGATAATGAAAGGCTCGAATTTTTGGGAGATGCTGTGCTTGAACTGACAATATCACAATTCCTTTTTAAGAAATATTCCATGATGACAGAAGGAGAATTAACCAAACTAAGAGCGGCAATTGTTTGTGAGCCGTCACTCGTATCATTTGCGAATGAATTAGGATTTGGAAAATTAATTTTGCTTGGCAAAGGGGAAGAAATGACGGGTGGAAGAGAACGCCCAGCACTTCTCGCCGATGTTTTTGAAGCGTTCATTGGCGCACTTTATTTAGACCAAGGAATTGAAAAAGTCATTGATTTTCTTGAAAAAGTTGTTTTCCCAAAAATAAATGCTGGTGCTTTTTCTCATGTGATGGATTTTAAAAGCCAATTACAGGAACTCATTCAGAGAGATGCTTCTGGTGTAATTGAATATCGTGTTCTTCAAGAAAAAGGACCTGCTCACAATAAAGAGTTTGTGTCAAAGGTTTCCTTAAATGGCGAAGAATTAGGGGTAGGGACGGGAAGGTCCAAGAAAGAGGCGGAACAGCATGCCGCTCAAATGGCGTTAGAATTACTGAAAACGAAAACCACCTAGAAATGACGAAATGTTTTAGAGGAGTAATCCCGGGCATTTTAGGGAGGAAAAAGGAATGTTTTTAAAACGGTTGGACATTATTGGCTTTAAATCTTTTGCTGACCGCATTAGTATGGATTTTGTCCCTGGGGTTACGGCCGTAGTAGGTCCTAATGGCAGCGGAAAAAGCAATATTACAGATGCAATCCGCTGGGTATTAGGGGAACAATCAGCAAAATCACTTCGTGGAAGTAAAATGGAAGATATTATATTTGCTGGAAGCGATAGTAGAAAGGCAGTTAATTTTGCTGAAGTGACGCTGACCTTGGACAACCAAGATCAGGGATTAGCAGTGGATTATAATGAAGTAAGTGTTACAAGACGAGTCTCGCGTTCAGGAGATAGTGATTTTTTTATTAATAAACAAGCATGCCGTTTGAAGGACATTATTGATTTGTTTATGGATTCCGGGCTGGGTCGGGAAGCCTTTTCCATTATAAGCCAAGGGAAAGTAGAAGAAATCTTAAATAGTAAAGCAGAAGACCGCCGAACCATTTTTGAAGAAGCAGCAGGTGTTTTAAAATACAAAAACCGAAAGAAAAAAGCCGAGGTTAAGCTTGCCGAAACTCAAGACAATATTAACCGGGTAAATGATATTTTACATGAGCTCGAAAGCCAAGTAGAGCCATTAAAAATTCAAGCGTCGATGGCAAGGGATTTTTTAGAGAAAAAAGAGGAGCTTGAAAAGTTTGAAGTAGCTCTAACCGTTTATGAAATAGAAGACATGCATCAAAAATGGGGGAATCTTTCCAAACAACTAGAAGAGCACCAACATGAGGAATTGAAGCTTTCTTCTGAATTGCAGATCAAAGAAGCAAAAATCGTTGATGCTAGAGACCAGATTACTGCCTTAGATGAATCGATTTCAGACCTGCAGAATGTTCTTCTTCATGCCAGTGAGGAGCTTGAAAAGCTTGAAGGGCGAAAAGAAGTTCTAAAAGAGCGGAAAAAGAATGCTTCGCAAAATAAAGAGCAATTGGAAATGAACATTCGTGAATTAACGGACCGGATCAGCCAGCTTCAAAAAAATAGAGACTCAATGGCCGAATCGGTTAAGCTGCTTAGTGAGCAGGTAAAAACCTTACAAACTCAGCTAAAAGAAAAACAAGAAAAGCTGCAATTATTTTCAGAAAATATTGATGAAAAAATCGAAAACTTAAAAAGTGAATATATTGAGCTGTTAAATGACCAGGCTGGTGCAAAAAACGAATTAAAATTCATTGACCAGCAGCTTGAGCAGCAAGATCGAAAAAATTCACGTCTTGATGCGGAAAATGAAAAGTATCTACAAGAAAGGGAAATTGCCCAAAACAAAAAAACGGAAATTCAAGCTTCATTAGATGAACTTCAAAAGAAGCTTGAAGAACAAGTTGTTTCCTTTCGTGAGCAGCAACGTAAGCTTGAGACGGTAAAAAACAATTATCAAAAACAAGAGAAAACCTTGTATCAAGCCTACCAGCTCCTGCAGCAGGCAAAGTCAAAAAAAGATATGCTTGAAGAAATGGAAGAGGATTTTTCTGGTTTTTTTCAAGGAGTAAAGGAAGTTCTCAAGGAACGCGGAAAAAAACTCCATGGTATTGAAGGAGCCGTTGCCGAATTAATCTCTGTTCCAAAAGAATATGAAATTGCCATGGAAACAGCGCTTGGTGGTGCCTTGCAGCATATCGTAGTTGATACTGAACAAAATGCCCGTGCTGCTATTCAATACCTAAAGCAGCATTCGTTTGGACGGGCAACCTTTCTTCCACAAAGTGTTGTAAAGGGACGTCCCTTATCCTCTGTTCAAATGGCTTCGATTCAAAATCACCCTTCTTTGGTGGGGACAGCCGTCAGCCTGGTTCAGTTTGAACAAAAGTATGCCGAGATTTTTCAAAACCTTTTAGGTAACGTTGTCATCACAAGGGATCTAAAGGGTGCCAATGAATTGGCGAAAATTCTCCAATATCGTGTCCGATTAGTTACCCTCGATGGGGATGTCGTCAATCCTGGCGGTTCCATGACAGGTGGAGCCGTAAAACAAAAAACATCCTCGCTGTTAACTAGGAAAGGTGAGCTTGACGAATTAAAGGGTAAGCTTGTTATTATGGAAGAGAAAACCGGAGATTTGGAGAAGCTGGTTAAATCATTAAAAGAAGAAGTCCAAACGGCAGAGTCAGACCTTGAGGCAATGCGTAAAAATGGTGAAGAACTAAGACTATCGGAACAGTCTGTAAAGGGTGACTTACGAGAAGCCGAGTTTGAAGAAAAGAATATCAATGACCGACTAGCCCTTTACGATCTTGAAAAGGGTCAGTTTTCTACAGAGCAATCCACGTTGCTAACTAGAAAAACAGAGTTAGAATCAGCAATGGAAAATTATAAGGTGTCAATTGCTGAACTTGACGGTAAAATCATAAGACTGACTGAGCAAAAAACCAATGATCTTACATCTAAGGAAACCTTGATAACTGAAATAAATGAGTTAAAGGTTGAGTTTGCAGCTAAAAACGAGCAGTTTTTAAACACTAAGGAACGATTTGCTATTCTTGATGAAGATTTAGCAGAAAGCACACAAAAGCATACGGTCTTCACTGAAGACCTCAACCTGTTAACATCAGAAATGACGAATAGCTCTTCGGGTGAAGAACAATTAGAGACCGCTGCAAAAAGAAAACAAGAGGACAAAGCCGCTACACTAAATCTAATTAGCTCAAGAAGGCAGGAACGGGTCCAGCTTCATGTTTCACTGGAAGATTTGGAGCTTGAAGCAAAGGAATTAAAGAGAATTCATAAAGGATTAATAACAGTACTAAAGGATGAAGAGGTAAAAATTAACCGCTTGGACGTGGAGCTTGAAAACAGACTAGCCCATCTAAGAGAAGAATATTTATTATCCTTTGAAGGCGCTAAAGAACAATATCCCCTAACTGTTCCAGTTGAAGAAGCTCGCAAAAAGGTCAAGTTGATTAAACTGGCCATCGAAGAGCTTGGTAATATCAACATTGGAGCCATTGAAGAATACGAGCGTGTTTCCGAACGGTATGAATTTTTAAATGAACAAAAGACAGATCTTCAAGAAGCCAAGGACACACTTTTCCAAGTAATTGAAGAGATGGATATCGAAATGAAAAAACGTTTTGAGCAAACCTTCCAAGGGATCCGTGAACATTTCGAGCCAGTTTTCAGGGCACTATTCGGAGGAGGAAGAGCGGATCTTGTTTTAACCGCGCCGGAAGATTTATTAAATACGGGAGTGGAAATCGTTGCTCAGCCTCCAGGTAAAAAGCTTCAGAATCTAGGGCTGCTATCGGGGGGGGAACGAGCATTAACGGCAATTGCCCTGCTTTTTTCGATATTGAAAGTACGTCCTGTTCCTTTTTGTATTCTTGATGAGGTGGAAGCGGCACTCGATGAAGCCAATGTCCACCGTTTTAGCCAGTATTTAAAAAGATATAGCTCGGAAACTCAATTCATTGTCATTACACACCGTAAAGGAACAATGGAGGAAGCAGACGTCTTATACGGAGTCACCATGCAGGAATCGGGTGTATCAAAACTTGTATCTGTCCGTTTAGACGATACAAAAGAGCTTGTTAAATCTTAATTTAAGGCTGTGTTTATGTCAGTAGTTTATTTTTGAAACCTTGTTGATTGGAGTGGAAAGCGAAGCGCCTGGAGCGGAAATCAACAAACATGTTTAACAAAGCTAAAATCAAAGGGAAGTGAAAGAATGAGCTTTTTTAAAAAATTAAAAGAGAAGATTACAAAATCAACTGATTCAGTGACAGAGAAGTTTAAAGAAGGTCTTACGAAAACTAGGGACAGTTTTTCCGGAAAAGTAAACGATCTTGTTGCACGGTACCGAAAAGTCGACGAAGACTTCTTTGAAGAATTAGAAGAAATACTAATTCAGGCCGATGTTGGTTTTGATACCGTTATGCAGTTAATTGATGAGCTGAAGATGGAAGTGAAACGCCGAAACATCCAAGACCCGCAAGAGGTTCAAAGTGTTATTTCTGAAAAGCTTGTTGATATCTATAATGCGGGAGAAGGACAATCTTCAAAATTAAACATACAGGAGGATGGGTTAACCGTCATCCTCTTTGTCGGTGTTAATGGTGTCGGAAAAACAACAACAATAGGAAAACTAGGACATAAGTTTAAGAGTGAAGGAAAGAAGGTTATGATGGCAGCGGGCGATACCTTCCGTGCTGGTGCCATTGAACAGCTTGAAGTGTGGGGGGACAGAGTCGGGGTCGAGGTCATTAAACAGGCCGAGGGGTCTGATCCTGCTGCCGTAATGTATGATGCGATTCAAGCAGCAAAATCCCGCAAAGCTGATATTTTATTGTGTGATACAGCAGGTCGTTTGCAAAATAAAGTGAACCTGATGAAAGAGCTGGAAAAGGTAAAGCGTGTTATTGAAAGAGAAATTCCCGGAGCACCTCACGAAGTCATCCTTGTCCTTGATGCGACAACAGGGCAGAATGCGCTGATTCAGGCTAAGAATTTTAAAGAAGTAACTAACGTGAGTGGAATTGTTCTTTCAAAATTAGATGGGACAGCAAAGGGAGGCATCGTTCTCGCGATTCGCAACGAATTAAAGATTCCTGTTAAATTTGTTGGTTTAGGAGAAAAAATGGATGACCTGCAGGAATTCGATGCCGAAAAATATGTGTATGGATTATTTGCGGATCAAGTAGAAAAGACCGAAGATTAGATGTAAAGGTATTATCTTGACAGATAATGTCTGACTGTGTAAACTTACTTTTGTAAAGGCATTTCACTTAACAAGGGGGCATTTAAGTATGATGCTTGAAAAGACAACACGAATGAACTATCTTTATGATTTTTACTATTCGTTGTTAACACCGAAGCAGCAAAGCTATATGTCTCTCTATTATTTAGATGATTACTCATTGGGTGAAATTGCAGAAGAGTATGATGTCAGCCGCCAGGCCGTATATGATAATATTAAGCGGACGGAAGCAATGCTCGAGGAATATGAAGAAAAGCTGTTATTATTTCACAAATTTCAAGAGCGTGCGAGGCTATTAAAGCAAGTAAAAGTGTTGCTTAAAGAGGAGACCCCTTCAAAACAGGCGATGTGTGAGATAATTGCCGAGCTTGAAAAATTAGATTAGGAGGCGGCATGAATGGCATTTGAAGGATTAGCCGACCGACTGCAGAATACGATTCAAAAAATCCGTGGAAAAGGAAAGGTTAATGAAGCGGATGTAAAAGAAATGATGCGCGAAGTGCGTCTTGCACTACTTGAAGCAGACGTTAACTTCAAAGTTGTCAAAGATTTTGTGAAAAAAGTCAGCGAGCGTGCTGTCGGGCAAGAAGTACTTAAAAGCTTAACACCCGGACAACAAATTATTAAAATTGTTAACGAGGAATTAACGGAGCTGATGGGTGGCGAGCAAAGCAAGATTGCGGCCTCAAACCGCCCGCCAACTGTCATTATGATGGTCGGTCTCCAGGGTGCTGGTAAAACCACAACCACTGGAAAGCTTTCGCTTTTGCTTCGCAAGAAGTATAATCGTAAACCGTTGCTCGTTGCTGCTGACATTTATCGTCCTGCTGCAATTAAACAGCTTGAAACGCTTGGCAAACAATTGGATATGCCTGTTTTTTCCCTTGGCGATCAAGTCAGCCCGGTGGAAATAGCCCGGCAGGCAATTGCGAAAGCAAAGGAAGAACATCATGATTATGTCCTCATCGATACCGCAGGCCGGCTCCATGTCGATGAAGCGTTAATGAATGAGTTAAAGGACATTAAAGAACTAACAAAGCCTGATGAAATCTTTCTTGTCGTCGATGCTATGACTGGTCAGGATGCCGTAAATGTTGCCCAAAGCTTTAATGAACAGCTTGGTTTAACGGGCGTTGTTCTGACGAAGCTTGATGGTGACACCCGAGGTGGAGCAGCACTTTCCATACGTGCCGTTACCCAGACTCCAATTAAATTTGTTGGTCTTGGCGAGAAAATGGACGCTCTTGAGCCATTCCATCCAGAACGAATGGCGTCCAGAATTTTAGGCATGGGCGATGTTTTGACGCTTATTGAAAAGGCTCAAGCCAATGTTGACGAGCAAAAGGCAAAAGAATTAGAACAAAAAATGCGGACAGCTTCGTTTACGCTGGAGGATTTTTTGGAACAGCTTGGTCAAGTTCGTAACTTAGGTCCGCTTGATGAGTTGTTAAAAATGATGCCTGGCGCAAACAAGATTAAGGGTTTAAATAATCTGCAAATTGATGAAAAGCAAATCGCTCATGTTGAAGCGATTATTAGATCGATGACGAAGGCAGAAAAAAATAATCCTGAAATCCTGAATTCCAAGCGGAAAAACCGAATTGCGAAGGGTAGTGGCCGTACTGTCACTGAAGTAAACCGTTTGCTGAAGCAGTTTGAAGATATGAAAAAGATGATGAAACAAATGACAGGCATGCAAATGAAATCAAAGAAAAAAGGCGGATTTAAATTTCCATTTAAACCGTTTTAAGATGTTAAGTTTTGGTAATACTACCTGTAAAGAAAAAACACTTTACAAATGATATATTAATTGATAATATACTATCTTGTGTGAAACAATTTCGGAGGTGCTTATTTAAAATGGCAGTTAAAATTCGTTTAAAGCGTATGGGAGCAAAGAAAACTCCTTTCTATCGTATCGTAGTAGCAGATTCTCGTTCACCACGTGATGGACGTTACATTGAAATAGTTGGAACTTACAATCCAGTTGCAGAACCAGCTATCGTTCAAATCAACGAAGAATTAGTTCTTAAGTGGTTACAAGACGGTGCAAAACCATCTGATACAGTTCGTAACCTTTTCTCAAACCAAGGCATCATGGAAAAATTCCATAATGCAAAATTAAGCAAGTAATCGTAGGCAACTATGAAAGAATTGATCGAAACGATTGTTAAGCCTCTAGTTGATTTTCCTGAAGACGTCCGCGTTGACGTCTCAGAGGACAACAACCGCGTTACTTATCAGCTCTCTGTTAACAAAACAGATATGGGCAAAGTAATCGGCAAGCAGGGGCGTGTTGCAAAGGCCATTAGAACTGTTGTTTATGCAGCAGGATCATCACAACAAAAGAAAATTTTTCTCGAAATTGGTGAATAGCTTTTTGCATCTAGATGAAAGGGGGGAATCAACATTCCTCCCTTTTTTGCTATAAGAAAAGAAAGGAGCCATCTTTATGCAAATTATCCAAACAGTTGTGGTAAAGCAAATTCTAACGGAAAAAAGCAAAGAAAAATTATTTGAACAATACAATCACCAAAAGCTTCAACTCCAAAAAGAATGCAGCCAGCTTCATTTTGAGCTAAAGCGATTAGAGAAAACCAAAACTTTTTCTCCAGGGGAATTAAAAAGTCATTTTGAAAAAGAAATCAATAAACGATTAGAAAAAGAAAAGCTCCTAGAGTTCCAAATTGAACAATTACATATGCTACCTTTAGGCAGTGAATTAAAGGAAAAGGAAGTTCAAGCCCTAATTGAAATAAAAGTGGGCGATTCTTGGAATCAACAACTTGGACAACCTGTTATTATTATTAAAGATGGTATCATTGAAGAAATAAGAGAAGGTGAATAATTGTATGGAAAAATGGTTTAATGTCGGAAAAATTGTTAATACACAAGGCATAAAAGGGGAAGTACGTGTCATTTCAAAAACGGATTTCCCTGAAAAGCGGTATAAGGCAGGAAATGTATTGTATTTGTTTATGCCAAATTCCAAAACTCCGATCGAGTTAACGGTAAAAAGCCATCGAACCCATAAAAATTTTGAATTACTGACATTTGAAGGTTTTCATAATATAAATGAAGTTGAAAAGTTTAAAGAGGGAATTCTCAAGGTGCCTGACTCACAGCTGGATACCTTAGAAGAAGATGAATTTTATTACCATGAAATTATCGGCTGCCTAGTTACGACAACTGACGGTGAGGAACTTGGCAAAGTTACGGAAATTTTATCACCAGGTGCCAATGACGTCTGGGTTGTGAAAGGGAAAGGGAGAAAGGAATTATTAATCCCCTATATTCATGACGTAGTAAAAAATGTGGATGTAAAAGAAAAAGTCATCTTAATTGAGCCGATGGAAGGGCTGCTTTCATGATGCAGATTGACATCCTTACCCTTTTCCCCGAAATGTTTTCCGGGGTACTTAATCAGTCTATTTTACAAAAAGCAGCTGAGAAAAAGGCCGTCCAATATAATGTTGTCAATTTTCGTGAATTTGCTGATAACAAGCATTCCTCTGTTGATGATTACCCATACGGAGGAGGAGCTGGAATGGTTTTAATGCCACAGCCCATCTTTGATGGAGTAACTGCCCTAAAGGAAAAAGCCAATAGTAAGAACCCTAGGGTAATCCTCCTCTGTCCTCAAGGTCAGCGCTACGATCAGCGAAAAGCCGAGGAATTAGCTCAAGAAGAACATTTGATTTTTATTTGCGGTCATTACGAAGGCTATGATGAACGAATCCGGCAGCAAGTGGTTACGGATGAAATCTCGATTGGAGATTATGTCTTGACCGGTGGTGAGCTTGGAGCCATGGTCGTTGTTGACAGTGTCGTTCGTCTTTTGCCGGAGGTATTAGGTAATCAGGAATCACATATGAAAGATTCCTTTAGCACAGGCCTATTGGAACATCCCCATTATACAAGACCCGCTGATTTCCGTGGTCTTAAGGTGCCTGATGTATTACTGTCTGGCAATCATAAGTTAATTGATGAATGGCGAAATAAAGAAGCACTTAGAAGAACGCTTGCGAGGCGTCCTGATTTATTTGATAAAATCGAACTAACACCAGAACAGGAAAAATGGTTAGCTGAAGTAAAAAAAGAATACAAGTAGTATTGCGATAGTCATCCAATTATGGTATGATACTTCTTGTGACTTGAGCTGAACTCATTCAGAATCCAGTCTTATAACGATGTTCCGCTGCAATGCAATTGTAAGTAGATGTGCATGAGCATCTGTTGGAAGGAGTTGAAAACGATGCATAAATTAATCGAAGAAATCACTAAAGAACAACTTCGTTCTGATCTTCCTGCGTTCCGTCCTGGTGACACTGTACGTGTACACGTTAAAGTTGTTGAGGGTACTCGTGAGCGTATTCAGTTATTTGAAGGTGTAGTGATTAAGCGTCGTGGTGGTGGAATTAGCGAAACTTTTACAGTACGTAAAGTTTCTTACGGAGTAGGCGTTGAGCGTACTTTCCCAGTACACACACCAAAAATTGCGAAGCTTGAAGTAATTCGCCGCGGTAAAGTCCGCCGTGCTAAGCTTTACTACCTGCGTAACCTTCGCGGTAAAAAAGCAAGAATTAAAGAGATTCGATAACATGAAAAGAAAAGAGCTTGCTCATGAGCAGCTCTTTTTTTATACAGATTTTGATAAAGTATAATCAAATTATTAAAGTTTGATTAAAAAAATTTTCCCATCGTGTTAAAAAGGTTGAAGTTATGTAAAATAGGCTTTATAAGATATTTGTTACTAAGATTGGTGGGGACATAAATGGTAAAAAAGAAAAATGAACTCTGGGAATGGACAAAAGCGCTCTTAATAGCTGTTATATTAGCTGCATTAATTCGCTACTTTCTCTTTGCTCCAATTGTCGTGGATGGCTTATCGATGATGCCGACATTAAAGGATCAGGATCGGATGATCGTGAGTAAGTTTAGCTATGATATTGGAAAACCAAAGAGATTCGATATTATCGTTTTTCATGCGCCAGAACATAAGGATTACATAAAACGTGTTATTGGTCTTCCAGGGGATACCATTGAATATAAAGATGATGTTTTATATGTTAATGGAAAAGCGTATAAAGAACCTTATTTGGATGAATATAAGAAACAAGTAAATGATGGTCCATTAACAAGCACGTTTAAATTAGAAGAAACAGCGGTAGGACGTAAAACAGTTCCTCCAGGGGAATTATTCGTCATGGGAGATAATCGCCGCTTCAGCAAAGATTCTAGACATATTGGAACGATTCCGATGAGTAAAGTAATTGGCAAGACAAGCATTGTATATTGGCCATTAAAAGATGCCCATATTGTTACAGTGAAATAGTACTATTATCAAGCTTCAGCGCATAGCCACTCGAGGTCATAAGCCAATCCGACATGAAGGTGAAAAAGCAACCTTCCTGCCGGCTTGGCTTATGCTTGTCGGGGCTGACAAGGCGCTTTCGCTTTTAAAGGAGGTGACTTGCTTTGACGATCCAATGGTTTCCTGGCCATATGGCTAAGGCTCGCAGAGAGGTCACGGAAAAATTAAAGTTAGTCGATATCATTTTTGAGTTGGTAGACGCGAGAATTCCGTCTTCGTCTCGAAATCCGATGATTGATCAAATTATTCAGCATAAACCAAGATTAGTTTTATTAAATAAAGCGGATATGGCCGATAAAGAGGCAACAAAGGAATGGATTGCCTTTTTCGCTGATAAGGGAATTAAAGCACTCGCCATCAATTCTCATGCAGGTGAGGGTATGAGGGACATTGCTCAGGCATCACAAGAAATTCTGAAAGAAAAATTTGATCGCTTACGGGCAAAAGGAGTTAAGCCAAGAGCGATCCGTGCGATGATAGTTGGTATTCCTAATGCCGGAAAATCAACACTAATTAATCGTCTCGCGAAAAAGAACATCGCAAAAACAGGAAACACCCCAGGTGTGACAAAGTCACAGCAGTGGATTAAGGTTGGAAAAGAAATGGAACTGCTAGATACGCCGGGAATCTTATGGCCCAAGTTTGAGGATCAAGAAGTTGGAATGAAACTAGCGATAACAGGCGCGATTAAAGATGTACTTTTAAACCTGCAGGACCTTACTGTGTATTCGTTACGATTTTTAGAACGTGCTTACCCAGAGCGGCTGCAGGAGCGGTATAAACTAACTGAACTTCCAGAAGGCGTAGTAGACCTATTTGACCATATAGGTAAGCTCAGAGGCTGTTTAATGGGCGGCGGCATGGTCGATTATGATAAAGTGGCAGAACTGGTCATCAGGGAAATTCGCTCTGAGAAATTCGGGCCAATTACATTTGAAAGACCAAAGGACTTTCAGCCATCTGAACAAGATGATAATAATGATTGAGCTCTCCAAACGGGGAGCTTTATTAATGACTTCGGGTGAACATATATGAAAAAGCTATCGATTTCTGAAATAGAAGAAAAATTATCCTCCATTTTAACAGAAACGGACCCCTTTTTGTTAGAACTCGAGAAAGATGAACGGAAAGGGGTTCAATCTTGTTTATCCAAGTGGAAAAAACAGAGAGAACTAGAACGATCACTTGAAGAAAAGTTTTTTGAAATGACCCAATATGAGCGGAAAATGAAGGGACAGGGCTTCCATTTCATTGCCGGTGTGGATGAAGTCGGCAGGGGGCCACTCGCAGGTCCTGTTGTGGCAGCAGCAGTAATCTTACCTGATAACTTTTTCTTAGCAGGAATAGATGATTCTAAAAAGCTAACAGAGAAAAAACGTCTTGAATATGATGCCATTATAAGGAAAGATGCTATTGCCTATAGTATTTCGATAATTCCGGCTGAGGACATTGATGAAATCAATATTTATGAAGCGACCAAAAAGGCAATGTCTTCAAGCATTGCCTCTTTAAAACCGGAACCGGATTTTTTACTGATTGATGCAATGAAGCTCGGATCTCCCTTTCCTTCTGAGTCGATCATTAAAGGGGATGCAAAAAGTGTATCCATTGCCGCCGCTTCTATTATTGCTAAAACAGCCCGCGATGAACTAATGAAAGACCTCTCTAAGCAATATCCTGCCTATGGTTTTCAGAATAATATGGGATACGGAACGAAAGAACATATTGAAGCGCTGCAACAGTATGGAATAACTCCGTATCATAGAAAAAGCTTTTCCCCTGTCAAGGAAATGCTTGAAAGAAATATAAACGAACAACTAAGTATGAAAATATAAATAAACACAATAATAAAAAACAGGTCCTGGCCTGTTTTTTATTATTGTAAATATTTACTATTCTAAATTGTTTAATGAGGATTTAATTTTTTCAGCATAATGGTGGACAAGGTATGTGTCATTATATAAAATGAAAACGGAGTCAATTTTTAGATCAGTTTGATAGGAGGATGGGTAATGAATATCCATGAGTATCAAGGCAAAGAGATCCTCAGAAAGTACGGGGTAGCGGTTCCTAATGGAAAAGTGGCCTTTACTGTTGAAGAGGCAGTGGAAGCGGCAAAAGAACTAGGAACACAAGTATGTGTAGTAAAAGCGCAAATCCATGCAGGCGGACGGGGGAAAGCCGGTGGTGTTAAAGTTGCGAAAAACCTTGATGAGGTTCGTACATATGCTAATGAAATCTTAGGAAAAACATTAGTTACACACCAGACAGGCCCTGAAGGAAAAGAAGTAAAACGCCTCCTAATTGAAGAAGGCTGCGACATCAAAAAAGAATACTATGTAGGTTTAGTATTAGACCGCGCTACTTCTCGAGTTACGTTAATGGCTTCTGAAGAAGGCGGAACGGAAATTGAAGAAGTTGCAGAAAAGACACCGGAGAAAATTTTCAAAGAAGAAATTGACCCGGTTATCGGCCTTCAGCCATTCCAAGCACGTCGTATTGCCTTCAATATAAACATTCCGAAGGAATTGGTTAATCAAGCTGTTAAGTTCATGATGGGCTTATACAGTGCTTATATTGAAAAAGATTGCTCAATTGCTGAAATTAACCCGCTTGTAGTGACAGGTGACGGAAAAGTTATGGCACTTGATGCAAAATTAAACTTTGACTCTAATGCTTTATTCCGTCAAAAAGACGTATTAGAGTATCGTGACCTAGAAGAAGAGGATCCAAAAGAGATCGAAGCTTCAAAATATGATTTAAGCTATATTGCTTTAGATGGAAATATCGGCTGTATGGTTAACGGTGCCGGACTTGCCATGGCAACAATGGATATCGTAAAGCACTACGGCGGAGACCCGGCAAACTTCCTTGATGTTGGGGGCGGCGCCACAGCAGAAAAGGTTACAGAAGCATTTAAAATTATCCTTTCTGATCCAAACGTAAAAGGTATTTTTGTTAATATCTTCGGCGGAATCATGAAGTGTGATGTTATTGCTGAGGGTGTTGTAGAAGCTGCGAAGCAAGTTGGACTGAATATCCCTCTAGTTGTTCGTTTAGAAGGAACGAATGTTGACTTAGGTAAGAATATTTTGGCTGAGTCAGGACTTAACATCACGGCTGCTGAATCCATGGCTGACGGTGCACAAAAAATCGTTTCATTAGTGAAATAGGATCCGTAGAAAGGGGAATTAACGTGAGCGTTTTTATTAATAAAGATACGAAAGTTATTGTTCAAGGGATTACAGGTGCAACAGCACTGTTCCATACAAAACAAATGCTTGAATATGGTACACAAATCGTTGGAGGCACAACTCCAGGCAAGGGCGGAATGGAAGTAGAAGGCGTGCCGGTTTTTAATACTGTTAAAGAAGCAGTGGAAGCTACAGGAGCAAATGCTTCAGTTATTTATGTTCCTGCACCTTTTGCGGCTGATGCAATTATCGAAGCGGTTGATGCAGGACTAGATCTTGCGATTTGTATCACTGAACATATCCCAGTTTTAGATATGGTTAAGGTTAAACGTTACATGGAAGGTAAAAAGACTCGTTTAGTGGGTCCTAACTGCCCAGGTGTTATTACAGCAGATGAGTGTAAAATTGGTATTATGCCTGGTTACATTCATACAAAAGGCCATGTTGGTGTCGTATCACGTTCAGGAACATTGACATACGAAGCAGTTCACCAATTAACACAAGCTGGAATCGGCCAAACAACGGCAGTTGGTATTGGCGGAGACCCTGTTAACGGAACTAACTTCATCGATGTTTTAAAAGCATTCAATGAAGATCCAGAAACATATGCCGTTATCATGATTGGCGAAATCGGCGGAACTGCTGAAGAAGAAGCAGCAGAGTGGGTTAAAGCTAATATGACGAAACCAGTTGTAGGCTTCATTGGCGGACGTACTGCACCTCCAGGAAAACGCATGGGGCATGCTGGTGCGATCATTTCAGGCGGTAAAGGAACTGCAGACGAAAAAATCCGTGTTATGAACGCATGCGGAATTAAAGTAGCAGATACTCCGTCTGTAATGGGTGAAACATTAATTGAAGTTCTTAAAGAACAAGGTTTATACGAAAAGTGTAAAACACACTAATATTCCTACACCTTAGATTCACAGATAGTCCCTCATACAATGAGGGGCTATTTCTTTATAAAAAAGCTTTGTTAAAGGAGAAAATATTGATTGTTAATAACTGTTGATTGGAGCGTAAATCAACAACTATTTAACAAAGCGTATAAAAAATTTTATGGAGGTTAGTTTCAAAAATGGATGTTTTTAAAGAAAGACTAGTTGCATTACTTCATTATCCGGATATTTCATGGAATACTGTTTATCGATTGCTAAAAAAAGATCCCACACTTCAAACATTGGAGAATGCCCATTCACAATCATTTGAAAAGTCTTTATTCCCACATTCTTGCCCTGCTGAACCTTCTGCACATTCATCTGCCCTAAACCTTCAATCTGAAACTATTCACGAACAAATTCGTCAATATAAAATAAACGATATTTCGGTCATCACGATTTTTGATGAAGAATATCCCCCGTATTTAAAAGAAATTTTTCAGCCACCTTGGGCCCTATTTGCAAAGGGGGATTTATCGCTGCTAAAAAAAGATCGAAAGCTTGCAGTAGTAGGTTCACGACAAGCAACACAATATGGCAAAAATGCTATTAGACTCTTATTCCCTGAATTAATTGAAAATGATGTCCTAATTGTCAGTGGACTAGCAAAGGGAATAGATGCACTTGCGCATGAATATGCAATTAAAAACGGGGGGAATACAATTGCCGTCATTGCAGGCGGATTGTATCATATATATCCAAAAGATAATATGAATTTAGCATTAGAAATGATGAAGACGCAGCTTGTCGTTTCGGAATACCCTCCGGATACAAAGCCGCTAAGATGGCATTTTCCTGCACGGAATCGAATCATTAGTGGACTTTCAAACGGAACATTTATAATAGAAGCAAAGCGAAAAAGCGGGTCCTTAATTACAGCTAATTATGCTGTGAATGAAGGAAGAGATGTTTTCTCCTTGCCAGGAAGTATTTTTAATCCATACTCAATAGGTACGAATGAATTAATCCAACATGGGGCAAAACTTGTAACGAAAGCTGAGGATATTTTAGAAGAATTAAGATTAAACTTTAGATAAAATTAGAATAAAATTCTAGATAATTGCAGGTTTTTTATTGCTTAATGGAGAAATTAGCTAAAAAAGGTTGAAATTATTTCTAATATGTTATACATTTTCCATCAGACGTTCGAAAAAAAGAATATTTGAAATAAGTATAAATAAAATTCATTTTATATAGAATTGAAAATCATGGGATAGGGCAGTTTTATTAAGTATTTTATCCGGTTAAAATAGTATAACTGGAATTTAGAAAAACTACTCAACTTGTAAGCCTCTTAGAAACTGGCATTTGCCGTCTTCAGGGTGCTTTCATACTTCCCTCTAAGGAGGATATTTGAATGGCAGATTTTCTTGTAATCGTCGAATCGCCAGCAAAAGCGAAAACGATTGAACGATATTTAGGAAATAAATATAAAGTAAAAGCATCCATGGGCCATGTTCGGGATTTACCACGAAGTCAAATGGGTGTAAATGCAGAAAACCATTTTGAACCAAAATATATAACCATACGCGGAAAAGGGCCCGTTTTAAAAGAATTAAAGACCGCAGCTAAAAAAGCGAAAAAAGTCTATCTGGCAGCCGACCCTGATCGCGAAGGGGAAGCAATTGCCTGGCATTTGGCTCATAGTTTAGATGTCGATATTCACTCTGACTGTCGTGTAGTTTTCAATGAAATCACAAAGGATGCGATTAAGGAATCGTTTAAGCAGCCCCGGCCAATAAACATGGATTTAGTTGATGCCCAGCAGGCGAGAAGAATATTAGACCGTCTTGTCGGATATAATATCAGCCCTCTCTTGTGGAAGAAAGTCAAAAAGGGGCTAAGTGCTGGACGGGTTCAATCTGTTTCAGTCCGACTGATTATTGATCGGGAAAAAGAAATAAAAGCTTTTGTTCCTGAAGAATATTGGACAATTGAAGCAGAATTTCATAAGGGAAAAGATCATTTTAGTGGCGGTTTTCATTCTCTTGTTGGCGGAGAAAGAACGGAGCTTAAATCAGAACAGGATGTTCAAACAATCCTAAAGGAAATCGATGGAAATAAGTTTAAGGTCATCTCGGTCACTAAGAAGGAGCGAAAACGCAATCCCGCACCTCCTTTTATCACTTCTTCACTGCAGCAGGAAGCCGCGAGAAAACTAAACTTTCGTGCTAAGAAAACGATGATGCTTGCACAGCAGCTTTACGAAGGAATCGAGCTTGGCAAAGAAGGAACTGTTGGTCTCATAACCTACATGAGAACAGACTCCACTCGAATCTCTGAAGTGGCACAAACTGAGGCCGCAAATTATATTAAAGCTGAATTTGGTGAGAATTATCTTAAAGATGAGCAAAAGAAAGAAAAAAATTCCGCCAATGCCCAGGATGCACATGAAGCGATTCGACCAACTAGTACTTTTAGGAACCCAGATAGCTTAAAAGAGTTCCTTGCGCGGGATCAATTTCGGCTATATAAGTTAATTTGGGATCGATTTTTAGCAAGTCAAATGGCTCAAGCAGTAATGGATACGATGAGTGTTGACCTGCAAAATGGCAATGTTATATTCCGGTCAACTGGTTCAAAGATAAAGTTTCCGGGCTTTATGAAGGTTTATGTCGAGGGAACCGATGATCAAGTGGATGGTCCAAATAAGATGCTTCCTGACCTAAAAGAAGGGGACGAAATATTCCAAAAGGATCTTGACCCTAAACAGCATTTTACGCAGCCGCCGCCAAGGTACACAGAAGCAAGGCTTGTTAAAACGTTAGAGGAGCTCGGAATTGGACGTCCGTCCACCTATGCTCCAACATTAGATACGATTCAAAAACGCGGTTATGTTGCCCTTGATAATAAACGTTTTGTTCCAACTGAGCTTGGAGAAATTGTTGATGAAGTGATGATGGAATTTTTCCCTGAAATCATAGACGTGGAATTTACTGCCAGATTGGAAAAAGGATTAGACTATGTTGAAGATGGAAAAATGCAGTGGGTAAAACTGATTGATACATTTTACATTGATTTCGAGAAACATTTAAAAATAGCGGAACAGGAAATGGAAAAAATAGAAATAAAAGACGAACCAGCAGGCGAGGATTGTGAAAACTGTGGCAGTCCGATGGTGTTTAAGATGGGGCGGTACGGAAAGTTTATGGCCTGCAGCAATTTCCCTGATTGCCGCAACACAAAACCAATTGTCAAAGAAATCGGAGTAACTTGTCCAACATGTAAGGAAGGGCAAATTATCGAACGGAAAAGTAAGAAAAAAAGGCTGTTTTACGGATGCACGAAATATCCAGAATGTGAGTTTATTTCCTGGGATAAACCACTGCCAAGAACTTGTCCTAAATGCGAAGGACTCCTCGTAGAAAAGAAATTAAAAAAGGGTGTCCAAGTTCAATGTGTAAGTTGTGATTACAAGGAAGAACCGCAAAGCTAAAGAGTGGGCAATGCCCGCTCTTTTATTTTTATTGGTATTTAAAACTTTTTTCTTTTTGATTCGTATAGTACAATGCAAGTTGGACTTAAATGAGGGAAGGTTATTGATATACATATTCCATTAGTAAGATTTCAGGAGGTTTATATATGAAAGATGTAACAGTTAACGTAGTTGGGGCTGGTCTTGCAGGCAGTGAAGCTGCATGGCAGATTGCAAAGCGAGGAGTAAAGGTACGTTTATTCGAAATGCGTCCTGTTAGGCAGACCCCTGCACATCATACCGATAAATTCGCCGAATTAGTTTGCAGCAATTCATTAAGAGCGAATACATTAACAAATGCAGTTGGTGTGTTAAAGGAGGAAATGCGGAAGCTGGATTCTGTTATTATTGCTGCTGCTGATGCCTGCTCCGTCCCGGCGGGGGGCGCCTTGGCAGTTGACCGCCATGAATTTGCAGCTAAAGTGACGGAAATGGTGAAAAACCATGAAAACGTAACCGTTATGAATGAAGAAGTAACGGAGATTCCATCTGGCCCAACTGTTATTGCAACCGGGCCGCTAACTAGTCCAGACTTATCAGCTCAGTTACAAAAGTTAACGGGAGAAGATTATCTTTATTTTTATGATGCAGCAGCACCAATCCTTGAAAAAGACAGCATTGATATGGAAAAAGTTTATTTGAAATCCCGTTATGATAAAGGAGAAGCTGCGTATTTAAATTGCCCGATGACGGAGGAAGAGTTTAATCGTTTTTATGAAGCATTAATCGCTGCAGAAACTGTCCCATTGAAGGAATTTGAAAAGGAAATCTTTTTTGAAGGCTGTATGCCTATTGAGGTAATGGGTTCTCGAGGTAAAAAAACAATGCTTTTTGGCCCGTTAAAACCGGTCGGATTAGAAGATCCAAAGACAGGGAAAAGACCATTTGCTGTCGTTCAGCTGCGGCAGGATGATGCTGCTGGAACCCTTTTCAATATTGTCGGTTTTCAGACACATTTAAAATGGGGAGCCCAAAAGGAAGTTATTAGATTAATACCAGGGCTTGAAAATGCAGAAATTATCCGTTATGGAGTTATGCACCGGAATACGTTTATTAATTCACCGAAGGTATTAAAGGCTACTTATCAATTCCGAAATCGCGAAGATTTATTTTTTGCTGGTCAAATGACGGGAGTAGAAGGTTATGTGGAATCGGCTGCCAGCGGATTAATTGCTGGAATAAATGCTGCTCGTCTTGTAGAAGGAATGGAAACCATCGAGTTTCCAGCTGAAACTGCTATCGGCAGTATGGCTCGTTATATCACAACGGCAAACCCAAAAAGTTTTCAGCCGATGAATGCGAACTTTGGATTATTTCCGGAATTACCTGTAAGGATAAAAGGTAAGCAGGAAAGAAATTTACAACATGCAAATCGGGCGTTAGAAACAATTCAGAACTTTGTGAAAGTTTTGTAAAATTTATTGCAAGGGCTATTGAAGTATGTTACTATTTAGTAGCCCTTGTGAAATTAGCCCTAAGGAAAAAAGGTTAAGCAATTGTGAATCTTTTATTAAAGTTCTTGAAAGAGTATTTACAATTAAAGAGGAATTACGCACAATATAAAATTGAACATTATCATCATGATATCAGTGATTTCCTATAGGTTATTTGCGTATGTATAAACAGTTACATAATTATTTTATATTTTATGTATTTCTGAATACTCCTGAAGGAGGATGATTAGTATGAATCAATTTCATGCGACAACTATATTTGCTATCCATCATAATGGGGAATGTTCAATGTCCGGTGATGGTCAAGTGACATTTGGAAATGCTGTAGTGATGAAGCACACAGCAAAAAAAGTGCGAAAGATATTTAAGGGAAAAGTATTAGCTGGTTTTGCTGGTTCAGTTGCAGACGCTTTCACCCTTTTTGAACTTTTTGAAGGGAAACTGGAGGAATATAACGGCAATCTTCAAAGGGCAGCTGTTGAGCTTGCTAAAGAGTGGAGAAGCGATAAGATTTTAAGAAAGCTTGAAGCTATGCTAATTGTCATGGACCGAGAAAATTTACTGCTTGTTTCAGGAACTGGAGAAGTAATCGAACCTGATGATGGGATTCTTGCCATAGGCTCGGGTGGAAATTATGCTTTATCTGCAGGACGATCCTTAAAGAAATATGCTGGAGAGCATCTATCTGCAAAAGAAATTGCCAAAGCTTCTTTAGAAATAGCTGCTGAAATTTGTGTTTACACGAACCACAATATTATCGTGGAAGAGCTATAACGGAAAGGAGACTTGAAATAATGGGACGAACAACTAATTTAACTCCGAGACAAATTGTTGAAAAACTTGATCAATATATTATTGGGCAAAAGGATGCTAAGAAAGCAGTTGCAGTTGCACTAAGGAACCGATACAGAAGAGGTTTATTGAATGAAAAGCTCCGCGAAGAGATTATTCCTAAAAACATATTGATGATTGGTCCTACTGGTGTTGGTAAAACCGAAATCGCAAGAAGAATCGCTAAATTGGTAGGTGCACCATTTATCAAAGTGGAAGCCACTAAATTTACCGAAGTAGGTTATGTCGGCCGAGATGTTGAATCAATGGTCCGCGATTTAGCTGAAACCTCTGTTCGTTTGGTAAAAGAAGATCGAATGAATAGTGTAAAAGAACGTGCCGAAGAAAATGCAAACGCAAGGCTTGTCGATTTACTTGTTCCTTCTGCAAAAAAGGCTAGTAACTATAAGAATCCCCTGGAAATGTTATTCGGAGGAGGAAATTCATCTTCAGAGCAGGAAAATCATCAAGAAGATTATTCTATTCAGGAAAAGCGGAAAATTGTGAAAGAAAAGCTGGCACTCGGACAGCTCGAGGATGAAATCGTTACGGTTGAAGTAGAAGAGCAGGCACCATCAATGTTTGATATGCTTCAAGGCTCTGGGATCGAACAAATGGGGATGAATATGCAGGATGCCCTTAGCAGCTTTATGCCAAAGAAACTCAAAAAAAGGAAATTAACTGTTCGTGAGGCACGAAAGGTCTTAACCAGTGAAGAGGCATCAAAGCTTATTGATATGGACGAAGTAACCTCTGAAGCTATTTATCGTGCTGAACAAACTGGAATCATTTTCATCGATGAAATCGATAAAATTGCAAGCAAGAATTCAGGGGGTTCTTCCGCTGACGTATCACGAGAAGGAGTTCAAAGGGATATTTTGCCTGTCGTTGAAGGATCCACTGTGGTAACAAAATATGGATCGATTAAAACCGATCATATTTTATTTATTGCTGCGGGCGCCTTCCATATGGCAAAACCTTCAGATTTGATCCCTGAGCTTCAAGGACGTTTTCCAATCCGGGTTGAGTTGACAAAATTGACGGTTGAGGACTTTTTCCGGATTCTGCACGAGCCAGATAATGCATTAATTAAGCAATATCAAGCATTATTAGAAACAGAAGGTATACAAATTGAATTTTCTGACGATGCTATACGTAAAATAGCCGAAGTAGCTTACGAAGTGAATCAAAATACAGATAATATTGGGGCAAGAAGACTTCATACAATTCTAGAGAAGCTTTTAGAAGACCTTTCGTTTGAAGCTCCAGAAATCTCGATGGAGAAAATAACCATCACGCCGCAATATGTAGAAGACAAACTTGGAGCTATTTCTAAAAATAAAGATTTAAGTCAATTTATTCTTTAGAACGAATTGCCTAATATGTTGCAATAATCGTTTTAACAAATAAAATTTAATAATGGTTGTAGTTAATTAGGAGGAAGAAACAGATGGATTTACTTACAAAAACAAGAAGGATTAATGTTTTATTGCAAAAAGCAGCAGGGAAACCTGTAAACTTTAAAGAAATGTCTGAAATTTTAAGTGAAATTATTGAATCAAATGTTTACATCGTTAGTCGCCGCGGAAAGCTTCTAGGTTATTCGATTTATCAGCAGATTGAAAATGAAAGAATGAAAAAGATGTTTGAAGATCGTCAGTTCCCTGAAGAATATACAAACAGCTTATTCAATCTTCAAGAAACATCTTCAAACCTTGATATTGAAAGCCAATATACTGCTTTCCCAGTTGAAAATAGAGATTTATTCCGTGAAGGATTAACTACGATTGTACCAATTATTGGTGGAGGAGAGCGCCTAGGAACGTTAATTTTGGCAAGATTACATGAGAAGTTTCATGATGATGATCTGATTCTTGCAGAATATGGTGCAACTGTTGTTGGTACAGAAATTTTACATGAAAAATCACAAGAGATTGAAGAAGAGGCAAGAAGTAAGGCTGTTGTTCAAATGGCGATCAGTTCATTATCATACAGTGAGCTTGAAGCAATTGAACATATTTTTGAAGAACTTAATGGCCATGAGGGCTTATTAGTTGCATCCAAGATAGCTGACCGTGTTGGTATTACTCGATCCGTGATTGTTAACGCATTAAGAAAGCTTGAAAGTGCCGGAGTAATTGAATCACGTTCTCTTGGAATGAAAGGAACTTACATCAAAGTATTAAATGATAAGTTTCTTATTGAGCTTGATAAATTAAAATCTAATTAATTAGATAAAAAATTCCCGGCCACTGCCGGGGATTTTTTATTTTAATAAACTTTCCCTTGATTGTTATAGGCATATATGCTATATTATTTCATGGTGTTAATACACACGCTTGTTGATTTAAGCAGATGGTGCTGTAAATTACAGTTTCTGTTTAAAAGTGAGACAAGCGGAGGAAAACAAACCACTAGGAGGAAAAACAAATGTCAGTAATTTCAATGAAGCAATTGCTTGAAGCTGGTGTACATTTCGGACACCAAACTCGCCGTTGGAACCCTAAGATGAAGAAATATATCTTCACTGAGCGTAACGGTATCTACATCATCGATCTTCAAAAAACAGTTAAAAAAGTTGAAGAAGCTTATAACTGGGTGAAGGATCTTGCTGGTAACGGCGGAACAATTCTTTTCGTTGGTACTAAGAAGCAAGCTCAAGATTCTGTTAAAGAAGAAGCTGGCCGTTCTGGTATGTACTATGTAAACCAACGTTGGTTAGGTGGTACATTAACAAACTTCGAAACAATCCAAAAGCGTATTGGTCGCTTAAAAGATATCGAAAGAATGTCAGAAGACGGTACTTTCGAAGTATTACCTAAGAAAGAAGTTGTTCAACTTAAGAAAGAACAAGAACGTCTTGAGAAATTCCTAGGCGGAATCAAAGACATGAAGCAACTTCCTGATGCACTATTCATCATCGATCCTCGTAAAGAGCGTATCGCAGTTGCAGAAGCTAAAAAGTTAAACATTCCTATCGTAGGTATTGTTGATACTAACTGTGATCCAGACGAAATTGACGTAGTTATCCCTGCGAATGACGACGCGATTCGTGCGGTTAAACTTTTAACTGGTAAAATGGCTGATGCGATTCTTGAAGCTAAACAAGGCGAAGAAGTAGCGGTTGAAGCTTAATTAAATGAAGTGATCAAATTAAAAGGTGATAAGAGGGAGACCCTTTATCACCTTTTTTTAAAGAATGTTTATCTTTAGTTTGAATGGCTAAGATATGAGTATAGTACATAGTAATTAAAGGAGGAAATAAATTATGGCAGTTACTGCTCAAATGGTAAAAGAACTTCGTGAAAAAACGGGCGCAGGAATGATGGATTGTAAAAATGCGCTAACAGAAACTAATGGAGATATGGATCAAGCAATTGATTGGTTACGTGAAAAAGGGATTTCAAAAGCTGCTAAGAAGGCAGACCGTATTGCTGCTGAAGGATTAGCTGCTATTTCTGTAGAAGGTAACAACGCTGTTATCCTTGAAGTTAACTCTGAAACAGATTTCGTTGCGAAAAACGAAGGGTTCCAAACTCTTGTTCAGGAGCTTGCTGCACACCTTCTAAAAAACAAGCCTGCATCTGTTGAAGAAGCTACTGCTCAAACCATGGAAAACGGAACAACTGTTGAAGAGCACATCAATACAGCTATTGCAAAAATTGGTGAAAAACTTTCACTTCGCCGTTTCGCTGTAGTTTCAAAAACTGATAACGATGCATTTGGTGCATACCTTCACATGGGCGGCCGTATTGCTGTATTAACAGTTCTTGAGGGTACAACTGATGCAAGTGCAGCAAAAGACGTATCTATGCATATTGCTGCATTAAATCCAAAATATGTTTCTCGTGACCAAGTTTCACAGGACGAAATTGAGCGTGAGCGTGAAGTTCTTACACAACAAGCACTTAACGAAGGCAAGCCTGAAAATATTGTTGCTAAAATGGTTGAAGGCCGTCTTGGAAAGTACTTTGAAGATGTTTGTGTACTTGACCAAACTTTCGTTAAGAACCCTGATCAAAAGGTTCGTCAATTTGTAGAATCAAAAGGTGCTACTGTTCGTGAGTTCAATCGTTACGAAGTAGGAGAAGGCATCGAAAAGCGTGAAGATAACTTTGCTGAAGAAGTTATGAATCAAGTTAATAAACAATAGTCAAAGTTACTGAAATAGTTTTTAAATAGGGGACACGTTGTGTTCCCTATTTTTAAAGATTAGAAAGCTAATTTACATAATTACGGAGGTTTATATGAGCGGTCCTAAGTACAAACGCGTTGTTTTAAAATTAAGCGGAGAGGCACTTGCAGGTGAATCAAGCTTCGGGATTAAACCTTCTGTTATCAAATCGATCGCAGTACAAGTGAAAGAAATAGCAGAATTAGGTGTTGAAGTAGCAGTCGTAGTTGGCGGCGGCAATATTTGGCGTGGTAAAATTGGCAGTGAAATGGGGATGGACCGGGCAACTGCTGATTATATGGGAATGCTGGCTACTGTCATGAATTCATTAGCACTTCAAGACAGTTTAGAACACCTTGGTATTGAATCACGTGTGCAAACTTCAATCGAGATGCGCCAGGTTGCTGAGCCATATATTAGACGCCGGGCGATCAGACATTTAGAGAAAAATCGGGTTGTCATTTTTGCAGCAGGCACCGGAAATCCGTATTTCTCAACAGATACTACTGCAGCTCTCCGTGCAGCTGAAATTGATGCTGAAGTTATTTTAATGGCAAAGAATAATGTTGATGGAGTATATTCGGCAGACCCGCGTATTGATGCAAATGCTGTCAAATATGATGATTTATCATTCCTTGATGTTCTAAAGGAAGGATTAGCAGTTATGGACTCAACCGCTTCTTCTTTATGTATGGATAATGATATTCCGCTTATCGTATTCTCGATTATGGAGCAAGGAAATATTAAAAAAGCCGTTATGGGTGAAAAAATTGGAACAATAGTTAGGGGGAAAAACTAATGCCGAAACAAGTCATCAGCCAGACGAAAGAAAGAATGACAAAAGGTATTCAATCCTATACTCGTGAGCTTGCCAGCATCCGTGCTGGAAGAGCAAGTGCATCTTTATTAGACAGAATAACAGTCGACTATTATGGTGCGCCAACTCCTGTGAATCAGTTAGCAGGGATTACAACACCAGAAGCAAGATTACTTGTGATTCAGCCTTACGACAAATCCATTCTTGGAGAGATAGAAAAAGCCATTCTTAAATCTGATTTAGGCTTAAATCCGAGCAATGATGGATCGATTATTCGTATAGCCATCCCGCAATTAACTGAAGAGCGTCGTAAAGAGCTTGTGAAAGTGGTAAAAAAGGCATCTGAGGAAGCTAAAATTGCCATTCGAAACATTCGCCGTGATGCAAATGACGATTTGAAAAAGCTTGAGAAAAACGGAGAAATTACGGAAGATGCTCTCCGTGGATATTCTGATGATATTCAAAAGTTAACCGATGAACATATCAATAAAATTGATCAAATCACAAAAGACAAAGAAAAAGAAATTATGGAAGTGTAAGATTAAACATATATTGAACCCTCTGTAAAGGGGGTTTTTTTCACTATTTATTAGGGGTAACATTATTCTGATTTCCTTTAACTTTACATAAGGTATTTAATAGAGATATATTCCTGCTTTTTTGGTATGATAATAGCAGACTACCTTAAAGCATACATACATATGAAGTTTCACTTTATATCGGAGGAACTGATTAATTAATTGGAGGAGCAATGCTATGTTTAATAAAATAAGGCTTTGGAAGAACCAAAATAACTCTTCCACACTCCGAGATAAAATAGAAGCAATAAAAAAATTACCTGTTCCTGAACATGTAGCGATTATTATGGATGGTAATGGGCGATGGGCTAAAAAAAGGGCCCTTCCGCGGATTGCCGGTCATCATGAAGGCATGAAGGTTGTCCGAAAAACAACGATGCTGGCAACTGAACTAGGGATTAAAACGTTGACATTATACGCATTTTCAACAGAAAATTGGAAACGACCAAAAAACGAAGTGGAATATATTATGAAATTACCAGAAGAATTTTTGGGCACCTTTCTTCCTGAATTAGTTGAAAATAATGTTCAAGTAAAAATGATGGGATATAAAGACCAGCTTCCTTTACATACACTTCATGCGATAGAAAAGGCTATGGAAGAAACCAAACATAATAATGGACTAGTTTTAAACTTTGCCTTGAATTATGGAAGCAGAGCTGAAATTATCGATGCAGTAAAACAGGTCTTAAATGATTGCAAAAGTGGTATATTAAAGGAGACAGAGTTGGACGAACAGGTATTTTCATCCTATTTAATGACATCAGATTTCGCCGACCCTGATCTTTTAATTCGAACTAGTGGTGAAATCCGCTTGAGCAATTTTATGCTTTGGCAGTTGGCATACTCTGAGTTTTGGTTTACGGAAGTGTTATGGCCTGATTTTAGTGAAGAACATTTATTAGAAGCCATCGAAGTATTCCAAAAACGCCAGCGCCGCTTTGGCGGAATATTGTAAACCACAGAAGATAATAAAGGTGTTGAACTATTAGATGAAGCAAAGAATTATTACAGGAGTTATAGCTGCGGCCCTTTTTCTGCCAATCGTCTTCTTTGGTGGGCTTCCGGTTGTAATATTATCTTATTTTTTAGCTACAATTGGATTATATGAGCTGTTAAAAATGAGAAAGCTTAACATTTTTACCGTTCATGGATTACTATCTCTTTTGTTTCTCTGGGTCATTCTTTTCCCTGAGAAATATAATCACATAATCGATAGCTTCTATTTTTCGAAAACTGAGCTTTGTATTGTGTTTATCATGTTGTTACTAACGTATACTGTGATTACGAAAAATCGATTTACATTTGAAGATGCTGCTTTTTCAATACTTTCTTCCATATATGTGGGCATCGGCTTCTATTTCTTTTTTGAAACCCGCGATGAGGGCGGACTTGTATTCATTTTTTATTCATTATTTATTATCTGGGCAACAGATTCTGGTGCCTATTTTATCGGAAAAGCACTAGGGAAGAACAAGCTTTGGCCAGAAATAAGCCCAAATAAGACTGTTGAAGGTTCAATAGGCGGTGTCGTTTGTGCTGTTATTGTCGCTGTCCTGTTTGTATTCCTTTCAAATATAAATGTCGGCCTGCTTACATTGATAGGAATAACGGTGGTCCTTTCTGTTTTTGGACAAATTGGCGACCTTGTCCAATCGGCATTCAAACGTCATTTTAATGTAAAAGATTCTGGAAATATCTTGCCAGGACATGGTGGGATTCTTGACCGATTTGACAGCCTGATTTTTGTTTGGCCGCTATTACACTTATTCCACATTTGGTAAAAAGCACGGGAGTGAATGATTTTTGAAAACAATTAGTTTATTGGGGGCTTCAGGCTCTATCGGCACCCAAACATTAGAAATAATTCGGGAACATCCAACAGAGTTTAATTTAGTTGCCTTTTCTGTTGGTAAAAATATAGACTTGGCACGAAAAATAATTGTTGAATTCCAGCCTGAGCTAGTTTCTGTACAAGACATAAATGATTGTAATACATTAAAAACAGAATTTCCGAGAGTGAAATTTACTTTTGGCGAAGAGGGACTTATCGAAGTGGCTATTTTTGAAAAGTCCGAAATTCTCGTCAATGCCGTTTTAGGAAGCGTTGGTTTAAATCCCACTTTACAGGCGATTGAATGTGGTAAAATCATTGCGATTGCCAATAAAGAAACACTTGTTACGGCTGGGCATTTAGTGATTGAGGCCGCTAAACGGAATAATGTTCCGCTTCTTCCAGTGGACAGTGAACATTCAGCTATTTTCCAAGCCTTACAAGGCGAAAGAGAGAAAAATATTGAAAGATTAATTTTAACTGCCTCAGGTGGCAGCTTTCGCGACCGAACAAGAGAGGAATTAGAAAATGTAACCGTTAAGGAAGCATTAAATCATCCAAACTGGTCCATGGGGGCTAAGATTACGATTGACTCGGCCACGATGATGAATAAAGGATTAGAAGTCATTGAAGCGCACTGGCTGTTCCAAATGCCTTATGAAAAGATTGATGTGCTGCTCCATAAAGAGAGTATTATACATTCCATGGTTGAATTCCATGATAGCAGTGTTATCGCGCAACTAGGAACACCGGATATGAGAGTGCCCATCCAATTTGCGCTCACCTACCCTGACCGGCTGCCGCTTCCTTCCTCGAATCGGCTGAACTTGGCGCAAATTGGAAATTTACATTTTCAAGAAATGGATATAGAAAGATTCCGCTGCTTGCATTTTGCCTACATAGCAGGAAAGGCAGGCGGAACGATGCCGACCGTATTAAATGCTGCGAACGAGGTAGCTGTAGCTGCATTTTTGGAAGGTAATATTCGTTTCTTACAAATTGAAGATTTGATTGAGAAAGCACTAAGCGCTCATCAAACGATAGAACATCCAAGCATAACAACGATTCATCAGGTAGATAAAGAAACGAGAGAATATGTACGTTCACTTCTATAAAAAAGGTGGTTTTATTATTGAGTACTGTTATTGCCTTTATTGTGATTTTTGGCGCACTCGTCTTCTTTCATGAATTAGGTCATTTTATTTTTGCGAAAAGAGCAGGTGTCCTCTGTCGTGAATTTGCGATTGGTATGGGCCCAAAAGTGTTTACTCATAAAAAAGGTGAAACTACTTACACCATTCGTTTACTACCCATCGGCGGTTTTGTCAGGATGGCAGGCGAAGATCCAGAGATGGTAGAAATTAAGCCAGGCTACCGGATTGGGCTTTTATTTGATAAAGAAGATAAAGTAAGCAAAATAATTTTGAATAATAAAGAAAAATATCCAAATTGCCGAATTGTTGAGGTAGAATATGCGGATATTGAAAAAGAGTTGATTATTAAAGGTTTTCCGGAAGATGACGATGAAAATATGCGGACCTTTACCATCCATCCACAGGCTGTAATCGTCGAAAACGGTGTGGAATCGCAAATTGCCCCTATTGATCGTCAATTTGGTTCGAAAACATTAGGGCAAAGATTTATGGCGATTTTTGCAGGACCGATGATGAACTTTGTTCTGGCATTTATCGTTTTTTCACTTATCGCATTGTTGCAGGGTGTACCAACTAATGAACCGAAATTAGGGGAAATCACTCCTGATGGCGCCGCTAAAGCAGCAGGGCTTCAAAAAGGAGACCTTGTTCAAAGTATCAACGGCTCTGAAATTTCAAGCTGGTCCGATGTCGTTGAAATCATTAGAAAAAATCCTAATGAGCAATTGGACTTTTCAATTATCCGTGACGGTAAAGAGAAGGAAATTCAAGTAACTCCTCTTGAAAAAACAGTTGAAGGCAAAAAAATGGGGCTAATCGGTGTTTACAGTCCTTTTGAGAAATCACCTGTAAAAGCTGTTACTGCCGGTGCAAAGGAAACGTATTTCTGGACAAAGCAAATTTTTGTGATGGTTGGAAAATTAGTTACAGGGCAGTTTTCCATTGATGCTCTTTCTGGTCCTGTCGGGATTTATAAGTCTACTGATGAAGTTGCTAAATCGGGGATTTATTATTTGATGAAATGGGCCGGGATTTTAAGTATTAACTTAGGAATTATGAATTTATTGCCTATTCCAGCCCTTGACGGCGGAAGGTTAATGTTTTTTGCCGTCGAAGCGGTCAGAGGAAAGCCAATCGACAGACAAAAAGAAGGCATGGTCCATTTTATTGGATTTGCCCTCCTTATGCTACTCATGCTCGTCGTTACTTGGAATGACATACAAAGATTTTTCTTAAAATAATCAATGGGACCGTAATTACGGTCCCTTATTTATTTTAGTGGCTTTGTTCAAATCAACATCCAAGTTTAACACATTGGTAAAAGTGGTTACAAAATGGATGAAGTTTTCTGTCGAATAAAGCCGAATAGTTTTATGTGATGTGATATAATTATTTTTTGACAAAGAGATAATAGTATTTTAAATAGATGGGAGAGGGTACGATGAGCGAACATGCCTTAGGCAAAAAAGAGCGATTCCAACTCTTGCTCCAGCAGCTGAAATTGATCGAGGATGCTGTAGTAGTGCATTTCAACAATGCCCAAATTGAACGATTATTGGTTGAAAAAAAAGCAAGGAAGTGGCATTTTCAATTTTTATTCGAGAAAATCCTTCCATATAATGTATATGTTTTATTCGCTTCCCAACTAGAAAGAACCTTTGCAAATATTGCCTCCATCTCACATGAAATTCGCGTAACTGATCAAACCATTTCTGCAGAATTAATACGAGACTATTGGAGTTACGGCATTCAGCAAATAGATGGCATAGCTCCTCCGTTAATAAAGCTATTAAATGAGCAGATTCCTGAAGTGAATGGAAATAAGATAACTATTTCTGTCCGGAATGATACAGAAGGACAAGCAATAAAACGAAAATACGGTGGTATCATCGCTGATATTTTTCAAACCTATGGTTTCCCGAATTTATCGATTGAGACAGAAATTAAAAGTGAAGATAAAAATGAAGAATATCAGAAATTCCTTCTAGCTAAGCAAAAAGAAGACCAGGAACGTGGACTTCAGGCAATGGTAGAATTGCAGAAGAAAGAAGCGGAAAAGGAACAAGCGGGCGGTGAAGTACCGGAAGGACCGCTTTCGATTGGTCTTACGATCAAGGACGATAGCGACCTTCGCAGCATGATAGAAATAGTTGATGAAGAAAGAAGAGTTACGGTTGAAGGCTATATTTTTAATGCTGAAATTCGTGAATTAAGAAGCGGTCGTTCATTGTTAACCTTTAAAGTTACTGACTATACCAGCTCAATTATGGTAAAAATGTTCTCGCGTGACAAAGAGGATGCCGCTCTGTTCCAGCTTGTAAAAAAAGGAATGTGGGTTAGGGTACGCGGAAGCATTCAAAATGACACCTTTGTCCGTGACCTCGTCATGATTGGAAACGATATTAATGAAATTAAACCTGAGGGGCGAAAGGATACAGCACCTGAAGGGGAAAAACGTGTAGAGCTGCACCTACATACACCTATGAGTCAAATGGACGCTGTTACACCTGTTAGTACGCTGATTGCCCAGGCAAAAAAATGGGGCCATAAGGCTATTGCTGTTACAGATCATGCCGTTGCCCAATCGTTCCCAGAGGCATTTGGCGCCGGAAAGAAAAATGATATTAAAATTTTATACGGTGTAGAAGCGAACTTAGTGGATGATGGCGTACCTATTGCTTATAATGATGCCCACCGACTATTAGCTGAAGATACATTTGTTGTCTTTGACGTTGAAACAACCGGACTTTCGGCTGTATATGATACCATTATCGAATTTGCGGCTGTTAAAGTGAAGGATGGGGATATCATCGATCGCTTTGAGTCGTTTGCTAATCCGCATCACCGCCTTTCAGCAACGACAATCAACTTAACTGGAATTACCGATGATATGGTGCAAAATGCTCCTGAGATCGAAGAAGTATTGCGGAAATTCCATGATTGGGTGGGAGATTCAGTCCTTGTAGCCCATAATGCTTCTTTCGATATGGGGTTTTTGAATGTAGGCTATAAACAAATCGGCTTGGAAAAAGCAAAAAATCCAGTTATTGATACACTCGAGCTTGGTCGTTTCCTTTATCCAGAATTAAAAAACCATCGTTTAAATACATTAGCAAAGAAGTTTGATATTGAATTAACACAACATCACCGTGCAATTTATGATGCAGAAGCAACTGGATATTTGTTATTAAAAATGTTAAAGGATGCTCTTGAAAAAGAAATTGAGTATCATGATGAATTTAACGATAATATGGGGAAAGGAAATGCCTTTCAGCGCGCTCGTCCTTATCACTGTACCCTATTAGCCCAAAATGAATTGGGATTAAAGAACTTATTTAAACTTATCTCGATTTCTCATCTCGAATATTTTTATAGAGTTCCACGTATTCCAAGGTCTGTTCTTCAAAAATATCGAGAAGGTATTATTGTTGGATCTGCCTGTAATAAAGGCGAAGTGTTTGAAGGGATGATGCAGAAGTCTCCGGAAGAAGTAGAGGCCTTTGCAGGATTTTACGACTATCTAGAAGTTATGCCAAAGGAAGTTAACGCACCCTTGATTGAAATGGAATTGGTCCGAGATGAAAAGGCCATGGAAGATATTATTTCAAAAATTGTCGCGCTTGGTGATAAATTAGGGATTCCAGTTGTTGCAACCGGGAATGTCCATTATTTAAATGAAATTGATAAAATTTATCGAAAGATATTAGTTAATTCACAGGGCGGAGCGAATCCTCTTAATCGCCATGAATTGCCGGACGTTCATTTTCGAACAACCAATGAAATGCTTGATGCATTCTCGTTCCTAGGCAAAGAAAAAGCAAAAGAAATTGTCGTTACAAACACCAATAAAATTGCTGACATGATCGAAGTTATAAAACCAATTAAAGATGATTTATATACACCGAAAATTGAAGGTGCCGATGAGGAAATGCGTGAGATGAGTTACGCCATGGCACGAAGAATTTACGGGGATAACCTGCCGGAAATCGTGGAAGCCAGACTTGAGAAAGAATTAAAAAGTATTATAGGACATGGGTTTGCCGTTATTTATTTGATTTCACACAAACTCGTGAAAAAATCCTTAGATGATGGCTATCTGGTAGGTTCAAGGGGATCGGTAGGTTCTTCCTTAGTTGCAACCATGACGGAAATAACTGAAGTAAATCCTTTGCCGCCGCATTATGTCTGTCCATCCTGTAAACATTCGGAGTTCTTTAATGATGGATCTGTAGGATCTGGTTTTGATTTGCCTGATAAAGATTGTCCAAATTGCGGTGATAAATACCATAAGGATGGACACGATATCCCGTTCGAAACCTTCCTTGGGTTTAAAGGAGACAAGGTTCCCGATATCGATTTGAACTTCTCGGGAGAATATCAGCCGCGTGCTCATAACTATACAAAAGTCTTGTTCGGTGAAGAATATGTTTACCGTGCAGGTACAATAGGCACGGTTGCGGATAAAACGGCATTTGGATATGTAAAAGCCTATCAACAAGATAATAATCTGCAAATCCGCGGAGCGGAAGTGGAACGGCTCGCTTCAGGCTGTACAGGGGTAAAGAGAACAACGGGTCAGCACCCCGGCGGTATTATTGTTATTCCAGATTATATGGATGTTTATGATTTTACACCGATTCAATTTCCTGCCGATGACAAAAACTCTGAATGGAAAACAACCCATTTTGATTTCCATTCCATCCATGATAATGTGTTAAAGCTTGATATTCTTGGTCACGACGATCCGACGGTCATTAGGATGCTTCAGGACTTAAGCGGAATGGATCCGAAAACGATTCCGACTGATGACCCTGAAGTAATGAAAATCTTTAGCGGTACGGAATCATTAGGGGTAACAGAGGATCAAATCATGTGTAAAACCGGAACACTTGGAATCCCTGAATTCGGAACGCGTTTTGTTCGTCAGATGCTTGAGGATACAAAACCAACGACATTTTCAGAATTGGTTCAAATCTCAGGTCTATCGCATGGAACGGATGTATGGCTTGGAAATGCCCAGGAGTTAATCCATAATAAGATCTGTAATTTAAGTGAAGTAATCGGCTGTCGTGACGATATCATGGTTTACCTCATTTACCAAGGGCTGGAGCCATCCTTTGCCTTTAAAATTATGGAATCAGTTCGTAAAGGAAAAGGCTTGAGCGAGGAAATGGAAGCAGAAATGCGGAAGAATGAAGTGCCGGAGTGGTACATTGACTCTTGCAAGAAAATAAAATACATGTTCCCGAAAGCCCATGCTGCAGCCTATGTATTAATGGCTGTAAGGATTGCATATTTTAAAGTTCATCTTCCGCTGCTTTATTATGCGGCTTATTTTACAGTCCGGGCTGAGGATTTTGATATCGAAGCGATGTCACGCGGTTCAGAAGCCATTAAGGCAAAAATTGAAGAAATCAATGCAAAGGGTCTAGAGGCTTCTAACAAGGAGAAAAACTTATTGACCGTAATGGAACTGTCACTTGAAATGACTGAAAGAGGCTTTTCCTTCCAAAATTACGATTTATACAAATCTGATGCATCAGAATTTATTATTGAAGGAAATACACTAATTCCACCGTTTAATTCGATTCCGGGACTTGGAACGAATGCGGCCTTTAATATTGTGAAGGCAAGAGGAGATGGAGAGTTTTTATCAAAAGAAGACCTACAGCAGCGCGGCAAAGTATCAAAAACAATACTGGAGTATTTAGATAAACAAGGCTGTCTGAAATCTCTTCCAGAACAAAACCAGTTATCGCTGTTTTAAATTGGTAAAACCCATGGAACCCTTGATTTGGTTTGCATATCAATCATGGTTATGTTATAGTTTTATTGGAAATACTAAGAAATACTCTCGTGTACAAGAGTGGGAATCCTCCCACTCTTTCGTCTTTGTTATAAAGGTTTTTACAGAGTAACTTGATAAAACTTTCCGTGAACTACATAAAATATGGGTGAAATAAATGGAAAGGGAGGTAAAGCATGAGCAAAGTAACGGAAGTGGTTGAAGAACTGGCTGCACCAATATTTCAAGAACTTGGTTTAGAATTAGTCGAAATCGAGTATGTCAAAGAAGGAAAAAGCTGGTTTCTTCGCGTATATATCGATAAAGAGACTGGTGTAGATATAGAGGATTGCGGAGTAGTTAGCGAAAAATTAAGTGAAAAACTCGATGAGTTAGACCCAATCCCACACAACTATTTTCTTGAAGTGTCGTCTCCAGGGGCGGAACGTCCATTAAAAAAAGCGAAGGATTTCGAAAAAGCGATTGGCAAAAATGTCTTTATCAAAACCTATGAGCCAATGGATGGAGAAAAAAGCTTCGAAGGCCAGCTTTTAGAATTTGATGGTCAAGCCATCAAAATCGAAGTGAAAATCAAAACAAGAAAGAAAACTATTGAAATTCCCTATGAAAAAGTTGCAAGTGCCAGACTGGCTGTTATTTTTTCATAAGAATAAATTGAAGAGGATTAGGGGGATACAAGCAGATGAGCAGCGAATTATTAGATGCTCTTATGATACTGGAAAGAGAAAAAGGTATTTCCAGAGATATATTAATTGATGCCATTGAAGCCGCATTGATTTCGGCTTATCGCCGCAATTTCAATCAAGCACAGAACGTAAGAATCGATTTGAACTTACAAAATGGCTCAATGCGTGTGTTTGCAAGAAAAGAAGTGGTTGACGAGGTATTTGACCCGCGTCTGGAAATTTCAATCGAAGATGCAAGACGGATTAATCCGAATTATCAGGTTGAAGACGTCGTGGAAATGGAAGTTACACCAAAGGATTTTGGCAGAATTGCCGCTCAAACGGCAAAGCAAGTGGTCACTCAGCGTGTAAGGGAAGCTGAACGCGGAATTATTTATTCAGAATTTATCGACCGTGAAGAAGATATTATGACGGGGATTGTTCAACGGCTTGATTCCAAATTTATATATGTAAGTCTTGGGAAAATTGAAGCCTTGCTGCCGTTAAATGAACAAATGCCGAATGAAAGATATAAGCCGCATGATCGGATTAAAGTATTTATTACAAAGGTAGAAAAAACGACAAAAGGTCCACAAATTTTTGTATCTAGGACCCACCCAGGATTACTCAAACGCTTATTTGAAATTGAAGTTCCTGAAATTTATGACGGAACTGTTGAGATCAAATCGGTTGCACGCGAAGCCGGGGATCGTTCAAAAATATCTGTCCATTCCGAAAACAATGAGGTCGATCCAGTAGGATCTTGTGTTGGTCCGAAGGGAACCAGGGTACAAGCGGTTGTAAATGAATTAAAAGGTGAAAAAATTGATATCGTAAAATGGTCTGATGATCCAGTAGTCTTTGTTGCCAATTCACTAAGCCCATCTAAGGTTTTAGATGTAATGGTAAATGAAAATGAGAAAGCAACCACGGTCGTTGTTCCTGACTATCAGCTTTCACTGGCAATCGGGAAACGCGGACAAAATGCCCGCTTGGCAGCCAAGCTGACTGGCTGGAAAATTGATATCAAATCTGAAACCGAAGCTCGGGAAATTGGAATTTATCCAAGGGAAGAAACAATAAGACTTTTTGACGATCAGGTTGATGATGATTTCAACTATGATGAAGAATTGGAATAAAGTAGAGGTGAATGATCGTGAACAATAAGAAAAAAGTTCCTATGCGCAAATGTGTGGCAACCGGTGAAATGAAACCGAAAAAAGAACTCGTTCGCATCGTTCGCTCTAAAGAAGGGGAAGTCTCCATCGACCTAACGGGAAAAAAATCCGGCAGGGGAGCATACCTTTCTAAGGACAAAGAAGCAATCTTACTAGCCAAGAAGAAAAATACCTTATCTAACCATTTAGAGGTTACAATAAATGATTCGATATATGATGAATTACTTGAGCTAATAGAGAAGGAGAACTGACTATCCAAATGAATCAAAATCAATGGATGTCATTGCTTGGCTTGGCCAATCGAGCGCGCAAAATCATATCGGGTGAGGAGCTTTCTGTGAAGGAGATACGGAGCGGGAAAGCAAAACTCATTTTATTATCCGCAGATGCATCTCAAAATACAACTAAAAAAATTACAGATAAATGTAATTCATATGAGGTTCCATATAAATTAGTGGAGAACCGTTTTCTCCTAGGTCAAGCGATTGGCAAAGAAGCCCGCGTTGTTGTAGCTGTTTTGGATGATGGATTTGCTAAGAAACTGGTAACGTTGCTCGATTAAATCTTGCGGGGGTGAAAAAATGAGTAAACTACGCGTTTATGAATATGCAAAAAAACATAATATTTCAAGTAAAGAAATTATTACAAAACTAAAAGAAATGAATATTGAGGTTTCAAATCATATGGCAACTTTAGAGGATTCAGACATAAAAAAACTTGATGCAGCCTACAACAAAAAAGAAAACACATCACAGCAAAAACAGGGAAATAACACCCAGCAAAAACAAAATAATGGGTCGCAGAACAAACGTACAAATGGGCAACCTGCTCAGCAGCAGCAAGCTAATAAGCCTCAAGTCCAGGTAAAGACGACACCTAAAGCATTTGAGGATGATGACGATAAAACTGTTGTGCCAAGTAAGGTGAAAGTAGCGACAGCGCCAAAGAATAAAGAAGGCAAAAAGCATGATCAGGAATATCAGTCAAAAGAAAATAAAGCCTTTAATTCTGGAAAAGCTAAGAATAAGCCTTTTAATAACAACAATAATCAAAATCGTAATAATAATAATAATAATAATAAAAAGAGAAATCATACTAATGTTCAGCAAACACAACAACCGCAAAAGAAAAAGGAAAAAGAGCTTCCGGCTAAAATTACCTTTAGTGAATCACTTACGGTTGCAGAGCTAGCTAAGAAATTATATCGTGAGCCTTCAGAAATTATTAAAAAGCTCTTTTTACTTGGCGTCATGGCGACCATCAACCAAGTATTAGATAAAGATGCAATTGAATTGATTGCAGGTGAGTATGGGGTTGAGGTTGAAGAAGAAATTAAGATTGATACAACTGACCTAGAAGTTTACTTTACAGAAGACTCAGCTGAATCACTTGTGGAAAGACCTTCAGTTGTAACGATTATGGGTCACGTTGACCATGGGAAAACAACTCTGCTTGATTCCATCCGAAACACAAAAGTTACAGAAGGAGAAGCAGGTGGGATTACACAGCATATTGGTGCGTACCAAGTTGTGGAGAATGGTAAGAAAATTACCTTCCTTGATACACCTGGACACGCTGCTTTCACAACAATGCGTGCTCGCGGTGCAAAGATTACCGATATTACCATTTTAGTTGTAGCTGCCGATGATGGTGTTATGCCACAGACTGTGGAAGCGATCAACCATGCCAAAGCAGCGGAAGTGCCAATTATCGTAGCGGTAAATAAAATGGACAAAGAAGCAGCCAACGCAGACCGCGTTATGCAGGAATTAACCGAACACGGATTAGTTGCTGAAGCATGGGGCGGCGAAACCATTTTCGTTCCTCTATCTGCAAAAACAGGAGAAGGAATTGACAATCTCCTTGAAATGATTCTTCTAGTAGGTGAAGTGGAAGAATATAAAGCAAATCCTAATCGAAAAGCAGTTGGTACTGTTATCGAGGCACAGTTAGATAAAGGCCGTGGGTCAGTTGCTACTTTACTAGTTCAAAATGGAACATTAAAAGTTGGAGATCCAATCGTTGTCGGAAACACTTATGGCCGTGTTCGTGCAATGGTAAATGATCTTGGCAGACGTGTGAAGGAAGCCGGACCTTCTACTCCTGTTGAAATTACAGGTCTAAATGACGTTCCTCAAGCCGGTGACCGTTTTGTTGTTTTTGAAGACGAAAAAACAGCTCGACAAGTTGGTGAAGCTCGTGCCCAATCAGCATTGGCAGCCCAACGTGGTGAAAAATCAATTGTTAGCCTAGAAACCCTATTTGATCAATTGAAGCAAGGGGAAATGAAGGATCTAAACATCATCTTAAAAGCTGATGTTCAAGGATCTGCCGAGGCTGTTGCAGCATCCCTGCAAAAAATTGATGTTGAGGGTGTTAACATTAAGATTATTCATAGTGGTGCAGGAGCCATTAATGAATCTGATATTAGTCTTGCCGCTGCTTCAAATGCGATTGTAATTGGCTTTAACGTTCGTCCTGATGCCAATGCCAAGCGTGCAGCCGAAGCAGAAAAGGTTGATGTAAGGCTTCATCGCATCATTTATAAAGTAATCGAAGAAATGGAATCCGCAATGAAAGGTATGCTTGACCCAGAATTCCAAGAGAAAATTATTGGTCAAGCAGAAGTTCGTCAGACCTTCAAAGTTTCAAAGGTTGGTACCATTGCTGGTTCTTATGTAACGGATGGTAAAATTACGAGAGACAGCGGTATTCGTTTAATTCGTAACGGTGTGGTTATCTTTGAAGGACAAATCGATGCCCTAAAACGATTTAAAGACGATGCCAAAGAAGTGGCACAAGGCTACGAATGTGGTGTTACCATTAAAAACTTCAATGATGTTAAAGAAGGAGATATTATTGAAGCTTTCGTAATGGAAGAAATTGAGCGTAAATGATAATTGGCTCAGCCGTTTGTGAATGTATCATATATGATGCTCATTCTTTAAAAGAGAAACGAGCCGTTTTACAGCGGATATTAACCCGCTTAAAACAAAAATATAATATATCTGTATCAGAGGTGGACTACCAAGATGTATGGCAGCGGACAAAGATTGCAATCGTTGCCGTCACCTCTACTAGGGTTTCGACTGAACAGGAATTGCAGTCCGCATTAAAACTAATCGACTCCTTTCCTGAAATAGAAAGAACGATCACCGATATAGATTGGCTTTAAGTTAAGAGGTGAATTTCATGAGCCACAGAGCAAATCGCGTTGGAGAACAAATGAAAAAAGAACTAAGTGACATAATTGGCCGTAAAATCAAGGATCCCCGGATTGGCTTTGTAACTGTTACGGATGTTCAAGTAACAGGAGATCTCCAACAAGCAAAAGTTTTTATTTCTGTTTTAGGTGATGACGAGCAAAGAGAGAATACGTTAAAAGGCCTGGCAAAAGCAAAAGGTTTTATCCGGACTGAAATTGGCCATCGTATTCGTTTACGTAAAACACCTGAAATTATTTTTGAATTCGATGAATCAATCGATTATGGAAATCGAATTGAAACACTTCTTCATCAATTACACGACAGCGATAAACCAATGGAAAAACATGATGAAGAATAACTGGATAGACATATTGTCTATCCTTTTTTCAATTTATCAATTTTAGATCGGAGAGAATTAATTGGAAGGAATCTTACCATTATTTAAGCCAGCAGGATTAACCTCTCATGACTGTGTGTTTAAATTACGAAAGATATTAAAAACAAAAAAGGTAGGACATACGGGAACGCTTGATCCGGATGTGACAGGGGTTCTTCCTATTTGTATCGGGAAGGCAACTAAAGTTGCCGAGTATATTACGGATGCAGGAAAAGCTTATGAAGGCGAAGTGACAATAGGCTTTTCGACAACAACTGAAGATGCATCTGGAGATATAGTTGAACAGAAGCAAATAGATAGGACCATTAACCGTGAAGAAATTGTCAAGGTTCTTGAGTCGCTGACAGGCGAAATTGAACAAACACCGCCAATGTATTCTGCAGTAAAGGTAGGCGGTGTCCGTCTTTATGAATATGCACGGAAAGGTATAGAAGTGGAAAGGCCGACCAGAAAGGTAAATATTTATTCGATTGAACTCCTCGATGATCGGACTGAATTTTCTGGGGAGACGATCCAGTTCCGCTTTAAAGTCAGCTGCAGCAAAGGGACATATATTCGCACGTTGGCTGTAATGATTGGTGAAGCCCTAGGATACCCAGCGCATATGTCAAAGCTTACCAGAATCCAATCCGCTTCTTTTGGATTAAAGGATTGTTTTACCTTTGATGAAATTGAACATTTTATGGAAGCTGGAAAAATCGAAGAGATTTTGAAACCGTTAGAAACCGCACTTTCTCATTTGCCGAAATTACTGATTAATGATACAGTAGCAGAGAAAGTGAAAAATGGTGCACTATTAAAAATACCAGAACATCTAAAAACAAGTAACGGACCTATTATCGCTGAAACTACAGAGGGCCTGGCTCTTGCAATTTATTCCAAGCATCCCAATAAGCCAGAGCTGCTTAAACCAGTTAAAGTCTTAAGAAATGAGATAGTGTAAAGGTTACGGTTAAGAAAAGGTGAGTTTCATTTGGAAGTAAAGAAGCTTAGTTTTCCATTCAATTTTAAAAATCACAATTATCCGCCACTTGCGATGGCCTTAGGATATTTTGATGGCGTACATCGTGGTCATCAGCAGGTCATTTTAGAGGCAAAAAAACAGGCTGAACTAAACGGTTTTCATAGTGCGGTTATGACCTTTGATCCCCATCCTTCCGTTGTGTTAGGGAAAAGTGAACAACACGTACAATACATTACCCCATTATCAGAAAAAATCAAAATAATTGAGGGGTTAGGTATTGATTATCTATTTATCGTCCATTTTACATCTGAATTTGCTAATCTTTTACCTCAAGAATTTATTGATCAATTTGTGATTGGTCTTAATGTAAAACATGTAGTAGCTGGCTTTGACTTCTCTTATGGACGCATGGGAAAAGGGACGATGGAAACCCTGCCCTTCCATTCAAGAGAGGAATTTTCCTATACCATCGTTCCCAAGTTTTCAGAAGGGGACGAAAAGGTAAGCTCAACAAGAATCCGAAAGATGTTAAAGGAAGGGAATATGGAGGATCTTCCAATTTTACTTGGGAGGTTTTATACAACTTCTGGAATAGTCATACATGGAGACAAACGGGGAAGAACTATTGGTTTTCCTACTGCCAATATAGGCGTTAATGAAGAGTATATCATTCCTCCGCTTGGTGTCTACGGAGTTAGAATGAATGTTAAGAATCTTTGGTATAACGGTGTTTGTAATGTGGGATATAAACCTACTTTTAATAAGGAATCTTTAAGGGTTTCCGTTGAGGTTCATTTGTTTAACTTTAATCAAGAGATTTACGGAGAAGAAGTGGTCATCGAGTGGCATCCATATCTTCGAAAGGAACAAAAATTTTCGGGAATTGAGGAGCTCGTTGCCCAAATTGAAAGAGATAAGCAAACGGCATTAGCCTATTTTGAAAAAAATCGACATTCTTTTTAACTTTGGCCGTAAATAGAAGTTTTTCCTACATTATATGAAGGTTTTAGCTTGCTTTTTGACGTAAAAGGTTGTATTCTTAAATACGTATTAAAAATAACCTTTGCTTGGCAAGTCGAATCACCAACGCTTGCTCGGTAAATGGGGATTTGTAAATTTAGGAGGTGAACTGGATGGCAATCACTCAAGAACGTAAAAATGAACTAATCAATGAGTATAAAACTCATGAGAACGACACTGGCTCTGCAGAAGTTCAAATCGCTGTCCTTACAGAATCAATCAACAATTTGAACGACCACTTACGTACTCACAAGAAAGATCACCACTCACGTCGCGGTCTTTTGAAAATGGTTGGTAAACGTCGTAATCTTTTGACTTACCTACGTAACAAAGACGTACAACGTTACCGTGAGTTAATCAATAAGCTTGGTCTACGTCGTTAGTCTACAGAAGCGGGAATTTTCCCGCTTTTTTATTAGGTTTTTTTAAAGAATAGATTTTATAATATTACATTGCTTATTTTTTTAACAATGTTGATTGAAGCGCAAATCAACATCATAAAATAAAGAATTTTTTATACATATTTTAAGACTGGACTTATTTGTGCATACTATTATATGTGATTGACTTGATAACATAAGCTTTTTAGGCTTTTTTTATAATAATTAAAAGATTTAGTAAGATGATTATAGTGAAAGTAATTCTTTCGTATCATCCTCTAAGTGATTTAGATAGAGAGGGGTAAAAATATGGAACAAACGAAACACGAGTACTCCATGGATTGGGCTGGCCGCAAGCTATCTGTTGAAATTGGACAATTAGCAAAACAGGCAAATGGTGCAGTCCTTGTACGCTATGGGGATACAGCAGTCCTAAGTACTGCAACAGCTTCAAAAGAACCTAAAAATTTAGACTTTTTTCCATTAACAGTTAACTACGAAGAGCGGTTATATGCAGTTGGTAAAATACCAGGAGGCTTTATTAAGCGTGAAGGCCGTCCAAGTGAAAAGGCAATCTTAGCCAGTCGGTTAATAGACCGTCCAATACGCCCGCTTTTTGCTGACGGATTCCGTAATGATGTTCAAGTGATTAGCATTGTGATGAGTGTCGATCAAGATTGTTCGACCGAAATGGCTGCGATGTTTGGTTCATCTTTGGCACTTAGTACCTCTGATATTCCATTTGAAGGTCCAATTGCCGGTGTCGTGGTTGGCCGTGTTGATAATGAATTTATCATCAATCCAACTGTCGAGCAGGCAGAAAAAAGCGATATTCACTTAACGGTAGCCGGCACGAGGGATGCTATCAACATGGTGGAAGCAGGAGCACTTGAAGTACCTGAAGAAACCATGCTTGAGGCAATTATGTTTGGACATGACGAAATTAAACGCTTGATTGAATTCCAAGAAAAAATAGTCGCTGAAATTGGCAAGCCAAAAAGAGAAATAAATCTTTATGAAATTGATAAAGAACTTGAAGCAGAAGTAAGAGAACTTTGTGAAGCCGATATGGTAAATGCCATTCAGGTTCAAGAAAAGCATGCTCGTGAAGATGCTATTAAAGAAGTAAAAAATCAGGTCATTGCCCGCTTTGAAGAACAAGAAGCAAATGATGATGATTTAAAACAAGTAAAACAAATTTTGGACAAGATTGTTAAGGGTGAAGTTCGCCGCTTAATTACTGTTGAAAAGGTCCGTCCAGACGGCCGTAAAATTGATGAAATACGCCCATTATCCTCACAGGTAGGCATCTTGCCGCGTACTCACGGTTCCGGTTTGTTTACTCGAGGTCAGACCCAAGCCTTGAGCATTTGTACGCTCGGCGCAATGGGAGATGTCCAAATCCTTGATGGACTTGGAATTGAGGAAGAGAAACGGTTCATGCATCATTATAACTTCCCATCCTTTAGTGTTGGGGAAACTGGACCAATCCGTGGACCAGGCCGCCGTGAAATTGGCCATGGTGCACTTGGGGAAAGAGCATTAGAACCTATTATCCCAACTGAAAAGGATTTTCCATATACAATCCGCCTAGTTTCAGAAGTCCTTGAATCAAATGGTTCAACATCTCAGGCAAGTATTTGTGCAAGTACTTTAGCCATGATGGATGCTGGGGTGCCAATAAAAGCACCGGTTGCAGGTATTGCGATGGGACTTGTAAAATCAGGTGAACATTATACTGTTTTATCTGATATTCAGGGAATGGAAGATCATTTGGGAGACATGGATTTTAAAGTTGCTGGAACATCCAAAGGGGTTACTGCCCTGCAAATGGATATTAAAATTGAAGGTCTTTCCCGTGAAATTTTAGAAGAAGCTCTTCAGCAGGCGAAGGTAGGAAGAATGCATATTTTAAATTCTATGCTGGCTACTATTTCGGTGCCTAGAGCAGAACTTTCACAATTTGCTCCAAAAATCTTAACGATGAACATCAACCCTGATAAGATTCGGGATGTTATTGGACCAAGTGGAAAGCAAATCAATAAAATTATTGAAGAAACTGGTGTTAAAATCGATATTGAGCAGGATGGTACGATCTTCATCGCCTCTGCTAACCAAGAAATGAACCAAAAAGCCAAGAAAATCATTGAAGATATTGTTCGTGAAGTTGAAGTTGGACAGATGTACCTAGGTAAAGTGAAGCGGATTGAAAAATTTGGTGCATTCGTCGAAATTTTTGCCGGAAAAGATGGTTTAGTCCATATTTCTGAACTTGCCGAAGAGCGTGTAGGCAAAGTCGAGGACGTTGTTAAAATCGGCGACGAACTGTTAGTAAAAGTAACAGAAATTGATAAGCAGGGCCGAGTTAACCTATCACGGAAGGCCGTTTTGAAGGAACAAAAGGAAAAAGCGGAAGAAACAAAATAAAACATTAATCAAATAAGAAAGTCAGGGGGGCTCTCCTGACTTTTCGTATGTAATGTCTAGCTTCAGCGCATGAACAAGGCTCTTCCGCTTTTCGTTCTACCTTGTCCCCTTTTTACATATTCTTTATGGAAGGGGGAAGAATGCTGATGAGAAAGTCATTTATTTTATTAATTATTATTTTTATTGCCTGGATTTCAGTCAACAATCCATTTGTAAACAAATATGTTGCTAAGTTGACGGAAACTGCACTTCCGGCAGCCAAACAGTCCGATTCTCTTTATCAAACAATCGAGAAACAGGCACCTACATATGAAATTTCACCTTCAGATGCTAAAATAGATCGAGTCTGGAAGGCCATTCCTGGATATAATGGATTGAAGGTGGATATTGCCGCCTCATATAAAAATATGAAACCAAAAGGCGTTTTTGATAAAAATAAACTGGTTTTTACACAAATTAGCCCAAAAGTTCACCTTAATGATTTGCCGCCTTCCCCTATTTATAAAGGTAATCCAGATAAACCGATGGTTTCCTTCATCATCAATGTTGCCTGGGGGAATGAATATTTATCACAAATGCTTGCGACGCTGAAAAGACACCATATTTCCACAAGTTTTTTTCTAGAAGGTAATTGGGTCAAAAACAATCCTGAGCTTGCAAAAATGATAGTCAGTGCTGGTCATGAGGTAGGCAATCATTCCTATTCCCACCCAGATATGAAGAGATTGGCGGCCGCACAGGCAAGGCAGCAAATAATCCGAACCAATGAAGTGATTGAAGCAGCTACTGGAGCAAAAAGTAAATGGTTTGCACCTCCAAGTGGAAGTTACAGGGATGAAACAATAAAAGTAGCTAATGAATTACACATGAAAACAGTCATGTGGACTGTAGATACAATTGATTGGCAAAAGCCTTCCCCTGAAGTATTAATTAATCGTGTCATTACAAAAATTGATAATGGTTCTATGGTTCTCATGCATCCAACTGAATCAACTGCAAAATCGCTGGATCGTTTAATCACTCTAATAGAACAAAAAAATTTAAAGATTGGTACGGTTTCGGAGTTAATGAGTGAAAATAGAATCATAAAATAAATATAGTAAGAGTTCCAAAAGTTTGGAGAAAATAGTCATTAAAAGTATAATTAACAATTGGATAGTAACATCTGCTGTTTAGAGACAGGAGGAAGTCGATGATAAATAAATACACTTGCCAAAATGGAGTAAGAATTGTATTAGAAAATATTCCTACCGTACGATCTGTTGCAATTGGGGTTTGGATTGGAACTGGTTCTAGGAATGAAGATCCTGCGAGAAATGGTATTTCTCATTTCCTTGAGCACATGTTCTTTAAAGGAACATCTACACGTACAGCTAAAGAAATTGCTGAATCCTTCGATAGCATTGGGGGCCAGGTAAATGCCTTCACTTCAAAGGAGTACACATGCTATTATGCAAAGGTTCTTGATACCCATTCCAAATTTGCACTAGATGTATTAGCAGATATGTTTTTTAATTCCACTTTCGATGAAGAGGAATTAAAGAAGGAAAAAAATGTTGTCTTAGAAGAAATAAAAATGTATGAAGATACACCAGACGATATTGTTCATGATTTATTAAGCAGGGCTGTTTATGAAGATCATCCGCTTGGGTATCCCATTTTAGGAACGGAAGAAACATTAAATACCTTTACCGGTGAAACACTTAAAGAATATGTTAAAGAAAGATATACGCCTGAAAATGTTGTTATTTCAATTGCAGGTAATGTATCAGAATCATTTATTCAAGAGGTTGAAAACTATTTCGGCTCTTATCAAGGAGGAGCCAAGGATACTCCAGAGAATATTCCCGTTTTCCATTCCAATCGTATTTCGCGAAAAAAGGAAACGGAACAAGCTCATTTATGTATTGGATTTGAAGGCTTAAAGGTGGGACATGAAGACATATACAGTCTAATAACCCTTAACAATATATTAGGCGGCAGCATGAGTTCAAGATTGTTCCAAGAGGTTCGTGAACAAAGAGGCTTAGCTTACTCCGTATTTTCGTATCACTCAGCCTATCAGGATAGCGGAGTGGTAACGGTATATGGTGGAACTGGAGCGAAACAACTGGATGTATTATTTGAGACAATTCAAGAAACCCTTGATAAATTGAAGCAAAACGGCATTACCGAAAAAGAATTAACCAATAGTAAAGAACAGCTAAAAGGAAGCTTGATGCTAAGTTTAGAAAGCACCAATAGCAGGATGAGCCGAAATGGTAAAAATGAACTGCTGTTAAAACGCCATCGTTCTTTAGATGAAATTATCGAACAAATTGATCTAGTTTCAAAAAGCAGTGTCGATGAAATGGCTAGACAAGTCTTTAATGATAAATATTCTGTGACCTTAATTAGTCCAGATGGAGAATTCCCAAATAAACTTGCTTAAAAAACAGTTCGGTGTACGAACTGTTTTTCTTTATTCTAAATGCAGGATTCCATCTATAAACTATTAGTAAAGGGAGAAGAGGGGAGTTCTTTTAAATGAGGCTGAGTGAATTAAGTGGTAAAGAAATTGTCGATGTTAAAAAGGCAGAACGGCTCGGAGTACTTGGTCAAACAGATTTAGAAATTAATGAAAGTACTGGGCAAATCCAAGCGCTTCTCATTCCTTCTGTAAAATGGTTCGGTTTCCGCAAACAAGGTGAAGAAATTAGAGTCCCATGGCAGCATATTAAAAAAATAGGGTCCGATATGATCATTATTGATGTTCCAGAAAATGAATAGATTCTTACAGTCCAAGCAAATGAAACCTTGCTTGGGCTTTTTTTATTTTACTGTGGGTGGAAAACTCACCGATTTTAAGCAACTTACATAAGATGTTGAAGTGAAAAGAAGAAAAGGAATCCTTAAGGGATTTTTTTAAAAAGAAGGTGAATGTTTTCATGCTGACAGGGATGCAGATAGCCGTGATTGGTGGAGATGCCAGACAGCTGGAAATCATCCGGAAGTTAACTGAATTAGACGCGAGAATATCGCTAATTGGTTTCGAGCAGCTTGACCATGCCTTTACGGGTGCGGTTAAGGAAAAAATGGATGAAGTTGATTTTTCGAATATAGACGCTATCATCTTACCGGTGCCCGGGGCAAATTTAGAAGGACAGGTGGAAACGATCTTTTCAAATGAAAAGGTTGTTCTCACAGAAGAAATGCTCGTAAAAACACCTGAACACTGTACGATTTATTCAGGAATTAGCAACGGCTATTTGAATGGAATTACCAAACAAAGCAAACGACCACTCGTGCAATTATTTGAACGGGATGACGTGGCTATCTATAATTCAATTCCAACCGTAGAGGGAACCATTATGATGGCCATCCAGCATACTGATTTTACCATTCACGGGTCCAATGTTACCGTTTTGGGACTCGGAAGATGTGGTATGAGTGTGGCAAGAACCTTTGCAGCACTAGGAGCGAAGGTTAAGGTTGGAGCAAGAAAAAGTGAACATTTGGCACGAATCACAGAAATGGGTTTAACCCCATTCAATTTAAACGATCTTGTAAATCAAGTGAAGGATACCGATATTCTAATAAATACAGCACCACATTTAATCGTTACAGCTTTAGTAATATCACAAATGCCTTCACATACGCTCATTATCGATCTTGCCTCAAAACCGGGTGGAACTGATTTTAGGTATGCCGAAAAACGAGGCATCAAAGCCTTACTTGCACCAGGACTGCCAGGTATTGTCGCACCAAAAACAGCAGGTCAAATACTGGCAAATGTCCTTGCCCAACTGCTAGAAGAAGATTTACACAGGCGAAAGGGGAAAGTGAAATGAGTTTAAAAGGTAAAAGAATTGGCTTTGGTCTAACCGGCTCCCATTGTACTTACGATGCTGTATTCCCAGAAATTGAAAAGCTGGTGCTCGCGGGCGCAGAGGTACTGCCAGTTGTGACTTTTACTGTAAAAAATACAGAAACCCGATTTGGAAAAGGTGAAGATTGGGTTGAGCGAATTGAAGATTTAACTGGTCACAAGGTCATTGATTCGATTGTCAAGGCTGAACCGTTAGGACCAAAAATACCATTAGATTGCATGGTTATTGCTCCATTGACTGGTGTATCCATGAGTAAATTTGCCAATGCCATGAATGACAGCCCAGTATTAATGGCTGCTAAAGCAACATTAAGGAACCTAAAGCCTGTGGTTCTCGGAATTTCTACAAATGATGCCCTTGGGTTAAATGGAGTAAACTTAATGAGATTAATGGCTGCGAAAAATATCTTTTTTATCCCGTATGGTCAAGATGATCCTATTAAGAAGCCTAACTCCATGGTTGCGAGAATGACGATGCTATCAGAAACAGTGGAAGCAGCAATCGATGGCAGACAAATTCAGCCGGTACTTGTGGAACGATATAGAGATGGTGACTAAATAACTGACCTCTTTCGGCAAAAAGGGTTATTTCTTTCGGGGAATATGATAAAATAAATTAATCTCTCTGGCAGTGGGTTAAAAGGATAACCCACTGCTCGAGTTTACTAATACTATATTACGACAAGCTGGCTTAAGAACTAAATGAAGGAAATAACCCGCCAGTCGATATGAAAGGGGAACTAGCATGAATCAAAATGGATTTCACGTTGCAGTGGTAGGGGCAACAGGAGCGGTTGGACAACAAATGATCCAAACCTTATTAAAAGAAAATTTCCCTATTAGAAAATTATCATTACTATCCTCTGCACGTTCTGCAGGAAAAATAGTTGAGGTTAATGGTCAAGAAATTACGATTCAGGAAGCAAAGCCTGAAAGCTTTGAAGGAGTAGATATTGCTCTTTTCAGTGCGGGCGGCAGTGTTTCCAAAGAACTTGCACCTGAAGCAGTAAAACGAGGCGCCATCGTCGTGGACAACACTAGTGCGTTTCGAATGGATACAGATATTCCACTAGTTGTGCCAGAAGTAAATGAAGCTGATTTGCATCAACATAATGGAATTATTGCGAATCCAAATTGCTCCACGATTCAAATGGTAGTTGCATTAGAGCCTGTTCGTCAAAAATATGGCTTGAAAAAAGTTATTGTGTCAACCTATCAAGCTGTTTCCGGAGCAGGTGCGGCAGCGGTTCAAGAATTGATGGATCAAACAAAAGCTATTTTAAATGAAGAGTCATATGATCCAGCTATTTTACCCGTAAAATCAGATAAAAATCATTATCAAATTGCCTTTAATGCGATTCCGCAAATTGATAAATTTCAAGATAACGGCTATACCTACGAAGAAATGAAAATGATTAATGAAACGAAGAAAATTATGCACCTTCCTGAGCTGCAGGTATCTGCTACTTGTGTCCGTCTGCCAGTTGCTGTTGGGCATTCTGAATCCGTCTACTTTGAAGTTGAGGCAGAGGGTGTAAGTGCGAATGACATTAAAGCACTTTTAAAAGACGCACCAGGGGTAATCTTACAGGATGATCCTGAAAATCAAATTTATCCAATGCCGGCTGATTGTGTTGGGAAAAATGATGTTTTTGTAGGCAGGATTAGAAAAGATATCGATGAAGACCGCGGTTTCCATATGTGGGTAGTTTCTGACAATCTTCTAAAAGGTGCCGCCTGGAATTCAGTCCAGATTGCCGAAAGCTTAGTGAAATTAGGTCTAGTAAAATAAAGTTATCTCAAAAAAAGTAGGGTTTGGTGTTACCATGAAGATTATTGTACAAAAATTTGGCGGGACATCTGTAAAGGATGAAAAAAGCCGAAAACATGCACAAAGACATATTGAGAAAGCTTTAGCCGATGGCTATAAGGTGGTAGTAGTGGTTTCAGCGATGGGGAGAAAGGGAGACCCCTATGCTACTGACACACTCTTATCATTAATAGGCGGGAACTTAAGCAAAATCTCGAAACGGGAACATGATTTATTATTGTCCTGTGGAGAGGTAATTTCAAGTATTGTATTTACAAATATGCTATTGGAAAGTGGTATAAATGCTGCAGCCTTAACAGGGGCTCAAGCAGGTTTCAAAACCAATAATGACCACACCAATGCAAAAATAAATGAAATGAAATGCGAACGTCTCTTAAGAGAATTAGAAAATAACGATGTTGTTGTAGTTGCCGGCTTCCAAGGTGCTGCTAAAAATGGGGATGTAACAACCATTGGCAGAGGCGGAAGTGATACTTCAGCAGCGGCTCTTGGTGCTGCCCTAAATGCTGAATGGATTGATATATTTACTGATGTAGAAGGGATCATGACAGCTGACCCGCGTATCGCCGAAAATGCACGTCCGCTTTCTGTAGTCACCTATACTGAGGTTTGTAATATGGCCTATCAGGGTGCGAAGGTTATCCACCCAAGAGCAGTTGAAATTGCGATGCAGGCAAAAGTGCCAATTCGGATTCGATCAACCTATACGGACACCTTGGGTACCTTGGTGACAACATTAAATAAAGAGAATCGGGGTAGTGACATAAGAGAACGGATCGTTACGGGGATTGCCCACGTCTCAAATATCACTCAAATTAAGGTGTTTGCAAAGAAAGATCAATATTACTTGCAGGCAGAAGTTTTTAAAGCAATGGCCAAGGAAAAAATTAGTGTAGATTTTATCAATATTTCGCCAAATGGTGTTGTTTATACGGTTACTGATGAAATGACGGATCTGGCTATACAGGTTTTAAAGGAATTAGGCCATGACCCACAAGTGGAGCGTCATTGTGCCAAGGTATCCGTTGTTGGTGCAGGAATTGCAGGTGTTCCAGGGGTTACTTCCAAAATCGTAACGGCATTATCCGATCATGGAATTCGAATTTTACAATCTGCAGACAGCCATACTACAATTTGGGTTTTAGTCAAACAAGATGACTTAGTTAAATCAGTAAACGCTCTACATGATGCCTTTCAATTAGAAGAGGAGTCCCTTGAATTTAAACTTTCCGATTTATAATTTCTTACTAGGGGTTTGAAAGGAGAAAGAAAATGGTTCATTTTGGGCGAGTGTCCACGGCAATGGTTACTCCTTTTGATAATAAAGGGCATATAGATTTTGCCAAGACTACACAATTAGTTAATTATTTAATTGAAAATGGTACAGAATCACTTGTAATAGCAGGTACTACTGGTGAATCACCTACTCTTTCAAAAGAGGAAAAATTGGCGCTGTTTGCTCATGTGGTTAAGGTGGTTAATAGACGTGTTCCGGTAATTGCCGGTACAGGAAGCAATAATACGTATGCTTCCGTGGAATTAACTAAAAAAGCAGAGCAGCTTGGCGTTGATGGTATTATGGTGGTTGCGCCGTATTATAATAAACCTAATCAAGAAGGCTTATATCAGCATTTCAAAACAGTTGCAGAGGCGACTTCCCTGCCAGTAATGGTCTATAATATTCCTGGAAGGTCGGGTGTTAATATTCTTTCAGAGACAATTATACGCCTTGCAAAGATTTCTAATATTGTTGCAGTGAAAGAGGCAAGCGGCGATTTAAATGCCATTACACACATTATTGCCAACACGGATGATGATTTTCTCTTATATAGCGGTGATGATGCCATAACTCTTCCTGTGCTTGCTATTGGAGGTACAGGTGTAGTCTCTGTTGCTTCACATATTATCGGAAATGAAATGCAAGAAATGATTGGAGCATTTTTTGAAGGCGAAAATAAAAAAGCTGCCAAACTTCATCAAGAACTGCTGCCAATCATGCAGGGGCTCTTTGCCGCTCCTAGTCCTGCTCCCGTTAAAACAGCGTTGCAGCTAAAAGGGTTAGACGTTGGATCTGTACGACTGCCCCTAGTGGGATTAACAGAACAGGAACGAGCTACATTAATTTCAATTTTAAAGAAAAAATAACTTTTTTAAGCCAGCCGAAAGATGAGTTCGGTTGGCTTTTCTTTTTTAAATCCAGCTACAGCCCTTAGGAAAAAATGAACTGCTTTTTTCCCTGTTCAAGGCGCTTTAGCTTTTTTATGTTGTAAAGGTTTTCTAATTTCAAGTATAATAATCATAACTGATTTCGGTCGGGTCAACTCAGCATAGGAGGAAACGGAACGTGATAAAGAAAAAAAATAACTCCATTAAGTTTATTACACTTGGTGGTATTGGAGAAATCGGAAAGAATATGTATCTTGTTGAAGTAGACATGGACATATTCATCATTGATGCCGGCTTAATGTTCCCCGAGGAAGAAATGCTTGGCATTGATATGGTAATCCCTGATATTACATATTTAAAGGAAAATAAGGATCGGGTAAAAGCAATCTTTTTAACTCATGGGCATGAAGACCACATCGGCGCACTTTCCTATGTTCTAAGGCAAATTGACGTACCGGTTTATGGAACAAAACTAACTTTGGCTCTTGCAAGTGCGAAATTGAAAGAGCAAGACTATTGTGGAAAAGCAAATTTTATTGAGGTTGATTCCAATACAATTGTAGATTTAGATTCAGTTAATGTAAGTTTTTTTAGGACTAATCACAGTATCCCTGATTCGGTTGGTGTTTGTATCCATACATCAGAAGGTATTATCGTTTATACAGGTGATTTTAAATTTGACCAAGCTGCAACTAAGCTGTACAAGCCAGAGATTGGAAAAATGGCTTCAATCGGGGAACAGGGTGTACTATGCCTAATGTCTGATAGTACGGAAGCAGAAAAACCAGGTTATACTACTTCTGAAGCCATTGTTGAGCGGGAAATGTTTAATGCCTTTTATAATGCTCCAGGAAGAATTATTGCAGCTTGCTTTGCATCCGATATTAATCGAATTCAGCATATTTTTGATGCTGCTGTAGAAAACAAGCGTAAAGTTGCCGTGGTTGGCAAAAGTCTTGAACGAATCTATCATATTGCCCTCGATTTAGGGTACTTAGAGGTTGCAGAGGATTTAATCATTCCCATCCATGAAATAAAGGATTACCCGGATCGTGAGATTGTTGTTCTGATGACAGGAAGCCAGGGTGAACCAATCGAAGCCCTGCAAAAAATGGCCAAGCAAACACATAAGCTAGTGAACATAGAACTTGGTGATACGGTCCTTATTGCTGCATCACCGCTCCGCGGAAGTGAAGTGTTTTTATTTAAAACTGTCGATATGCTGTTCAGAGCGGGAGCAAATGTCATCTCCGGCAAACGGACAATTCATGTCTCGAGTCACGGCAGTCAAGAAGAATTAAAGTTTATGATTAACCTTATGCAGCCAAAATTCTTTATTCCTGTTCATGGGGAATATCGAATGTTAAAGGCTCACCGAAAACTTGCGCTTGATTGTGGACTTAAAGATGAACAAATTTTAATTCCGGACCGTGGGGATATAGTTGAACTGAAGGAAGAAAAACTAGCGATAACTGGAAAGGTTCCTTCTGGTAATGTCCTGATCGACGGAATCGGTGTTGGGGATGTAGGAAACATTGTACTGCGTGACCGAAAACTATTATCTCAAGATGGCATTTTGATCGTCGTTGTAACTTTAACAAAACATGAGAAGAAAATTGCTGCAGGTCCTGAAATTATTTCAAGGGGATTTGTCTATGTCCGGGAATCTGAAAAATTAATGGATGAATCTACAAAATTAGTCCGCGATATCGTCGAAAGAAATATTGCAAAGGACACCTTTGAATGGGCAAGCCTAAAGCAGGAAATAAGGGATGACTTAAATCGTTCTTTATTCGAAAAAACCAAAAGACGTCCAATGATACTCCCAATTATTATGGAAGTATAATTAAATTAGCACAGAAAAGACACTGGGGTGTACCAGTGTCTTTTTGATTTAGGAATTTCTTTTGGCATGATTTTGTATCGGTGGTAAATACTAAAAATATATCATGCTTGAAGGGAGTATTAGGATGAATAACAATTTTCAAAAAAATGAAGCAGGAAACGGGGAAGGAACAGAGCCTCAAAAAGAGGAAAAATCTACTTCCCCTTTAATAGAGAAAATTCAACAGCTTGGTCAGACAAATGTTCCCCAGCTCTCTACTGATTCACGAATTCATTGTTTGACGATTATTGGTCAGATAGAGGGGCATATGGCGCTGCCGCCGCAAAATAAAACAACAAAATATGAGCATATTATTCCCCAGCTTGTAGCTATTGAACAAAATCCTAAAATTGAAGGAGTTTTAATTATCTTAAATACGGTTGGAGGAGATGTGGAAGCAGGACTCGCCATTTCAGAAATGTTAGCAACTCTATCAAAACCAACTGTCTCAATTGTATTAGGTGGAGGTCATTCCATCGGAGTCCCTATTGCGGTTTCCTGTAATTATTCGTTTATTGCCGAGACGGCTACAATGACGATTCATCCTATCCGTTTAACGGGTTTGGTAATTGGGGTTCCGCAAACATTCGAATATTTAGACAAAATGCAGGAACGTGTGGTTAATTTTGTTACAAAACATTCCAAAATAACCGAGGAAACTTTTAAAGATTTAATGTTTGCAAAGGGGAACTTAACAAGAGATATCGGAACCAATGTCATTGGAGTTGATGCCGTTATAACTGGATTAATTGATGAAGTGGGCGGACTTGGCCAGGCAATGAAGAAATTAAATGAAATGATTGATATGAATAAAGAGAAGACCGAAGGGTTGATTCAATGATATTATACACGATGATGCCCCAGGAACTTATTTTTCCCTATGAAACAGAACCGTTTCAGAAGCAGCAGATGATCTCTTATCAAGGGATCCCGCTTTTAGTAGAATTTGCGGATCAGCAAAATGTCCAGGTTGTTCGCATTTTAAGCAGTGACCCACAGCACTATCTAGATGAGAGAATATGCCCTGGTTCTAAAATTTCTTTTGCCAGCCTTGAAGGTTTGTCCGCTTTCTAAGGAAATTATGGTATAATCAGGTTATATAGACAAGAGCAGCCAATCAGGGGCTGCTCTAATTTTTAGGCTGCGTTAAAGGTCATTTTTGATATTGAAACCTTGTTGAGCGAAGCGCCTGGAGCGGAAATCAACAAGCAAGTTTCCACAGCCAATTTTTATACAGGGTGATCAGATGGCTAAAAAAAAGAGAAGACAACCTAAAAGAAGAGATAATCAAATGAAACGGACAGTTCAATATGAATTATCGGCATTAGCCCTATTAGCGTTAGCGATTATTTCGATTGCGAAGCTGGGAGCAGTAGGAAAAGGGACCGTTCTCTTTTTCCGATTCTGGATGGGTGAATGGTACATGCTAAGTTTAATCGGCTTAGTTTTATTAAGCATCTATTTAATGTGGAAACGTCAGATCCCTTTTTTCTTCCACATTAAATTAGTAGGGAGCTATTTTATTATTTCAGCTATCTTACTCTTAAGTCATGTCACCCTTTTTCATTTGCTAACGAATGATGGGCAATTTAATAATCCAAGTGTCATCAGTAACACATGGGAATTATTTAAGATGGATTTAAAGGGTGAAACGAGTACAACCGATCTCGGGGGCGGAATTTTAGGAGCTATTTTATTTGCATTATTTCACTACTTATTCGCAGAAACCGGTACAAAAATTATCGCTTTTATCTTTATATTAATCGGATTTATTTTATTGACTGGTAAATCTTTTGGTGATTTTGTCGGAAAAATAATGGTTGCTTTGTTTGGTTTTTCGAAAAATCAATGGGAAGCGTTTTTAACGGATATGTCTGAGTGGAAACAAAAACAACAAGAGCGCCGGACTGAGAGGAAGACACAACGACGACAGCAACAAGAAAATCGTCAAACCGAAAGTCAGCCTCTTATAAATTCGCAGCCTCAAGCTGTACAAGAAGAAATGATTATTCCTGAACCAATTATATCCAGTTTTGCTGACCGGGCGTATGTCGAAGAGGAAACGATTCAAAGAAATCCTAAAGAGACTAAAAGTAAAACAACATCATCAAAAGAAGATGATGATGACAGTTCTCCGCCAATAACCTTCACTGAAGTCGAAAATGTTGCCTATGAACTGCCGCCTTTACGACTCCTTAAACATCCAAAGAAGACCGATCAAAGCGGCGAATATGAACTGATTCATGCAAATGCTGCCAAGCTTGAACGAACTTTTCAAAGCTTTGGAGTAAAAGCCCGAGTAACCCAAGTCCATTTAGGTCCTGCGGTAACGAAATATGAAGTTCACCCAGATGTAGGGGTTAAAGTAAGTAAAATTGTCAGCCTGAGTGATGACTTAGCATTAGCACTAGCTGCAAAGGACATCCGCATTGAAGCACCAATTCCAGGTAAATCAGCCATAGGAATTGAAGTTCCAAATTCAGAAGTAGCGATGGTATCCCTCAGGGAGGTACTTGAGGCAACACAAAATGACAAGCCAGAAGCGAAATTGCTGATTGGCTTGGGCAGAGATATTACAGGCGAAGCGGTCCTTGCTGAATTAAACAAAATGCCCCACATGCTTGTTGCTGGAGCAACCGGAAGTGGAAAAAGTGTGTGTATCAATGGAATTATCACCAGTATATTGATGCGTGCCAAGCCCCATGAAGTCAAATTAATGATGATTGACCCTAAAATGGTTGAATTAAATGTTTACAATGGAATTCCTCATTTACTTGCTCCTGTTGTGACGGATGCTAAAAAAGCGTCCCAGGCATTAAAAAAGGTAGTAAGTGAAATGGAAAGAAGATATGAACTATTCTCTTATACTGGAACACGAAATATTGAAGGGTATAATGACCATGTAAAAAGGCATAACCTTGAAGAGAATGATAAACAACCGCTTTTACCGTATATTGTTGTCATCGTAGATGAGCTGGCGGATTTAATGATGGTAGCATCGAACGATGTAGAGGATTCGATTACCCGTTTGGCTCAGATGGCACGTGCGGCAGGCATTCATTTAATCATTGCTACCCAAAGGCCTTCGGTTGATGTCATCACAGGGGTAATCAAAGCAAATATTCCATCAAGAATAGCTTTTGCTGTCTCAAGCAGCACAGATTCGAGAACGATCTTAGATATGGGAGGGGCTGAAAAGCTTCTCGGAAGAGGGGATATGCTGTTTTTGCCAGTGGGTGCCTCGAAGCCTGTTCGTGTACAAGGGGCATTCCTATCGGATCAAGAGGTTGAAGAAACCGTTGAATTTGTCATTTCACAGCAAAAAGCACAATACCAAGAAGAAATGATTCCAGATGATATTCCAGAGGTAACGGGTGCCGTTGAGGATGAATTATATGATGAAGCAGTTGAATTAATTATTGAAATGCAAACAGCATCCGTATCGATGCTGCAGCGTCGTTTTCGCATAGGCTATACTCGAGCTGCCCGTCTAATTGATGAGATGGAAGCAAGAGGTATTGTGGGTCCTTATGAAGGAAGTAAACCAAGGGCTGTTTTACAGTCAAAGCCTAAAGAGGAACAGAGTTCTTAAAAAAAGAGCCCCAGGGCTCTTTTTTTTATAGTATTTCCAGGAGAATTTGATACTATAGAAGTAGATGCCTTTTACTTTCTCCTGTGAATAAAATCCTACCATTTCCCTAAAAATTTCCTATTAATCGAATTAAAGATATTTATTATATCAGATTTCTTCCCGTTATTTTAAGAGAATTTGTGACAATTGCAATCTTAATGCCTTTTTTCGACAAAATTTTGAATTCCTATTTATTTATCACTTAAAAAGTGTTAATATAAATTTCGATTAGTAGGAATGATATCAGAGGTCTGATGTCTTAGGAAAAGGGCTGGAGGAAACAGCAATGTCTATTAAGTCAGATAACCGACATTTGTACTTGCAAGTGATCGATCGATTAAAGCAAGATATTGAACGAGGGGTATATAAAGAAAAAGAAAAATTACCCTCTGAATTTGATCTTGCGAAACAACTTGGTGTAAGCAGGGCGACCCTCAGGGAAGCACTACGCATCCTTGAAGAGGAAAACGTTATTATTAGGCGCCATGGAGTTGGCACCTTTGTTAATGCAAAGCCATTGTTTACCTCAGGGATTGAACAACTTAATAGTGTCACTGACATGATTAAACAGGCTGGAATGAAACCTGGAACGATTTTCTTAAGTTCATCAACACAGGGTCCAACCGAAGAGGATATTCGTCGGTTCTCATGTTCAACTAATGAGGAAATGGTCGTGATTGAAAGGGTCAGAACTGCAAATGGGGAGCCGGTTGTTTATTGTATCGATAAAGTTCCTCAACGTATCTTGCCAGATACATTTTCCCATGGTGAAGAATCTCTCCTCAATATATTAGAGGGTGAAGCAAACCGGAGAATTACATATGCAGTTGCCAAGATTGAGCCAATTGGCTATCATGAACGAATTTCCCCTATTTTAGAATGTGATCCAGAAACTGCATTGTTGGTCTTAAAACAAATGCATTTCGATGAAATGGATGAACCTGTCCTATATTCGGTAAACTATTTTAAAGCTGATAAGTTTAGTTTTCATGTCTTAAGAAAAAGAACCTAAATTTTTTTTACAGTTCTATGAAAACGCAAACAGTCTTGCTTTTCAAACATTTCTACTAAAAAACAATCAAAAATTTCTTAGGGGGTACAATACCTTGAAAATGCGTAAAGTTGGAATGGCGCTATCATTAGTTCTTGCTGCTGGAACACTTTTAGGAGCTTGTGGAAAAAGCGATAACAACAAGGCTACAGACACAACTAAAGGTGGAGAAAAGGCAAAGAAATTCTCCGTAGCAATGGTTACTGACGTCGGCGGTGTCGATGACAAATCCTTTAACCAATCTGCATGGGAAGGTCTTCAAAAATTCGGTCAAGACAACGGAATGAAAAAAGGTAAGGGCGGATATGATTACCTTCAATCCAAATCTGACGCAGATTACTCTACAAACCTAAACACTCTTGTACGCCAAGATTTCGATTTAGTATACGGAATCGGCTTCTTAATGCAGGCTGCAGTTGAAGAAATCGCGAAGCAGCAAAAGGATGCAAAGTTCGCCATCATCGATGCTGAAGTTAAACAACCAAATGTTGCGAGCGTACTCTTCAAAGAGCAAGAAGCAGCATTTCTTGCTGGTGTAGCAGCTGCACTTCAAACAAAATCTAACCACATCGGTTTCATCGGCGGTATGGAAATCCCTGTTATCGAACGTTTTGAATCTGGCTTCTTAGCTGGTGTTAAGGCCGCTAAGCCTGAGGTAAAAGTGGATGTTCAATATTCTGGTGCATTTGATAAAGCGGAACTTGGACAATCCATCGCATCTAAAATGTATTCTTCTGGCGCAGATGTAATTTTCCACGCAGCTGGAGCAACTGGAAACGGATTATTCAAAGAAGCAACTGACCGTAAAGCAAAAGACCCTAGCAAAGAGATTTGGGCTATTGGTGTAGACCGTGACCAAAATGACATGGGTCCAGATGTAGTTCTTACTTCAGCTCTTAAGCGTGTTGACGTAGCGGTGCAAGACCTTTCTAAGAAGGCTATGGACGGCAATTTCCCTGGCGGTGAAATCGCGCTTTACGGAATGGCTGAGGACGGTGTAGGCTTAGCTCCAATCAACAGCAAAGCTTCCAACAAAGCTGCAATTGAAGCAGCCATTAAAGATTGGTCTGAAAAAATTAAATCAGGTACTGTAAAAGTTCCTGGAACACGTGATGAATTAAAGAATTTTAGCGCAAAATAAATGACATAAAGGGAATAAGTGGGATAAAAACATTCCTGCTTATTCCTTCTTAATGAAAATCCTAACTGAAGCGTAGAATGATATTCTACTTTTCATTTAAGATTTTATCGGGGAAATTTCCCTGTTTTTTTAAACCACTGAAAGGTCTGACCTCTTACTACTCTTGGTCGAAATTTCCTTTTACCTTTATCACAGGGAGTGAGAAAAAATGGAATATGTAATTGAGATGCTTAACATCCGTAAAGAGTTTGGCGGCTTTGTTGCGAATGATAACATTACCCTTCAATTAAAAAAGGGAGAAATTCATGCTTTACTTGGTGAAAATGGAGCGGGTAAATCAACATTAATGAACGTGCTTTTTGGACTTTATCAGCCAGAACAAGGTGAAATCCGAGTAAAAGGAAAGCCAGTAAATATTACGAATCCTAATATCGCAAATGATCTTGGAATTGGGATGGTGCATCAACACTTTATGCTCGTGGATACATTTACGGTAACCGAAAATATTATCCTTGGCCGAGAAATCACGTCTGGTGGCCGAATTGATATTAAAAAAGCAGAGCAAGAAGTACGTCAAATTTCTGAACGTTACGGACTATCAGTTGATCCGCAGGCTAAAATCTCTGATATTACGGTTGGAATGCAGCAAAGGGTCGAAATTTTAAAAACCCTTTATCGTGGTGCGGAAATTCTAATTTTTGACGAGCCGTCAGCTGTATTAACGCCTCAGGAAATCAAAGAGCTAATGCAAATTATGAAAACGCTTATTAAGGAAGGAAAATCCATCATTCTCATTACCCACAAGTTAAAGGAAATTATGGAAGTAGCGGATCGCTGTACCGTTATTCGTAAAGGTAAAGGGATTGGGACTGTCAATGTAAGTGAAACGAATCCGAATGAACTCGCAAGCCTTATGGTAGGGCGTGAGGTTGTCTTTAAAACGGAAAAGAAAGAGGCAGCGCCAAAACAAAATGTTCTGGAAGTTAATGATTTAGTCGTAAAGGATGCCCGCGGGGTATCGATTGTTAACGGCTTAACTCTTGACGTTAGAGCTGGAGAAATTGTCGGAATAGCAGGTATCGATGGAAATGGTCAATCTGAACTAATTGAGGCCATTACCGGTCTGCGCAAATCAGAAAGTGGCAGCGTCAAGTTAAATGGAAAAGAATTATTGAATATGACACCGAGAAAAATTACCGAATCTGGTGTTGGTCATATTCCACAGGACCGCCATAAACATGGACTAGTTTTAAATTATCCAATTGGTGAGAACATTGTTTTGCAGAATTATTATAAAAAGCCTTATTCCAAAAATGGAGTTCTTAACTTCAGAGAAATATATAAGTATGCAAAGAAAATTATTAGCGAATTTGACGTTCGGACTCCAAGTGAATATACCTTGGCGCGTGCTCTTTCTGGAGGAAACCAGCAAAAAGCGATTATCGGACGTGAGGTTGACCGCAATCCAGACTTACTGATTGCAGCACAGCCTACTCGAGGCTTGGATGTTGGAGCAATTGAATTCATTCACAAGCGCTTAATTGAACAGCGGGATAATGGAAAAGCAGTTTTGCTTCTTTCCTTTGAATTAGATGAAATTATGAATGTCAGCGACCGGATTGCCGTTATATACGAGGGGAAAATCGTAGCTGTTGTTAATCCAAAAGAAACAACTGAACAAGAACTAGGATTATTGATGGCTGGATCGAATAGAAAGGAAGCGGGTGAAGGAACGCATGTCTAAACGCTTAACAGGCATTTTAACGCCAATTATTGCAGTTTTATTAGGTATTATTGTCGGAACAATCATTATGTTGGCCAGTGGTTATAATCCTGTAGACGCCTATACCGCTTTATGGAATGGGGCATTTGGTGAAACCTATTATGTTGGGGAAGTAGTCAGACAATTTACACCTTATATTTTAGCTGGTTTAGCGGTAGCATTTGCTTTCCGTGTAGGCTTATTTAATATCGGGGTTGAGGGACAATTTATTGTAGGCTGGCTGGCTTCAGTGTGGGTCGGTGTATCGTTTGATCTTCCGCGTGTCATCCATTTGCCGCTTGCTATTTTAGCAGCGATGGTTGCGGGAGCACTTTGGGCCTTTATTCCTGGCTTTTTAAAAGCACGATTCCGTGTTCATGAAGTAATTGTAACAATCATGATGAACTATGTGGCTCTTCATACAACCAACTATATCATTAGAAACTTTCTTGCTGCAAAAAGCGGTGACAAAACGGAACAAATTCATGAGTCCGCATCACTGCGTTCTGATTTTCTTCAAAGTATTACGGATTACTCACGTCTTCATTGGGGAATTGTTATCGCAATTGTTTGTTGTATTATTATGTGGTTTTTACTTGAAAGAACAACAAGAGGTTTTGAACTAAGAGCTGTTGGATTTAATCAGCATGCTGCACATTACGCAGGGATGAGTGTCAATAAAAATATTATCCTTTCCATGTTAATTTCTGGTGCATTCGCAGGTCTTGCCGGTGCAATGGAAGGATTAGGTACGTTCGGCTATGCTGCAGTTAAAGGCGGCTTTACCGGTGTCGGCTTTGAGGGGATTGCTGTTGCTCTATTAGGGGCAAACACATCTCTGGGTGTATTTTTCTCTGCAATCTTATTCGGTATTTTAGAAGTTGGAGCTCTGAACATGCCTCTCGAAGCGGGAGTTCCAAACGAACTTGTAAGTATTATTATTGCATTGATTGTATTCTTTGTAGCTTCAAGCTACATCATAAGAATATTTCTTGACCGATTCAGTAAAAAGGAGGTGAAGTAAGTTGAGTTTAATGGATATCTTAATGATTGTTGTTCCATCCACGTTGTTGTGGGCAGCTCCACTTGTCTTCACTGCATTAGGCGGAATTTTCTCGGAACGTTCAGGGGTAGTTAATATCGGACTTGAAGGGTTAATGGTAGTCGGAGCTTTTTCAGCGATCGTTTTTAACTTAACCTTTGTAGATACCTTTGGCAGTGCAACTCCGTGGATTGCTTTAATCGTTGCCATGTTAGCCGGTGCAATATTCTCATTATTTCATGCCGTTGCATCGATTACATTCCGTGCTGATCATACCGTTTCGGGTGTTGCGATTAACTTACTTGCAACAGGACTTACCCTGTTCTTAGTCAAATTAATTTATGATAAAGGTGAAACTGGAATTATCAGCAAAGGTTTCAGAAAGATTGATATTCCGATTTTAAAAGATATCCCTGTTATCGGGAAAATCTTCTTCCAAAATACGTATTGGACATCTTTTTTAGCGATAATAGTTGCCATCATCGTATGGTATATCGTATTTAAAACTCCATTCGGTCTTCGTCTTCGCTCTGTCGGTGAACACCCAATGGCAGCAGACACAATGGGAATCAACGTTACTAAGATGCGCTATCTTGGCGTTATGATTTCAGGAGCTCTTGGCGGAGTTGGTGGTGCTGTTTATGCACAATCAATCACTTCAAACTTCAGCCACTCCACGATTAGCGGGCAGGGTTTCATGGCGCTCGCGGCAATGATTTTCGGTAAATGGCATCCGCTTGGTGCTCTAGGTGCTGCATTATTCTTTGGCTTCGCACAAAGTATTAGTATCATCGGATCAAGTTTGCCATTCCTAAAAGAAATTCCAAATGTATATTTGTTAATCGCTCCTTACGTGTTAACGATCTTAGCATTAACCGGATTCATCGGTCGTGCCGATGCACCAAAAGCGGTTGGTACACACTATATTAAAGGAAGCCGTTAATACAAATTAAAACCCACAGTTCCATGTGAACTGTGGGTTTATTTTTTTAAAAGGCAGGCCATTCTTGATTTTGAAACATGTTGATTGGAGCGGAAGGCGCGAGACTCCTGCGGGAGGACGGGGCAGGGGAGACCCCGCAGGCTCTTTAGCGCCGAGGAGGCTCCCCGGGCCGCCCTAAGGTGCGCGAAGCGCCTGAAGCGCAAATCAACAGCTAAGTTTAACACTATTTTTCAAAAAAAAGAGTAAACGCTTGAATTGTCCAAGCTTGGCAAATTATAGTAAAAGTATAGGTTTCTTTTGAAAGGTAAAGATATAAAGAAAACTGTTCTTACATATTAAGGAGGAAAGCTAATGGAGGGTGCAGTTGAAAAAGTAATTGAAATGCAGGGATATAAACTCCATATTGTTGAAACAGAAAAATATAAAACAAATACTTTTGTATGGAGGATGAAAGCCCCTTTAACAAAAGAAGATGTGACAAAAAGGGCGCTTCTTCCGCAAGTATTACAAAGCAGCACGGCACAGTATTCTTCAACAACAGCCTTACGATCTTATTTAGATGAACTATACGGAGCCACCCTGTATGTGGATTTAGCCAAGAAGGGCGAATATCATGTGATGAGCTTTTCTTTGGAAATCGCCAATGAAAAATTCTTAAGTGATTCAGAGCCTTTATTAAAAAAGGGATTTGAACTATTAGCGGAAGTATTAACAAAACCAAACACCTCAGGGAACGCCTTTGATAAAGATACCGTTGAAAAAGAAAAGCGGACGCTAAAGCAAAGGATTCAATCCGTATATGATGATAAAATGCGTTACTCGAATGTTCGTTTATTAGAGGAAATGTGTAAGGGGGAACCGTACGCCCTCCAGGTAAATGGGGAAGCTCAGGATGTTGACTCAATTACTCCAGTAAATTTATTCGAGTTTTATAATCAAGTCTTTTTAGAAGATGAAATGGATCTTTATATTATTGGTGATGTTAAAGAAGAAGAAGTTAAAAAATATGCTTCAGAATTGCTTCATTTTGAAAATCGAGCGCCAAAAGAACGTGCAAAACATGAAAATTCAAAACCTGAAAAAGTCAATGAGGTAAAAGAACAGCAGGATGTAAAGCAAGGGAAACTAAATATGGGTTATCGAACCAATATTGTCTATGGTGATCCTGATTATTTTGCCCTGCAAGTGTTCAATGGCATATTCGGGGGCTTTTCACATTCCAAGTTGTTTATCAATGTCCGTGAAAAGGCAAGTCTTGCCTATTATGCATCAAGCCGGCTTGAAAGTCATAAAGGCTTGATGATGGTTATGTCAGGTATTGACTTAAAGAATTATGACCAAGCCGTCGGTATTATTAACGAACAAATGGATGCAATGAAAAATGGAGATTTTACGGATCAGGAATTGGATCAAACCAAAGCGGTAATACGTAATCAAATTCTCGAAACCATTGATACTTCCAGAGGGTTAACGGAGATTTTATATCATAATGTCATCGCGGAAACAGAAATTAGTCTTGACACGTGGCTCTCTGAGATGGAAAAGGCTACCAAGGAAGAGATTACTGCGGTAGCGAAAAAAATTGAGTTAGATACGATTTATTTCCTAACAGGATCGGAGGCGGGTGCATAATGGAAAAGATTAATTTTGACCAGCTTCAAGAAGAACTTTATCATGAAAAATTGCCCAATGGCCTACAAGTCTATATTTTGCCGAAGAAGGGTTTTAATAAAACCTATGCAACCTTTACGACAAAGTACGGATCGGTCGATAACAACTTTGCCCCCTTAGGAAAAGATGAGTATGTGAAAGTCCCTGATGGAATTGCTCACTTTTTAGAACATAAGTTATTCGAAAAGGAAGACGGGGATGTTTTTCAGCAATTCAGCAGGCAGGGAGCTTCTGCCAATGCCTTTACTTCGTTTACACGAACGGCTTATTTGTTCTCGAGCACATCAGATGTCGAAAAGAACCTGGAAACATTGGTTGACTTTGTTCAAGATCCCTATTTTTCTGAAAAAACGGTGGAAAAGGAAAAAGGAATCATTGGTCAAGAAATTACCATGTATGATGATAATCCTGATTGGCGCTTATATTTTGGTTTAATTCAAAACCTTTATAAGAATCATCCAGTTAAAATTGATATTGCCGGTACGATCGAATCGATTTCTCATATCACGAAGGATTGGCTTTATGAATGTTACAATACCTTTTATCATCCAAGCAACATGCTGTTGTTTATTGTCGGCCCAGTTGACCCGGATCGCTTTATGACCCAGGTAAGAGAAAACCAGGCAAAGAAAGAATACAAAGATATGCCAGAAATCAAGCGTAAATTTGAAGAAGAACCTTCAGATGCAGCAGAGAAAAAACAGGTGCTGCAAATGAATGTGCAAACGTCAAAATGTCTTGTGGGAATTAAAGCGCTTCATGTAGATCAAACGGGAAATGAAATGTTAAAAAATGAATTAACGATGAATGTCCTCCTTGATTTGCTGTTCGGCAAAAGCTCAGCAAATTTCGATCAGCTTTATAATGAAGGGTTAATTGACGAAACGTTTTCCTATGACTATACCCAGGAACAAGGCTTTGGTTTTGCGATGGTTGGCGGAGATACCGGAGAACCAGATCAGCTTGCTGAAAAACTAGAAAAAATGCTTATAGAGGCAAAGAATGGAGCGGCTTTCACGGAGGAACAATTAGCGAGGGCAAAAAAGAAGAAAATCGGTGCTTTTTTACGTGCCGTCAATTCACCTGAATACATTGCAAATCAATTTACACGATATGCTTTTAACGATATGAATTTATTCGATGTTGTCCCAACACTTGAAAAAATCACCTTGAAAGATGTACAATCACTGGCATCAGAGGTTATTTCAGAAGAACGTTTTTCAGTATGTCAAGTAATTCCTAAAAACAAGAAATAGAAAAGCGGAGGCGCCGCAAAAGCTGGCGCTTTTTCGCTTTGTCAAATATTTAGAGAGAGTGACGAGAATGAAAAAATATGCATTGATAACGGGGGCGAGTGGTGGAATCGGTCAAGCGGTTGCTTATAACCTGGCAGCAAAAGGATACAACCTATACTTGCATTACAATCAGAATGAAGCCTCAATTAAAGCACTATTAGACAAGATTGTTCCATTTGGCGGTGAATACATGCCAATTAGTGCTGACCTTTCTGCACCGGATGGTTATCAACTAATTTGCCCGCACATCTTTTCGCTGGACGCGATGATCCATTGCGGCGGAAACAGTCAATACGGCCTCCTTATCGATTTGGAACATAGGGATGCAGAAGCCTTATTAAATGTTCATGTTCTCAATCCGCTAATGCTGAGCAAAGAACTCCTCCCCAAACTTTTGAGTAAAGGGTCAGGCAGTATTATTGTCATTACTTCCATCTGGGGTCAAACGGGTGCTTCCTGTGAGGTAGCCTATTCAACAGCCAAAGGTGCTCAGATTGCTTTTGTAAAGGCACTTAGTAAGGAAGTAGCCTTAAATGGCATTCGTGTTAATGCCATTGCCCCTGGAGCCATTAATACGCCAATGATGGAAGGATTCTCACAGGATGAGATAAAAGGGATTGAATATGAAATTCCAATGGGAAGACTTGGGCAGCCTGAGGAAATTGCTAAAAGTGTAGCCTTTTTGCTTTCAGAAGAATCAAGTTATATTACTGGCCAAGTCCTTGCCGTTAATGGCGGTTGGTATACATAAAAGTTCACAAGTTTCTATGTATAGTTCATGCCTCCCCATCACAAAATAACCGTGTACTATTTTAAAGGAGGTAATTTACTATGTCAGTTTTAGATAACTGGAAACAGTGGGAAGACTTTCTTGCTAATCGTCTCCAACATGCGCAAAATGAGGGAATGAGTGAGGGGGCAATTGGCAAACTTGCTTTTCAAATTGGTGATTATTTAGCAAACCAAGTCGAGCCAAAAAATGAGCAAGAAAGAATTCTATCAGATCTCTGGTCAGTTGCTGACCAACAGGAGCAGCAGGCAATTGCCAATATGATGGTTAAACTTATTAAGAATAATGGATAATCATTAAAAAGAGAGGAGGCAGCTCCTCTCTTTTTATTTCAGAGATATATTCCACGTTTTTTCTTTCATCTTGCATCAAAATCATTTATGATAAGGTTTAGATAAAAAGATATATGAAAAATTTGTCGAAACTTCTTTAGGGGGTAAGCAGTTTTATGAAGAAAGAATGGTATTTAGAATATGAGATTCAAAAAAATAGGCCTGGACTTTTAGGCGACATTTCATCCCTCTTAGGAATGCTTTCTATTAATATTGTAACCATCAACGGAGTAGATGAAGGCAGACGGGGTCTTTTGATTTTAGCAAAAGATGACGATCAAATTAAACGACTTGAGTCAATTTTAAATACAATGGACACAATAAAATTAATAAAACTAAGAGAACCAAAACTGCGAGATCGGCTGGCTGTTAGACATGGCCGATATATTCAGAGAGACGCAGATGATAAAAAAACATTCCGCTTTGTAAGGGATGAGCTTGGATTATTAGTTGATTTTATGGCAGAATTGTTTAAGCAGGAGGGGCATAAGCTGATAGGTATTCGTGGAATGCCTCGTGTCGGAAAAACAGAATCAATTGTTGCCTCTAGTGTTTGTGCCAATAAGAGGTGGTTATTCGTCTCTTCTACCCTCTTAAAACAAACGATTCGGAACCAACTTATTGAGGATGAGTACAATGCTGACAACCTATTCATCTTGGATGGAATTGTTTCCACCCGCCGTGCCAATGAACGACATTGGCAGCTCGTTCGTGAGATTATGCGATTGCCTTCTGTTAAAGTTATAGAACACCCTGATATCTTTGTCCAAAACTCAGAGTACACCCTCGATGATTTTGACTATATTATCGAGCTGAGGAATAATGTTGATGAAGAGATTACATATGAGGTAGTGGACCAAAATAATTTATTCTCCGGATCTGATTTTGGAGACTTTGATTTTTAAAAATTGGAAGGTGTTAATAAAGTGACTGAACTAGGGAATCGACTAAAAGAAGCCCGAATAGAAAAAGGATTTAGCTTAGATGATTTACAAACGATGACAAAAATTCAAAAGCGCTATTTAATCGGCATTGAAGAAGGCAACTATTCAAGTATGCCGGGGAATTTTTATGTCCGTGCCTTCATTAAGCAGTATGCAGAAGCCCTAAACCTAAATCCTGATGAAATTTTTGAAACATATAAAAGTGAAATTCCGGCAAGCTTAAATGATGAATTACCTCAACTCTCAAGGGTCAAAACCCATAAAGCGATTTCGGAAGGGAATTCAAAAATCTTTGATATCCTTCCGAAAGTATTAATTGGTGTTTTTGTCATTGGCGTTGCTGGTCTATTATATTATTTTCTTTATAATCATGCGGGTAAGAATTCCAATGAATCGTTAAACAAGGATAACGAACAAGTTAAATTCGTTAAATCAGAGAATCTCGAAAAAGCAAAAGCCAATGAGCTTGAGAAGAAAGATTCTGAAAAAGCGAAGGAACCTAAAAAAGAAGAAGAGAAGACGCCAGTTGTTGAAGCACCTAAGCAAGAATTAGCGGTCGTTCAAAGCAGTGGAAGGAATTCTACCTATTCTTTGAAAAATGCAGAAAAGTTTATCGTGAAATTGGTAGCAACCGGTAAATCTTGGGTTGGTGTTAAAAATAGTACGGGGAAAATGGTCAATCAATGGACTCTTGATAAAGATAAACTTCCAAGCCAAACAGTAGATTTGACAGCAGAAAGCAATGCTGTAATTCGGGTAGGGAACGCTGCAGGCGTTGAAATCTATGTGAATGACCAAAAACTCGAGTACGCTATCGCACCGACGCAAAATGTACAGAACATTACGATTCAATATGTTCCCAAAACCCAATAGTCATCTAGTGATGACTATTTTTGGCATGCCTAATAGTTAGTTGTTGCGTTTTCTTATATAGGAGGATACACGAATGAATTTACCTAATAAAATTACGGTTTCAAGAATATTGCTTATTCCATTGTTCTTGATTATCATGCTTGTCCCTTTTGATTGGGGTGACATGACCTTTCTTGGAGCAGCCATGCCTGTAACTCATTTTGTCGGAGCGTTGATTTTTATCATTGCGTCGACAACCGACTGGATTGATGGGTATTATGCCCGTAAATTGAATCTTGTCACGAATATGGGGAAATTTCTTGATCCGCTTGCTGATAAATTACTTGTTTCAGCTGCACTTATCGTTCTCGTTGAGATTAATGATATTTATGCACCATCATGGATTGTCATCATTATTATCAGCAGGGAATTCGCTGTAACCGGTCTCCGCCTTTTGCTTGCAGGAGAAGGGGAAGTAGTGGCAGCGAATATGCTTGGAAAAATTAAAACCTGGACACAGATTATCGCGATTTCTTCGCTTTTATTACATAATATTATTTTTGCAATGATTCCATTTCGTTTTGATATCGTTGCGTTATGGGTTGCGATGATTTTTACGATTTGGTCCGGCTGGGACTATTTTGCTAAAAATAGTCATGTTTTAAAAAATTCTAAATAGACTTTGGGGGCGATTTACGATGAATGCTGAGATTATCGCTGTTGGTTCGGAGCTGTTGCTCGGTCAAATTGTAAATACGAACGCGCGCTTTTTGTCTCAGCAATTAGCTGGGCTCGGTGTTGATGTTTTTTTTCACACGGTTGTTGGCGATAATTCGGACAGGCTTAAGAACGCGATTGAAATTGCCGAAAAGCGTTCGCAAATCATCATTTTTACTGGCGGTCTCGGACCGACTAAGGATGATTTGACGAAGGAAACGATTGCCCGTCATCTAGGCAAAGAGCTTGTAATGGATGAAGCGGCTTTAACTTCGATTGAGGATTATTTCAAAAGGACAAACCGTGTGATGACGGAAAACAACCGAAAGCAAGCTCTTGTATTAGCAGGTTCAGATATTCTTCCGAATGATCATGGCATGGCGCCTGGAATGGTACTCGAGCAGGATGCCCATATTTATATGCTTCTGCCAGGTCCTCCAAAGGAAATGGAGCCGATGTTCCTTCATTATGGAAAGAAAGCATTTTCTCCTGAAGGCGACACCAATGAGAGGATTGTTTCGCGAGTTTTGCGGTTTTTCGGTATTGGGGAAGCGGCTTTGGAAACGGAGATATTGGATTTAATAGACGCTCAAAGCAATCCTACCATTGCTCCACTTGCCGGAGATGGTGAGGTTACCTTAAGGCTTACAGCCAAGCATACGGATGAAACTGTTGCAGGATCGATGCTTGATGAGGTGGAAAGTAAGATAAATCAGCGCGTTGGTGAGTTTTTATATGGCTATGACAATACTTCTCTTTTGAATGAATTGACGAAAATTTTAAAAGAAAAGAAGTTAACGATTACGGCTGCTGAGAGTTTAACTGGCGGGATGTTTCAAAAAGAAATTACCTCGGTTTCAGGCGCGAGCTCTGTTTTTAACGGAGGAGTTGTCTGTTATTCAAATGAGGCAAAACAACAGGTTTTGAGGGTCTCTGCTGAGACGCTTGACAAGTTTGGCGCCGTAAGTGAGCAATGTGCTTCGGAGTTGGCGGAAAACGCAGCTTCGATTTTTGGCACTGATATTGGGATTAGTTTTACCGGTGTGGCGGGTCCTGATGAATTAGAGGGTAAACCGGTAGGTACGGTTTACATTGGGATTGCGATCAAAGGAATGCCTACAGCTGTTGAAAAGCTTGTGCTTGCTGGCACCCGGGAAGCTAACAGGGTTCGTACTGTAAAGTATGGATGCTATTATTTAATAAAGAAGTTGAAAGAATCACAGAATGCTTAATAAGGTTCTGTGATTTTTTTTATGGGTTATGTAGGAGTTTCATTGCCAGTCTGAGTGGAAAAAGTGGTCGTACGATAAATGAAAGGGCGTTTCATTGCCCGAGAGAGTGGAAAAAACGGTCGTACGGTAAATGAAAGAGCGTTTCATTGCCCGAGAGCGGAGAAAAAGTGGTCGTACGGTAAATGAAAGAACGCTTCAATGCCCGAGAGCGGTGAAAAAGTGATCAGACGGTAAATGAAAGGTCGCTTCATTGCCCGAGAGCGGTGAAAAAGTGGTCGTAAGGTAAATGAAAGGTCGCTTCAATGCCCGAGAGCGGTGAAAAAGTGGTCAGACGGTAAATGAAAGGTCGCTTCATTGCTCAAGACCGAGGAAAAAGCAGTCAAACGGTAAATGAAACCACGTATGCATGCTCTTCAATGAGTTTTCAGTTAACTTCATGAAAAGTAGTTTTCTCTGCAAAATCATCCTGAAAAACAGTTTATGATGGGGATATTTGTCTGTCTTACCAGTATAAATAGTTTAGAAAAAAGTCGAATGAATGTTCGATTTTTTGCTCGACAAATATCCTAAAAGAGGTTATATTATTAATAGGTTTTATTTGATAGATTTAGGCAATAAGCTTGTGTTTATATAGATAAGGGAGGAAATGATTCGTGAGTGATCGTAAAGCGGCCTTAGAAATGGCGCTAAAACAAATCGAAAAGCAATTTGGCAAAGGCTCAATAATGAAAATGGGTGAGCAAACAGAAACAAAAATTTCAACTGTTCCATCTGGTTCATTAGCACTTGACACAGCACTTGGAGTAGGTGGATATCCAAGAGGACGTATTATCGAAATTTACGGGCCAGAGAGCTCAGGTAAAACAACCGTAGCCCTTCATGCCATCGCTGAAGTCCAAGCAAAAGGCGGGCAAGCAGCGTTTATCGACGCTGAACATGCCCTAGACCCAGCGTATGCCCAAAAATTAGGCGTCAACATTGATGAACTATTATTATCTCAGCCAGACACTGGTGAACAAGCACTAGAAATCGCTGAAGCACTAGTACGAAGCGGAGCAATCGATATTATTGTTATTGACTCAGTAGCAGCACTAGTACCTAAAGCAGAAATCGAAGGTGAAATGGGAGACTCACACGTTGGATTGCAAGCTCGTTTGATGTCTCAAGCACTTCGTAAACTATCAGGTGCAATCAATAAATCAAAAACAATCGCTGTCTTTATCAACCAGATTCGTGAAAAAGTCGGTGTTATGTTCGGGAACCCAGAAACAACTCCAGGGGGCCGCGCCCTTAAGTTCTATTCCACCATCCGTCTGGAAGTACGTCGTGCTGAAGCACTAAAGCAAGGCAATGACATAGTCGGAAACAAAACAAAAATTAAAGTCGTAAAGAACAAAGTTGCCCCTCCATTCCGTACAGCAGAAGTCGATATTATGTATGGAGAAGGAATTTCAAAAGAAGGCGAAATCATCGATTTAGGTTCCGAACTAGATATCGTTTCTAAGAGCGGTTCTTGGTATTCTTATAACGATGAAAGACTAGGCCAAGGCCGTGAAAATGCTAAGCTTTACCTAAAGGAAAATCCTAGTATCCGCCTTGAAATTCAACAAAAGATCCGGGATCACTATGGCTTAGATGGCGATAAAACAGTGACTGAAGCTGATGATGACGAGCAATTTGAGTTACTAGATAAATAAAAAGAAGAGCAAAGCCTGAGAAAAAGGGTTTTGCTTTTTTAAAAAAATGCATAAATACTCACAAATACTTATAAATATTCACTTTAAACCATGTGATAAAAATGAAGAAGTGATGGTGAATTCGAAATATTTCAAAAAGCTATTTGGACAAAACCTTGACAATGTATATTCCCACATTTACAATTAACATGTATATTTTACATTTTTGGAAATATTACAATGCGAAAAGCCGTAGTGCTTGCTGTATGTTGAGTCTAAACAATGTACATGCCGACACTTAAAAAAAAATCAAACAAAAGTTCATAGCAAGAGGAGGTGTAACGATGGAACCAATTACTATCATCTCCATTTTGCTTGGCCTTATCGTCGGTGCCGTTGTTGGCTATTTTATTCGTAGATCCATTGCTGAAGCAAAAATAGCGGGGGCAAAGAATGCTGCAGAGCAGATTCTTGAAGATGCGAAACGTGATGCTGATTCATTAAAAAAGGAAGCCCTGTTAGAGGCAAAGGATGAAATTCACAAGCTTCGAACTGAAGCGGAGCGTGAGGTTCGTGAACGAAGAAATGAACTGCAAAAACAAGAAAACCGTTTACTGCAAAGAGAAGAGAATTTAGATCGAAAGGATGAAGCGTTAAATAAGCGTGAAATTCTATTAGAAAAGAAGGATGATTCTCTAAACCAAAGACAACAGCATATTGAAGAGATGGAAAGCAAAGTGGACGAGTTGGTACGAACACAACAAACAGAACTTGAACGAATTTCGAGCTTAACTCGTGAGGAAGCTAAGTCGATCATAATAGACCGCATGGAACAGGAACTTACTGTAGAAACCGCGGTTATGATCAAGGAAAGCGAAAATCGTGCAAAAGAGGAAGCTGATAAGAAAGCGAAGGAAATCCTTTCGTTAGCAATCCAACGTTGCGCTGCTGACCATGTTGCGGAAACGACAGTCTCTGTCGTCAACCTTCCAAATGATGAAATGAAAGGCCGTATCATTGGCCGTGAAGGTCGAAACATCCGTACACTTGAAACATTAACAGGAATTGATTTAATTATTGACGATACTCCTGAAGCTGTTATTCTATCAGGCTTTGACCCTATTCGTCGTGAAACGGCTCGCTTAGCACTTGAAAAGCTTGTACAAGATGGCCGTATCCACCCTGCAAGAATTGAGGAAATGGTTGAGAAGTCTCGTCGCGAAGTGGATGAGTATATCCGCGAAGTGGGTGAACAAACCACATTTGAAGTGGGCGTACATGGACTCCATCCAGATCTTATCAAAATTCTTGGCCGCTTAAAGTTCCGTACAAGTTACGGTCAAAATGTGCTTAAGCATTCTATGGAAGTGGCACAGCTTTCAGGTTTGCTGGCCGCTGAACTTGGTCAAGATGAAACATTAGCAAGACGTGCCGGATTGCTTCATGATATCGGTAAAGCAATTGACCATGAAGTGGAAGGAAGCCATGTTGAAATCGGGGTAGAACTTGCAACGAAATACAAGGAACATCCTGTGGTTATCAACAGTATTGCATCACATCATGGTGATACAGAGCCAACTTCAACCATTGCTGTTTTAGTTGCTGCTGCTGATGCCCTATCTGCTGCAAGACCAGGTGCTCGTAGTGAAACGCTTGAAAACTATATTCGCCGTCTTGAAAAGCTTGAAGAGATTTCAGAATCCTATGAAGGTGTCGAGAAATCCTTTGCTATTCAAGCAGGCCGTGAAGTGAGGATTATCGTTAGACCGGATACGATTGACGATCTTGCTGCACATCGCCTTGCACGCGATATTCGCAAGCGAATCGAAGAAGAGCTCGATTATCCAGGACATATTAAAGTCACAGTTATCCGTGAAACACGGGCTGTAGAATATGCAAAATAAAGCGGTGCGCATGCACCGCTTTATTTTTTGGGGACTCTTTAGCGATTAAATACTGGGCAACTGTGATACAATTTAATCAATACTATTTTTATTTATGAAAGGGCAATAACATGAATTTATTATTTATCGGAGATGTTGTCGGTTCACCTGGAAGAGATATGGTAAAGGAGTACTTGCCAAAGCTAAAAGAAAAATATCGACCTCATTTAACGATTATCAATGGCGAAAATGCCGCAGGTGGAAAAGGAATTACTGAAAAAATTTACCGTCAGTTTTTAGAACAAGGTGCTCAGGCTGTAACATTAGGGAATCATGCCTGGGATAATCGAGAAATTTTTGAGTTTATTGATACAGCCAAATATTTGGTTCGACCAGCAAACTTTCCAAAAGATACGCCAGGAAAAGGGATCGTTTTTCTAAAAATAAATGAGTTAGAAGTGGCGATTATTAATCTGCAGGGACGCACTTTCATGAATCCAATTGATTGTCCCTTCCAAAAAGCGGATGAACTCGTTTCCCTTGCAAAAGAAAGAACTCCCTTTATATTTGTGGATTTTCATGCAGAAGTAACAAGTGAGAAACAGGCAATGGGCTGGTATTTAGATGGAAGGGTATCTGCAGTTGTGGGGACTCACACGCATGTCCAGACGGCCGATAACCGTATCTTGCCTGGGGGAACGGCCTATTTAACAGATGTCGGCATGACTGGCCCATATGACGGTATTTTAGGGGTGGAAAAAGAAGCCGTCCTTAAACGCTTCCTAACAAGCCTTCCGGTTCGGTTTGAAGTACCATCTGGGGGAAGAAACCAGCTTAGTGCCGTTTTAATTGATTTGGACCGAAAAACAGGCCATGCTAAAAAGATACAACCAATTCTTATAAATGATGAACATCCGTTTTATTCTTAGGAGCAAATTACCCAATTTGCTCTTTTTATTTTCCTTTTTATCGTCCAAGCCGGAATATGTCAATTTCAAAGTGAATATAGTAGCAGTGGAATGCTATATACCTGATTTGTTCATGAAACTGCTCATGCGGGATCGGGATTTTACAAGGGGGAGCTAGGAATGGAAATATTAAAAGTTTCAGCAAAATCTAATCCTAATTCTGTAGCTGGTGCACTTGCCGGAGTTCTGCGTGAAAGAGGTGCAGCGGAAATACAGGCCATTGGTGCGGGTGCATTAAATCAAGCCGTAAAGGCAGTAGCCATTGCTCGAGGATTTGTAGCACCTAGCGGAGTTGATTTGATCTGTGTCCCTGCGTTTACCGATATTTTGATTGACGGGGAAGAACGCACAGCTATAAAGTTAATTGTGGAGCCGCGTTAGAAAGAGTATCAGCATCCAAAATGTGGAGAAAATGAAACACTATTACCTCTGCCTGTCTGGGTTACATCCAGCAGGTTTTTTTATTCCTATTTTTTACAAATATGGTTGCAAATTTTCTGATTGGAAACAATGCTATTGATATTGAATTAATATTATTCTGATATAGAACAACAAGGTTCAGAGATATCCATATCGAAAGTACAAAAGTAAGTGAAAAATTAGAAAAACAGCGTGAGAAAAAAGGATTGAACTGTTGTGATGCAAGTGCCTAACGTTGAAGTAAATAGCAAAGTTAAAATAATAAAAAAATATACATATTTTAGACAATATTTCGCTTGAAAGGGTTGCAATTTTGAGTACATAGGTCTAGAATTGAAAGCGTTTAGTACGTATCCATTTTTCTAGATTTTATGTCTTTAAAGCGTTAAATAAAGAAAATTCTAGTGATTTACTCGGAAAAGTGCTACACTATGAATGATTTAATTACTTATTTTTTACATATCCAAAGGGGTGTAAGTCATGATCAATCAACTTTCGTGGAAAGTTGGCGGACAACAAGGGGAAGGTATTGAAAGTACTGGGGAAATCTTTGCAATCGCATTGAATCGCCTGGGATATTACTTGTATGGTTATCGTCACTTTTCATCTCGTATCAAAGGCGGCCATACGAACAATAAGATTCGCGTGAGCACAACAGAAGTTCGGTCCATTTCTGACGATCTTGATATCCTAGTCGCGTTTGACCAAGAGACAATTGATTTAAATTACAAAGAACTTCACAGTAAAGGCGTAATCCTTGCTGATGCAAAGTTTGATCCAAAAAAGCCTGAAGATACTGAAGCATCCCTGTATGCGGTTCCATTCACAGAGATTGCTACTCAGCTTGGAACTTCTTTAATGAAGAACATGGTTGCTATTGGTGCAACGTCTGCAGTATTAGACTTAGATATTCATGTATTTGAAGTAGTAGTTCGCGAGATTTTTGGCAAAAAAGGCGACCAAGTTGTTGCGAAAAACATGGATGCCATCAAAGCGGGCTTTGATTATATGAAAGAAAAAATGGATGCAAATGTTCCAACAATGGTACTTGAAAAAGCAGATGGCAAACATCGTATGTTTATGATTGGAAATGATGCGATTGCTTTAGGCGCACTTGCTGCTGGATGCCGTTTCATGGCTGCATACCCTATTACACCTGCATCTGATATCATGGAATATTTAATTAAAAAATTACCTGCCGTTGGCGGTACAGTTATCCAGACAGAAGATGAAATCGCTGCAGCTACCATGACAATTGGAGCAAGCTACGGTGGTGTTCGTGCACTTACTGCTTCTTCAGGTCCTGGATTATCCTTGAAAATGGAAGCAATTGGACTAGCTGGTATTACAGAAACTCCACTTGTTATTGTGGACACTCAACGTGGTGGTCCATCAACAGGGCTTCCAACAAAACAAGAACAATCAGATTTAATGGCAATGATTTATGGTACACATGGTGAAATTCCAAAAATCGTTATGGCTCCAAGTACTGTACAAGAGGCTTTCTATGATACTGCTGAAGCTTTCAACTTGGCAGAGGAGTATCAATGCCCTGTCATCGTTTTATCTGACCTTCAATTATCTTTAGGAAAACAAACAGTTGAACCGCTTGATGTTTCTAAAGTTGAAATTAGACGCGGTAAGCTCGTAAATGAAGAGCTTCCTGAAATTGAAAACAAAGGTTACTTTAAGCGTTACGAAGTTACAGAAGATGGCGTTTCACCACGTACAATTCCAGGAATGAAAAATGGTATTCACCATGTTACTGGAGTAGAGCATGCTGAAACAGGTAAACCATCTGAATCTGCAACAAATCGGAATGCTCAAATGGATAAACGTTTCCGGAAGGTTGAAAATATTCGCTTTAATACACCTGTTTATAAAAATGCGCCACACGAGGATGCAGATCTGTTAATCGTTGGTTTTAATTCAACACGTGGTGTGATCGAAGAATCGATGGGACGCTTAGAAAAAGATGGATTGAAAGTAAACCATGCACAAATTCGTTTAATTCATCCATTCCCTTCAGACGAATTGCTTCCACTTGTTCGTTCTGCCAAAAAAGTGATTGTAGTGGAAAACAATGCGACTGGACAGTTAGCAAATATCATGAAAATGAATATCGGTCATGCTGAAAAAATTACTAAATTCCTAAAATATGATGGAAATCCATTTTTGCCTCACGAAGTTCATTCAAAATGTAAGGAGTTGTTCTAAATGGCCACTTTTAAAGACTTTCGAAATGATGTAAAACCGAACTGGTGTCCAGGCTGTGGCGACTTCTCTGTACAGGCTGCAATGCAACGTGCGGCGGCAAATGTTGGTCTAGTACCGGAAAATTTAGCCGTTATTTCAGGGATAGGCTGTTCTGGTCGTATCTCTGGTTATATTAATGCTTACGGTTTCCATGGAATCCATGGCCGTTCACTTCCGATTGCCCAAGGTGTTAAAATGGCCAATCGTGATTTAACGGTTATCGCTTCCGGTGGTGACGGTGACGGTTATGCAATTGGTATGGCTCATACCGTTCATGCCATTCGCCGTAACATTGACATTACCTACGTTGTAATGGATAACCAAATTTATGGTTTAACAAAAGGACAAACATCTCCACGTTCGGCAGTTGGATTTAAAACAAAATCTACTCCGATGGGGTCAATCGAACAATCGATTTCACCTATGGAATTGGCTTTAACAGTAGGGGCAACCTTTGTTGCACAAAGTTTCTCTACTGATTTAAAAGACCTAACAGCATTAATTGAAGCGGGGATTAATCACAAAGGCTTCTCATTAATCAATGTATTTAGCCCTTGCGTAACCTATAATAAAGTAAACACCTACGACTGGTTTAAAGAAAACTTAACGAAGCTTAGTGATGTTGAAGGATATGATGCATCAAACCGTGAAATGGCAATGCAGACATTAATGAAGCATAACGGCTTAGTTACTGGACTTATTTACCAAAATACGGAGCGTCCATCTTATCAAGAATTACTAACTGGATACTCAGAAGATCCGTTAGTAGATGCAAATCTAAACCTTGATCAAGCACACTTCGATAAATTAGTTGCAGAATTTATGTAATAATTATGAAAATCCCGGGGAAATGTTTTTCTCGGGATTTTTTTGATTATTAAAGTGAAAAACATCACATATAAAATACTTCTCTTCCATTATCATTATTATTTGGCGGCATTATTATGATTACATAATTGTCTTTATAGTAGCGTGTTTACAGGGATTGCTATTGTTTTCAGTCTTGTAAACCTTTATACTATAATAATGTGCAGATAGAGCAATCGGCATCCTATCTTTATAGCACAGGTAAATAATTACAAACAATAATCTTATAGACGAATCTTTATTATTAAAGGTTTTGTGTTGATTTTTTGCATCCTGTTGATTGGAGCGGAAGTCGCGAGCCTCCTGCGGGAGTACGGGGCAGGGGAGACCCCGCAGGCGCTAAAGCGCCGAGGAGGCTCCCCGAGCTGCCCTAAGGTGCGCGAAGCGTCTGGAGCGGAAATTAACAGGCAAATTAAAAAGTACCATTTTTAAATGAAAGGGGTCTTTACACACATGAATGAAAAGCAACGATTAGAAGGTCAACAAGTAGCAGCTGCTAATTCTTCGGACAAAAAATCCGCCAAGGACTACAGCAAATACTTTGAACAAGTCATTACCGCACCTTCTTTAAAAGATGCAAAAAAGCGTGGTAAAGAAGAAGTTAAATATCATAATGATTTTGCTATTCCTGAAGAGTTCAAAGGAATGGGTGAAGGTAGAAAGTTCTATATTAGAACATATGGCTGCCAAATGAACGAGCATGATACGGAAGTTATGGCTGGGATCTTTTTAGCATTAGGCTATGAGCCAACAGACAATACGGAGGATGCCAACGTTATTCTCCTAAATACCTGTGCTATCCGTGAAAATGCTGAAAATAAAGTATTTGGCGAACTTGGCCACTTAAAAGCATTGAAAATGGAAAAGCCAGACTTACTTCTAGGTGTATGCGGATGTATGTCTCAAGAGGAATCTGTAGTTAATAAGATCTTGAAAACGTATCAACAAGTTGACATGATTTTTGGAACTCACAATATTCACCGCTTACCAAATATTTTGCATGAAGCCTATATGTCAAAGGAAATGGTAATTGAGGTATGGTCTAAGGAAGGAGACGTTATTGAAAACCTTCCAAAAGTACGCCGCGGCAATATCAAAGCATGGGTTAACATTATGTACGGTTGTGATAAATTCTGTACGTATTGCATTGTTCCGTATACACGTGGAAAAGAAAGAAGCCGTCGTCCAGAAGAAATTATCCAAGAGGTGCGCCATCTAGCAGCACAAGGCTACCAGGAAGTCACCTTACTTGGTCAAAACGTAAATGCTTATGGTAAAGATTTAGAAGGCATGAACTATGGTTTAGGCGACTTGATGGATGAATTGCGTAAGATTGATATTCCAAGAATTCGTTTTACGACGAGCCATCCACGTGATTTTGATGATCACTTGATTGAAGTTCTTGCCAAAGGCGGAAACTTAATGGATCATATCCATTTACCAGTTCAATCTGGATCAACAGATGTATTAAAAATTATGGCACGAAAATACACAAGAGAGCAATATTTGGAGCTTGTGAAAAAGATTAAAGCAGCTATTCCAAATGTTGCATTGACCACAGATATTATAGTTGGGTATCCAAACGAGACGGATGAGCAGTTTGAAGAAACAATGTCTCTATATAAAGAAGTTGGTTATGAATTAGCCTATACATTTATTTACTCTCCACGGGAAGGGACTCCTGCTGCCAAAATGGAGGATAATGTCCCAATGGAAGTAAAGAAAGCGCGTCTACAGCGTTTAAATGCCCTTGTGAATGAACTTTCTCTCGAAGCGATGAAAAAGCACGAGGGTCAGGTTCTTGATGTACTTATCGAAGGCGAAAGTAAGAATAACCCAGATGTCCTAGCCGGTTACACTTCAAGAAACAAGCTTGTTAACGTCGTAGCGCCTAAAACAGCTATCGGGAAAATCATCAAAGTAAAAATTACAGAAGCCAAAACATGGTCATTAAACGGAGAAATGGTTGAAGAACTACAAGTAGCAGAGGTGAAATAAGGTGACGAAGTATACTAAAGACGATATCGTCGCTCGTGCGACAGAATTAGCACGCATGATTGCAGAAACAGATGAAGTTGACTTTTTTAAAAGTGCAGAAGCACAAATTCATGAAAACCCGAAGGTTAAAACATTAATTTCAGATATTAAAGGTTTGCAAAAGCAAGCTGTAAACCTTCAACATTATGGGAAACCAGAAGCATTGAAAAAGGTGGAAGACAAAATTGCATCTATTGAACAGGAATTGGATGAAATCCCAGTTGTTCAAGACTTTAAGCAATCTCAAGTGGATGTAAATGAATTGCTTCAGCTTATTGCTTCAACCATTTCTAATACTGTAACCGACGAAATCATCATTTCCACTGGTGGGAATTTATTGATGGGGGAAACCGGTGCCAGCATGAAAAGTGGCGGCGGAGACTGCGGCGGCCACGACGACTGCGATCACGATCATTAATCAATAGAGCCAGGCTTATTAAATAAGCCGGCTCTATTTTTTTACCTTTTTTTAAAGTACAAGGCAAAAAGGCACATACCTAGATAACCCGCATAAAATGAAACATATCTAAACATTTAACCAGTATTTCCAAAATTATATATCACACTAGTCTATAAATTAGCATAGGATGAATTGAAACTGAATGAGGAGGGTTCGCGCGAAATGGGAGATTACAGAGAGATATTTGCAAAAGCCGTCGTAGCGAAAGGACGTAAATTTACCCAGTCCAATCATACAATAAGCCCGGCACACAGTCCAACCAGCATCCTTGGCTGTTGGATTATCAACCATAAATATAACGCGAAGAAAGTCGGCAAGACTGTAGAGATACACGGCTCTTATGACATCAACGTTTGGTACTCTTTTAACGATAACACCAAAACAGAAGTAGTAACTGAACGTGTTACCTACACAGATGTCATTAAGTTAAAGTACCGTGATCATGACTGCTTGGATGACAATGAGATTGTTGCCCGCGTGCTGCAGCAGCCAAATTGTACAGAAGCAGTTATCTCCCCAAATGGCAATCGCATCATTGTACATGTGGAAAGGGAATTCCTTGTTGAAGTGATTGGCGAGACAAAAATTTGTGTTGCCGTCTCTAAAAGCCATAAATGTGATGACGATGACTGGGGAGCGGATGTAGACGACGAAGAATTTGAAGAACTAAATCCAGATTTCTTAGTCGGCGGGGAAGAAGAATAACATGAACTAGGAGGTTTTTACTTCCTAGTTTTTTTCTTTTTGGCTGTGCTAAAGGCAGTGGTTGATTTGTTAACAATGTTGATTGGAGCGGAAGGCGCGAAGACTCCTGCGGGAGTACGAGACAGGGGAGACCCCACAGGCGGTTAAGCGCCGAGGAGGCTCCCCGGCACGCCCGCGAACCGCTCGCGCCTGGAGCGCAAATCAACATCAAAGTTTAACAGAGCATTCTTTTTAAAACATGAATTTTTTCCAGCAAAAGGATGCACCTTAATTCTAGGAGGTGTGATTCATTGGAACCTAGACAACCAGGAAATAAAAAGCTGCCTGATTTTGATCAATTAAACGACCGAATCATTGCAGAAAGCTCATCAGAACCGATGCTCGTCATTAAAACAAATCTGGATCCAAAAGATTCAACAGAAAATAATCCATATTATCAGAACGATGACGCCAAAAATCCAAAAGCGTTTAAGGAGTATTTTGAAGAATAGGATAAGCCAGGTAAACTTTATCCCTGGCTTTTTGTCCATTCTGGTTTCAATAATGACAAAACATATGTATCATGATTTTGGTCATTTTGCCTAATGTAACCCCGCAGTAACCCTTCATTCGTAAAGCCAATTTTTTTAAGTAGATTTAAGGATGCCTCATTTTCTGGATATACAACGGCTCCGATTCGATATAAGTCCAATTGACCAAAGGAAAATCGCAGTACCTCATTAATAGCCTCGGATGCATACCCCTTTTTCCAAAAGGCTGGATGCAATTCATAACCGATTTCAGCTCGTTTATTTTTTAAATTCAGAACATTTAAACCGATTGTACCAATAATCCTTTGATTTTCCTTCAGTTTGATTCCCCAGCGGATCCCGCGCTTTTCATGAAAGTTTTTCTGGAACATGTCAATTAATCGTGTTGCTTCCGCCTGTAAAATGAAGGTGTCGGTCCCATAAAACCTCGTAACTTCTTCTAATGATAAAATTTCATAAATGCTATCCATATGTTTATGCGTTATTTCAATTAATTTCAGTCTTTTCGTTCCTAAAATGGGAAAATCCAAATGTTATCACCCCTTATTTATCAGTGTAAAGGGTGAGGTATTAAAAATAAAGATATTATCAATGTAGGAATAACATTTTTTCTTGCTTGAATGTAAGATAAGATGAGAAAATATTTTTAGCAAAGTTTCTCGAATTGGGGTTGTGTGAATGCAGCTAGGCAAATATATATCATTAATAGAAACCGAATTATTACCGCAAATTTTCCTTACGACTCCGAGCCCTTTCGATCCTATCATTGTCGAAAATCGTTCAAGCTCATGGAAAACGGTAGGAAGTGGTAATTATGCTGGGGTTTTTGCGAACGATATTAATCCTTTATTGGTTGTAAAGGTTTACGGAAGAGATCCTGATGAGTTAAAAAAAGAAATTGAAGTCTATAAAAAATTAGGGGACCATAAAGCATACTCCAATCTCTATGCATATAGTGACAGCTATTTAGTTTTAAAAAAAATTGACGGGATTACTTTATTTGATGCTTTAGTAAAGGGTGTACCCATTCCTGAAAGTGTGATTGAGGATATTGATAATGGGCTGGAATATGCTCGATCTGTTGGTTTGAATCCCTTCGATGTTCACGGCAAAAATGTCGTCATGTCAAATGGACGCGGATACATCGTGGATGTTTCAGATTTCTACAAGCAGGGCTATTGCAGTAAGTGGGATGATTTGAAAAAAGCGTATTACAAGATTTATAGACCTTTTCTTAAAAAATACCATCCCTCGATTCCTTTTTATGTTGTAGATGGTATTAGAAAAGGATATCGGTTATACAGGAAGTTTTTTAGAAAGGTGGAGACAATGTGAATTTTCCTTTCTATATTTTCGGCATCCATCCCCATTTGTTATTTGAATCATTAGCGTACTTTATTGGCTTTCGTGTATATTTATACACCCGAAATAAAGAAAGAATACCAATGGATAAAGCCTTATGGGTTATTGTTGGAGCCGCTTTAGGTGCTGCCATTGGTTCGAAATTTCTCTATTGGCTGGAAGACCCGAACAAGACACTGGAAAATTGGGATAATCTTGTTTATCTGATCGAAGGGAAAACCATTGTTGGCGGCTTGTTAGGTGGATTAATAGGGGTTGAAACAGCGAAAAAATGGATCGGTTGGACCCGTTCTACTGGTGATGATTTTGTTCTCCCATTAGCTGTTGGAATGATGATTGGGAGAATAGGCTGCTTTTTAACTGGTTTAGATGACCATACATATGGAATTGCTACTTCATGGATAACCGGTGTAGACTTTGGGGATGGAATAAAGCGCCATCCTACCCAATTATATGAGATTGTTTTCTTGGGGATTGTAGCTATGCTGCTTTTTCAATTAAAAAAGAAAAATATCGGCTGGGAAGGATTACTGTTCCAGCTATTCATGTTAAGTTACCTTGCGTTTCGCTTCATGATTGATTTTATTAAACCTACTCCGCATCCATATTGGATTCTTAATAATATTCAGCTTGCCAGTTTACTAGGAATCGCATATTACATATGGCTGATAAATAAAAAACAAACAGAAAAAAGGAGAGAAATCCATGCCTAACCGTCCCTATTTATTTTATGAGTTAACAAACAGTATTTGTTCGACTTGTTTACGGAAGGTGGAAGCGAAAGTTATTATTGAAAACGAAAAAGTCTTCCTTGTGAAGCATTGTATCCACCATGGAAGAGAAAAGGTTTTGATTTCAACGGATGTCGAATATTATAAATGGTGCCGTGAGTTCATAAAGCCATCGGAAATGCCGTACCGCTGGAATACCCCGATTAAATATGGCTGTCCTTATGATTGCGGCCTTTGCCCAGACCATGAACAACACAGTTGTTTGACCTTATTAGAAATTACCGAGAAATGCAATCTGCAATGTCCCATTTGCTATGCCGAATCATCTCCCCATAAAGGAGGCTTCCGGAGTCTGAAAAAAATTGAATTTATGCTCGATAACATTATTAAAAATGAACGCAATCCTGATATTGTCCAGATTAGCGGCGGGGAACCTACGATACATCCGCAGTTCTTTGAAATACTTGATATGGCAAAATCAAGACCAATCAGGCATATTATGGTGAATACCAATGGGCTCCGGATTGCGAATGATAAAGAATTTGTGAAGCGTTTGGCAACCTATTCTCCAGGTTTTGAAATCTATCTTCAATTCGATAGTTTTGAAAAAGAAGCCCTTGAGGAATTAAGGGGAGTAGATTTAAGAGATGTTAGACAAAAAGCGATTGAGAATTTAAATGAATATAATATTTCAACGACGCTAGTTGTCACGTTGAAAAAGGGTTTGAATGACCAGGAGGTAGGAAAAATCATTCAATATGGCCTGAAACAAAAATGTGTCAGAGGAGTCACTTTCCAACCAATTCAAGCTGCTGGCAGATTGGAAGACTATGATCCTTCAACAAATCGCTTAACCTTAAGTGAAGTCCGGCAAATGATCATCGACCAGTCCAATGTTTTTGGTTCAAAGGATATCATACCAGTTCCGTGTCACCCAGATTGTCTTGCCATGGGCTACGCTCTGAAACTAAATGGTTCAGTTACCCCTTTAACTGGATTAATTGATCCAAACATTCTGCTTGAAGGAGAACGAAATACGATCGTTTTTGAACAAGACGATAACATTAAAAATATGATCTTTAAATTGTTCTCTTTAAATCATTCACCTGATTCTTCGGCATTGTCGCTGAAAGATTTATTATGCTGCTTACCAAAGGTAGCGATGCCTGGTCCGATTGGCTATGACAATGTGTTTCGCGTCATCATTATGCAATTTTTAGATGCGTATAATTTTGATGTCCGCTCAGTCAAGAAATCTTGTGTTCATATCGCACATCCAGATGGCCGGATCATTCCATTTGATACCTATAATTTATTTTACCGTGATGATAAAGAGCAAGAGCTTATGAAAATTCGAGCTGAGCTTGAGGGGAAAACCTTCATTAACGCTGAATAAAAAGGGAGTGTAGGTATTTGAGTCAAAATCAGGGGAATCAGAAGGACGGCTCCTTAAAAGACCTTTGGATTGGAATTGGGATCACACTCGGAATTTACCTCATTGGATTACTAGTATTATTAATTGGGTTACCTTTATTTTTTGGCTATGTGTGTTTAGCTGCAATCGCTCTTTTGGTGATTCCAATTGTATGTTTCACAAAGGGAAAAAAACGGATGGGACAAGGTGCGTTAATTGGGATTGGGTTAAATATTTTATTATTTTCCGCATGTTTTGGAATCCTCATTTCCAATTTTTAAGTTGATGACAAGTAATTCGGCAGGCACAATTTCTTTGTGTCTGCTTTTTAATGTGCGCCCGACAAAAACGTTTCATAAAGCCCGCCAGCTCAGGATTATCACCATGATGATCGATAAGAACGGTTCATAAATCCAGTCCTTTCATTGGGCACTTAAATTGATTAATTAATCATTTCAATATCACTGTAAACATATTCATTAAAGAGTATGTAAACAGGGAGTGGTGGAATAGATGGATGATCGTCAATTTCGTAACGCAATGGGGAAATTTGCTACAGGCGTAACAGTGGTGGCAACACAAGTGGATGGGAAAGTGAATGGAATGACAGCAAATGCGTTCATGTCTGTCTCCCTTAATCCTAAACTAGTAGTTGTCTCAATAGCTGAAAAAGCATCCATGCTGGAAAAAATTAAACAAAGCAAATCATTTTCGGTGAATATATTAGCTGCTGATCAGCAAGAATTGTCAATGATTTTTGCTGGACAACTGAAAGAACATCGTGAAGTACAGTTTGACTGGCTGGGAGGAATACCCGTTTTACATGGGTCGCTGGCGCAAATTACCTGTGAAGTCTCAGCTGCCCATATAGAAGGGGATCATACTCTGTTTATTGGAAAAGTAAAAGAAATTAACATAGATGATTCTGAGCCGCTAATTTATTTCAGTGGAAGATACCGGAAATTAACAGAAGAATAATATCTATTTTAGAAAAAGCCTTTAAGGTAAAATTTTACTTGAAACCTAATTCCGAAAAATGCGCCGAGAAATCAGGCGCATTTTTTGTGTTAATTTCGGCTGTAGAAACACAGCTAGTAAAAGAAAGCACATTTTTGTAAGTTTTTTGAGAGAAAACCCTTAACTAAAATCGAATACTTACTTTGTTTAATTAACCTTTTGAATCCAATGTTTCTACTAAATATTTAGATTATTTGATATTGGATGTGTATTTATAATATTATGAAAATAAGAAAGTTTATTCTATGAAAGCAAAGAAGAGGTTTAAGTATACATTAGCTGAAGAAAAAGCTGTTACAGTTTAGTCATAAGTTTTAATGGAGGGCATCACTAATGGATATTCAAAAAGCAGCAACTGCCTTATTGGAGGCGGAAATCTACAAAAAACCGATTGAGCCTTTCACGTCATCAACAGAAGTTATTTCTGTTGATGATGCCTATCAAATCCAGCTTCAGCAAATCCGCCGAAAGGTAGAAAATGGTTCGGTGATTGTTGGAAGAAAAATTGGCCTTACAAGCAAAGCCATGCAGGAAATGTTTAATGTGAATCAACCTGATTATGGACATATCCTAAATGACATGATTTTTGACGATGGTGAGACCATATCGCTTGATCGATTTATTCAGCCGAAAGTCGAATTTGAAATTGCCTTTGTCTTGAAAAAAGATTTACAAGGTCCTGGGATTACGTTAAAGGATGTAATTGATGCAACCGATTATATTGTTCCGGCACTGGAAATCATCGATAGCAGGATAAAGGATTGGCAAATCAAATTCGAGGATACAGTAGCTGACAATGGTTCATCAGCCGGGGCGGTAATCGGTAAAAAAACGACCCCAATCAATGGTCATGACCTCTCTAGAATTGGGATGAGGGTTTATAAAAACGGTAAATTTTTAGATTCAGTAATCGGAGCAGCGGTAATGGGACATCCGGCAATGGCGGTTGCCTGGCTGGCAAATGCGCTCGGCAGCTACGGAATTTCTCTTCATGCAGGAGAATTCATTCTAGCAGGAGCACTTTCAAAGGCAGCTGTCATCGAACGTGGTGACACTTTCACGGCAGAATTTGATCATCTTGGTTCAGTATCTGCAAGGTTTAAATAGGAAATGAAATGGAGACTCCTTGTATGCAGAATGTAAGGAGTCTTTATATTAACTAAATTTTGATGAATGAGAGGAGACAGGAAAATGGGGTTACAGATTGTAAGATTTGAAAAAGACCAAAAAGAACGATGGGGAGTTCTTTCAGGAGAAACGATCAGTGTATTACAAGGTACATATAACAGCTTAGCTGATTTTTTGGAAAAGGGGAAAGAGGAAGCAGCAAAAATAAAAGAACAGGAAAAGGCAGAGAATATTTCATTAAATGAAGTAACATTGTTGAGTCCGGTGACCAAGCCCGCGAGAATAATTTGTCAGGGTGTAAATTACGCTACACATCGTTCAGAGACAGGAATGGAAGCAACAAGGCCGCCTTTCAATATGATTTTTAGTAAAGCAGATAGTTCTTTGTGCGGTGCATACAATGAAATTGTTCGCCCTTTGAATGTAAAACTGCTGGACTATGAACTTGAACTAGGGCTGGTAATCGGAGCAGATATCACAGAGCAAGTGAAAGTGTACGACGAAAATCTTCATCAATATATTGCCGGTCTAGTTATTGTCAATGATGTTTCAGCGCGTGATGTACAATTACCTCAGGGGCAATGGCTAAAAGGAAAAAGCTTTCGAACTTTTTGTCCTGTAGGTCCTTATCTTTACTTGCTTGACAAGGATGAACTGCCGTTGATTCATGATCTTCAGCTCAATCTTTGGGTAAATGATGAATTAAGGCAATCCTGCAACTCTAGTCAATTACTATATAAGCCTGCTGAAACACTAACTGAACTCTCAGAGGTGATGGATCTATCTCCAGGGGATTTGATCGTAACCGGCACTGGCGGCGGGGTTGCACTGAATCTTTCACCAGAAGTAAATGCACTGCTATCAAATTTGTCGGTCCCATATCAGCAAAAGCTGGATTTGCTTGTGGAAAAGCAATTAGAAGGCGGTAAATACCTAAGGGATGGGGATATCATTCGCTGTCAAATTAATAGTGCAAATGGGAAAATTGATTTAGGCGAGCAAAAAAATAAAGTGGTTAAGAGTAAAAACCTTGTCAGTTCAAAATAGATTTTATTCACACTTGAATTGAATCCGTAAGGAAAGGAGAAACAAGATGATTGTACAACTTGATAACGTCTCGTTGAAACGGGATGGAAAGTGGATTTTACAAAACGTTAAGTGGCAAATTGATAAAGGGGACCATTGGGTACTATTTGGATTAAATGGCTCCGGTAAAACAGCCATCCTAAATCTGCTTAACGCGTACTTTTTCCCGACAAAAGGGAAGATCAATGTACTAGGAATGGAATTCGGAAAGACCTACCTGGGTGACAAGCTTCGAAAGCAGATTGGGTTTGTTTCGTCCTCCCTTCAAGAAAAATTTCATTCCGGAGATAATGCCTTTGAAGTGGTCCTTAGTGGAGCATTTGCTTCCATTGGACTATACGAAATCCCAACAGATGAAATGAGAAAAAAAGCAGGTTCTTTAATAGAGGTGCTTGGCTGCAACGCGTATGCCAACCGAAATTATCAAACATTATCCCAAGGAGAAAAGCAGCGGGTTCTCATTGCCCGTGCCCTAATGGCTGATCCATCTTTGCTTATACTTGACGAGCCAACCAACGGATTGGATTTTATTGCCCGTGAGCAGCTGTTGGAATCTATTGAAAGTATTACTGCACAGCCTGATGCGCCAACCATTATCTATGTTACTCATCACGTGGAGGAAATCCTGCCTGTTTTCAATAAAACACTATTACTGAAAGAGGGGCAGGTTTATGCAGCGGGAAATACAGAAGAAATGATTTCAAGTGAAAATCTCACTCCATTCTTTGAGCTCCCTGTAAATGTCTTTTGGGAGAATAACCGGCCTCTCCTTTCTAAAAAGAAAGAGAAAGTTTTCTCAACGTAATTATCAAAAAGTATCGTGTGCTTTTGAATTCAAATTTGTTTACGAAGTGACATTTTATATGCATGAACAAAATGTTCGAACTTGGCATACATTGCTTTAAGGAATTTAACTTAAAGGATGGTCTATATGTCCGGTTTTCCAATTCAAGTGAAAATTGATACTGTTACTGGCGGAGTAATCCAATTTGGCGGAGCAGTATTTGTATCTCCCAAAAATGCATTGAAGAGTACACATGGTTCAGGCGCTTCAAATAATGGTGTTAATATCCTAAATATTAATGGGCCTAGTACAACCAACACAGTGGATACTGATGTAATTGACCAGCCAATTGTTAATGATAATTAATTTAAGTTATTTGATGTTTGGGTGTGTAATAAAAAACCGCTTCCTAAAAAAATTGGGGATGCGGTTTTTATTTTAATAAAGTAATTTCCAGAATATAAACATTTTTATTTCTCTCTAATGTGAGAATAACATAATGGAATTAGTTATAGTTAAATCTCGTTCGAACGAAAGAAGGATGAATCTGGAAAGCGCAAGCTTTATTAGATTCATCCATTATTTTTATTGATTTGATTCAACTGGCAGCCAGGTTTGGGACCATTTTTCTATTTCTTTTATAATCGGCTGTAAGGCTTGCCCTTTTTCGGTTAAAGAATATTCAATTCGTACTGGTGTTTCCGGGAATACTTCGCGTTTAACGATATCAAGATTCTCTAAATCCTTTAGTCGCTCCGAAAGAACCCTCCCGCTTATTCCCATAGAAGATTCTAATGCGCAGAAGCGCTTCGGTCCTGATAACAGTTGATAAAGGACAAGACCGGTCCACCGTTGGCTCAAGATCCCCATCGCTTTTTCAAATCGAGGACACATGATAGACTGATTCATTGTTCATCACCCTTTATTAGTATAATTAGTATTAATTGTATAATTACAATACAACACAAATTTATTTGACATAAGTAAGTTTAAAAAATATAATTACTTACATAAAGTAACTAACTAATTTTATTTTACTCTAACCAATTGGTTTTATCAATATGTCATTAACATAAAAAGGGGTTTTCAATCATGAATATGGAGTCGGATGTTTGCATTGTTGGTGCAGGTCCCGGCGGCGCCCTTTTAGGATATTTGCTTGCGAAAAAAGGCATTTCAACGATTGTTCTCGAACGTCATGAGGGAATAGACAAGGAATTCAGGGGCGAACATCTTAATCAGGACGGAGAACAAATTTTAAAAAAACATGGTCTTTATCATCAAGTCGAGCAAGCTGGACTGCTTTTAATGGACCGAATCGAATATAGGTACAATGGAGAGGTAATCAAGACAGTCACACCTGCTGATGGAGAGAAGCATGTCGGGATCCATGTTCCACAAAAGAATTTGTTAAGTGCATTGATTTCAGCTTCTGAATCCTTTGCGAATTACAAATTGATGATGGGGACAAAGGTGTCTGAGTTAATTTTTGATAAAACTGGCAGTGTTGCCGGTCTGAAAGCTAATAAGGGCGACGAAGAAATGACCATTCACTGTAAGGTCGTTGTAGGTGCAGATGGGCGGTACTCGTCTGTTAGAAAACTGGCAGACTTCTCCTTTACAACGATTAAACACGGGTATGATCTGCTTTGGGCGAAGATTCCAAGCCCTGCAGGTTGGGAGCCGGTCATTAAAAATGCACTTATCGATGGACAGCAGCTTGCCTTATTTACTCAAGCAGGCGGGTTTATCCAGATTGGCTGGAATATTGAGGAGAATTCGTATACAACTTTGAAAAAACAATCTTTCGCCCCATTTATTGAGCGAGTAATGGCGGCTTTTCCAGAGTTAACTGAAACGCTTCAAACACGGATTCAATCCTGGAATGATTTTATTTTATTAAAGGTACAAAGCTGTCAATGTCCAACTTGGGTGAAGGACGGAGTCGTCATTATGGGGGACGCAGCCCATACGATGAGTCCGACTGGAGCCTTTGGTATTAATTGTGCCTTAATGGATGCGGATGTTTTAGCTGATGTCATAGGCAAGGCACTGAACAAACAGGATGTGAGTGCTGCTCAATTAAAACCGTTTGAACTTTCGCGGCGTGATGACGTCGAAAGACTACAAATGCAGCAGTTTGTGAAAGAGAGAACGTATCAAGATAATTTTGTCGTTTCGGTATTATCCTAAGGGTTCGAGGAATGGCATAAATCTATGAATATGTGGAAGCGGGGGAAATCATAGTGGAACAAGTAAAATTAAATTCAAATGTTTTCTCTTTATTAGAGGATAAAATAAAAATGATAAAGAAAGGCAATGAAGCCATTTATCTGGTTGGGCCAATCAAGCTGCCTGTTAACTTAGATGGGAAAACAGTCGAGTTTAAATGGTATAGCTGGCTGAAGAGCGAAAATGCAACGGAAGATTTTCAGCATGTGATTGATCAACTATCGTCAGCTAATCTAGCAGATTATCAGCAATCAAGTGTGCTCATTTTTGGGGATTTTGAATATGGCGAGGAGGCATTAATTAGAATGCACTCAATCTGCCATACGGGAGACATCTTTGGCAGCAAGCGCTGCGATTGTGGTTTTCAGCTTAAACAATCGATGAAAATGATTAACGAGCATGGAACAGGGGCTTTATTTTATTTAGCCAACCATGAAGGCAGAGGTATTGGCTTATTTAGCAAGGCAATCGCCTATCTTCTTCAGGAAAATGGATTCGATACCGTAGAGGCGAATGAGGAACTTGGTTTTGCGGATGATTCAAGGAATTACGATGATGCCATCGAAGTCCTTAAAGCATTAAGAACAAAACCGGTAACACTCATTACAAACAATCCGAAAAAACTAAAAGCATTGAAAGCAGCGGGGCTTCCCGTTTCCGGAAGAACTCCACTTTGGGGGGATATCTCCGAGTACAATGAAAAATACTTACAAACGAAAGTAAAAAAATCAGGACATATGGGGTAGTCGCAAGCAAGGAGAAATTTTTCCTTGCTTTTTTTCACATTATAAATAGGTATGAATGAATTTGAAGGATGATGAACGTGGATGAACTATTGAGTAAATGCTGGCTAATTAAAAATGCTTTTAAAATAGATGTACAAGTGGTTGATCATCAATTACAAACGATATTGCACATATCAGATGACAGTGAGCCTTACATATTTATTGAAAGCCGAAAGAGAATGTATGTGGATGTTCAGAAAGCGGTAGAAGAGGCAAATAAATATAGTTTTTGTTTTCATACAGATTCTTTTCAACTTTCGTATTTGGCAGTTGGCCTTTATGAGGATGGACAGTTTCAAGGGATATTTTTAGGAGGACCTTTCTTGAATGAGCGGGTAACTGACCAATTGATCTGGAATGTCCTGAAGGAAAATCATCTTGAAAATAATTGGTTAAAACCAATTGAGAAATTTTATAAATCATTACCCTATTTGGGACAATCCTACTTAGCAATCGGGGATTTGTTAGTCAATTTATTAGTTAATCCGCGGGTTGCCTCCCAATTCATTACGACGAAAAAAAGAAATGCGCCTTATCAGCCGGATGTACAGCCGCAGAATTATGATATGGATGGGTTAGAAGTTAAATTAAGGTATGGGGCAGAGAAGAAATTTTTGCATTTTATCGAATTAGGTGATAAAGAAAATGCGATGAAAGCTTTGATTGATTATACAGGTGATTTTTCATATAGAGTTCCGGGGAATCCTTTAAGGGCGAAAAAGAATCTTAGCTTTTCAAGCAATACGCTGAACCGGTTAGCGGCCGCAAAGGGAGGAGTGGAACCTCAGTATTTACATGCGATTTCGGAAAAGTTTGCCCTTAGGATTGAGGCAGCGGTTACAATGGCCGAATTAGATTCGTTAAGCTTCAATATGATAGATGAATATTGTGAGGCGGTTAAGAATTTCGCTGTTAAAGGGCACAGCAAAGTGGTAAGGAAAGCGTTAATGTATATCAATCTCAATTTTCAAGAACCCATCAATTTGCAAAGGATAGCAGATGAAATTGGGTTTAATCGATCCTACCTCGCGCAGAAATTTAAAGAAGAAATGAAAATTAGTTTGATTGATTATCTTCAACAAAAGCGAATTAATGAGGCCGTTTTTCTAATAGAACAAGGGCGTTTATCTATAACTGACATTGGTTTGCAAGTGGGATTTAGCAGCTATAATTATTTTTGTAAAATATTTAAAGAGGTAAAAGGAATGACCGCTACAGATTATATTAAGACGGTAAACAATTAAAAAAATATTTTGGACTAGTGGGCAATTTTATATAAAAGTCAGCAATATTGGGTGTGAAACCGTGTTCAAAACGCTAATATGAACCTAAGGGATGTGTATCTAGCTTAGGAGGGATTAAAATGGCACATAAATCTAAACAACCGAATCTTGAAGTTAGAGTCAAGAATATCATTGAAGTGGATGGCTTAAAATTTAAAGATTTGAATGGAAATGGGAAACTGGATCCTTATAAGGATTGGCGATTGAGTCCGAAAGAACGTGCCGAGAATCTGTTATCATTGATGAATATCGATGAAAAGGTCGGTATGATGCTTATCAATACACGTCAGATGGGCCTTTCTCAAAAGGATAAGAGTAAGACAAGTCATGATGGTGTGCTGGATGAAGGTATTGTGGAGAAAGGTGAAAATATTTTTGCTGCTTCAAAAATATGGGGAACAACCCATACCATTGAAAATATGCATTTGCGACACTTCATTCTCCGTGACAATTGGAGCCCGGCTCAAATGGCAGAGTGGGTCAATACCATGAATGAGGTATGTGAGGGAACACGCCTTGGTATTCCTTGTTTAATCGCATCGAATTCAAGAAACGAAAATACAGAGTTTATCTTTGGCATGAATGATGCCGCCGGGATTTTCTCCACTTGGCCGGGAACGTTAGGGCTTGCTGCAGCAGCAAAAGGGGAAATCAAAAATGGCGGTGATGCTTCGCTTATCAGCCAATTTGCTGAAATAGCCCATGATGAGTGGGATGCGGTTGGGATAAGGAAGGGTTATATGTATATGGCAGATACCGTTACAGACCCAAGATGGCAGCGGATTTATGGTACGTTTGGAGAAGACCCGGAATTTATTTCAGATGCGATCGGACGTCTTATAGATGGATTTCAAGGGGAGGAATTAGGAAACCATAGTATTGCGATGACAACCAAGCATTTTCCTGGCGGCGGAGCAAGAGAAAATGGTTTTGATCCCCATTATGAAGAAGGAAAGTGGAATCTATACCCTACGCCAGGAAGCTTAGAAAAGTATCACCTGCCTCCGTTTCAGGCAGCAGCAGATCATGGGACTTCATCATTTATGCCATATTACTCCATTCCAAGCATCAAAAAAAGTGTAGTACAAGAATTCCAAGGTGAAGACATCCCTTTTGAAGAGGTGGGCTTTACATTTAATCATTATTTCTTAAATCAGATCCTTAGAGGAAAGCTTGGATTCAAAGGATATATCAATAGTGACAGCGGCGTTACAAATAAAATGAGCTGGGGCGTTGAAAACTTAAGCGAAGCAGAACGTTTTGCAAAAGCGATCAATGCCGGAACAGATCTTGTTTCAGACACAAATGATGTTGAAAATCTTAAAAAAGCAATTGAGAACGGCAGGATCAGTGTTAAACGCATCGATGAAGCGAATGTACGACTCCTTACAGAAATGTTTGCTTTAGGACTATTCGATGATCGTACCTATGTTTCACCAGATCATGCCGCTGAAGTGGTTAACAATCCGGCTAACTGGGATGCAGCATATGAAGCGCATAAAAAATCAGTAACTGTACTAAAAAATCACAATCAGACCTTGCCATTAACAGCGGAAAAGCTTAATAATAAAAAGGTTTATATAGAAGTTTTTCACAAGGAGCCAGAACGTGCAGCTTCTTACACTGAAAAAGCTAGGAAGGAATGCCAAGAACTTGGGCAGTTTACTTTGACTGATAACTACGAAGAAGCTGATGCAGCGATATTGTTTTTAAGTCCAAAATCCGGTGCTTATTTCAACGCGACACCTGGACTTTTAGAACTTGAAATATGCGAGAATAAGACTTTAACTGCTTTAGATGGTTCTACGTATCAAGAAACGACTTTGACTGGAATGGATCATCTAAAGGAAGTAGCGGACAGTATCCATATCCGAGGAGGAAAAGTCATTATTAGCGTGAATGTCATTCTGCCGTGGATACTTGGAAATGTTGAACCTCTTGCAGATGTATTGATTGCTGGATACGATACCTACTATAAGGCGCAGTATGAGGTAATGGAAGGCAAAAGCCGTCCAGTTGGGGTATTACCGTTGACATTGCCTGCGAGTGATGCAGTCATTGCAGTTGATGAAAATGGTAATTGTGTGTCAAGAAACGATGTACCAGGTTACGACAAGGATCAATATATGCCTGACGGACTCCAATATGCCTATAAGGATAGCGATGGTAATGTCTATAAACTTGGTCATGGGTTAACATTTTAATGCAGCTGAAGGCGGGCAGCGTTAAACCTTGGTTATTCAGGGTTTGACGCTTTTTTTTTACCCTCCCGAGGAGTGACCAGTATTATTTGTAAAAGGAGGCGACGGTCGATAAGAGCGGTTCATAAAGCCCGTCAGCAGTAAAAAATAGAGACGACGGTCGATAAGAGCAGTTCATAAAGCCCGACAGTACTAAAAAATGGAGATGACGGTCGATAAGAGCGGTTCATAAAGCCCGTCAGTACTAAAAAATGGAGATGACGGTCGATAAGAGCGGTTCATAAAGCCCGTCAGTACTAAAAAATGGAGATGACGGTCGATAAGAGCGGTTCATAAAGCCCGTCAGTACTAAAAAATGGAGATGACGGTCGATAAGAGCGGTTCATAAAGCCCGACAGTACTAAAAAATGGAGATGAAGGTCGATAAGAGCGGTTCATAAAGCCCGACAGTACTAAAAAATGGAGATGAAGGTCGATAAGAGCGGTTCATAAAGCCCGACAGTACTAAAAAATGGAGACGACGGTCGATAAGAGCGGCTCATAAAGCCCGACAGTACTAAAAAATAGAGACGAGGGTCGATAAGAGCAGTTCATAAAGCCCGACAGTACTAAAAAATGTAGATGACGGTCGATAAGAACGGCTAATAAACCCGTCACTACTAAAAAATAGAGTCGAAGGTGATTTGTGATAGAGTATATTTTTCCAACCTAATCAGACAATAAAATGATGGTGGACATACTAGTTTTGAAAGGGGATTACAATGGAAAAAAATATAAAAACACCACAGAATTTAAGTTACGAATCAGATGGAAAAATGGGCAAGGCCAACAATAAGGTAAATGCTGACGAAAAAGAGCAGCGAGAATTTTTCAATACCACTCAAGACAGTGAATAGTAAAAGAAAAACCTACTTTCAATCAGGTTAGTAGGTTTTTCCTTGTTTCGTATTCCCGACTTAATGTTTAAAACTAAAAAGTTAAGACTTTGTTAATAATTCTTATATAGGGAGTTAAGTTCTATCAGGTACAATCAATTTACGTCGACGAAGTCATAATTAGGAGATGAAAAAATGATTAATAAAGCAAAATTAATATCATCTTTACTCGGGGTGACAATAGCAATAGGTGCTATTAGTACAAGTACGCCAGTTAACGCAAGTGAACAAAAGAAAGAGATAACAACAATACAAAAGCATTCAGAACATAAATTGACTAAAGGTCAGAAAATGGCTAACATCCTTAGTAGTACCGAATGGCAAGGTACAAGAGTATACGACAAAAATGGGAATGACTTGACAAAAGAGAATGCAAACTTCATTGGCCTTGCGAAATATGACGCGAAATCAGGAAGATATGAATTTTTTGATGCTAAAACGGGGAATAGTCGCGGCGATAAAGGAACTTTCTTTATCACCAATGATGGGAAGAAAAGAATATTAATTTCAGAATCAATGAATTACCAAGCAATTGTCGACATGACAAAACTAAATAAGGATGTTTTTACTTATAAAAGAATCGGAAAAGATGCTAATGGCAACGATGTAGAGGTATTCGTTGAACACGTTCCCTATAAAGAAAAAGATCTGTCTTTTACTGATCCTGACAAGCAGTTGAACACTAGTACAGGTGTTATTATTAAAAACGTTGATGGAGATAAAATTTTAGGCAGCACCCTTTGGCACGGAACAAAGGTATTAGATGAAAACGGCAATGATGTAACAATGTATAATGCAAATTTTATAAGTCTGGCAAAATTTGATGCCAAGACGAATAAATATGAGTTTTACAATGCTGAAACAGGCGTAAGCCGCGGTGATTATGGCTATTTCGATGTTGCACACGGTAATAAAATAAGAGCCCATGTTTCAATTGGAGATAGGAAGTATGGTGCCGCGCTAGAACTTACTGAGCTTAATCAAAAGAAATTTACCTATAAAAGAACTGGTAAAGACAAAGATGGTAAGGACATTATTATTTTCGTAGAACATGAACCATATCATGGTGATCTTAAACCAAAATTTGGTTTTTAAGGAATAATAGAATATGAAACAAGGTTGTCTACAAACAGGTGACAACCTTGTTCCCTTTTCGGTAAATTTATTAAACCTGTACCTCGGATCAGGAGGCACGCTTATGTCCATTCGGTGGAGATTATTAATTTCACATACAACAATGCTAATCGTAACACTAGTTTTATTTATCATAAGTGCTATGTTAATCCCAGTGGCGATTACAGGTGATGTCCGCAGTATTAAAGATTTGTATACACGTCAATATGCGCTCAAGCCTTTAACAAAACCAGAGGAAAATGTATTCCTGGATGTTAAATATTTAGCTAAAAAACAACCAAATCAATTGTTAAATGAAACCTTTCTTAAACAATTTGATCAAAAATTAGAGCCAGTTGCTTCTGGATTAATCATCCGTAAAGGAGAAAAAATTGTCCATTCCTCAAAGATACTAAATTCTATAAAGGACGTAAAAAAGCTGCCTTCTTTTGAACCAGAAAATATTAAAGTAAGAGATACCATCAGTATCAATCATCAATTTTTTTTATATGTTAAATTCGATTTTTATTTTCAGGATCAGGAAAAGGGCAGTGTTATCATTATGAGGGAAGTAAGCCCCTTTGTTGAGCTGTCTAGAAGTTTATTTCCGTTAATATTCGGATTATTATTTCTTTCCTTAATTCTTGTAAATGGTCTATTAAGTTATTTTGTATCCAGGAGTATTATTAAGCCGCTTTTTTCTTTGAAAAATGCAACAGAACAAATGGGAGAAGGTAATTTAAATGTAAAGATTGATAACGTTAGGCACGATGAAATAGGCGAGCTTAGCAATGCCTTTGACAAAATGAGGATAAAACTAAAAGAATCCATTGACCTGCAACTTCAGTATGAAGAAAGTAGAAAGGAATTAATTTCCAATATTTCTCATGATTTAAAAACCCCTATAACATCTATTAAAGGCTATATTGAAGGAATTCAGGATGGCGTTGCAGTTTCACAGGGGAAATTGGATAAATACCTTTCTACCATTAAACGAAAAGCGACAGATATGGATCAATTAATTGATGATTTATTTCTTTTTTCTAAGCTTGATTTAAAAAAACTTCCGTTTGCCTTTGTGGACATTGATATATTGCGGTTTATAAAAAACTTTACTGAGGAAATAAATTTTGATTTAGAGGAAAAAGGTATTAAGATTACTGTAGAAAATCGGATGGAAAATGCTGCGATGGTAATTGCTGACCGTGATCAATTAAGGAGGGTAATGACTAATATCATTGTTAACTCCGTAAAGCATATGAAAAAACCAGAAAAAATCATCACCATTTTTTTAAATGATGAGGAAGATTTTGTTGAAATCGAGGTCCGCGATAATGGCACTGGAATTGAGCCTAAATCTTTGCCATATATTTTTGAGCGTTTTTATCGTGTGGACGCATCAAGAAATCAATCTACCGGCGGAACCGGGCTAGGTCTTGCCATTTCAAAGCAGATTATCACGGAGCATGGCGGTGATATATGGGTGAAAAGTCAATTAGGAGTAGGTACGAGTATCCTCTTTACATTGAAGAAGTCGAAATAGAGTGGTGAATACTTTGAAAAAAATTTTAATCGTAGAAGATGATCTTGATATTGGAGAGCTACAACAAGATTACCTTGAGATTAATGGTTATGATGTTGAATTACAAACCTCTGGCAAAGAAGGATTAAAGCGTGCACTAAATAAAGATTATGACTTATTAATTATCGACGTCATGCTGCCAGAGGTAGATGGATTCGAGATCTGCAAACAAGTTAGAGCTGTAAAGAATATCCCCATCTTATTTGTCTCGGCTAAAAAGGAAGATATTGATAAAATAAGAGGTTTGGGTCTTGGAGCCGATGATTATATTATTAAGCCGTTCAGTCCAGGGGAGCTTGTTGCTAGGGTGAAGGCCCATTTGGCACGCTATGAGCGTTTAGTAGGGAGCACTGATACAATAAAACAGGAAATAAGAATCCGAGGGCTAGTCATTGATGAAATGGCTCGAAAGGTTTATGTGAATAATCAGAGGGTCGCGTTAACTGCAAAAGAATTTGATCTATTACTTTACTTAGCACAGCATCCAAATCGTGTTTTTAGCAAAGAGGATCTTTTCGAAACCATTTGGGGCCTAGATTCCTCCGGGGATATTACCACCATCACAGTTCATATCAGAAAAATCCGCGGCAAAATTGAAAAGGATCCCTCCAATCCTCAATTTATCGAAACAGTATGGGGCGCAGGCTATATGATATCGGTTTAAATGAATCCAAATTACAGAAAAATAATTAAAATAATTAATAGGAGTGAGTTTCAATGAGTAATAAAAAATGGATGGAATATGCCATCAATCTTGCAAAAAATAATGCGGAAAAAGGCGGAAAACCATTTGGGGCGGTTATTGTAAAAGATGGAACAATTATTGCTGAAGGAGTTAATGATGTCCTCGCAACACACGATCCAACAACACATGCAGAACTGCAGGCCATCAGTAAAGCTACACGTTCATTAGGGACAGAAGACTTATCCGAATGTGAATTGTATGCAAGCGGTGAACCGTGTCCAATGTGTTTAAGCGCTATTTATCTTGCAAATATGAATAAGATTTATTTTGCCAATCCGATGGAAGGAAATCCTCTCGCGATGCAAGCAAAAAAAATCTATGAACAAGTTGGACTATCAAACGAAGAAAGAACAAATAAACTAATCCAATTATCAATTGATTAATGAAATGGATTGTTTATGAAACGTAAATCACTTTCTTTTTGTATCATGTTCCTTATTTTGGCAGGTTGTCAAAGCCCCAAAATAGTTGAAAAGTCAAGTGAAGTTCCGATAGAAAAGGCGGTTAATATGAAAGAACAATTTTTTAAAGCTGTAGAAAACGGAAAAATAGACGAGGTTAATAGCTTTTTAAATAAGGGAGTAAATATAAATAGCCAAGATAGTATGGGAAGGACAGCGGTCATGATTGCTACCTATGCTAATGATTTAGAAACAACCAAAGCCTTAATTGAAAAGGGAGCGGATGTTAATATACAGGATAATATGAAAAATAATCCGTTCCTATATGCTGGTGCAGAAGGTTATATTGGAATTTTAAGGCTTACTATTGAGGCGGGGGCCAATCCAAAAATTTTAAACAGGTACGGCGGTACAGCCCTCATTCCAGCTTCCGAACATGGATATGTGGACGTGGTTAATGAACTGCTAGAAAAAACAGAAATAGATGTCAATCATATAAACAATTTAGGTTGGACAGCATTAATGGAGGCTATTGTCCTAAGTGACGGCGGAAAGAAACAACAGGAAACCATCAAGCTGTTAATAGACCACGGAGCAGATGTAAACATACCAGATTCCGAGGGTGTAACACCTTTTCAACATGCGAGCAAAAGAAACTTTGCAGAAATTGAGAAAATTCTTCTGCAAGCGGGTGCAAAAAGATAGAACGCTCTAATAAGCGAGGGATGAAGCCACAATGGTTTCATCCTTTTTATGTTGTATAGTTTTATATTTCAAGGAAATTTAAGGCACGTTTTTGACCGCTTTAAAAGCATTGATTCGTCCAAACTTATATAAACTGCCTTGCCCTGGGATTGGGTCAGTATTCGATTCTATTATTCGCCTTACACTTCCTTTAGATTTTGGATTAATGGCCAAGATTAAACCAGCCAGTCCACTTACAAACGAAGATGCCTGAGATGTTCCGCTAAGAGGTCCTGTAACCTTTCTTCCCATAGGATTAGAATGAGTTGGAAGTGTCGACCAAATAGAAACACCAGGTGCTGCAACATCCACCCATGATACTCCAAAGTTGGAAAAGGATGCGAGTTGATCGTTTTGATCGGTTGCAGCCACACTAATCACTTCAGGAAAAGCCGCCGGATAGTGTTTCTGACTTGTTCCATAGTTTCCTGCAGATGAAATCAACACTACTCCTTTTTTTGATGCATATCGCACAGCACGGTGTAACGTTTCATTTGGTTCTGGAGAGGCAAGGCTCATGTTTATTACGTTTGCTCCGTTATTAGCAGCAAAGATAATTCCTTTCGAAGTGCCACTGATGGTACCTCGTCCATTATCATTCAATACTTTCACGTTCATCAATTTAACCGCATTAAAGGTAACAGCAGCCACACCTATTCTATTATTCGTAATTGCACCAATAATACCAGCGACATGAGTGCCATGTCCGTACAAGTCATCCTTTGTAGAGGAATCCGAGAAGTTTTTATTCAGCACGACTTTCTGTGACAAGTCAGGGTGATGCTTATTTATTCCAGAATCTAGTACCGCTACAACAACGGAAGAATCGGTTTTGGGTTCTAACTCCCGATTATGTGAAAGATTGGGATTAAGGATTTCAGAAGGAATTTTACTCCAGGATTGTGGAGCCTGAATTTTTAAATGTCCCCATTGTAGAGGAAAAAGAGAGTCGTTGGGGGAATATCCATTAGGCTCGCTGGTTGCTTTCGCTATCCCGTTACGTTCTACATATTCCACTTCATTACAAGCGGAATAACGACACAAACTTGCAGTCAATTGATCGGGTTTAACAGAGACAACATCGATATTCAACTCTGTAATATTGTCAATCAACGTCGCTCCAAATTCTTGATGGATTTGAAGACGTTTCAGACTAGAAACATGGGATCGGAAGCAAATGAGGATTTTATCTGGGGAAAATTCCATATTATGCGATTCACCTTACCTTAACCTGATTGGTTCTATAATATATTCGGGGCAGAAGATAGAGGACAAGGCAAATGGCAGGATAGAAGTAAAAAATCGGACCTACAGTTTAGGAAAAGAATTCTTATACTGTTAAAATAGCTTTTAGAACAGCAAAAACATGTGGAGGGAAGTAAGTTGGTTATAAAAGCAATCTTTTTTGATCTAGACGATACCTTACATGATCACCTTTTGCCTTTTTCTAAGGCGCTGAACGCAACGCTGCCCATTAATTATCGGGAAATTGATGTTGTGTCTTTATACAAAAAGTTCAGGCATTTCAGTGATACTCTCTGGAAAAGCTATAGTGCAAAAGAGATAACTTTGAAGGATCTTAGAATAAACCGAATCATTCTTGCTTTAGAAAGCTATGATATTAGAATTACGATAAAACAGGCAGTTGAATTTCAAAATCAATATGAACATGACTCAAAAAAACTTCATTTATTTCCAGAAGTCACTGATGTGTTGAAAACGATCATAAATTATGGTTTAACCCTTGGAATTATTACGAATGGTCCTGTCGAACACCAGTTTAAAAAAATACAGTCCCTCGGGCTTACGAAGTATTTTAATAGGGAATTGATATTTATCTCAGATGAGGTAGGAATAGCAAAACCCAGCCCAGAACTATTCGTTCACGTGGCACAAAGGACTGGATTTGCACCAAGTGAGCATCTTTACATTGGGGATACGTGGTCAAATGATATTGCAGCTTCAAGTAAAGCAGGATGGCAGTCCATCTGGTACAATCACCGAAATAGATTGCCTGAAACGAACCATAAACCACTTACAATAATTGAGAAGCTTTCATCGGTTTTGGCTGTGATCAATAAAATGGACCAAAAGACTTGATAAAAGTCCATTGGTCCATTTTTATTACGATTGATCAATATTAACTTTGCACCTTTATAAATGGAGCAGTAGAATTTCTAATCACTAATTCCGGCTCATAAATAATCGAAGGAGGACGGTCCCCTCTATTTTCAACAGCATTAACAATCCATTTAGCTGCTTCGATCCCCATTTCCATTTTTGGATGAGCTATTGATGTTAGTTTTACTTCTGTTGCCACTGCCAACGATGAATCATCAAAGCCAACAATGGAAACATCCTCTGGAACACTAAGTCCAAGCCGTCTTAATAAATTTAAAACATTTAATACTAGCTGGTCGTTATAACAAACAATTGCGGTGGGCGTAGAATCTGTTCTAAAGAAATTCTCTAACCGTTCCAATAACCTGTTATTTTGATCTTCTGTTGAAAAGGTAATGACCATCTCAGGGAAAAATGGCAGGCTATGTTCTCTAAAAGCGCGGATAAAGCCCTGCATCCGGTTTACCCCTTGAAGGTCATCGGTTTTAAAAATACCAATGATTTTTTCGTGACCCAGTTTTATTAAATGTTCAGTCGCCAAATAACCGCCTTTATCATCATTCATAATCATGTGTGGAGGCATTAGCTGTGAATAGTATTGGTTAATCATCAAATATGGGATGTTGTTCTGCTCCAATTCCAGATAGTATTGGATATTAGGATTGTATTGGCTGCTTTTTGTAGGTTCTACGATAAGGCCGTCAATATTTCTGCTTAACATGGTCTGCAGGCATTGTTTTTCCTTCTCCACATTATTATCCGTACAAGCAAGGGTTAAAGTATAGCCCTTTTCCGTTAACTGGGATTCAATTCCTTTTATTATGGATGGAAAAATATAATCAGAGATGTAGGTCGTGATTACTCCAATATTTTTCCCGTTAGAACTGGATGAATGGATTAAGGCTGGCGTCTGCTCCATTGTTTGCTCTTTTTTAGAGGAGCAAAAGGTTCCCGCACCTTGCTCTCGATAAAGCAAACCTTCATGGACCAAATCCCCGACAGCTTGTCTGACAGTATGTCTGCTTACCCCGAACATTTTCACAAGTTCATTTTCAGAATAGATCTTTTCGCCAGGCTGCACCTTCCCGCTAGTTATCCATTCAGTTATTTTTTCCTTTACCATATTGTATTTGGTTTGTGAAGACACTGTATCACCACTTTCAACTATTAAGCCAAGCTTGTAACTTATACGTACAAGAATACTAATAATCCTATCCTAACAAATAATTTAATAGTTGACTATGATATATTTATTATCAATTTTTTCTCTAAATTATTAAAAAAATACATTGAAATAAATTGATATGGTGATAAAATCGAAATTAAGTTATACGTACAAGTTCAATACTTAAATCAGGTTGTAAGGATAACTTGTGATAGGAGGTCATATATGATGTTAGATCGATTGAAAAGGGATGTTTTGGAAGCGAATCTTCAGTTGCCTAAACATGGTTTGGTCACTTTTACTTGGGGAAATGTAAGCGGTATCGACCGTGAAACTGGACTCGTGGTGATTAAACCAAGTGGTGTACCGTATGATGAATTACATATTGATGATCTAGTTGTAGCGGATTTGGATGGGAACATTGTAGAAGGGAGCTTAAGACCTTCTTCCGATACACAAACACACCTTGCCTTATATCGCGCCTTTCCTCAAATAGGGGGAATTGTACATACACACTCTCCATCGGCTACAAGCTGGGCGCAGGCTGGACGCTCGATTCCTGCCCTTGGAACCACACATGCGGATTATTTTTATGGTGAAATTCCTTGTACACGGACCTTGACGGGAGAGGAAATAGAACGGGGCTATGAGCTTGAAACAGGAAATGTAATCATCGAAACCTTTGAAAAGGAAAACCTTGACCCTGTTGCTATGCCAGGAATTTTATTATCAGGGCATGCACCATTCAGTTGGGGCAAAAATGCCAGCCAGGCGGTACATAATGCAGTGGTATTAGAGGAAGTAGCTAAAATGGCATTAAACACTTATCTGCTAAACCCGCAGATTAAGGAAATCGACCAATTCCTGCTAGATAAGCATTATCTTCGAAAGCATGGTGTGAATGCCTATTATGGACAAAAGTAGATTGAGAGGAAAAAATTCACTTTAAATATAGGATTACTTGTACGGACGACTGTCTGCAGCATGCGAATCAATGATTTGATAGATTACTATCTGTTATTCACTAAGGAGGAATTACAATTGTTAACGACAAAAGCCTATGAATTCTGGTTTGTGACTGGAAGTCAATTATTATATGGAGAAGATGTACTTCGTCAAGTGGAAGCAAACTCAAAAACCATCGTGAATGGTCTGGATGAAGATTCTCGAGTTCCATATAAATTAGTTTTTAAATCAGTAGTAAAGGATTCAGATTCCATCCGCAAATTGATCTTGGAAGCAAATGCCGATGAGAATTGTGCGGGTATCATTACCTGGATGCACACGTTCTCACCATCAAAAATGTGGATTGCCGGCCTTTCTGCCCTGCAAAAGCCATATCTTCATTTTGCTACACAATTTAACCGTGATATCCCTTGGGAATCAATCGATATGGATTTTATGAACTTGAATCAAGCTGCACACGGTGACCGTGAACATGGTTTCATTGCGGCACGTCTGAATGTTAAGCGGAAAGTTGTCGTGGGCTATTGGGAAAACCCTGAGGTAAGAGAACGTATTGGCAGCTGGACGAAAACAGCGGCTGCATTTGCGGAAAGCAAAAACCTTAAAGTTGCCAGATTTGGTGATAATATGCGCCAAGTAGCCGTAACAGAGGGTGATAAGATAGAAGCGCAAATCAAGTTCGGCTGGACAATCAATGGGTACGGAGTTGGAGACCTTGTCGGGCGGATGAATGATGTCACGGATCAAGAAATTAACCAGCTGATGGCTGAATATGAACAGCAATATGATATGACACCTGAAGGACTTACCGATGGTCCGGTCCGCGAAGCCATCCGTTACCAAGCTAGAATTGAACTTGGTATGAAAGCATTCTTAACGGAAGGCGGTTACACCGCATTTACCACTACTTTTGAAGATTTACATGGTATGCACCAGCTTCCAGGCCTTGCCGTTCAGCGACTGATGGAACAGGGATATGGATTTGCTGGTGAAGGTGACTGGAAAACAGCGGCTCTTGTTCGATTAATGAAAATGATTGCCGGTAATGAAGGAACATCCTTTATGGAAGATTATACGTATCATTTTGAGCCAGGGAATGAAATGGTTCTTGGGGCACATATGCTGGAGGTTTGCCCAACCATTTCTGCCACTCGTCCGAAAATCGAGGTTCATCCACTTGGAATTGGCGGTAAGGAGAACCCTGCAAGAATAGTGTTTGATGGAATGAGCGGGTCTGCCTTAAATGCAAGCATAGTGGATCTTGGCCATCGTTTCCGTCTCCTAGTAAATGAAGTAGATGCTGAACAGCCAGAAAGGGATATGCCGAATCTTCCGGTTGCAAGGGTTTTATGGAAAACGCAGCCATCCTTAAGCCAAGCGGTAGAAAATTGGATTCAGGCTGGTGGGGCCCACCATACTGGCTTCTCTTACAAAGTGACATCAGAACAGTTGAGAGATTTTGCTGAACTGGCAGGAATTGAGATCGTCGTCATTAATAATGACACGAAAACAGAGACATTCAATAATGAATTACACTGGAATGAAGTGATCTACCGTTAATTGCATCTTTAAGGAAAAATAATGAAGAAAACACAAGGCTATTAGAAATAATAGCCTTGCTGTTTATTCTAATCTAGGATTTTACTATTTTTTTATTGGAGGAAAAATTCCATGAATTCTGATATAAAAAATGCCATTCAAAGTGGCAATACAACACTTGGTATTGAGCTTGGCTCCACCCGAATTAAAGCTGTACTCATTGGTGAAAATCATGTGCCAATCGCGTCCGGCAGCCATACTTGGGAAAATAGCTATGTGAACAATATCTGGACCTATAGTGAAGAGGATATTTGGAAGGGTGTACAAGACAGCTATCAAAAGATGGCTAATGAGGTGAAACAGCAATATGGCGTCATATTACAAACCGTTGGAGCAATTGGCTTTAGTGGGATGATGCATGGCTATATGGTTTTCGACAAAGACGGGAAGCTTCTGGCGCCATTTCGCACCTGGAGGAACAATATGACCGAACAGGCTTCGAAATCGCTGACAGGACTGTTTAACTACCAAATTCCGCAAAGGTGGAGTATTGCTCATTTGTATCAAGCCATTTTGAACCAGGAAGATCATATTGCTGATATTAACTTCCAGACAACACTTGCTGGATATATTCATTGGAAACTGACAGGACAGAAGGTTCTGGGAGTAGGTGAAGCATCCGGTGTATTTCCAATTGACTTGAATACCAAGAACTATAATTATAGAATGATCGATCAATTCAATGAATTGATTGCACCCCAAAATCTACCATGGAAACTGGAAGATATTTTGCCCGATGTTTTGGTAGCAGGTGAAAACGCCGGCGTCCTAACAGAAGAGGGGGCGAAGCTGTTGGATGTTACCGGAGAGCTGCAGGCTGGGATTCCACTTTGTCCGCCGGAAGGGGATGCAGGAACTGGAATGGTGGCAACAAACAGCGTCGCGAAGCGTACTGGTAATGTTTCTGCCGGAACTTCTGTATTTGCCATGGTTGTACTAGAAAAGGAACTGTCTAAGGTATATTCCGAGATTGACCTTGTCACCACACCTACAGGCAACCTTGTTGCTATGGCTCATTCCAACAATTGTTCTTCAGACCTCAATGCATGGGTCGGATTGTTCGGTGAATTTTCTAAAGTGATGGGCATGGATGTAGACTCAAATAAGTTATATGAAACTCTGTATCATTTGGCTCTTCAGGGAGATCCCGATTGCGGCGGCTTACTCGCTTATGGCTATCTTTCCGGCGAACACATGACCCACTTCGAAGAAGGCAGGCCCTTGTTTGTTCGTTCAGCAGAAAGCAATTTCAACCTGGCTAATTTTATCCGTGTCCATTTATTTACAGCATTGGGTGCTCTAAAAATTGGTATGGATATTCTGCTCAAACAAGAAGAAGTGAAACTGGATGAAATTCTTGGTCATGGCGGCTTGTTTATAACCCAAGGCGTTGGGCAGAGCATTATGGCCGCTGCGCTTAATGCCCCTGTTTCCGTGATGGAAACGGCAGGGGAAGGAGGAGCATGGGGAATCGCTCTACTCGCATCTTATCTAATCAACAAAGCAGATAATGAAACGTTGGATGACTATTTAAGCCATAAAGTATTTGTAGAAAAAGCTAGTAGGACGATGTCCCCTGTTTCAAAGGATGTAGCGGGTTTTGAGCAATTTATGAATCGTTATACAATGGGACTTGCAATTGAAAAAGCTGCAATAGAAAATCTTAATTAAAATTTTTGTAAAAGTCTTCAATTCATTATCGGCAATTGTTATTGGCATACTTTAACAAAAATAAAAATCCTTGATATGAATCAAAGATTTTTTGAGCTTAGCGTATGGGATGACGGATTCACTGCGGAGATGTCAGGCCATGTTCATTACGTAGATCCTCTGACGAAGAAGTTGCGGATAGAAGTAAAGGACGGAGAGTTTGAGCGTGTGGCTTTCGAAAGTGTTGTTGGAGTGAAGGTCGTTAATTAAGCGCATAGAAAAAAGCGCATGAATAGCGCTTCTGTAAATGCTTACTCTTTTTCAAAGGGATACTGTATATTATGAAGGGTTGTCCTTAAACGCAATGGACAAACACGGAGTTTTATTATTAAATTAATCAGTATCAGGTGCCTAAAATATCTTTACATTCCCGAAAATTCTGATATTATAATGCGGAGGTGATAAGCTTGAGCATTTCGGAATTACTCAAAGAGAGCTACCGTTACGATAACCTAATCGAAGCCCAGGTCGATAAGAGCCCGGATGAATTAGTCGTAAGTGATGACGGCAGCAAAACGTTCTTTATTGTTTCGCGAGATTTATTCGAAAGTAAACTGCAGTCACTCGGATACGAAATCGTAGTAGCAGACGGAGAGTAATTTGCTCTCCGTTTTTCTCCGTTATATAAATAAATAAGATATTACGTTAACGAAAAAGAACATATAAAAAAGCGCCCGACTCAACGCTAGCCGAACGCTCCAACGCGTCTATTTGGGAATGTTAACCGTCTCGAAAGCATTATCAATCGCTGCATCTTCGCTTTCTCCGCATCCCTTTACCCCAATCCCATTTATGGTCGGATGATTCCCGCTCTTATTTCTGACAGTTCCGTGACATCGTCATTCTTCCGCTTTATATATAAACAAATCGTCCACTTTCACGTCTAATAATGCCGCTAGTTTAAATAATTGAGGGACCGACGGATAATTCTTACCCGTAGACCAGTTCGATAAGGTGTTGCGAGATACACCCATATATTCCTGTATAAATTCCCGTTTATATTGCGATTGTTTAATACGCTTACCTATTAAGCAAATTATCATGTCTGATCACCTACTATATACTTTCGACAAAACTCGTCCTAATCCTTTCGCAATTTTATTGTGCAATTTTGCACAACTAAATTGTGAAATAGCGGTAATAGCGCGCATATAATCCTAGTATTACAGGAAGGGAGGGATTTCCATGAGTATCAAAAAAGTAATATCGATTTCCTTCAACATCACCAATCCAAAGGAAAAAACGTGGTCCTACAGACAACGAAAAAAGCGCCATGTCACCGCATTGTCACCGTATTGATTAACGGAGAACAAACCGCGAAACATAGCGCTTTTCTAGCAATGACGTCCCAAAGAGGATTCGAACCTCCGACCTACAGTTTAGGAAACTGTTGCTCTATCCTGCTGAGCTATTGGGACACTTTTTATAGGAACGTTATTTATTATAAATAGTTAATTGCAAAAGGTCAATATTAAATAGTTAATGTATGGGAAAATCTGAAAATCTACTTATATATATGAAGGGATTTGTTATTTCGTTCATGTTAATTTATTGATTATCGAAATTCCAAAAAGCTTGGTTCCCTGTAAGAATAGAACCAAGCTTCAATTATTATGCCGTTATAGCAGGTTTATGACTTTTTCCTTTTCTTGCCCAGGCGATCAAAATAGCCAAGATTAGGGCAAAACCTAGGTAGCCCATTGTGGAGTATACTTTTCCTACAAGTGTAGTGAACCCTATTAGGCTGGCGCCGAATCCCAGTAACCCGATCACTACTACGGCCGGCTTGAAGGATATACTTTCTGGTTTAATGAAACGGACTGTAAAGGCATAGAACATACCCACTGCTGTGTTGTACATCATACCAAGTAAAGCAATCGCCATTAGAATGCCTACTGCCGGGTGAATCTGTCCGGCGAGTTCAAGTGTTGGCATATCCACACCGCCAACGATATCCATTTTTACAAACATTGAGATATTAATTAAGATAATCAATATGCCAAGCATAATTCCGCCAAAAATACCGCCCATGCCCGCTACTTTACGGTCTTTAATGGTACCGCCCATAACAATCAATAATGCTGCACCCGCGGCGATATTATAAGATACATATAGTAGTGCACCCATAATCCAGTTTGATGCTGAGGAACTTTGTTCTTTTGCTAATGAATTTGCTTCAGTGAAAGATATATCCATGGTAAAAATAGAATATATTAAAATCACAAATATAATGACCATTAAATAAGGGGTTATGATTGCAATTAAATTAATAATATTTTTTACGTTTAATAATAGAGTTAAGATGGTGGCAGCCACCATAATCACGCTGCCTATCATTGGATCTATGCCGAGCATTTGCTTGAATGTCGAGCCTGAACCCGCAAACATAACAACAGCTACACCGAATAAGAAGAAGGTAATGATAACATCTAAAATGAACCCAATATAACGTCCGCCTAAATAGTAAATAACCTCTTTATGAGATGATGTCTGGAGGTCAGAGCCTAACTGTGCCAGTGTGTAGCCTAAAAATGCGAACGCCACAGCAGCGATAATACCTCCAATGGTTCCTAAAATACCAAAACTAGTAAAATACTGCATAATTTCTTGCCCTGAAGCAAAACCGGCCCCGACAATTAATCCGACGAACGCTCCGCCAATTTGTAAACTTTTCTTCATCCTAGTCACCTCATCATTCGTAATGTTTTTTCGCTACTGTAAATGCATCTACTGCACCAAGATCCACTTCATAGCCAATGCCGGCAATTTGAGGTACTTGAATATATCCGTTTTCCGCCACAACTTCAGGCAGGATAATATCTTTTTCCCAGTAACGATTAGAGCTTGCTGTATCGCCAGGTAAAATAAAGTTTGATAAAGTGGTTAATGCAACATTATGTGCTCGTCCAATCCCAGACTCAAGCATGCCGCCGCACCATACTGGAATCTCATTTGCCTCACAGTAATCATGGATTTTTCTTGCTTCCGTCAGCCCGCCTACTCGTCCGATTTTAATATTAATAATTTTTGTACTACCCAGTTCTACAGCTTTACGCGCATCCTCAATAGAATGAATGCTTTCATCTAAACAAATTGGAGTTTTTAGCATTTTTTGCAGCTTCGCATGATCGATGATGTCATCCGATGCTAAAGGCTGTTCAATCATAGTTAAGTTAAACTCGTCCAGCTTTTTTAAAAGCTCGGCATCCTCCAAACGGTATGCTGAGTTTGCATCTGCCATAATCGCAACGTCAGGGAACTTCTCGCGCAATGTTCGCATTACTTCAACATCCCAGCCCGGCTTAATTTTCACTTTAATCCGTTTGTAGCCTTCCTTTACATATTCATCGACTAACGCTACTAAGTCGTCAATTGATTTTTGAATGCCAATACTAATTCCAACTTCAATTTTTTCTTTTTTTCCACCGAGTGCAGAAGCAAGAGATTGATTGGTTTGCTGTGCATAAATATCCCAAACGGCGCCTTCAATGGTTGACTTTGCCATATTATTTTTTCGGATGGGGGCAAAAAGGTCACTCACTTCATCAGGATGGTTCATTTCCTTCTTTAAAAGTAACGGAATTAAAAAATCCTCTAACATATGCCAATTTGTTTGTAATGTTTCTTCATTGTACCAAGGGGAATGGAAGGCTACCGACTCGCCCCATCCAATGGTTCCGTCTTCGTCTCTTGCTTTTAGTAATAGAAAGTCTTTGTCTGTAAATGTTCCAAAGCTAGTAGTGAAGGGTGCTTTTAATTTCATTTTTAAATGGCGAATCGTAATGTCTGTAATCTTCATTTTGTTTCTCCTCCAAGTGCTAACGTATCTTTTTTTACAAAAATGTATGAATTGTGTGTATCATTTGGCTGTAATCGAACAGTGGCATATCCCGCTTTGAATAAGCGTTGGAACTGCGTTCGCGTCTGTAAACGCCAGTCCATCGCCAGTGGTTGGCTGGCAACTTTTAAGGCTTGAAAATCCTTTGGTACAGCCATTGAATATGCCGGACGGTTTAGATCCTGCTCAATGCCAGTAACGTAAACAGGCAAGCCTTCTTCATTAAATGACATGGTGTTTATAGCTGCAGGCCGATCCATATTTGGTAAATGCTTTTCAACAACATAACGACTGGTTAAATACCAGTGCACTTCAAAGCGGTCTGACGGCAGTCCTTGATTGAAGACGTTCTTCATCTCACCGTAGCAATTTTCTACATAAGTGTCACATATCCCATTAAGCTTGGTTAGATTTAAATATCCGTTTCGGGTTTCAAGCGGGTCATATGTCCAGTGCATCGAATCATAGCCTTTCGAAATGGCAATATCACGTTGTTTAAGCTTAAGTTTTTCACCTATGCCTTGTGAACGGTAATCCTCGTCAATTCCGAGCATATGTGAGCATAAATAGCTTTTGCCACCACGGAAGCCGGCAAAACCATAGCTAAAACCCATTAATCGGCTTCCGTCAAAGGCACCGACCATAATGCCGCCGTTTTTTACTGCCGTTAACGTTTGGTGTGTTGGAGTGGGGGGCATTTCCCAAACTTTACATTCTAATTCTTGAACTTGTTCCATTTCCTCAATTGTTTTCAGTTCTCGAATGATAATCATTGATTCTCGCTTCTTTCTACTTGTTTTAATGCCAATATTAATGCTCTCGTAATAATTTGAGCCCCTGTCGGGAGCCGTTTTCGATTAAACGTCATTTGTGGATGATGTAACCCGGGGGTGACCCCGCAGCCAAGTCCAAGCATCGTTGTTTTTAGTTTTGGTCTTTTATAAGCGTAAAAGTGGAAGTCTTCTCCGCCTGGAGTGACAATTTCCGGTGCTAAATGTTCCTTGCCTGCTACATCGATAATCGCTTGCTGCATTATCGCTTTTGCCGTTTCATCCACTTGAGCGGCGGCAATATGGGCATCCACTTTGTAATCAATCGAAGCTCCATACATCATACTCACGGCGGTGATAACTTTTTCAAACCCGGCAGTTAATGCCTCCATCGTTTCATTATTTTGAGCCCTTGCGTCAATACTAAAGGTTGCCTTACCTGGGATGATATTTGTTGAGGTGCCGCCTGCTTGAAGCTGCGTCATTTTAATAGAAGCCGTTTCGGCCGGGCTAATCCAAACCCGTTTTAACCCGTCAATTAAAGCGGCAGCTGCCTCAATTGCGTTTATCCCTTTTTCAGGTCGGGATCCGTGTGCTTCCACTCCTTTTATGGTTCCAGTCAAAAGTTTTGCAGCCCCATGATAAAGTGCTGGTGCATACGTCCCGTCTTGTAGTTCAAAATGCGGTCTTACATGTGTCCCGAACAGATAGTGAAGCGAATCAACAACGCCTTCCTCCACAAGTGCCTTTGCCCCTTGTGCCTTTTCCTCAGCGGGTTGAAATATAATACGCACGGCTCCTGTTAGTGTTGGGGCCAGTTCTTTTAGTAAAAGAATGGTGCCAAGTGCCATTGTCATGTGCCCATCATGTCCGCATGAATGATTGGCTTGGAACTGACCGTCCACTTCCTGCCATAAAGCGTCGATATCAGTACGGAATCCAACCATGGGAGTTCCTTCGCCAATATCTACATATAGTCCAGTTATATTTTCAAATGTATATGGTTCAAAACCTTCTTTTCGAAGAAAGTCTGCAATAAATGCGGTTGTTTCAACTTCCCCCCAACTGACCTCCGGATTCCTATGTAAATGTTCGAAAATTGAATGTAAACGTTCAGCTAATGTTTGTTCTGTCACCATTGTCAACTCCACCTGTCCGAAATAAAGCCATATTGAAAATCATCGTACTTAACCCGTTGATTGTTGTAGTAAACTGGATCAAATGTCATCATCCCTGTAACTAATATATTTAAAAAGGAAATGAGAGAAGGCATAAGATCAATGGTTGAAAGCTCAGGTTGTTCTAATATAAAAGCGTAGGAGCAATAATTATTGATAGGAGCAAGTTTAGAATCTGTAACGGCCAGAATCGTAATACCCCGTTCATGGAGTGCCTTGGCTATTTGTATTGGTTCTTTAAAATAACGGTGTAGTGAAATGACAATTACCACCGCTTGTTCATCGATTTCCTGTAGGGTACGAATCAGTTCTGCTGTTTGCGTTTGGATAAGTCTGACATTCGGCCGAAGAATATTCATCGTAAAATGCAGCCACTGAGCACCAAAATCTGATGCGCCGGCACCCACAATGTAAATGTTTTTCGCTTCATGTAATTTATGTGTTGCTTCATTAAAGAGTTTTTTATTAATTTGTTTGGCAATTCTGATAATTTTAGAGCTATCTTTGTACATACCTTTTTCGACAAGACACTGGTCATTAAAAAGCTCTTTTTTAGAGGATACGTAATTCCCCAATGTACTTTCAGATGTATGGTTAAATACAAATAGGGTAATTTCTTTTTGCAGCTGGGTATATCCTTCGAGCCCTATTGCATAGCAGAAGCGAATAACTGTTGTCTCACTTGTGCCAGCCTTCTCCCCAACTTCGTCTGCAGAATGGACACCAATAAAGGTTGGGTTTTTAAGCACAAAGTTTGCCACTTTTTGCTGTGCCTTCGATAGTTCATTAAAATGTAGCTCAATCCTGTCCTTGATGGTTTGTTCTTTCAAGAGAAGTCTCTCCTTTAATTACGCATGAAATGAAGTTTAAACTTCTTTTTAATGAATATAAAAATAGCACATATTAAAATTAAAAACAATAAATATTCGGAAATTTTAAAAAAGAATAGAACAGAGAGGGTAGGTTAAGGAGAAATTCACTAGACAAAAAAAGGACCAGGCAATGCCTGGTTTCTCTTAATTTGGATTGTTTATGGAATGGACAAATCCCGTTCTGCCTCCAGCTTTTTGGGTGATTTCTCACGGAAAACAAGCCAGACGAAAAGACTAAGGGTGATTAATAACCCCTCCATCGAAATGATATAGTAAGGATAAGGCCCTAGGACATCCAAAAGGCTTGCGCCATCCGGTTTATGACTTAGGAACATGTAGTTTCCATCTACCAGTTTATTAATCAACATTATTATCGGCATTAATATATTCAAGAAAACAAACAGCTTTACAACGGACCAAATGGTCGGACGGTATCCTTTTGCCCAAGTGAAATACAAAGGAACCCAAATCTCCATTAAATGAGTATAAAAGAAATGAAAAAACCGAAAATGCGGGAAATCGTAATTTAATAATGGAGTGAAAATTGCCTGGGTGGCACCTAATAATGCCGTAAATAATAAAATCTCATAGATTAATTTTTTTCGAGTCAGCAATAAAATGACCGTTAGGATCATGCTGATGCTGCATAATTCCAATGGGAATGCATGACTTACATCCCAGCTTCCATTCACAGCCATCCAAATATGATAGGTTACTTCTATTGCAATTAATGAAACAGCAATTCCAATTTCAACCCCGCGCCATTTCTCATCCTTCAGTTTATTTCTATAAAGAAAAATTAAAATGGCACCTAGAAATAAGATGGTCATAATAACAAAGTGACTAACTGAAAACATATCAAAATCATAATTTTTATTACTTCGGCCAAACCACTCCATAAATTCACCACCCTTTTTTCGATTCATATATAAAAATATATGCATCATATCTTCTTTAATAATTCTATACAAACTAAAATATCCCTTTTAATTGGAAGATAATCGCCATGTGCCTGCTCCACGCAGAATATGATATAATAGTTTGTCGAAGATACTCGAAAGATATTAAAACAGTGGAGGTCATTATGGCTGGTTATACGCCGATGATACAGCAATACTTAACCGTTAAGGCAGATTATCAAGATGCCTTTTTATTTTTTCGCTTAGGCGATTTTTATGAAATGTTTTTTGAGGATGCAATTAAAGCATCACAAGAATTAGAGATAACCTTAACAAGCCGCGAAGGTGGTTCCGAAGACAGGATCCCGATGTGCGGTGTTCCCTACCATTCTGCCCCTGGATATATCGAGCAGCTCGTTTCAAAAGGATATAAAGTAGCGATTTGTGAGCAAATGGAAGACGCCAAACTAACAAAAGGCATGGTAAAGCGTGAAGTTGTTCAATTGATCACACCAGGAACGCTCATGGAAGGCAAAGGCTTATCAGATAAAGAGAATAACTATATTGCATCTATTACAGCCTTTGACGACCAAACGTACGGATTTTCCTATAACGATATTTCCACAGGCGAAAGCAGAGTAACCTTGTTATCCAATAACTTTGATGATGTATTGAATGAATTGGCGGTTTTAGGTGCGAAGGAAGTGGTCGTTGCCAGTAATTTTGATGGCGACCTGCAAAAGAAAATGCGTGAGCGCGATGTCCTTGCCATTTCATTTGAAGATAATAGTTCAATAGATTTAAATTTTGCTCAATTGCTGGAAGGGTTAAATCAGGACAAGCTTAAGCAAACAGTGGCAAGATTGTTTAACTACTTATACCGTTCGCAAAAAAGAAGCCTTGATCATCTTCAGCCGGTAACAACCTATCAAATTCATCAATTTATGAAAATTGATTATTTTTCAAAACGGAACCTGGAATTAACGGAAACGATACGCTCAAAAGGGAAAAAAGGCTCGCTGTTATGGCTGCTGGATGAAACAATGACCGCGATGGGCGGCCGGATGTTAAAGCACTGGATTGACCGTCCATTAATTGTCCAAGACGAGATTGAATACCGTCATAAATTAGTGGAAGTCCTAATGAACCATTATTTTGAGCGTCAGGAACTTCGTGAAAAATTAAAAGAAGTATACGATTTAGAACGTTTAGCAGGCCGTGTTGCGTTTGGAAATGTGAATGCCCGCGACTTAGTTCAATTAAAACGTTCCTTAATTCAGGTACCTTTTTTAAAACAAATCTTAAACAGCATGCAGAATGAAGAAGTGAATAAAATCGCCGGCCTTCTGGATCCATGTGAAGAAGTGACCGATTTATTGGAACAGGCAATTGTAGAGAACCCTCCGCTTTCCTTAAAAGAAGGAAATATGATTCGTGACGGCTACAATGCCCAGTTAGATCAGTATCGCGATGCCAGCCGTAACGGGAAAACATGGATTGCTCAGCTTGAACGTGAGGAACGTGAAAAAACCGGGATTAAATCGTTGAAGGTGGGTTACAATCGGGTATTTGGCTATTATATTGAAGTGACCCGTGCCAATCTCCATCTTTTAACGGAAGGTCAGTATGAGCGTAAACAAACATTAACCAATGCTGAACGTTTTATAACACCTGAATTAAAGGAAAAAGAAGCATTAATTCTACAAGCGGAAGAAAAATGCGGTGAGCTCGAGTATGAGTTATTCACAGAAATTCGTGAAATCGTGAAAGAACAAATTCCACGCCTGCAAGCACTGGCGAAAACCGTCAGCGAGCTCGATGTTCTCCAGTGCTTTGCACAAGTGAGTGAAGAGCGCCGCTATGTGAAACCGCAATTTTCAACTGAACGCCGTGTGGTAATTAAAGATGGACGTCATCCGGTTGTTGAGAAGGTGTTAAACGCCCAGGAATATGTACCAAATGATTGCTTTATGGACAGCGACCGTGAAGTTCTGTTGATCACGGGGCCAAACATGTCCGGTAAGAGTACGTACATGCGCCAGATTGCCTTGACTGCTATTTTATCGCAAATCGGCTGTTATGTACCGGCTGATGAAGCGGTGCTGCCGATTTTTGACCAAGTGTTTACCCGAATTGGAGCGGCTGATGATTTGATTTCAGGCCAAAGTACCTTTATGGTCGAAATGTTGGAAGCGAAAAATGCGATTGCCAATGCGACGCAAAACAGCTTAATTTTATTTGATGAGATCGGACGTGGAACATCGACGTATGACGGGATGGCCCTTGCACAGGCCATCATTGAATACATCCATAACCGGATTGGGGCGAAAACACTGTTTTCAACCCACTATCATGAACTGACTGTATTGGAAGAAGAACTTTTAAAGTTAAAAAACATCCATGTCAGTGCGATTGAGCACAATGGCAAGGTTGTTTTCCTTCATAAAATAAAGGAAGGCCCTGCTGACAAGAGTTACGGTATTCATGTCGCTCAGCTGGCAGAGCTGCCTGCTGAATTAATTGAACGGGCCAATGAAATTTTAACAGCACTCGAACAGACTGAAGTGGTTCAAAGCGTTCCGGTAAAAGTGGAAGCTAAAGTGGTAGAAAAGCCTGCGCAGTTATCCTTTTTCGATGAACCGCAGGAACCAAAAAAGCCTGATCTTTCTCCTAAAGAGAAAAAAGTTTTGGATAAAATTAAAGAATTGGATTTATTAGATGTAACACCGCTTCAAGCGATTAACATGTTGTATGAGCTCCAGAAAAAGCTAAAGTAGGAGGCGAGCGCGGTTGGGCAAGATTATCCAGTTAGATGACGCCTTATCAAACAAAATTGCGGCGGGGGAAGTAGTCGAACGCCCTGCCTCTGTCGTGAAGGAAATAGTGGAAAATGCTATTGATGCTGGCAGTACAGTCATCGAAATCGAGGTAGAAGAAGCAGGTCTCGCGAAGATTCGCATTACCGATAATGGGAACGGGATTGAAGAGGATGATGTGCTCCTTGCGTTTCAGCGCCATGCTACTTCCAAAATCAAAAATGAAAATGATTTATTCCGGATTCGTACCCTCGGATTTCGCGGCGAAGCCCTGCCAAGTATCGCTTCTGTTTCCAGGCTTGAAATGAAGACCTCGACCGGTGAGGGTGCTGGAAATCTGGTCGTTATTGAGGGCGGCAAGGTAGAGACCTTTGAAAAAGCATCCAGCAGACGCGGCACGGATATTACGATTACCGATTTATTTTTCAATACACCTGCACGTCTGAAGTATATGAAGACTATTCACACAGAGCTTGGAAATATCACGGATGTGGTGAACCGGCTGGCCCTCTCGCATCCAGAGGTAGCTTTCCGCCTGATTCATAATGAGCGGAAGCTGCTTCAGACAAATGGTAATGGCGATGTGCGTCAAGTGTTAGCCGCGATTTACGGAATAAGTATTGCCAAGCAGCTGGTGCCCATATCCGGTCAGTCACTTGATTATAAAATTACGGGATTTGCCTCGATGCCAGAAGTGACAAGAGCATCGAGAAACTATATTTCAACTATGATCAATGGACGGTTTATTAAAAACTATCCATTGGCAAAAGCGATTCAGGAAGGGTATCATACCTTGCTTCCTATTGGCCGGTTCCCAATAGTTCTTCTGAATATCGATATGGATCCCTTACTGGTGGATGTGAATGTTCATCCATCGAAAATGGAAGTCCGCATCAGTAAGGAAGCTGAATTGAATGAACTCGTAACTTCTATTATTAAAGAGGCTTTCAAATCGAAGGTATTGATTCCGACTGCTTATACACCTGTGAAAAAAGAAATACCAAAATCAGAACAAACTTCGTTGGTTTTGGATGAGGGTACTCCGCTATCAAATACATCGTTTGTGAAAAAGGAGCCTGTCATTTATAAAGCTCCTGAATTAAGGATTGAACGACCATATTCTTTCGAACAAAAAGAACCGATTCCTGAAACTAAAACCTGGGAGTCCATTAATCCTTTTAGTAATGTACCTTCAGATTCTTATGAGGATGTTGATGATTCGGATCCTAGTTCTGAACTGATTGAAACACAGATTGAATCTCGGGTTGAGCCACAAATTGAGCCCGAGCCTGTTGAAGACGAAAGCCGGGTCCCTCGGTTGTATCCAATCGGACAAATGCATGGAACGTATATTTTTGCGCAGAATGAAAATGGTCTTTATATCGTCGATCAGCACGCTGCTCAGGAGCGCCTTAAGTATGAATACTTCCGTGAAAAAGTAGGGCAGGTACAGTCCGAGCTGCAGGAAATGCTTGTCCCATTAACGTTTGAGTATTCAACAGATGAATACCTGAAGATAAATGAATACTCAAGTGAGCTTGAAAAGGTTGGCGTTTTTCTTGAGGAGTTTGGAATGAATAGTTTCATTGTCCGCTCCCACCCGCAATGGTTTCCTAAGGGAGAAGAAAAACAAATTATTGAAGAGATGATTGAACAGTTACTATTGATGAAAAAAGTGGATATTAAGAAGCTTCGTGAGGAAGCGGCCATTATGATGAGCTGTAAAGCATCAATTAAAGCAAACCGCCATTTGCGCACCGATGAAATCCAGGCGTTGCTGGATGATTTGCGAAAAGCATCTGATCCGTTTACCTGTCCGCATGGAAGACCGATAATCGTTCATTACTCGGTTTATGAAATGGAGAAGATGTTTAAACGAGTAATGTAAATAATGGCGAAACTGCACTTAACACAGTAAAGGCACGTAGGGATGAGCTACGTGCCTTTACTGTGTTGCGGAACCAATGTTTCATTTACCTTAAGAGCCATTTTTATAATGAATGGGGCAATGAATCGATGTTTCATTTACCGGGTAGGCCAGGTTTTGAAGCATTTGGTAAATGAAATGCTGTTTCATTTACTGAGCTAGCCAGTTTTTGAATAAAGCGGGCAATGAAATCCCATTTCATTTACCGCAAAAGCCTTCTTCTGAATCAATCGGGTAATGAACTGTCATTCATATAAAAAAACCGACCTTTTTACATTCAAAAGGTCGGTTTTTAAAGTTCGCTCAATTATTTGGCTAAAGAGATTCCATTACCGATTTGAGTCAATGCTTCATTAATTGGCGCAGCTGGACGGCCAAGAAGTTTTTCTAAATCATTGCTGTCAATTTCTAATGCTCCATCGCGGATGCCTTTTTGGATACCAACTAGGAATGGAATAAGGAAATCGGGTAAGCCAGCGCCTTTCATAATATCGGCATAAGTGATGTCATCCACCTGTTGGACAGGGATTTCTTTTCCTAAAACAGTGCTAATGGCAGATACCAGTTCTTCCTGTGACAATGGCTTCCCAGAAAGCTCATAAATGGTATTTTCGTGGCCATCTCCAGCCAATACCGCTGCAGCCGCCTCTGCATAATCCTGCTGAAGTGCCCAGCCAACTTTTCCAGAACCTGCAGATGTCACCCATGGAGCTCCTGCCAAAACACCTTGAATGCTTGGAATTTCATTCTCCAAGTACCAGTTATTGCGTAAGAAGGAGTAAGGAATACCTGATTTCAAAATCGCTTCTTCCGTCGCAACGTGTGGCGGAGCAAGGAACATTGTGGTTTCACTTGCATTTGCCAGACTAGTATAAGCAATGAATTTTACACCTGCGCGCTCTGCCGCCGCAACTGCATCCGTGTGCTGACGAATTCTAGTTTCATTATCCCCATCCGCAGAAATAAGTAATAAGCGATCGATTCCTGCGAAAGCTGAATCCAAAGTCTCTGGACGATCAAAATCTCCTTGTCGAACTTCGACTCCACGAGCCTGTAATCCTGCTGCTTTCTCGGGGTTGCGAACACTAACCGCTAATTGACTCGCTGGTACAGTTTTTAAAAGTGTTTCTACAACCTTTGTTCCCAATTTACCTGTTGCACCTGTAACTAGCATTTTCATAATCTTTTCCTCCAATGTATGTTTTTTTTATAAATAAATCTGTGTGTTGTAATTAAATTGATTACCTGTAACTATAATAGTTACATTTGATGCATCTGTCAATATATAAAATCAATAGTTGGGTAAAAGTGCTCTACGTGCCCGAAAAGCATTAGAGGAAGCGAATTGGGTAACGTAGAGAGGTTCTACGTGCCTGAAAAAGTCCCGAGGGAACGAATTAGGTAACGTAGAGAGGGTCTACATGCCTGAAAAGGTTCCGAGAAAGCGAATTGGGTAACGTAGAATGGTTTTACGTGCGCAAAAAGGTTCTGAGAAAGCGAAATTGGTAACGTAGAAAGGTTCTAAGTGCCCCAAAACTACTCGAGAATGGCAACAGGGTAACATAAACTAAAAACGCTGATTTTGTAAAAGTTTGTTGTTTTCTATCAATAAATAAAAAGTAATTAAAGGTGTAAAATTACACTAATCGTTGTATAATGTTGGTAAGGGGGGATAATCCTTGATCGCTTTAAGCTTATTAGGCGCATTTTTACCTATGGTTATCATTATTTTTGTTATCGTTTATGCCGTGAAAAATAAAGAAAAGGGGGAAGAAGCAGTGATACGCCATCTTTATACGTATTTAGTCTTATTTGCTACTCTAATGATGGTCATTGGAGGTGGAATATCGATCTTTATGGCGGCAGCCGATTTAATCAGTCCGCCAAGTTATTACCAGAGCTATGAAGATTTTAAACAGTTTAGGGAAGATAGTAAAGTGAAGGACGAGAAGGTTTTAACTGAAAAGGAGCTTCGAGCAAGGTACGAACAAACAGTAAAAGATGAAAAAAACCGGGTTAAGGAAAGTGCAAAAAATCAAATCATTAAAAGCCTTGGATTCATCGTTATTCCTCTTCCAATCTTCTTATACTTCAACCGAATGCGAAAACAACAAAATGTATAAAAAAACAGGCTGTCGTCGGACAGCCTGTTTTTAACTATTTAACTGCAGCTTGCAGCTTATTCATGTATGGTAATGCTTTTCCAGTTCCGATTGCTACCGATTCAAGAGGATTCTCCGCAAGTTGAACAGGAACAACGATTTCTTTACTTAACCATGCTTCCATACCATTCAACAACGAACCGCCGCCGGTAAGAATTACACCGCGGTCAACGATGTCACCGCTTAGTTCAGCTGGACAGTCCTCCAGTGTGGCGCGGATAGCTTCTAAAATCTGCAATAATGGTTCCTTTAATGCATTTCGAATTTCATAGGATGAAAGTTTGATAGTTTTTGGTAATCCAGAAACAAGGTCTCGTCCACGAACCTCCATGAAAAGCTCATCGTGATCAATCAAGGCATAACCAATTTCCATCTTAATTTTTTCTGCACTTCTTTCACCAATTAACACATTGTATTCTTTACGTACATATTGAATAATATCCTCATCTAGGCGGTCACCGCCGACTTTAATGGAATGACAAGATACTACGCCGCCAAAGGAGATAATCGCAACTTCAGTATTTCCGCCGCCGATATCCACAACGACATTGGCAACCGGTTCATCAATTGGCATGCCAGCGCCAATTGCGGCCGCAACTGGCTCTTCAATTAAGGTGATCTTTTTAGCGCCTGCATTTTTCACTGCATCATGAATTGCCCTTCTCTCAACGCTAGTAGAACCAGAAGGGATGCAAACGACAACATTTGGCTTACGTAGAGCAAAACCAAGCTTTTTGGAAGCCTTTCGCAATATATTCTTTAACATTTCGGTGGTAATGTCGAAATCGGCAATAACACCATCTCTTAATGGACGAATTGTGACAAATTTCTCTGGAGTCTTTCCGACCATTTCATAGGCTTCCGTTCCGACGGCAACAATATTTTTTGTTGTCGTATCAACCACGACTACAGATGGCTCATTAAGAGCAATCCCTTTATTTCTACTATAAACTAATATATTTGCAGTTCCTAAATCAATGCCAATATCATAATTTGATAAATTTGATAGCATTTTATTCACCTAATTTCCTAGATTTTAAAGTCTATTTAAAACTCGCATGCCAAAATACGAGTTTTTTTTACAAAATACTCTACGATTAAGCCTACCATGAATATGGGGGTGAAAAGCCGTTTGTAAAAGAACCGTTATCGATTTGTAAATTTGGTCGAAAAATTCATCTGATTGTAATCAAACTGAAAAAAATAAATTCATTCGATCAAGAACGCATAGAAAAGAAATTTTTTGTATATACTTATTTGATGTTCAACTGCTTTTCATAATTGTGTTACGATGAAGTGGTGGAAGTAAACGAATGAATTCCTTCCATTTAAAAAAGGTATAAGGCAGTGTGAAAATATTGGATTCAAAACAAAAATTATTAGTCATCATCGGACCAACTGCAGTAGGAAAGACCAAGCTGAGTATTGAGATGGCCAAACAGTTTAATGGTGAGATTATCAGCGGTGATTCGATGCAAATCTATCGAGGCATGAATATTGGAACGGCTAAAATAACTCAAGAGGAAATGGATGGAATTCCCCACCATTTGATTGATATTAAGGAGCCTGACGAAAATTTTTCCGTTGCTGAATTCCAATCGCTTGTAAGGGCAAAGATAGAAGAGATTGCCAAAGAGGGAAAACTCCCTATTATTGCTGGTGGGACCGGGCTGTATATACAATCTGTCATTTATGATTATCAATTTTCCGATGTATCAGGTGATGAAGCATTTAGGCTGCAGTTAGAACAACGAGCAAAAGAAATTGGTAATGAGGCACTTTATAAAGAATTATGTGAAGTGGATCCAGAAAGCGCCGCCCAAATCCATCCCAATAATGTCAGAAGAGTTATTCGTGCTTTGGAAATTTACCATCTTACTGGTAAGACGATGCAAGAATTTCAAAGAACCCAGGAGCCGGATCTATTGTATGATACCGCACTCGTTGGCCTGACAATGGAAAGAGACAGGCTTTATGAGCGGATAAATGACCGCGTTGATTTAATGGTAGAACAAGGACTATTAGATGAAGTGAAAAGCCTGTATCAACAAGGCCTTCGGGATTGTCAATCCATTCAGGCCATTGGCTACAAAGAGATTTATCAATACCTGGATGGGAAGGTTTCCCTTGACGATGCGGTTGAAACCTTAAAGCAAAATTCCAGGAGATATGCCAAAAGGCAATTAACTTGGTTTCGCAACAAAATGGATGTAAAATGGTTTGATATGACAGATGTGAACAATTTCACGAAAAAAATAACGGAAATTTCACATTATGTTGAAGGAAAGCTTCAAGTAAAATCGAATACATATTAGTAGAGATAAAAGAGGAGGATATACAAATGAAAACCACAATTAACATTCAAGATCAATTTTTAAACCAGTGCCGTAAAGATAACACACACGTTACGGTATTCCTATTGAACGGATTCCAATTAAGAGGCCAAATTAAGGGCTTTGATAACTTTACAGTTCTTTTTGAGTCAGAGGGGAAACAGCAATTAGTATTTAAACATGCTATTTCAACGTTTGCACCTCAGCGTAATGTGCAGCTTGATCTGGATAATCAATAATCTATATCATAAATTTGAGCCCATATTAGAAGGGCTCTTTTTTATTTTTCAACTTTATTTAATGAAATGCCAAGGCTTTGAATACACATTAAAATGAAGGATTATGTATTCCTTCTTATTAAGGCTCTGATAAACTAAGTTGTTGATTTGCGCTCCAGGCGCGAGCGGTTCGCGGGCGTGCCGGGGAGCCTCCTCGGTGCCTTGGCGCCTGCGTGGTCTCCCCTGCCCCGTACTCCCGCAGGAGTCTTCGCTCCTTCCGCTCCAATCAACAGTATTAAAAAAATCAACAATGTCCTTTAACATAGCCTTTATTAAAAGAAAAATTTTTATTGCTAACAAAAACCCTACCATATGTATACTGTCTGCAGAATGAGAGGTGAAAGCTTTGGACCAACGAATGCGAATGAAAAGCAACGGCCAAATAAAAGTTGTTCTCAATTCTCAAAAAAGAGAAACCGTAACGAAAGAATTACCTGACTTTCAAGTTGTTCCAAAGGTCATTCCCCCAGAGCATACTGCCCTAAAAGAAATTGAAGAAGAGCTAGGAGCTTTGGTTGGTATGGAAGAAATGAAACGAATGATAAAGGAAATTTATGCGTGGATTTATGTAAACAAGAAACGCGAGGAAATGGGTTTAAAGGCAAGAAAACAAGCGTTGCACATGATGTTTAAAGGGAATCCCGGAACAGGAAAAACAACCGTTGCCCGGTTAATAGGCAAACTGTTTCAAAAAATGAGTGTCTTGTCGAAGGGTCATTTAATTGAGGCGGAACGTGCCGATCTTGTTGGTGAATATATCGGACATACCGCCCAAAAAACTCGCGATTTGATCAAAAAGGCTCAAGGCGGCATTTTATTTATTGACGAGGCTTATTCGCTAGGCCGCGGCGGGGAAAAGGATTTTGGCAAAGAGGCCATTGATACACTTGTCAAGCATATGGAGGATAAACAGCATGAGTTTATTCTCATCCTTGCGGGATATTCACAAGAAATGGACTATTTTCTAACGCTAAATCCCGGTCTCCATTCACGGTTCCCATTGGTCATTGATTTTCCGGATTATAATATTGAGCAACTGATGGAAATTGCAGGCAGGATGATTGTGGAACGAGAATACACCTTTAGTCATGAGGCTGAAAAAAAGTTAAAAGACCATTTAATCTGGGTAAAGGCAGTTTTAAGTCCGAACAGTTTTTCAAATGGCCGTTATGTCCGCAATATTATTGAAAAATCGATTCGTGCTCAGGCGATGAGGCTTTTAATGCTGAATAGCTACGACAGGCATGAGTTGATGACATTACGAAGCAATGATTTGGTGTTTGAAGAAGATTAAAAAAATCGACGGTCAGATACCGTCGATTTTTTTAATGGGCTCCCAGCCTCCGTATAGGCAGTTTCCAATCAAAGGTGTAGGAAAGAACGCGCAATACTGTTACCAGGATAAATAGTGTATATAATTCCCATGAGCTTGAAGCAATTTTAAGTCCAATAATCACGCCTGCTAGAATCGCCCATACCGCATAAATCTCTGATCTTAGGACAATCGGTTTTCGTCCGGCTAATAAATCACGAATAATTCCGCCGCCGATTCCTGTTAGCACTGCAGCGACAATAACAGCACTTAGAGGATGATTCATATTTGAGGCATAAATTGCCCCTTGAATCGCAAATGCGGATAAGCCGATAGCATCAAAGAGGTTCCCCCATTTTTGCCAGTGCTTAAGGAGATTTGCTGGAAATAGGAACACGGCCGTAATCGATAATAAGGCAATTTGAAAAAATAATCCCTGCTCCCATAATGCCGAAACGGGTACACCGATCAAAAGGTTTCGAATGGCCCCGCCGCCAAAGGCTGTTACAATTCCTAATATATAAACTCCTAAAATATCATATTCCTCTTCCATTGCCACAATTGCGCCGCTGACCGCAAAGGCAATCGTGCCAATCATACTTAATACTTCCCATGTCATTAGTTCATTTTCCCCTTGTTGTCTTTATAATTATTTCTAACAAATAATAAAATTTTACCACGGAAAAAGAAAAATACAACAAATATTTTTAATAAGGTTGGTATAGGGAAAAATAGAGATTAAAAAGCTTTTTTGTTATGATGAGAGGTAGAGATTTTTTTGAAGGGAAGGATGTTTATTGGAACAAAAAGATACGAAAGAAAAAGCTATTCTGGTCGGCTGTCAAACAATGGCTGATGATGATTTGCGTTTTCAATATTCGATGGAAGAGTTAGCATCATTAACAGAAACCGCACAGGGTGAAGTATTAGTGTCTGTTGTGCAAAAAAGAGATCGTCTTCACTCGGCAACCTATATCGGTAAGGGAAAAGTGGAAGAGATCGTCGCTTTAGTGGAAGAGCTTGAAGCAGATATCGTGATATTCAATGACGAGTTATCCCCGAGTCAAAAGCGAAATCTTGGCTCTGAAATAAATGCCAGAATTATCGACCGGACGCAGCTTATTTTAGACATTTTTGCTCAAAGAGCACGATCCAAAGAAGGAAAACTACAGGTGGAGCTTGCGCAGCTTCAATACATACTTCCCCGTTTAGCAGGACAGGGAACCGCGTTATCAAGGCTGGGGGCAGGTATCGGAACAAGAGGACCAGGGGAAACCAAATTAGAATCCGACCGCCGGCACATCCGCCGCCGAATCGATGATATTAAAACGCAGCTCGCTGTCATCGTCCAGCACCGGGAACGATATCGGGAACGTCGAAAGAAAAATAAAGCTTTTCAAGTAGCGATTGTCGGCTACACCAATGCTGGTAAATCAACGTTGTTTAACCGTCTGTCTGAAGCGGATTCGTATGAGGAAAATCAACTGTTTGCCACACTTGATCCAATGACCCGAAAATTAATTTTACCAAGTGGTTTTTTAGCCTTAATCACC
>NZ_JCAIOL010000002.1:691010-778113 GCF_059587065.1 Neobacillus sp. DZ-9
GCTTCTTCATGTTGTGGATATGTCGAATCAGGATTATTTTCATCACGAAAAAACGGTTAATAAGCTGCTCGAGGAACTGGATGTAAAAGATATCCCGCAGTTAACGGTATACAATAAAAAAGATATTCAGCATCCGGATTTTGTTCCCACAGCGGACACGCCGACGGCTTTTATTAGTGCATTTAATAAAGAAGACCGTCAAGCCCTAAAGGTAAAAATGGAAAAGAACATCATCGAAATGATGGATGCTTATGAGGTGAAGGTTCCTTCAACAGAAGGAAAGCTTCTTTCACAATTAAAAAATGAGACAATTTTAAAAGAGTTGTCCTTTGATGAAGAAGACCAGTTGTATCGATGCAAGGGCTATACATTAAACGACCATCAAATAACAGGACAGTTACTGAAATATAAATTGTAGATAGGAGTTACACCATGTTTCAACAGTTAACTAATGGGGAAAAGCTTCAACCGCTTGTCCAAAAAGTAGAACAGCAAATCGCTGGGGTACACAAAGAAATCGACGAAAGAGCGGAAATCAATCAATTATGCGTTCTAAAAAGCTATCAAAAACACAGGGTAAGTGACTCGCATTTTATCCCGTCCACCGGATATGGGTACGATGATATTGGCAGAGATACTTTGGAATCCATATACGCGGATGTATTTGGCGGTGAAGCAGGTCTTGTCCGTCCGCAAATCATATCCGGCACTCATGCGATATCGATTGCGTTATTTGGAGTCCTTCGTCCAGGTGATGAACTTCTATATATAACAGGTAAACCATATGATACGCTAGAAGAAATCGTTGGGATTCGCGGGAATGGTGTCGGTTCCTTAAAGGAATTTGGCATTTCCTATGATAGTGTTTCCTTGACCAATGAGGGCGGGATTGATTGGGATGAAGTGGCCAAGAAAATCAAACCGAGCACAAAAATGATTGGGATTCAACGCTCCAAAGGCTATGCGACAAGGCCGTCATTCACTGTGGCTGAGATAGGTGAGATGATTGCGTTTGTAAAAGAAATCAAACAAGACGTCGTGGTGTTTGTTGATAATTGTTACGGCGAATTTGTTGAAGAGTTGGAACCTTGCCATGTTGGGGCAGATCTGATGGCCGGTTCTCTAATAAAAAATCCTGGCGGCGGCATCGTGAAAACAGGAGGATACATTGTTGGCAAGAAGAACTGGGTCGAGGCTTGCTCCTACCGGATGACATCCCCTGGAATTGGAGCCGAAGCAGGGGCTTCTTTATATAGCCTGCAGGAAATGTATCAGGGTTTCTTTTTAGCCCCACACGTGGTAGCTCAAGCACTAAAGGGAGCCGTTTTTACAGCTGCCACGCTTGAAAAATTGGGAATGAATTCATCACCGAAGTGGGATGCGAGGCGGACAGATTTAATTCAATCAGTCCAATTTGATGATCGCGATAAAATGGTCGCCTTTTGCCAAGCTATTCAATTTGCCTCCCCGATTAATTCATACGTTACCGCACACCCAAGCTATATGCCTGGGTATGAAGATGATGTGATTATGGCTGCGGGAACCTTCATCCAGGGAGCAAGTATTGAACTGACAGCAGATGGCCCAATCAGACCGCCATATGTGGCCTATGTTCAGGGCGGATTAACCTATGCCCATGTAAAAATGGCCGTATGTCTAGCTATTGATCAATTAATCGAAAAAGGATTAATTGAACTGAAGTAGGAAAATATACAAGAAGGTCAGCAGGTAAATGAGTCAGGCCTAAGAATGAACCTCGACGGTAATTAGTAGAGGTTCCTAATGCCCTTTAGTGGGGGAAAACCATCAGGATGGTAATTAGGAGAGGTTCTTAATGCCCTTAAGAGGGGAAAAACCATTAGGATGGTAATTAGGTGAGGTTCCTAATGCCCTTTAGAGGTGAAAAACCATCAGGATGGTAATTAGCAGAGGTTTCTAATGCCCTTTAGAGGGGAAAAACCATCAGGATGGTAATTAGGAGAGGTTCTTAATGCCCTTTAGTGGGGAAAACCATCAGGATGGTAATTAGGAGAGGTTCTTAATGACCTTAAGGGCGGAAAAAACGCCAAGCCGGTAATTAGTAGAGGTTCCTAATGCGTGTTCGCGCTGAAAAAACACCAAAACGGTAATTGTGCGAAGGTACTATTGCTCGTCAAACCCCAATAAATCAAAATATTGTAATTAAAACGGTTCCGCAGACTTAACTTTAATTATAATTTAAAAACTATGTTAGATTTTCTTACATGAGATTGACATATTATCTAACGTCAAATATAATAACAATATGATAGATAGTAAGGGAGGAGAAATTTGGTGAGTGGAAAGGAAATTCGCCGTTCCATGCCGCTGTTTCCCATCGGAACTGTCATGCAGCTAACAGAGCTGACAGCAAGGCAAATCCGGTATTATGAAGAACACCAGTTGATTTCTCCAGCAAGAACTGAGGGAAATAGACGGCTATTTAGTTTGAATGATATTGATAGGCTTTTAGAAGTGAAAGATTTAATTGATCAAGGAGTCAATATGGCAGGAATCAAGCAGCTATTCTTGGTCAAACAAGAACAAGCAAATGTTCTTGAGCAACATGCCGAAAAGGCGAAGCGCGAGTTAACAGATGATCAGTTAAGAAAAATGCTGCGAAACGAATTGATTCATTCAAATAGATTAAATCGTTCCTCACTTCGTCAAGGTGATATGTCACGCTTTTTCCATTAAAATTTTTTATGAAAATTTAGGGGGATTGAAAAATGCCAAAGTATTCAAGAGAAGATATTCAACGTCTTGCAAAAGAAGAAAATGTTAAATTTATTCGCCTACAATTCACTGACATTCTAGGAACAATTAAAAACGTTGAGATTCCTATTAGTCAATTAGAAAAAGCACTTGATAACAAAATGATGTTCGACGGATCTTCAATCGAAGGTTTCGTACGTATTGAAGAATCTGATATGCAGTTATATCCTGATTTAAATACATGGGTGGTTTTCCCATGGACCGCAGAAAAAGGAAAAGTTGCCCGTTTAATCTGTGATATCTACACTCCAGAAGGAAAACCTTTTGAAGGTGACCCTCGTAATAACTTAAGAAGAGTGTTGAAGGAAATGGAAGACCTTGGTTTCACTAACTTTAACCTCGGACCTGAGCCAGAATTCTTCCTATTTAAATTGGACCAAAAAGGTGAGCCTACTTTAGAATTGAACGACCAAGGAGGCTACTTTGACTTAGCTCCAACCGATTTAGGAGAAAACTGCCGCCGCGATATCGTTCTTGAATTAGAGGAAATGGGCTTTGAAATTGAAGCTTCTCACCACGAAGTAGCGCCAGGTCAGCACGAAATCGATTTCAAATATGCCGATGCTTTAACAGCCTGTGACCAAATCCAAACATTTAAGCTGGTTGTAAAAACAATTGCCCGTAAACACGGTTTACACGCTACTTTCATGCCAAAACCTTTATTCGGAGTAAATGGTTCTGGAATGCATATGAACCTTTCCTTATTTAAAAATGGGGAAAATGCCTTCTTCGAGCCAACTGGCGACCTTCAAATGAGCGATACTGCACGTCAGTTCATTGCTGGTATCTTAAAACATGCACCTGGATTTACGGCAGTTACAAATCCAACTGTAAACTCTTATAAGCGTCTTGTTCCTGGCTATGAAGCACCATGTTATGTTGCTTGGTCTGCACAAAACCGTTCACCATTAATTCGTATTCCAGCATCACGTGGACTAAGCACACGTGTTGAAGTACGAAGCGTTGACCCAGCTGCAAACCCTTACCTTGCGATGGCTGTTCTGCTAAAAGCTGGCCTAGATGGAATTAAGAATAAGTTAACTCCTCCTGCACCAGTTGACCGTAACATTTATGTAATGAGCAAGGAAGAAAGAATAGAAGAAGGCATTATCGATCTGCCTGCAACTCTAGCTCAAGCTTTAGACCTATTAAAATCAGACGAAGTAATCATAGCTGGTCTTGGCGAGCACATCTTAGAACACTTTGTAGAAGCAAAAGAGATCGAATGGGATATGTTCCGTACCGTCGTTCACCAATGGGAACGCGATCAGTATATGTCAATGTATTAAGATTGGAAAGTCTTGTCGCTTTTATAGCGTCAAGACTTTTTTATTTGTTGAAAAAGATAACTTCATTCGGGAAGCGAGTTTCATTTACTGTGGAAACACAGATTCTTGGATTTAGGTAAATGAACTGTCACTTCATTTACCCTGGAAGATCTATTTCATTCACTTTGGGCAATGAAAGGCTCTTTCATTTACCGAAGAGACACATTTTCATGCAAGTCGGTCAATGAAACACTATTTCATTGACCCTCGATGCACTTTTTCCTGCATTTTGGTCAATCAACCATCCAAACTAAAAAAACAAGATCACAAAAAAACAGCATCCTATAATCCAGATGCTGGTTTGTAATAAATTTTATTTCTCATCACTGTTCTGTTTGATCAATTTAAAACCCGAGAGTGCAGCATCACCAGCAATCCCGGCAACTAGCGAAAAAATAATATTCTCAACATAGGAATTTGGAGCTGTATACAAAACAAGAAGAAGGGCTGCAACCGCACCTAGAAGCATTTCTTCTAGAAAACCGAGATAAAGGAACTTTTTTGTTTTCCGAGGCATAATAATTTTACCATGCTTACGAACATGTCCAATAATCCCAACCGACCCACCAATCACTAACGAGAAAATAATGTCAATGAACACTTCTTTCTCACTCTCCTTAAGCCTGAATTTTTTGGACCTAAGGTAAATCTTGGTGTATTACCATTATACTAAACTTGGAAACTCTTGAGCATAGGAAAAAATACTGAATTTTCCAAATACAAGCATCATTAAAATTATTTATCAAAAATTTTCCCAATATTAGTATTGATAAAACAAGAGTCGGCAATTGAAAGCCGACTCTTTATTAATGAATATGTCTATATACTCCGATAACTTTTCCAAGAATAGAAACATTTCGTAAAATAATAGGATCCATGGTTGAATTTTCCGGCTGCAACCGGATGAAATCTTTTTCTTTAAAAAATCTCTTACACGTTGCTTCATCATCTTCTGTCATCGCGACAACAATATCCCCATTATTCGCTGTTTGCTGCTGTTTAACGATTACATAGTCTCCATCAAGAATTCCAGCCTCTATCATACTTTCACCCATGATTTCTAGCATAAATACGTGTTCATCAGCAGGTGCAAGCCTTTCCGGAAGTGGAAAATATTCTTCTACGTTTTCAATGGCAGTAATAGGTAATCCCGCTGTTACCTTACCAACGATTGGAACATTGACTACATTGTTTCTTGGGATATGAGCAAGTTCATCTACTTCCAAAATTTCGATTGCTCTTGGTTTTGTTGGATCTCGTCTAATAAGACCTTTACTTTCTAATCTAGCTAAATGGCCATGTACAGTGGAACTGGATGCAAGTCCAACCGCTTCGCCAATTTCACGTACGGATGGAGGATAGCCCTTGCTCTTAACCTCACCTTTTATGAAATCCAGGATATCCTGCTGCCGTTTAGATATCTTTACCATGATAAAATGCACCTCGCCTGGTTAATGTTGTCTTAATTATATCATGTTCGCTTATTTTATACAAACATAAGTTCGAATAACTAGTTGACAACAAACAAACGTTCGAATTATAATGAAACTATCAAAAGCGAACGTATATTCTATTAAGAGGTGTTAATCATGAAAAAGATTTGGAACCAATACTCATTTGCTATAATTCTAATGTTTATAAGCTGTTCATTTGCCTTAATCTTATCTATTCAGTCAAATGCCAATGAAAAGGATAAATTTATAAAAGTAACTGTCTCTGAAGGAGATTCACTCTGGGAGCTATCCGACCAGTATGCAGGCCAGCACTCTCTATCCAATAAAGAGTTTATCAGCTGGGTGAAAAAGCACAATAAAAATGTGGGTGATCAAATTTTCCCTGGCGATAAAATTATGATCCCAGTCAGCAACGAAGCTCCGGATACTACACAATTTGCAAGTGCCATTGAGGAATAAATGGGATGAATGCAATCATATACTGCCGGGTTAGCACAAATAAGGAAACGCAGGAAACCTCGTTACAGCGTCAAGAAGAAGAACTAATACAACTTGCAAAACAGCATCATTTTGAAATTGATTCAATTATTAAAGAACAGGCAAGCGGCTATGACTTTGAAAGAGATGGTATCCTTCATGTTTTGGAACGGATAAAGGATAAAAAAGTACAAGCCCTTCTAATTCAAGACGAAACACGTCTTGGCAGGGGAAACGCCAAAATTGCACTTTTGCACTGTATCTTAAAAGAGGGAATTAAACTTTATTGTATTTCTCATAATGGTGAATTGCAGCTTTCAGAGTCGGATTCTATGGTATTGAAAATTGTTAGTATGGTGGAAGAGTACCAGCGAAAGCTCCATAATGTAAAAATAAAGCGTGGAATGAGACGGGCTGTCGAACAGGGATATAGCCCCCAAAAAAATTTAAAAAACCTTGGTGAAGCTTCAGGCCGAGAAAAAATCGAAGTTCCAGTCGAGGAAATTGTGAGATTAAGAAAGAACAATTTAACCTTTCATGAAATAGCCGCTGTTTTAAGAGGATTTGGGTATAATATTTCCAAAGCGACCGTTCATCGTAGATACCAGGAATATATGGAATCTCAAGATGAGTAGACCTTTTGCCTTGTCAGAAGGTCTTTTTTTTAGTAAAATCAGTTGCTATGTACACAGTTTTTTATGAAAGTTGGTGTTTAAATGCTGTCCAAAGAGAAAATGGCAAGAATAAATGAACTTGCGAGGAAAGCGAAAACAACCGGATTAACGGAATTAGAAGCAAAAGAGCAATCCAAACTAAGAAGTGAGTATCTAGCAACTTTTCGTTCCAACATGCTTGAAACGTTAACCAATACAAAGTTCGTTGATCCATTAGGAAACGATGTCACACCAGGAAAACTTAAAGAAAGAAAGAAAAATAATCTACATTAATTCAAGGAATACTATTTTTTGTATTCCTTTTTTATATGCACAAACCATCGTTGTGTCCAAATGAGAAACAAAGCGAAAATTAATTTCATTTATTAAGTTTATTGGTTGAATTAATTTCAGTAGCAATATAATATTAAGAATGTATCTAGTATTCAAGTGGTGAAGAAAGGATGTAATTCATGTTTAATACTATTGATGATTTATCCGTTACTTCGATTCGTACTCTTTCCATAGATGCGATTGAGAAAGCAAACTCAGGTCATCCGGGAATGCCAATGGGTGCTGCACCTATGACCTATACATTGTGGACTCGCTTCATGAACCATAATCCGAAGAATCCACAATGGTTTAACCGCGATCGTTTTGTATTATCTGCAGGCCACGGTTCTGCGTTGTTATACAGCATGCTTCATTTATCCGGTTACAACTTATCTATGGAAGATTTAAAGCAATTCCGTCAATGGGGAAGTAAAACACCTGGGCACCCAGAATACGGCCACACTGAAGGTGTCGAAGCAACAACTGGACCGCTTGGTCAAGGTATTGCAATGGCAGTCGGTATGGCAATGGCAGAACGTCATGTAGCAGGCGTTTATAATAAAGATAAGTTTGAACTTGTGAACCATTTTACATACAGCATCTGTGGTGACGGAGATTTAATGGAAGGTGTTTCTGCTGAAGCTGCTTCCCTTGCAGGTCACTTGAAATTAGGACGCTTAGTTGTACTTTATGATTCAAATGATATTTCACTTGATGGAGACTTGGATAAATCCTTCTCGGAAAGCGTAAAAGAGCGCTTCTTATCATATGGCTGGCAGTATGTCCGTGTAGAAGATGGAAACAATCTTGAAGAAATCGCAAATGCGCTTGAAGAAGCAAGAAGTGACCTTGATCGTCCTACTATGATCGAAGTTAGAACGGTAATCGGTTATGGTTCTCCAAACCGTGCCGGTACTTCTGGCGTTCACGGATCACCACTAGGTGCTGACGAGTTAAAATTAACTAAGGAAGCATACAAGTGGACATTCGAAGAAGATTTCCATGTGCCACAGGAAGTATATGATAACTTCCAAAAGCTAATTGTGGAAACAGGTGAGAAAAAGGAAAAAGAATGGAATGACCTTTTCGCACAATATAAGAATGAATATCCAGAATTGGCTAATCAACTTGAGCAAGCATTAAATCAAGAACTTCCTGAGGGCTGGGACAAGGATATTCCAGTCTACAGTGAAGGCAAATCTCTTGCAAGCCGAGCTTCCTCTGGTGAAGTTTTAAATGCAATTGCTAAAAACCTTCCTACTTTTATTGGTGGATCTGCTGACCTTGCTGGTTCCAATAAAACGATGATCAAGGGAACAAAAGATTATATGCCAGGTTCATATGAAGGCCGTAATTTCTGGTTTGGCGTTCGTGAATTTGCGATGGGTGCTGCTATGAATGGTATTGCTCTTCATGGCGGAGTTCAAGTATTTGGAGGTACTTTCTTCGTATTCTCTGATTACCTTCGTCCAGCCATTCGTCTTGCGTCATTAATGGGCTTGCCTGTCACATATGTATTTACTCATGACAGTATTGCGGTTGGGGAAGATGGGCCAACACACGAGCCAATCGAACAACTTGCAGCGCTACGTGCTATGCCAGGCTTGTCAATCATTCGTCCTGCAGATGGAAATGAAACTGCTGCAGCTTGGAAGTTGGCTGTTGAATCTAAAAACACTCCAACAGCACTTGTTTTAACACGTCAAGATCTACCGACATTAAAGGGAACAGACACTAACGCCTACGATGGCGTTTCTAAAGGTGCTTATGTAGTTTCTCCATCAGAAAGAGAAACTCCAGATGCATTATTACTTGCGACTGGATCTGAAGTAAGCCTGGCGGTTGAAGCGCAAAAAGCTTTAGCAGGCGAAGGTGTTCACGTTTCTGTTGTAAGCATGCCATCATGGGATCGTTTTGAAAAGCAATCTCAAGAATATAAGAACTCCGTACTTCCTAAGAATGTTAAGAAACGTCTTGGTATTGAAGTAGGTGCTTCCTTTGGCTGGCACAAATATACTGGTGATGAAGGCGATGTATTAGCTATCGACAAGTTCGGAGCATCTGCACCAGGTGAAAAAATCATGGAAGAATACGGCTTCACAGTAAGCAATGTAGTTGCCCGCGTGAAAGCACTTTTGAATAAATAAAATAATTTTTTAGAGGAGAACGGATTATATCCGTTCTTTTTTTTGTTGAAAGCCAGTGCAAGGTATAAAGTAATCGCAGAGGTAAATGTGATCCATTTTCAGTTGTGGGAATTATTAGAAAAGTGTATGAAAATAAAATATGAACATATATAATAAAAGCAAATTTTGCTTTTATGAGGTGACAAGCTTTTGAGTGGAGTTATTAAAGAACAAATCGAGGACTTTACGGAATGTCCAGAATGCCAATCGAAAATTCCTATACATAATGGTTATATTACATGGTGTGAATGTGGATATAATTTATCCTCTAATAAAGAAAAACAAAAGAAATCCAAAATTGACAGACTATATGAACGATTAGGTGAAAAAAGCGGTCAATTTATTTTCAATAAAATAATGAATGAGCAAAATGTGAAATTGAACATTACCTTTGTAAATGGACTTGCAATACTACTCGCTACCATTATTCATACTTTTAGTTTTGCGATATTGATTACAGGAATTTATCTTCTTGTTTTTCATCATTCAAATTTTATCTCAATATGTTGGGGGCTTTTGTTTATTGGCATTGCCTGGGTTACACGGCCGAGGGTGCCTAAGTTAGCAAAAGGGGATAGGATTATTCCGCGTGAAAAGCTCCCAGCTACTTATGGTGTAATGGACGACCTTGCGGAAACTATGGGACTGAAGAAGATTGATGGGGTAATAATCAATGAGGAATATAATGCTTCCATTATGAAGATTGGCTGGAGGAGAAAAACAATCGTAAATATTGGACTGCCTTTTTTCTCTGCTATGAGCCCCGAAGAGCGATGCTCCATAATGGCTCACGAACTGGGCCATTTTTCTAATAAAGACTTAGCCTATGGATTTTATTTTCATACCGCGTTAAATACCTTGGATGATTGGTACTCACTATTAGACCCAGTTCCTTCGGAGCAAAATGAACCGTTTGGTTTGCTAGATTTCTTAACCAAACCTTTCATGAAAATACTTTCCTTTATTCCTTATTGTCTATATTCCTTATTACTTCATTTAGTTTGGATAGATTCGCAAAAAGGAGAGTATTTAGCGGACTATTTAGCAGCAAAAACATGCGGAAGCAAACACAAAGCTTCTGCACTGGAAAAAGTGCATTATGATGATATGTATTTCCACGCCTTATCAAAGACTGCCTTGAATGATACACCTTCAAACGTAATTAGTGAATATAGGAAGGCTTTATCCAAAATGCCGGATCGTGAAAGGCTGCGTTATAAATTACGGTCCGAAAGAGAAAAATTTCAATTAAATGCTACTCATCCGCCAACTACGTTCCGCATTCAATTTATTCTTAAACAAAACCTGCCTGGTACCTTCACGTTAGATCCAGTGAAGGCAAATAAAATGTCAGAAGAATTAGAAGCAATGAAGGATGAAATACACGAAAAAGCAATTGAAGATTATTTATTCCATTTGTATGCTTAGTATAATTTTTACAAAACTTTGAACATTGTAAAATAAAAAAGGAAATTTCAAAAATATTACCGAATTCATAAATTTGGTAAGGAAACTCTCAATCGACAAAAATAGTGAAAGTTTTTGCCGCCGTAAGACAAATGTTTCGTTTCTGTTTTTTTATAATAAATAAAAGGGTTGACAGCGAAGGAGAGGTTTGTGTGAGAAAATATCAACTATATTTAATAGAAGATGAATTTGCCGCCCATTACTTCGGAAGAGAGCGACTGTTTTATCAGCTTTTTCAGGAACATCAACATGCATACGGTGAGCTTCAATTTATAACAAAAAAACAAATTGACTATATAACCAAAAAAGTGGAGGTATTGAAAATCCACAATCTGATTCAAAAACAGCTGGGGAGAATTAAAGGATTTAAGGCCGATCATGGTGCATACTATATTGAATTAAGTGGAAAACTAAGTACGGCAAAATTAGAAGTTTTTCAAGATTTAATAACAGTTGAGGCGCAAGGAAGCTATGAGGCAGAGACAGCTTATTTTGAAGTGCTTCGAAAATGTGAATCTTCCTTTCTGGCGATTGATCTCGAACATCAGCGCTTTGGATGGTTAAAGCCAATCAAGGAAAGAAAATTAATCTAATTGCAAGAGGATATTGTTTTATGCCGTTTTATTTAGTACACTGTAGTATGGTAGACAACATGAAGGAGGAAGTTTAATGGGTATGTACATTCTAGTTGGTATACTAGCATTAGTCGCTGGTGTAGCACTAGGATTTTTCATTGCTCGCAGATATATGATGAGCTATTTAAAGAAAAATCCGCCAATCAATGAGCAAATGCTTAAAATGATGATGATGCAAATGGGTATGAAGCCTTCTCAGAAGAAGATCAACCAAATGATGGCTGCAATGAACAAGCAGCAATCAAAATAAAACCCATTCGTATCAACGGTTTGAACATAATTATAAGCAAATATAGGACAGGTTTTCGTACAACATTTTGTTGTTGAATGAATCTTTCATCATAAATTTGTATTATTTTTGCTTAATCTTTCATCAAACTAATCCGAAACCACTTTTTTATTGGAGACTTAACCAATGGAGGGTGGTTTTTTGTGTTATTGGATGATGTCTTAAAAGAGTTACTTCAGGGGTAGGGATGAGAATAATAGCCCTCCATTACTGAAGGGCTATTAATTAATTTGCAAAAGAAGTATGTTTTGTTTTCCATTTCTCCATTGCAATAAATAACCAGAAACTATAAATCCCCAAAGTAATTACACATAAGAACCACCATTTAATCCAATTCCCGAATAACCCTATTGCTGATCCAGTAAATTGTAATCTTCTCCCATTAATCACAGTATGCCTGGTTTTCCAACCTAAAATCATAGTAATTGCCCAAGGATAGCAGATTCCTAGAGTACAGACAGTTACAAGCCATCCACAAATTGACCATCCTATGTATTGTAGTAAACCCCCATCGAAATAAGACTTTCCTTCCGATTGCGCAGCATAGTTTTGATTCACATTTGCTGTTATTTCACTCATATATTTTCCCCCTTATTTCTCTAATCTAGTACAATTATACCAGTTTTACGTTTTGATATTTAAAAAGTTTGATAAATAGCATAGAAGGAATAGTTATTAATAACAAAAAACACCGGTGGTCGGTGTTTTTGCTGTGGTTATTTTAACGGTTTATATCTTCGGTAGGTATTCATCTAATTGATAAAAGGTTCCGGTATATCCTTCCTGAGCCATCTCTTTTGAATCCTCGAAGGTTTTAATCTCATCCGCTGTCGGGGATACGGGAACCACAGTCATTGTTAGGGTTGTTTTTCCTTCATCCTCGGTGAGAGTAATGGTATTCAGGGTTTCCATAGGCCAATTTGCGTCAAAGGGTGCACGGACAGTGTTACCTTCTTCATCAGAAAAGAAACTAGTGTAAACAATTTTCTCTGGTGCAATAATTTCACTGTATACAAATTTAACCCACATTACGTTGCCGTCAGCAGGTTTCTGGCTGTAGTGAAAAACGCCGCCCGGACGGAAATCTGATTTAGAAACCTCGAATGCCCATCCTTTTGGCCCCCACCAGTTCTTTAGGTGTTCTGATTCAGTCAATGCCTTAAACACAAGTTCACGTGGAGCATTGAAAGTATGTGTGACTTTGATTTGAGTTGACATGGTGATTCCTCCAATAATTTTAGTTTTCATTCTCTTTATTTTCTCTCATTTGTAGATCTTGCAAATAACGATCCAAGTTGTCGAATTTTTCTTCCCAAATGTCGCGGTATTTTTTCAGCCATAAATCTAAGGCTTTAAAGGGCTCTGACCTCAGATTGTAGATTCGACGATTCGCTTCTACGGAAAATTCCACCATTCCTGCATTATACAATACACGGAGATGTTTAGATGCTTGAGGCTGGCGAATATGAAGATGGTCTGCTATTTCCCCCACGGTTAATGGGCCCATACGAAGTAATTCAACAATCTGTAACCTACTAGGCTCGGCAAGAGCGCTTAAGATTGTCGTATAATCCATCCCTTATTTTATCTACTCCTTTAAAACAATGTTTTTTATAAATATACTCAAATAGGAATATTCCTGTCAAGGAATGCTTAAGACAAGCCTATATCACAAACATTACAGACTTTACTTTGGCTAACGGACTTTTTTGCAATATGATAAGCAAAAATAATACAAATTTATGATGAAAGAGCATAAGCACACAGATAATATACTAGTCTTATAAATTAAACCTATGTCACTTTTTCTGTTTAGGTGTTATTAGACATCGCGAACCTTCATAAAATTTATTGGAGGTGCTGGAAGTGAAAAAGCATGTAAGTGAAATTGAATGTCTTGTCTGTAGTGGAACACATTTTCGAAAGGGTTATTTTGCTGCCAATTACGAAAAATTTGATGAGAAAATTAAGTGGAATGTTAAGACTGACGCAGGGGTGTTGATTTATTTGGAATCTGAAGAGGACAATCCATTAAACAGAATTCCCGAGAAAGTAAACTTATTTTCTTATATTTGTGAAGAATGTGGTTATATCATGAACTTTACCAAAGAAAAACAAGTGGAAAGCAAGAAACTTGAAAGAATTAGAAAACAAAGGCAAACAATGTATGATTGGACTAAATTTAAATAATGAATTAAGAACACTTAGCACTCAACTATTAAGTGTTTTTTTTGATTGGAAATATGATTAAGAAGAGAGGGATTCCTCTCTTTTTTTGCAAAAATAAGAATCTTTATTATTTTACAAATATTTGATAAAATATAACTTCAGCATGTCGGATGGTCATTTTTATCTACATCCTTTGGGGGCGTTTTAATGAAGGTATTTTTAGAATTAGGCTGGTTTTTTAAACAGGAGAAAAAGGCATACATATCCGGGATCTTTCTCTTAATGTTGGTAGCGCTTTTAACATTGGTCCCGCCAAAAGTAATCGGAATTATCGCTGACCACATTCACGATGGAACGATGACAAAATCCCTACTGCTACAGTGGATGCTGGTCCTTGTAGGCACAGGTATGTCGATGTATGTTCTACGATATTTTTGGCGAATTATGATTTTTGGTTCGTCCGTCAAACTAAGCAAGATACTACGGGATCGTTTGTTTCAGCATTTTACGAAAATGTCGCCGGCCTTTTATCAAAAAAGCCGAATTGGTGATTTAATGGCCCACGCGACAAATGACCTTCAAGCGATTCAACAAACAGCTGGTGCCGGTGTTTTAACGCTGGTTGACTCGCTTTCAACCGGTGGATTTGTCATCATCGCAATGGCGTTTACGATCAGCTGGAAATTAACGCTGATTTGCTTGATACCCATGCCGATTATGGCGATCTTGACCAATTGGTTCGGGACAATGTTACATAAAAGCTTTCATAAGGCTCAGGAAGCCTTCTCATCTCTAAACGATAAAACCCAGGAAAGTATCACGGGTATTAAAGTCATCAAAACATTTGGTCAGGAGCAAGAAGATATAGAAGATTTCCGCAAACAATCGGAAGATGTTGTACAAAAAAACATCGTGGTGGCAAAAATTGATTCCCTCTATGACCCAACCATTTCAATTATTGTAGGTATCTCCTTCTTCCTATCCATAGTGTTTGGCGCAAAATATGTTCTCAACAACGAGCTGACGATTGGGGAATTAATTTCGTTTACCACCTATTTGGGGCTATTAATCTGGCCGATGCTGGCGTTCGGCTGGTTATTTAATATCGTAGAACGCGGCCGTGCTTCCTATGACAGGGTGGCAGCTCTCCTTCGGGAAAAAGTAGAAATCACCGATAAGGAGGAGGCCCTGGACGTGATTCCATGTGAAGATATTCAATACAGACTTGCGGAATTTACTTACCCAGGGGAATCACGCCCAATCCTAAAGGATATTACTTTCTCTTTAAACAAAGGTGAGACACTGGGAATTGTCGGAAAAACGGGTGCAGGAAAAACAACTTTGTTAAAGCTGCTTATTCGCGAGTTTGAAGGGTATCATGGGGAAATTCTTTTTGGAGAAAAAGCACTGCAAGACTATAAACTTGCAAAATTACGCGAAGCGATTGGCTATGTTCCACAGGATCATTTCTTATTTTCAGCCACTGTGGCAGAAAATATTGCCTTTACCAATCCATCATCGGCAAAAGAGGAAATTGAAAAGGCCGCAGCCTTAGCCAATATCCATGAAGATATCCTTCAATTTACAGATGGTTATCAAACAATCGTCGGAGAACGGGGAGTGTCGTTATCCGGCGGACAAAAACAACGTATTTCCATTGCAAGAGCACTCTTGATGAATCCAGAAGTTTTGGTCCTTGATGATTCCTTGTCTGCGGTAGATGCCAAAACGGAGGAAGCGATCCTTTCGTCACTAAAGCAAAACAGAGAAGGGAAAACAACCATCATTACTTCACACCGGTTGAGTGCCATCCAACACGCCAATCTGATTCTAGTTCTTGAGGATGGCAGGATTATCGAGAGAGGTACGCATGGAGAACTCATGGAGTTAGACGGATGGTACAAAGAAATGTATTTACACCAGCAGCTAGAAGAGTTGGTGGAGCAAGGGGGGCATTAATGTGGAAGAGAAAGTACAGCTTTCGGAAAGGGAACAAAGAAATATCTTATTCCGTCTTCTTTCCTATACAAAGCCGCATAAAAAAATCATCGGGATTGCCTTTATCTTACTACTGCTAACTACGATTGGAGATATCGTTCTGCCAATCCTGGTTAAAATTTTTATCGATGATTATTTGACACCAGGGAAGCTAACGTTCAAGCCCTTACTCATCCTGGGGTCCATCTACATGGGAATCCAAATAGTCAAATCGATTCTGCTATTTTTTCAGTTAGTGAAGTTTCAGGAGATTGCCCTTTATATCATTCAGCAGCTTCGTGTTGATGTGTTTTCAAAAGTGCAGGCACTTGGCCTAAAATATTTCGATAAGACACCTGCCGGAAGCATTGTCTCACGGGTAACGAATGATACGGAAGCCATTAAAGAAATGTTTGTAACGGTCCTTTCCACGTTTATTCAAAGCGGCTTCCTGCTGTCAGGAATATTCATTGCGATGTTTATTTTGAATGTAAAACTAGCCTTGTTTTGCGTCATCATCATTCCCATCCTAATTTACGTAATGGCTTTATACCGAAAATTAAGTGCACGCTACTACCTCGCCATGCGGGAGAGGCTGAGCCAATTAAACGCCAAGCTGGCAGAGTCACTTCAGGGAATGTCGATCATTCAAGTGTTTCGCCAGGAAAAACGTCTGCGTAATGAGTTCGGTGAGATTAACAACCAGCACTACACTGCTGGAATGAAAAATATAAAAATTGACGGATTGCTGTTAAGACCGGCCATCGACCTGATTTATACTTTTGCCCTTATCATTGTGTTAAGCTATTTCGGCATCACTTCCTTCCGACACAGCATTGAAATTGGTGTCATCTATGCCTTTATCAATTATTTGGACCGTTTTTTTGAGCCGGTGAATCAAATGATGATGAGGCTCTCCTTATACCAGCAAGCGATTGTGGCTGGTTCTCGTGTCTTTAAATTACTTGATGAACAGGAGCTGGCACCCGCTCAGAACGAAGAAAAAGAAAAGACAATCGAAAAGGGAAAAATTGAATTTAAAGATTTAAGTTTTTCCTATGACGGTAAGCGGAATGTGTTAAAAAATATTTCCTTTACCGCTAATCCAGGTGAAACAGTCGCCCTCGTTGGTCATACCGGAAGTGGAAAAAGTTCGATTATTAATTTAATGATGCGCTTCTATGAATATGAACAGGGTGAGATCTTGATTGACGGGGAATCGATACGTCATTATACAAAGCCGGAACTTCGTGAAAAAATGGGGCTTGTCCTCCAGGATCCGTTTTTGTTTTATGGAACGGTCAAGGATAATATCCGCCTTCATAATCAAGACATGACCGATGAGCAGGTAATGGAGGCGGCCAAGTTTGTCCAGGCCCATACCTTCATTGAAAAACTAGATAATGGATTCGATCATAAGGTAGTAGAGAGAGGCGCAACCTTCTCAAGCGGACAAAGACAACTAATCGCCTTTGCGAGGACGATTGCCGCGAATCCGAAAATATTGGTACTGGATGAAGCAACCGCCAATATTGATACAGAAACCGAAGAAGCGATTCAAACGGCGCTTTCCAAAATGCGAAAAGGAAGAACCACCATTGCGATTGCCCACCGCTTATCTACTATCCAGGATGCTGATCTCATTCTTGTTCTGCATCAAGGTGAAATCGTAGAGCGGGGCACGCATCAAGAGCTGCTGGCTCTAGGCGGCTTGTATCACAAAATGTTCCTTCTGCAAAATGGGATAGTGGAAAAATATGAGGATGTAATGAATCTATAGAAAAAAAGCCTGGCGTGATGCCAGGCTTTTTGCATGATTTAAAAAGAAGAGTGTGATACTTTCTTTATATACATTCGATTATATTCATTTAATAGATTGTCTAGCTCTTGACTGTAGCGAATAGCAACGGAGGAGGTCAAGCCGTTGGTGATCGCAACTTGAATTAATTCAGCTCGCTTTTTTTCAATTAAGGCTACTAAATCTTGTTTGATCACGGCCGAGTTCCTTTCCGGATAATCTCCAATTTTTTTGGTAGAAATATAATACTAAACTACCAAAAGGCATTGTTTTACTAGTATAACCTATGATGTAAATAATTTCAAAGGAAATTGTAAGAAATTATCCAATCAATTTAGACATATCTTCAAAAAAATGGGAGTATCTTGAAAGAAAATAGAATGAGTAGAGTCACAAAATATTCATGATAATCATTATCTTTTAGGTGAAAGTTTTGTTAGAATGAAAGGGTATCGACTATAGTGGGAGTGTTAATATGTCAGACGTAAATATATTTTTAGCTTTAGGTGCGGGATTTTTGAGCTTTATTTCACCATGCTGCCTGCCGCTTTATCCCGCCTTTTTATCGTACATCACTGGAATGTCGGTAGGGGAATTGCAGAGTGAAAATGCTTTACTGCAAAAACGAAGCCTGCTTCACACACTGTTTTTCCTATTAGGATTTTCGATTATTTTTATTGCCATCGGCTTTGGGACATCCTTCCTTGGCAGCTTTTTCTTATCGTATAAAGATCTCATTCGTGAGCTTGGCGGCATTTTTATTGTTTTCTTCGGACTTGTTATCGTTGGAGTATTTAAACCAGATATTTTGATGAAGGACCGCCGTTTCGAGTTTAAAAATCGTCCAGCGGGTTACTTTGGCTCCATTTTAATCGGGATGGCCTTTGCTGCAGGCTGGACACCTTGTACGGGTCCTATTCTTTCAATTGTCATTTCCCTTGCGGCAACAAACCCTAGTTCAGGAGTTTTATATATGCTGGCCTATTCACTGGGCTTCGCGATTCCGTTTCTAATCCTCTCATTCTTTGTCGGACGAATGAAATGGATTAAAAAGAACAGCGGCAAGATTATGAAGATTGGCGGCTATATCATGATTGTCATGGGGATCGTCCTATTCTTTGACTGGATGACCAAAATCATTACCCTCTTCTCCGGACTATTTGGGGGCTTTACTGGATTCTAAAATTTACATTAAATTTTGTTCAATTTTTATATTCTGTTGTATAATATGTAAGTAAATTCTTAGATAAGGAAGAGAATCCAATGAACTACGTTGTTGTTTCTTCAATCGGAGCAGTTTTTATGGGCTTTTTTGTCTTATTCATACGGATGAAGGCAGCGAACAAACCCACAAATCTTAAAAAGATTATTCTGCCGCCTTTTTTCATGTCCAGCGGTGCCCTAATGTACTTGTCTCCGCAATTTCGGTTAACACCGATGGAAATTTTAGAAGCTGTCATCGTCGGAATGCTTTTTTCCATATTGTTGGTTAAAACCTCACAATTTGAAATTCGCGACAATGACATTTATTTAAAGAGATCAAAGGCGTTTATATTTATTTTAGTCGGATTATTAGTGGTCCGCGTTGTTTTAAAAACCATCTTAAGCAGTACAATTGATATTGGCCAGCTTAGCGGCATGTTCTTCCTACTTGCCTTCAGCATGATCGTGCCATGGCGTGTGGCTATGTATCGGGATTATAAAAAACTCCATAAGCAATTACATGGATAAACACTGATTCTTCTCGAATCAGTGTTTTTTTAATTCCCTCCTAATGAATATAAAGAGAAATCGCTTAATAAAAATTATTAAGCTTATTTTTTTGTATTCAAGTGTTACAATGTCATGTGATGGTTTAACAGAATCCTCCGATATCTCATGTGTTTTATGGATGACTACGTGATTGGGGAGATACCATTGAGAAAATTATCGGTTATTTTTGTTCTGTTACTAGGCCTTGTGTTACACGCTACCCCGATTGAAGCTAGCGGCAATTCCCAGTTCATTATTATTAATAAAAGGACGAATACGCTTGCCTTTTATGATGGCGGTCATTTGGTTAAAACCTTTAAAGTGGCAACGGGAAAAACAAGAGATTTGACGCCAGAAGGGAAATTTAGGATTGTCAACAAGATCATCAATCGGCCCTACTATAAAGAACATATAGCCGGAGGGGATCCCCGAAATCCATTAGGAAACCGCTGGATGGGGCTAGAGGCCAGAGGTACATATGGCACAACCTACGGGATACATGGAAATAATAATGAAAATTCGATTGGTAAATATGTCAGTCACGGCTGTGTCCGAATGCATAATGAGGAAGTACGCTGGCTGTTTAGCCAGGTCCAAATGTATACAACGGTGGTCATCACCTATTCGAACAGCAGCTTCGACACGATTGCACAAGCGAATGGTTATGGTGTAAGCGTTCCTGCATCTGGTGGAATAGAAAATGAGAATCCTGCACCGCTTAATGGCTGGGTAGAGACGAACGGTAAAACCTATTATTATACAAATGGGACGGTAAAAATTGGCTGGCAGTCCGTTAACGGCAAATCGTATTATTTTGATAATAAGGGAGTTATGAAGACTGGTTGGCTGTCTCTTGACGGCAAGACTTATTATCTGGATGGAAAAGGGGTCAGGCAAACGGGCTGGGTAGAAGAAAGCGGCAAGAGATATTACTTTGATCAAACAGGCGTGATGAAAACAGGGTGGTTTGATGAGAATGTCAAGTGGTTTTATCTTGATCCGAAAACTGGAGAGATGAAAACCGGCTGGCTGTCTTTAGGTGAAAAAAGCTATTATCTCGATTATGACGGTGTCTTGAAAACAGGTTGGGTGCAAGCCGAAGACAAATGGTATTATCTCAATCAGAGCGGAGCAATGGATACAGGCTGGTTTAATTTTAATGGTAAATGGTATTATCAAGACGCTAATGGTGTGATAAACACGGTTGTAACACCCGTCATGAGCCAGTTTAAATTCTATGAAAATACGGAGCCCATACAGAACGGTTGGGTAACATTTTTAGGGAAAAGATATTATCTTGGCAATAATGATGGATTGGTATCAAGCTGGTTGAGCTTTGAAGGTTCAAGGTATTATCTCCATATTAGTCCGGATATGGCTGGAATTCAATGAAATGCAAATGAATTGTGTCCTGGCAGCTATGCTGTCAGGGCAATTTTTATGGTCAAAATAAAAACCGTTCTCGAATGGAACGGCTTAGAATAAGTGGTCATATGGCGCAACATCGATTCTATTTTCAAACAATTTTTTACGCAAAAATTTATGATCTCGTTTGGGTGTTGCTAGTATATAACCTCTGATGACCAGTTCTTCGGTAACTTTAGCAGCATTTTCTTTTAAAGCTATTTCGCCAATTTTACCGGCAATTTTATGCCTCGCCACATCACGGAAAAGTTCGGGAACCGGACTGACCAAATCTTCCAGAAGGGCTTTCTCGTCACCACTCCACAAATGACGTGTTTCATTTACATAATGTTCTTCCCAATCCATAACGGATTTGCCATCTTCCTTCGGCATCTTTTTTAAAAACTTTCGAAACATAAAATATCCGCCGATGGCAAACGAACCAACCAGGAAAACGACCCAGAAAAGGATAAACCATAAAAACCAACCATGTAGCATATTATTCACCTACAAAAAACTATTTTTCAACTTATTATAGTATGTTTTTGATAATAATGACAAGTTAACGCCTTTTAACAGCGTGGTATTAATAATGGAGCGAGAAAAGTGAAGGACCAAATGGTTGTCGAAAAAGTGACAAATAAAGTAATTCTATTGTAAAATACAATATACCAATGTATTATAATTAGGAATAATAGATTAAGAAATGGGGCTGAATGGGGTACTGGTGTCCTCCACAGTCTTCAAAACTGCTTGAGACCTGCGTGCCAGGTCTGGTGGGTTCGATTCCCACGCAGTCCCGCCAACTCAATCATATCAAGGGTTCTAACGAATACCTGTTGTACATAGACCAGAGGGCACTCGGTCTTTTTTTATTGATTGGTGCCCAAATGGTGCCTTTCACATTTTGGTGCCCTTGATATTTATTCAAGCAATCCATTTAAGTGATCTACTGCGATGCCTTCAATGGAATCAGTTACATGAGAATAAGTATCCAATGTAACTTGAATTTTGGAGTGTCCTAATCGTTCGCTGACTACTTTGGAATGTACACTTAAGCAACATTGTTGCATGGGAATGCCGCAAATCATGGAACCGGATGTCAGGAAGGTTGGCTGCTTTCAATGCTCTCTTAAACGCTCTCGATAATTCAGAGGGTATCATAATATTTCCTTTTGAGTTGCAAAAGACCAAATTATGTGGGTTAAATGTTTCGCCAAGGATTTTTCTTCGATGATCATGCTCTTCTTTTAGTTTAACCATTAACTTTGTCAGTTCGATAGTTAACCTTATTCCTCTAGGTCTCTCATTTTTGGGAATTGGATTGAAGAAATATTTTCCATTTGCTTCGGTAATAGTTTGCCTGATATAGAACTTCTCAGCTTTAAAATCCACGTTTTCCCAGGTCAATCCCATTAATTCGCTTTTCCTCATTCCGGTGTGAGCTGCGGCATAGATTACGGGAAAATACACCGGTGTTTTTTCCTTAGCGATTTTCAGCAATACATTCAGCTGTTCGGCACTATGAGTCTTCATTTCTCGTTTGCCTGGTTTAGGTGGTTTTGCCCCTTTTGCCACGTTTTTGCTGATGAATTCCCAATCAATCGCGTCATTTAAAGCTTTCGAAAGGACACGATGGTGATGTGTCACTGATTGAGCGGACAAAACTTCTAATTTTTCTTTATAGTAGTTTTGAAGCTGAGTGCTCTTAAGTTCAATCAGCATGATGTGTCCTAAAGATGGTTGAAGATGGGTTTTGATAATCTTCTCATATTCGGCGATAGTTTTAGGCTTTAGGTTTGTCCTTACATAGTTTTCAATCCAATAATCTAAGTAAGCTCCTAATGCCAATTTTTCTTTATTAAAAGAATATCCACTTTTTAGTTCGAGCATCAGCTCTGCCATAGCTGATTTGGCCTCACTCATTTTCTTAAAGCCTCTTCTCTTTATTCTTTTACGATTGCCATTTGAATCTTTACCTGCTTCTAAAACAAAATAATATGTTCCATTCTTATCTTTTTTCGGGTAACCACCCATTCTATTCTCCTCCACTTAGGAGACACCAAGCATATCTGCACCTAATTGTATAATAATTGGATATTAGGATATTGGCAAATATAGATGGTGTCATTTTGCTTTTATTTAAACTGATTTATTATGGCCCAAAAAAGAAGGGCTTCTTATGTGGAAACAGAAACTGATGGTGGTCCATGTATAGGGAAATATGGAAAATACCAAGTTTTTTCTAATATAAGTAGGGAAACAACTCCTCAAACTGTGGGTGGTAAATACAGAGACCAAAGAAGTAAGAAAAGTGGTTGGAGATTATAGGAGAAAAGACTTGAAAATGATATTTACCTAGTAAAAAACCGCTGCTATTCCTGCGGAAAATAGGATTAGCAGCTAGGTGTATTAAGAACTTTTGGTCAATTTATTTATTTCAAAACGATCAACAGCAAGACTATTCAAGTTTATTGTACTTATTGGGAAGCATGTATAAACATATTTTCGTCGGCCGCTGCTGACCTCTATTGACTAAAGAACCGCTTCAATTCTGCGAAAGGTGGTAATATGACGTTTCAGTCTTGATGGCCTGTAGGTTTCTTTGGCCGCGTGACAGGTCTGGTGGGTTCGATTCCCACGCAGTCCTGCCATGATAATGTTTTTAAGTTTTTTGTCGACAAATCCGATAAATTTCGGGTTCGCCCACAGTCCGAGCAGGCTAGTTTAGGCTTGCCTTTATCTATATGATCAAGTATTAATAAACGTATTAAGTTATCCGCGTCTTCCACCTCTACCGCCCTGTTGAATGCGCCCTTTTATACTTTTCTCCTAAATCTTATTTCGATTCCAAGGAAAATTCAAATGTTCTCTCAATACTTCTGGAAAACACTTTTTGCAATACCAATTACCATACTCGCTACCTGGAAGCTGCTGCATTTTCGTTTGTGGAAACCACTTTGCGCAGTAAGCACACATTTGTGTTACTTCCGATTCTCCCAATGCTCTTCAATCTCCAATTCTTCTTCAATCATTCTTTTTAACTGCGTTTCATCCACATATTTAGGACCTTTAATTAAAACATTTAAAGCTTCTCGATAGGTATAGGTTGTTTTAAAGGATGGACAATCAGAAAGCTTTTCGTATTCATTGCTCTTTCATTCCTTTTTTAGTTCCTCATATTCAATATCAACAAACCAAACCCTTAAACTGTTAATTGCGTGATCGTCTACTGACATTATTTTGCCCCCTTCGCTTTTGCGTATATGGTTGAATGTGGCACGCCTGTTTGTTTAGAAATGTCATTTACACTTAATCCATTTTTCTCTCGTTCTGCAAACAGCTTTAATGCCTTTTGATTTCCTTTGTGTCCTGTCCTTTTCTTCCTTAGTGTTTCCCTTGTGCTTTCGCCCGTTCTATCCCTTCTTTGGTCCGTTCATTGATGAGATCGCACTCGAATTCAGCAATTGCCCCCAGCATGGTAAACATGAACTTTCCAGCCGGAGTTGAAAAGTCGATCTGTTCCTTAATGAATACAACACCGATGTTTTTCTCTTGTAATTCATGAACAATATTATGTAAGTCTTTTATTGAACTGGCCTTCCAGTAAACAGGATGAAAGTCGCGCCCAACTAATGTGATAGAAGTTCCCTATGTAATTTTCCTCCGGATTTAAAAATAAATATGATAACCTACATAACAAAGATATACGACTAAAACAGTGAAAAATCCTTGTTCAATTGCACCGCCAGTACGAATTCCACCAGGTATACCTATATGGATTTTTAAAGGCCATAAAAACTTAATTCCTTGTTTTGTGAGCATATCAAGGATCATATGACTGAACATTCCCAGCAAGATACCGAATTCAATTTCTTTAGGCCAGGAAGTCTGCTGAAATAAGAAGAATGCTAAAACTAAAAACAAAAGACTATGAGTAAAGGAACGATGACCGAATACAGAGCTGACTATATTATCAATCAACGGTATCTTTCTGCCAATCGATGAACCGGTATGGTCGATATCAGGTATTAAAGCACCTAGAGCTAAACTACCAAAAAAAATAGCTTCATGGCCAACGGCCCCTCCCAAGTTTAAATATAGAGCGCCAGCTGCTAAACCCCCAACAATATGTGTTTTACCTTCCATGTTTCGCCCCTATTCTTTGCTTTCCATTTCTATAATTTCAGTATGAATTAGCTTTTGACTTAAATCAACCAGGTTGTTTTCCTTCAAGATGCAAAGTTTTAATTGTACGCAAATTATATATTTATAGATTAGAAGAAACTTGTCAAAAATTGCTTTTACACATCCAGAAAAAAGGCGACTTTTAATGGAACATGTCCTTTGAAAGCACGCATGTCTCAAGTAGTTTTGAAGACTGTGTATTCCTATATCCACTCTTTCAATTCGTAAAATAAAAAATTGATCAACACCTTACACGGTTTTCAATCTTTAACCGTAACAGTTTTCGTTCTACCTTTACAGTTTATTAATGGGGGGTACCATAAGGTATAATTTATTGATTTATGTTCGTGGGTAGAACAACATCAAAATACCACTAATCCCTTAGTTCAAAAAAAAGCGAGCACTGTTATTGAAGTGGTCGCCTTTTTTTGCGAATAAATTATAGTTTAATGTTTTGGATTGGTAGTGAGTGTACATTTATGTTACTAAAAAAATAAAAATACTACTAAAAAAATAAAAATACTACTAAAAAGCAACAAATGATAGTTGACAAAAGCAAGTAAATTTTTTATATTATCTATAAATTCAGAAAAAGAGGAATATTCAAAATGATAAATTTTAAAGAGGAAATTAGAAGATTTAACCGTTTTTACACTCGATTAATGGGGATAAGCAAACGATATACTGATGAGAGCAAATTTTCTGCAACAGAGGCTCTTATTTTATATGAGATCAGCATTAAATCTAACTGTACCGCTGCTTCGTTATGTGAGCTATTTAATTTAGATAAAGGGTATTTAAGTCGTATTTTAAAGCGATTAGAAGGCGATGAATTAATACAAAAAATTCCGTCAAGAGAGGACAAAAGAGTATTTCTATTATTAATTACAAAGAAGGGGGAAGAAGAGCTACAAAACTTAATTGGCACTTCAAACGAAACAGTAAACAGTTTAATCCAAAACATACCGGAAGAAAAAAGAATAGAATTAATTGAAGCAATGAGAAAAATTGAAGATATATTTGAACACTACTATTCTTAAAACTTTAAAACTATTTTAAGTAAATCATATTAAAAGGGGTTTTTTTATGAGAAAAAAAGTAATGGTGATTATGGTGTTAGTAGTTATGCTCCTTGTATCTGCCTGTTCCGCAAGTACTGCGGGATCTGATACTTCACAAGGTAATGGTAGCACAAAAAATAATGGGACCAAGAAAGATAGTTTAGTAATTGGGTTTGAAGCTGACGCAGCCACATTATTGGCAAATACCGATGTAAACTATGTAAGTGATGTTCAAATTCGCAATATTTATGATCCGTTAATTGAAAGAGATGCAAAGACAGGGGAATTCATACCAGCTTTAGCAACATCATGGAAAAACATTGATCAAAACACTTTGGAATTAACGTTAAGGAAAGGTATAAAATTTCAAAATGGCCAGCCCTTTAACGCTAATGCTGTAAAGTTTAATATCGACTTCATTCTCGATAAAAATAATAATTCCTTTTACCGTTCCCGTTGGGCAGATGTAAAGGAAGTAAAAGTGATTGACGATTATAAAGTTCAGATTATAACGTCCAAGCCTTTTCCAACAATGATTTCAAGGATTGCTGATGATTTACTAATTATGGAACCAAGTAATGTTATGAAGTTGGGGTTAGTAGAGGCAGCAAAACAGCCTGTTGGTACAGGTGCTTATAAAGTAAAAGAATGGGTCAGAGATGACCATTTAACATTAGAAGCGAACAATGACTATTGGAGAGGTAAACCGCCCATTAAGACCGTTACCTTCCGCTATATTCCTGAATTTAGTGCAAGGCTCTCCGCTTTCTTAAGTGGTGAAATTGATTTATTCAAAAATATTCCTGTTGATTCAGTTGACAAAGTCAAAAACGATTCCACCTCAAAGGTAGAGAGCGTTCCCTCCTCTCGAATTAATTACGTTGCTTTAAACACTTTCTACAAAGGCCCGCTTCAAGACAAAAGGGTTCGTCAGGCAATTAACGAAGCCGTAAACGTCGATGAATTGCTTAAGAATGTTCTAAATGGAAACGGAACGAAATTAACTGGCCCATTATCTAAAATTAATGCAGATTATGTTCAAACGGACAGCTACCAATATGATCCTAAAAAAGCTGTTGCATTATTAAAAGAAGCAGGGTATGAACCTAACCAACTTAGTTTGACCCTTGACACACCTAACGGAAGATACCCAATGGATTCACAGGTTGCTCAGGCTATTGCGGCACAGCTGGGAAAGATAGGAATTAAAGTGAAGGTCCAGGTGAATGAATGGGGTAACCACATTGCAAAAATCCGCCAGCATGAAATGATGGATATGTTTATTTTAGGATGGGGACCGGCTTTCGATGCTCAGTCGACAATTGAAAACTTATTTACCAAAGATGCTCCTTACAGTAGCTTCTATGATCCAACACTTGAAAAGCAAATTGGTGCCGCAATTCCAATTTTTGACCCTTCTGCTCGTAAAAATGCATTTGGAGACCTGCAAAAACGTCTCGTGGATGAAGCGGCTTGGGTTCCACTATGGCAGCAAAAGGATTTATACGCGGCTAGAAAAAACTTAAATTTCAAACCTCGTCCAGATGAAAAAATACTTGCCTTTGATATGAATTGGTAAATGTAAAAGATATTTTGAAGGCCTTCCTTAATGTCTTACCTGTCTAAAAAGGTGTTTAGACAAAGAGGTGGGCTTTCCTTTCTTAACAGACTTATTTCAATACGTGGAGGGCTCCCATGCTTGACTTTGTTTTTAAACGAACTATACAAATGTTGGTTGTTATTTTTTTATCCCTAACGGCTGTCTTTTTTATTATTAGACTTTCCGGTGACCCAACAGCATTATTCCTTCCGCCTGATGCTCCAAAAGAACAAATTGTCCAGTTCCAAAAACAATTAGGCTTTGACCGGCCATTATATGTTCAATATGGTGAATTTATTGCAAAAGCTGCCAGAGGGGATTTTGGTGTTTCATTACGAACAAGACAAGACGCTCTTTCCGTTGTTTTAGACCGAATTCCTGCAACCTTTCAATTAGCATTTACCGCTTTAGGTTTATCCGTTCTCATAGCTATTCCTATTGGTATTATATCTGCTTACCGGCGTAATTCTTTTTTTGACCAGATTGGTGTAGCCTTTACTGTCTTAGGTCAAGCGATTCCAAGCTTTTGGCTCGGACTCATTTTAATTTTCATTTTTGCTGTTTCTCTTAAGGTTCTTCCAACCGGTGGTGGAGGTTCTGTGTTACATATGATTTTACCTATGATTACATTGGCTGCCTATAGTGTGGCCCGGTTCGCCCGGTTTACCCGTTCAACCATGCTGGATGTGCTTCGGAAAGATTTTATTCGCACATCCAAAGCTTCAGGTGCTCCCGTTTTCCGCATTTTGTACAAATATGCCCTTAAGAACGCGCTTATTCCGATTATAACTTTGGTTGCTCTTGATCTTGGCGTTCTATTAGGTGGTGCGGTGATAACTGAGGTTGTTTTCTCATGGCCGGGACTTGGAAGACTGATGATGCAATCTTTGCTAAACAGAGATTTTCCAATCGTAATGGCAGGAGTATTTTTTATCTCTGTGATCTATTCACTGATCAATTTTATAGCGGACCTTTTATATGCTTATGTCAATCCTCAGATACGAATAAAGTAGGTGAATGATTGTGTCAAATCCAGTAGTTGAAAAAAATAACTTGCAGAGAACCGTCCTCATGTCTTCCAAAAAACAATTAAAATTGAATTTCTTTTTTCGTCAGTTGTTTAAAAGCTATACAGGACTAATCGGTTTTTTGATTATCTTACTAGTAGTTACCTTAGGGATTTTAGGGAATGTGCTAGCCCCATTTGACCCTATGTATACCGATTTTAGCAAAAAACTATTACCGCCATTAACGAAAGGTCATTTTTTAGGGACAGACCAGCTTGGCAGAGATATCTTTTCAAGAATTTTAGTTGGAACAAGGGTATCTTTACTGATTGGGGTAACAACCGTTATTTGTGCAGGGTTGATTGGAACTGTCGTTGGTGTTGTTGCAGGCTATTTCCGCGGATGGATTGATGTAGTATTAATGAGAATTGTAGATGTTCAATTAAGTTTTCCCTTTATTTTACTAGTTCTCGTTATTAATGCCATCATTGGCACAGGACTTAAAAACATTATTATTTCTCTTGTAATTGGGGGATGGGTTATTTTTGCCAGGGTGGTCCGAAGTGAAGTGTTAACACTTAGGGAAAAAGAGTATATTCTCTCCTGTATCGCCATTGGCGTCCCAAGATGGGAGATTATCATCAAACATATATTACCAAATTTATTTACCCCGATCATTGTTTTATCTTCCCTGCAAATTGCCACGTTTATTATTGCCGAAGCTTCCGTCAGCTTTTTAGGGTTTGGCGTTCAACCGCCTACCCCAGCCTGGGGAAATATGCTGAGTGAAGGGAAGGACTTTATTTTTAGTGCGTGGTGGCTAATCACTTTTCCTGGAATCGCCATTGTGATTACAGCGTTAGGTGTCAATTTATTTGGGGACTGGCTCCGTGATATTCTAGATCCTGAGTTAAAAGGAAACTAATAGGGGAAAGGGAAGCACTAAAATGACAAAAAAAATATTAGATGTCCGTAATATAAAAGTTAGGTTTAAGACAGTGAGTGGGGTTGTCCAACCAGTAAATGGAGTGAGCTTTCAAGTATATGAGGGTGAAACACTAGGAATAGTGGGTGAATCTGGTTGTGGAAAAAGCGTTACTTCCTTGGCTGTGATGGGGCTTCTGCCAGAACCGATTGGTTACGTTGCCGGTGGTGAAATATTTTTAGAAGATAAAGAGATGACGAAATTAAGTGACAGGCAGCTCAGAAAAATAAGGGGAAATGACATGGCGATGATTTTTCAGGAGCCGATGACTTCGTTAAACCCTGTTTTTACGATTGGAGAGCAATTAAGTGAACCGTTAAAGCAGCATACGAAATTATCCAAAAGGGAAATAAAAAACCGCATTATTGAAATGCTCCAACTTGTTGGGATTCCACGAGCAGAAGAAATCTTCCATGAATATCCATACCAGCTCTCCGGCGGTATGAGACAAAGAGTTATGATTTCCCTTGCGATGCTTTGCCATCCCAAACTATTAATTGCAGATGAACCAACAACCGCACTGGATGTAACTATCCAAGCCCAAATACTTGAATTAATGAAAACAATCAAAGCTGAAAATAAGATGGCGCTAATGCTGATTACTCATGATCTCGGTGTGGTTGCCGAAATGTGTGATCGAGTCATCGTAATGTATGCGGGTCAAGTTGTTGAAGCATCCGATGTGCGTACATTGTTCACAACACCTAAACACCCTTATACAAAAGGGTTGTTAGCCTCCTTACCTAATAACGAAAACAGAAAAAAAGAGCTTTATTCCATAAAAGGGAGCGTTCCTCGCCCAGATGAACTCCCAAAAGGGTGTGCATTTTCAAACCGCTGCCCGAAAGCATTCGACAAATGTTTCTTAGAAAAACCGCAGCTTTTTGAACATGAGAATCAATCGTGCCGATGCTGGCTCTACGAAACTGAGAATAAAGAGGTTATTGGAAATGCAAAATGAAGCCATTTTAGAAGTGAAAAATTTAAAAAAATATTATGAGTTAAACCAGGGTTTTTTTAAAAAGAATACATATTTGAAAGCGGTTGATGATATTTCTTTTAGTGTTTTGAAAGGGGAAACCTTCGGACTTGTTGGCGAAAGCGGCTGTGGAAAATCAACGACCGGCAGAACGATATTAAAGCTTAATGACCCAACAGGGGGAGAGATCCTTTATGAAGGGAAGGATATTAGTTCCCTCTCCTATGAGGAAATGCGAAAGCTAAGAAGAAAATTGCAAATGGTGTTTCAAGATCCATATGCTTCATTAAACCCTAAGAAAACAATTAGACAGATTTTGACGGAGCCTTTGCGTGTTCATGGTCTTTATTCGCCTATGGAGCGGGTACGAAAGGCAATTGAAATTCTCGAAATCGTCGGATTATCTGAATACCATTTAGACCGATATCCACATGAGTTTTCCGGCGGGCAACGGCAAAGAATCGGGATTGCGAGAGCTGTTATTCTCCATCCTGAATTAATTATTACTGATGAGCCCGTATCGGCTTTAGATGTTTCCGTTCAATCCCAAGTTATTAACCTTTTATTAAAGCTGCAAAAGGAATATAAGCTTACCTATATCTTTATTTCCCATGATTTAGGAGTTGTTCGCCATATTACAGATCGAGTGGCTGTAATGTATTTAGGCAAAATTGTTGAATTAGCGGATACGGAGGAGCTGTTCCAAAATCCAAAGCATCCTTATACAAAAGCATTAATTTCAGCAGTTCCCATTCATCATCCTGATGAAACTAAGGAGAGAATCATCCTCAAAGGCGATGTTCCGAGTCCTGTAAATCCACCACAAGGGTGTACATTCCACCCTCGTTGTTCGGAATGTATGAAGATTTGTAAAACAGAAAAACCTCCAGTTACCACCTTCGAAAATGGGCATTCGGTTGCTTGCCACCTTTACTCATAAAATTAAAAAAAGGGAGATGGAAAGATGTTATTATCGATTCCAGTTAAGGAAATTTTAGAAAGGCAAACCAAATTTTTCGGTTCCTTAGTCGATAAGAAAGTGGATTGTGCTGTTCTTTTCAGTGTCACCGATATTTTTTATTTAACAGGCTTTCATTTTCATCCAACTGAGCGTCCACTTGCATTTTTAATAGATTCACAACAAAATACCCACTTGTTTGTCCCAGCCCTAGAGCACGAACATGCTGAAGAATTTGCGCATGTGAATTTTGTCCATTCATATCCAGAATATCCTGGTATACGTCATCCGATGGAATATCTAAAGGATTTGTTAGTGGAAGCGGACTTTTATGGTAAAGTAGTAGGTTATGATGCAATTGGCTATGGCTCATCAATGGGGTATCGTGGACCTGTAGTCAGCGAATTCCTAAATGCTGAATTCGTATCTATTAAAGGATTAGTAGAAGAAATGCGATTTATCAAATCGCCAGCGGAGATTGAATTAATAAAAGAATCTTGCCGTTGGGGAAACCTTGCCCACAGATTACTGCAAAAATACACTAATCCAGGATTGAGTGAAATTGAGATTACAAGTAAAGCATCTACTGAAGCTACAATGGCAATGATTGAAACTTTGGGTAAGGACTATAAGCCTCACGGAAATACCGCATATGCAGTGTTCCGCGGCCAGGTTGGTGAAATGTCAGCATTTCCACATGCTGTTACCCAAAATCTTGTTTTAAAGAAAGGGGACACTCTGGTTACAGGAGCCGCAGCAGATGTCTGGGGTTATCATAGTGAACTAGAGAGAACCATGTTTGTCCTTGAGGCTAATAAAGAACAAGAAAAGTATTTTCAGATCATGTATGGAGCACAAGAAACCGCCTTTAAATCTATTAAACCAGGGCTGCCATGTTCAACTGTTGAACAAGAAGTGAGGAAATACTTTAAAGAAACAGGTGTGGAGCATTTAGTCCAACATCATACCGGTCATGCCATAGGCCTGTTAGGACACGAAGCGCCATTCTTTGATTTGGGTGAAGAAACGATTATGCAGCCAGGAATGGTGTTTACCGTTGAACCTGGACTGTATGTAAGAGGATTAGGCGGCTTTAGACATTCTGATACCGTCCTCGTAACGGAAAACGGGATGGAGATGTTAACCTATTATCCTCGTGATTTTGCATCCATGATTTGTTACTAAAATATATCTAATAAAATATAAAAATAATAAGAGTGGTGGAAGCAGGTAGAATTGCTTTCCCACTTTTTAAAGGAGATGGGTTTTGTGCTAGAAAAATTATATGTTCTTTTAGAAGAAAATTACGAAGAGATGGTAGGAATCCGCCGTCACTTGCATGAGAATCCAGAGCTTTCTTTTGAGGAAGTCGAGACTCCAAAATTTATTGCCTCCTTTCACGAAAAACTTGGGCATGAAGTTCGTACAGGAGTTGGCGGACGGGGTGTCGTTGCCACACTCCGAGGCAGCAAGCCAGGTAAAACAGTAGCACTAAGAGCCGATTTTGATGCACTACCCATCCAGGAAGAAAATGACGTTTCTTATAGATCTAAAGTACCTGGTGTTATGCATGCTTGCGGACATGATGGACATACGGCTACCTTACTTGCTCTAGCAAAAGCACTCAATCTATTAAAGGATGAAATTGAGGGGAATGTTGTTTTTATTCATCAACATGCGGAGGAATTTGCTCCTGGTGGTGCGATTGCGATGGTCGAGGATGGGTGTCTTGATGGGGTAGATGTTATTTTTGGAACTCATATTTGGGCGCTGAGTCCTGTTGGTGAAATAGGTTACCTTGCTGGTCCTGCATATGCTGCAGCTGATCGTTTTCACATTAAGATTCAAGGCAAGGGGGGCCATGGGGCTCAACCACATCTAACAAAGGATAGTATCGTTATTGCTTCCCAGCTGGTATTAAACCTACAGCAAATTGTCAGCCGCCGTGTGGATCCCATTGAATCAGCCGTTGTTTCTGTTGGATCGTTTGAAGCAAAGAACGCCTTTAATGTTATTGCCGATACAGTAGAACTGACAGGAACGGTTAGAACTTTTAAGGAAGAAGTTCAAGCAAAAGTAGAAAACGAAATCAAACGAATTACAAAAGGGACATGCATGGCAGCTGATGCCGAATTTTCATACCAATTTATCAAAGGATATCCGGCACTTGTGAACCATGAAGAGGAAACCGAATTTATCGCAGCACTTGCTCCTTCTGTAGCAGGCGTGACAAAAACGGTTGAAATCCAGCCGCATATGGGTGGGGAGGATTTTACTTATTACCTTAAAAAGGTCCCCGGAACATACTTTATTACCGGTGCCCAAATTGCGACCCGCGAGGTGACATACCCACATCATCATCCTAAGTTCGATATTGATGAAAAAGGATTATTGGTCGCTGCAAACGTACTTGGGGCTGCTACTTTAACGTACCTAAAAAACGGTGGAGTGCATCTACCCAATAAGAAAGAATTAAAATTAGTTTAAAAATGTAACTAATAATACTGAGACGGGGAGGTTTTATTTGAACTAACACTAAACCAAATCCACTTTTTTCAGTCTATATTAATATCCTTCTGAAGTCATAATACAAGCAGTGATGTTGTCCTTATGGAAATCCAAACCACATGCACTTTCAAAGCCATTAAGTTGGAGGATGGTGCAACAATCAGAATTAGGATTAATCTACCATGAGTGCTTCCCGAAAGGGTGCGACAGTCTGTGGTGCACCGTGGTCGTTGGAGTCAGACTACCGGATGGGTTCTAAGGCACCATAGTTGATCGACATTTTCTATTATATATGCATGAGTGGCCATCCTCATATTTGGCATAGGTGAGGCTGAAACCAGGGACAGATGTACATGTCTTTGTGATGTTAGACTACTCATCATTCGTTAAATCATGAAGGAATTGCGCTAAAAGACCTGATTAAAAGGATGAAAGAAGAAGGAGTAATTCCTACTCCAAACCCGGCTTTCTTCTACGAATATGGAGATGGATATTTAAAAAATTACGGGGAACGTACCAAACAAATGTATCCATTGAATAGCTACCTTCAGGCAGGGGTGCCGGCTGTGATTGCATCAGACTGTCCAGTGACTGATTTCAATCCAATGAGGGGGATTCATAGTGCCATTACCAGAATCTCAACATCTGGAAAGGTGGTGGGGGAACAGGAACGAATCGGTCTTTTAGATGCGATCCGTATGATTACATGGAACGGGGCTTACGCTTCCTTCAGTGAGAATGTAACGGGTTCAATTGAACCTGGAAAATTGTCAGACTTGATTATTCTGGATCGCTTCATCCTAAGCGCCGAAGCGGATGAAATCCCTTCTATTCAAGTAGTTTTGACCATGATTGATGGGGAAGTAGTCCATCAAGGACCTTTTGGCCGATCGTAATTGGTTTTCTCAAGGGTGGTCGGCACTCTCCCCAAACAGAAGGGGGGGATGGTGGATGACAGAATTGAATCATTAGTGTTTGCGGTTGGTTTTGCTGGTTTAATCGTAACTATACTGTCAATAAATCAAAAAAATAACCCACCCATAGCCAACCCCTCTCTGAGGGAACCGTCTATTGCTGGACCGGACATATGGTAGCATGTTTGGTCGTTTTTTATTATAATCTTCTGATTTTTCGAAAAATCACCTTGTAATATAGTAATAATTTAGAATATACTGAAAATGTAAATAAAGTTTAAACTTCAAAAAGTTCACCTATTTAAAGTAATAACTTTAAAAAATGGGTGGATACAAAGAAGGAACATAAATCCACGAAAGGAGATGAAAAAATACGTAATTAGTAAACTGATTTTGCATCAGTAGTTTTATCCCCAGATTTCTTTTACTTCCAAAACAACTAGAAACATCCACTCAGTTTCAATTGCACCAGAAGATTTCATACCAACAATTATAAATATGAAATACTTTGAGAGCGAGATTGATAGTGTTCAATATTTTTGATTTTCTGAATAATCAAAAATCACCCCAACCCTGATTAAAGCATCTAAAAACACTTATCCTCCAATTATTTCGTACGATCAAATTCCTTATCCATTTTATCCATACCAACCAAAAAAAGGGGAGCCAATAAGATGAAGAAATCACTTTTTAAAATACTTTTGTTTGCTTTGATTCTAATCCTTGTTTTAACAGGATGTAAGGGACAAACTCCCACGTCGGGCAAACAAACCGATAACTCATCTGCTGGGGGACAGACTCAAACAGGCGGAACCATTACCGTTACTTCTGTAAGGGAGCCTGATACAGTTGACGTGCAACGTACTACTTGGGTCGATGACGCTAATACCCATCTATACGAACCGCTGGTTCGATTTGATCTTGATGGAAAGATTATCCCGGCATTAGCTGAGAGCTTTGAAGTTTCTCCAGATGGAAAAGTAATTACGTTTAAATTGCCAAAAGGTAAAAAATTCCACACTGGAACACCAGTTACAGCTGAAGCCGTAAAAAAATCGTTTGAGAGAATGAAGACTGCACCAACTGCTTACATGCTTGGACCGTTAACTGAGGTAAAAGCTGTGGATGAACAAACAGTTGAATTTCACTTTAGTGCACCGTTTGCACCATTCTTAAGCAATGCCACAGTTTCTTACTTAGCACCCTTAGATCCATCTGTGATTGACAAATATGGAGAAGATTTTGGGGCACACGCAAGCTCCGCAGGAATTTTAAAATTATCTGAAATCAAAAGGGGTTCTTCTTTGACATACGAAGCGAATAAAGACTACAGTACTGGAGCTCCATATTCAACCAATAAAGGTGCAGCTGCGTTTGATAAGGTAGTTTTCAGATTTATCCCAGATGATGATACTAGAATTTTAGAGTTCAAACGAGGGAACTCTCAAGTCATGTTAAAGGTTCCTCCAACTTATATCAAAGAATTGAAAAAAGATAAAAATGTTCAGCTTTTTAACACCCTTGCCAATGGTCATACGTATTTGGGAATGAATAATAAAAAGCCGATTTTCCAAGATAAGCGGGTTAGACAGGCCATCGCTTTAGCTGTAGACCGTAAGCCAATCGTCGACTTTGCATTAGAAGGAGCCGCACAGCCAATTTTTGGACCGCTGCCGCCAACTATTCCTGGTTATAGCAAAACTGTAGAAGCAGCCGCTGCCAAAAAGTATGCCCATAATGTCAACCAAGCTAAAAAATTGCTAAAAGAAGCAGGTTGGACCGAAACCAATAAGGACGGCATTGTTATGAAAGACGGTAAACCGTTCTCCGTTGAACTATGGGTAACGCAAGAACCCACCATGCAGCGTATTGCCCAAATCCTGCAGAACCAGTTAAAAGAAGTTGGAATTGATATGAAGATCTCAGTACAAGAGGATGCAACCATCAGGGCGAAAACTCCTGAAGGTGTTCATGACATGCTTCTTTGGGAATTTGGCTGGTATGATGCAGATATCTTACATTCCATGTTCGGCAGAGGCTTATCCACTCGTGTTCACTATCAAAATGATGAATTAATCAGCATTCTGGAAAAAGCGCGTGTAACTGTTGATAACACCGAAAGAATGAAATTATACGAAGACGCTCAAAAAATCTTGGTTGATGAAGAACCGTGGGTGCCTTTATTTGTCCGCGAGAACGTGACAGCTGTCCGCGATTTAGAAGGCGTTAAAGTACATCCAATGACCGGCACCATCATCTGGTCGGATGTGAAGTTGAAAAAGAAATAATTTCATCAACCAGTAAGGTAATTGGTAGAGTCTGACCTAGAAAGAAAGGGTCAAGACCCAGTTATTCACTATCTAGAGCGAATATTCTAGCAGCCAGCATCTAGATTAGTGGGGTCAAGACCCTTTATGTGTCAGCTTTCTACAACCTATCTTGTTTTAGGGGGGAATCACGTGGCCAGGTTCTTGTTGAAGAGATTGTTTACCATGATTATGACTTTACTAGGTGTTTCTATCCTAGTATTTTTAATGCTCCATTTAATTCCTGGTGATCCAGTGACGTATATTCTGGGCGAATTTGCCACCGATGAAGCAGTTGCCAACTTGAAAAGTGAGCTTGGACTCGATCAATCAATGTTTATGCAGTACATAGGATTTATGGGCGGGGTCCTGCAGGGCGACTTAGGAACATCTTATATAACTCATCTTGATGTGTTAGATGAAATTGTTAACCGTCTTCCTGTTACCTTTCAGCTTGCCGTATACAGCCTAGTCATTGGTTCCGTGCTTGGAATCGTATTGGGAATTGTGGCAGCGGTGAAACAAAATACGATTTTTGACCAAATGGCGATGCTTGTGTCGCTGGTGGGGATTTCTGCTCCGGGATTCTGGATTGCATTGTTTTTAATATATGTTTTTTCTTATCTCTTACCAATTTTCCCGATTTCCGGCTATGATGGATTTTATTCGTTAATATTACCCTCCATTACGCTGGGACTGGGAACCACCGGTAATATTGCCAGGATGACCCGGTCGAGTATGCTTGAAGTCATTAAACAAGACTATATGCGTACAGCTGAAGCAAAGGGAGTGAATCTTCTTCGCCTGGTTTTCCGCCATGGGCTGCAAAATGCCTTAATCCCAGTCATTACCCTGATTGGTTTACAATTTGGCCATTTACTCGCTGGTGCGGTTGTCACCGAAACGGTCTTTGCATTACCGGGCATTGGCAGTTTGGCCATTGATGGGATTGCCACAAGAGATATGCCAACCGTCCAAGGCCTCGTCCTGTTTATGGCGTTTATGTTTATCATTGTCAATCTATTAGTTGATATTATTTATAGTTTAGTAGATCCACGTATTAAATACGAATAGAAAGGAGGCATTCAGGTGAACCAAGTTGTCACGGAACAAAAAGTTGATCAGAAGGTAGTCTTAAACGATGTAACGGCAAAACCAAAAACGTACTGGTCATTGGTATGGAAACGGATAAAAAAGAATAAAGGTGCGTTAATGGGTGCAGGTATTTTATTATTTTTTATTTTGATTTCCGTACTTGCCCCGTTTCTTGCACCATTTCCAATCGACCAAATGAAAATGGTGGACAGGTTTCAATCCCCATCCGGAAAGCATTGGCTGGGAACGGATGATTTCGGAAGAGACATCTTATCGCGGATTCTATTTGGAGGCCGTGTCTCCCTTATGATGGGTCTAGTTGCCGTATCCATTGCAGGAATCGTTGGTGTAATATTAGGCGTCATTTCAGGCTATTATCGAAAAGCCGACACCTATATTATGCAGGTGATGGATATCTTACTTGCTTTCCCATCCTTATTATTGGCAATTGCGATTATTGCCGTACTTGGTGTAGGACTTACCAATGCCATGATTGCAGTAGCGATTTCAGTTATTCCTTCTTACGTGAGGGTGGTCAGGGGGAACGTCTTATCGCTTCGCGAGAAAGAGTACATTGAAGCGGTTAAAGCGTTAGGTGTCAGCGATCTTAAAATTATTATCAGACATATCTTGCCTAATGTATTTTCTCCTGTCATCGTCTTATCCACCCTGCAATTTGGAACCAGTATTCTTTCAGCCGCATCCCTCAGCTTTTTAGGGTTAGGTGCACAACCGCCGACACCGGAATGGGGCGCAATGGCGTATGTCGGTAAATCTTTCCTGCTCGATGCATGGTGGATGTCGTTATTCCCTGGTTTAGCCATCATGTTAGTTGTTCTCGGATTCAATTTGTTGGGTGACGGGCTTAGGGATGCTCTGGACCCAAGATTAAAATAATTGGGAGGTATATACTGCCATGCAAAAACAAATAGAAGAAATTTTACAAACCGCTTCCGGGACATTTGGGGTGGCTATCAAGCACTTGCAAACCGGCGAGGAAGTGGTCGTGAATGGGCAGAGACTGTTTCAGCTTGCCAGCGTGTTCAAGCTGCCGATTCTGGCTGCCTTGTTTAATGAAGTGGAGAAGGGACGGCTTGCTTTATCCGACCGGATTGAATTAACGCGAAAGGAACGGGTGCCTGGGTCGGGCGTTCTAAAGGAGTTGGATGCAGGGACCAATATCAGCGTGAAAGATTTAGCGATGTTAATGATCATTATAAGTGACAATTCGGCCACTGATAAATTACTTCAGTTGATTGGAAAAAAAACGGTGCAATCCTTTATGAAGCAACTGGAATTGGAGCAAATTTTTGTTTGTCATTCCTGTTGGGAGCTTCTGGCTCTAAGTGTCGGGAAGCAGCCTGTTCCTTATTCTGAAGAAGCCTATGATGAAATTACCTCATTGCTTGACGAGGGAAAATTCGATGCGGACAGCCTTGTTTTTCAAGAGAATGAGCAAAACAATGTCGCAACCGTCACTGATTTAAATCAGCTTCTAGAAAAAATCTTGCTGCGCCAAGGTGTTAGCGAGTTTTCAGCTAACGGGATTCTGGAAATTTTATTAAAACAACAGTTAAACCAGAGGATCCCTTTCTTATTGCCGCCGGTTGCAAAAGTGGCGCATAAAACAGGGACAGTAGGTGGTACGGTCAATGATTCGGGGATTATTTATCTGCCAGATGACCGTGGCGAATTGCTCATTTCCGTACTATCAAGTGGAAATGCCTCTGTTCATGAGGGTGCACACACCATTGCCAAAATTGCCAAAGCCGCATACAACCACTTTGCAACAGAAAAGTCTATCAACTAGTGAGGGAGGGATCACATTGATATCCGAAGTAAATCAGAGAGAAAAACAGGGGGAACGTTTAAAAGTGTCAACCCATCAAGACCAGATGCTTTCAGTAGAACAGCTCCTAGTCAAGTTCCATTCCGACGATAAAAAGAAAGTAACCGCAGTCAACAACGTCAGTTTTCATCTGAACAAGGGTGAAACAGTGGCGCTTGTGGGAGAATCAGGCTGCGGTAAAAGTGTCACTTCTCTCTCAATCATGGGCTTAATTCCCAAACATGCCGGCGAGGTGGAAGGCAGTATTAAATTAAATGGAAGAGAAATTAACGGTCTGCCAGGTAAAGTGATGCGGACGATTCGTGGCCGGGATATATCGATGATTTTCCAGGAACCTATGACCTCTTTAAATCCGGTTCATAGAATTGGTGATCAAATTGGAGAGGTAATCGAATTACATACAAAAGCCTCTAAAGAAGAAATTAGGAATCGATCGATTGAAATGCTGAAAAAAGTAGGCATACCCCGCCCCGAAAAAATTATCAAAGAGTATCCGCACCAATTGTCCGGCGGGATGCGACAGCGGGTGATGATTGCTATGGCCATGGCCTGCAACCCCGCCTTGTTAATTGCCGATGAACCGACCACTGCACTTGATGTCACCATCCAAGCACAAATATTAGATTTGATGAACGATTTAAAATCCCAGTTTCAAACGACGATTCTATTAATTACTCATGATCTTGGTGTTGTAGCTGAAACGGCAGACCGAGTCATTGTCATGTATTATGGACAAATTGTGGAGGAAGCCGATGTTTATACACTGTTTGCGGCTCCAAAACATCCTTATACGGTTGGACTATTAAACTCCATTCCAAACCTGGAAGAACAAATTGAGCGGCTCCATCCCATTGAAGGCAATGTTCCCTTGCTTGGCGAGGTCGCACAGGGCTGCCCGTTCCGATTTAGATGCAAGGATGCAATCGAAAAATGTACACATGAAAATCCACCACTCGTACAACTTGATAATCAAAATGTCAGGTGCTGGTTATATGATGGGAAGGAGGAACCTGCATGAGCACGGCTTTATTAGAAGTAGCGGACCTGAAAACCTATTTTCCTATTAAAAATGGAATCTTTGGAAAAGCAAACAGTGTTGTCAAAGCAGTTGATGGAGTTTCTTTTTCATTGCAGACAGGAGAAACGCTTGGATTAGTAGGTGAAAGCGGCTGCGGTAAATCAACGACTGGAAGAAGTATCCTGAGGTTAATTGAACCGACCAGCGGCTCTGTTAAATATCAAGGAATGGAAGTTACCAAGCTGAAAAAAACTGAGCTTAGAAAACTTCGAAAAGAAATGCAAATCGTCTTTCAGGATCCGTATGCATCATTAAATCCAAGGTTGACAATCGGCTCCATTTTGGAAGAAGCTCTCTCCACCCACCAAATTGGCAGGGATACTAAAGAACGCAAGGAAATCGTCCAAAACCTATTGGAAAAGGTAGGGCTAAACCACCGACTTGGCGATCGGTATCCGCATGAGTTTAGCGGCGGACAGCGGCAGCGGATTGGCATCGCCAGGGCAATCGCCGTAAATCCTTCCATCATTATTGCTGATGAACCTGTCTCCGCACTCGATGTTTCGATACAAGCCCAAATTTTAAATCTGTTTCAAGATGTTCAAGATCAACTAGGCTTAACCTATATCTTTATTGCCCATGATTTAAGTGTTGTAAAACATATCAGCGATAAAATCGGTGTGATGTATTTAGGACGAATGGTGGAAATTGCTTCAAAAGAGGAATTGTTTCGAAATCCGTCCCATCCTTATACAAAAGCACTGATGACTGCTGTTCCAATCCCAAATCCAACAATTAAAAAGGAAAGAATTATTTTAACGGGAGATGTTCCAAATCCATCCAACCCGCCAAAGGGCTGTACGTTCCATACACGATGCAACGCCTGTATGGATATTTGTAAAACAGTGAAACCGAATGAGGTTGAAATCAGCATTGGACATTTTGTTGCATGCCATTTGTATGAATAATTTACCCAATAAAAAGATGTGAAGGGAAAGAAAAGTATGAAGCAAACTGTTGATTTTACTGCGTTTGAAAATTATTCAGAAGCCCTTATTAAGAAATATCAAATCCCGGGTGCGGCATTAGGGCTTGCCCTTAATGGAGAGTTATTATACGAAAAGGGATTCGGCTTCAGGAATATCGAAAACCAGCTTCCAGTCACAATGGATACAGTTTTTGGGATTGCCTCGGTAACTAAATCCTTTACCTGTGTGGCGATTATGCAGCTGCAAGAGGCCGGCAAGCTGTCTGTTCATGACCCTGTTGTCAAATACCTTCCTGAATTTTCTACATCAACTGAATACACAGAGCAAATGACTATTCATCATTTCATGACCCATACAGCGGGACTGCCGCCGTTGCCAACTCTTTTCTATGCGAAAAAGCGCAGCTTTGAAGCCGATCCATCCATTAGTGATTATCCCGGGCTGCAGATAAAGCAAAATGACCACGAGCCGATTGATACGTATGAACAGTTAATGGAATTTATTGCGGGTCTTGATTTTGAATTGTTGGGCGAGCCAGGAACACAATTTAGTTATTCAAATGACTCTTATGCTTTGTTAGGATCCATCGTCCAAAGACTGTCCAGGATTCCATTTGAACAGTATGTTAAGCAATATATTCTAGAGCCTGCTGGAATGAACAACACTTGCGGCCTGATTGAAGAATTACAGGATCAAGTGGATATTACCTCTCTCTACGCTGCCAGGTTAAATGAAGATGGAAAGGAGGAAGTATACGAATCACCTGTTTGGTGGGAAGCTCCTGCAACTAGAGGTGCCGGTTATCTGAAGTCGACCGTTAACGATATGTTGAAGTACGCGGAAATTTTTAGAAATAACGGGAAAGTCGGAGACAAACAAATTTTATCTGAGGACAGTGTTCAGCAAATGACCTCTCCTCATTTCGAAATTGCTCCAGGAAAATTCTATGGTTATGGATTAATGATTACACCAGACTACCATGGCGCCAAATTGATTGAGCATGGCGGCAATCTGAAAGCCATTGCGTCTCAACTTTGTATTATTCCAGAGCGTGGAATTACCGGGATGATTTTGACGAATCTTGCTGGTGTACCGGCTACCACGATTATGAGCGGTGCGTTAAATGCAGTCGAAGGCCGTGCCCCTGAAGCATCTGCCGTGACGTTCACCGAATGTCAGGTCGAAAATGTCGAAGAAATCAAAGGAACCTATACATCTAATGAAGGAATGCAAGTCAAAATCGTTGAAAATGATGGAATACTTGGAATTCGTGTTCACGATATAACATTCCAACTCCAATGTATTGGCAAAGATTTATTCCGTACAAGTGTAAAGGATCAAACAGAAATTATTCGGTTTATCCGCGATGCACAAGGAGAAGTTGAACGGGTTGCTTATCACTTTAGACAATTCCCTAAAAATAGCTAATTAGCCAGGACTCATCCTGAAACCTTAGCTGAATGGAGTCGAACTTGGCTAAGGTTTTTCATTAACTGTGCCGAGGGCCAGTCCATGATATCAAACACCAATTTTTTCATTCTAAAAAAGGCGGGTTGTAAAAAATGAAAATTTTAATAGGTGAAATTACACATGAAACAAATACGTTTTCAGAGGTAAAAACAACCGTTGAATCATTTAAACAATGGGAATGGGCGCATGGAGCGGAGATTATTCAAAGACATAGACGAGTACGTGATTATCTTGGGGGGATGATCGACCGGGCCGAGGAAATTGGCGTTGAAATTGTTCCGGCATTTGCGGCTACTGCCATGCCGTCCGGGATTATTACCTGTGAAACGTATGAGCGGCTAGTTCTAGAATTGATCAATGGAATGAAAGAGGCCGGAGAATTCGACGCCGTCTGCCTTGCTCTCCATGGTGCCGGTGTAGCGGAAGGAATTGACGATCTGGAAGGGGCGATTCTATCTACAGTCAGAGGTGTGATTGGCTATAACATTCCTGTTGTCGTCACTTTGGACCTGCATGGAAATATCACTGACCAAATGGTAAAAGAAGCAGATGTCCTGTTAGGCGTTAATTTTTATCCGCATGTAGATGCCTATGAACGAGGAATCGAAGCCATCGATATCACGAAACAAATTCTCTTAGGAGAAGTGCAGCCAAAGATGAGTCTCAAGAAATTACCATTGTTAATTCCCACTTCAACAACCAATCTATCACCAGCAAAGGATATAAATCAGTTTTGCTGGGCGCGTGAGGAACAAGATGTCGTTCTTGACTGTACGTTCTTTCACGGTTTTCCATACACCAATATCCCGGAAGTCGGTGTCACCGTGTTAACCGTCACGAATAATGATCAAGAGCTTGCTGACCAAACTTCACAGGAAATTGCCGAAATGATATGGAATGTGAGAGACCAATTTTTTCCTCATATAGACTCACCAGAAGAAGGTATTCAAAAGGGCCTGGCAATATCAGGTGCACCTATCGTCATGAATGAAACGTCGGATAACCCTGGAGGTGGAACACCTGGAGACGGCACCCATTTACTTTCGGCGATGCTTAAAGCAGACCTTGATAATGCTTGCTTTGGCTTTATTTATGATCCCGAAGTGGCCGATATCGCCCATGAAAAAGGAGCGGGTGCGGTACTTGAGGTTAGTCTGGGAGGAAAAACGGATCATCTGCACGGCGAACCTGTAAAAATAAAAGCCTATGTTAAATCGCTCACAGATGGGGTATTCATTCAATCCTCACCAATGGGAAAAGGCAGGGAGGTTGATCTTGGCAAGTCTGCCAGATTAGTAGTCGGCGGTCTTGATATTGTTGTTTGTTCAAAACGATCACAAACCTTGGATGAACAAATCTTCTTACTGCATGGAATCGATGTCACCACATACAAAATTGTTGCGCTAAAATCAAGCCAGCATTTCCGAGCCGGATTTGAACCGTTAGCTCATTCGATTATCTCGGTAGACTCACCAGGACTTAGCAGTTTTAATCTGCATTCGTTTCATCATACAAGATTGACCGGAGCTGTTTATCCATTTGATAAAGAAATTGAACTGACCCAAAAGGATCAGGTAAGCAGATAAGCGGAAGCCAGCGCCCTCGGATGGAGATTTGTCATCTGGCCAAAAATTTGAACTATTGTAAGCGGCTGTTTGGGATTATACAGCAAGCAGCAAGGGATGTCCCTTGCTGCAGCAATCGGCAGTGAACCATTTCCATATTAAAGCTATTAAAACAGGAGGTTAAAGATTATGTATGCGAACATTAATGGAACAAAGATTTTCTTTGACGTGGAGGGCGGCCGACTAATTAAAAGCGGGGGGCGCCTGATTGAAAAACCCGTATGTTTCGTGCTTCATGGCGGTCCGGGCGGAACACACCTTGGATTTCGACCTGCCCTAACGCCGTTGTCGGAAGCGGTGCAACTGGTTTATATCGATAATCGCGGCAGCGGCTTGTCCAGCCGGGCGCCGCAGTCCACCTATACATTAGAGCAAAATGTGGAAGATCTTGAAGCACTGCGGAAGTATTTAGGCATAAATAAATTGTTTATGCTGGGCCATTCATACGGCGGCATGACAGCCATGCAATATGCGTTGAAATACCAGCGAAACCTTGAAGGATTGCTTCTCTTGACAACCTCACCAAGCTATCGGTTTTTAGACAAGGCTAAAGCTTTTATTGAGAAAAATGGGAATGAAGCCCAAAAGAAAATGGCTGCGGTTTTATGGGAGGGGACATTCGAATCGCAGGAACAGTTAAGTCGTTACTATGATGTAATGGGCCCGCTGTATTCTCGCAAGCAATCTATGGAGAAAAACCAAAAAGTTCAACTTGGAAATCGCTCCTATGAGGCACTCAATGAAGGTTTCGGAGGCTTTTTACGGACCTATAATGTGGTGGATGAACTTGAACAAATTCAGGTGCCTACACTTGTGATGGCCGGCTGTTATGACTGGATTACACCAGTGGAAGAATCCGAATTGATTTCAGAGAAAATTCCCAATAGTAAACTCGTCATATTTGAAAATAGCAGCCATAATGTCCCTGCAGATGAAACGGAATTGTTTCTATCAGTAGTTGGAGAATTTATCGAAAAGACAAAGGAGAGTGTGCCTATGAATCTTAAAGGCTTTGAAGAGGTTGCAGAGAAGGTTAAAGAAAAACATCAAATCCCTGGAACATCTGTTGCGCTTGCCCATGATGGAGTACTGAACTACTTCAAAGGCTTTGGCTTCCGTAATGTAGAAGAAGCCCTGCCTGTTACTGAGGAGACGGCTTTTGGCATTGGCTCGATTACAAAATCATTTACCTGTGTGGCCATTATGCAGCTCCAGGAAGCAGGGAAATTAAAGGTTCATGATCCTGTGATTAAGTATCTGCCTGAATTCCAAGTAAACGATCAAGAGGCGTTAAAACAAATGACAATCCATCATTTCATGACGCATTCAGCCGGGCTGCCGCCTTTGTCATCATTGGTATATGCGATGAAACGGTCGATGGATCTTGACCCATTAGCCAATAAATATCCAGGTTTAAAGGTTGAAAAAACGGAACAAGCTCCGATTGATACCTATGAACAACTGATGGAATTCATTGCTGGACAGGGTTTTGATTTATTGGATGCACCTGGAACCCAATTTAGTTATTCCAATGATTGCTATGCTTTATTAGGAACAATCATTGAGAGAGTTTCAGGAAAAACTTACGAACAATATGTATATGACCATATCCTCAAGCCATGCGGAATGAATCATAGTTTCTTTACCATTGAAGAATATCGCGATTATAATAATGTTGCAACTTGTTATGCGGAAGAAAAGCAGGAAGGAACGAAACGAGTCCTTCAAGCCCCCGTCTGGTGGGATACTACCTCAATGCGGGCAGCCGGATTCTTAAAGTCAACCGCAAGTGATATGTTAAAATATGCCGAGATTTTCCGTACCAACGGGGTTGTTAGCGACAAGAGAATTATTTCCGAAGACAGTGTAAACAGTATGCTTACACCTTATATTCAAATCCAGCCGGGAAGATATTATGGATACGGGTTTATGATTACGCCTGATTATTACGGAACAAAGCTCGTCGAACATGGAGGCAGCCTGAAGGCAGTCGCAGCGCAATTAAGTATTTTACCTGATAAAGGCCTAACGGGTGTTGTTTTAACTAATTTAGCTGGTGTACCTTCTTCAAGAATCATGCACTTAGCTCTTAATAGTTATCAGGGCAGAGACATTGAAGCATCCCACATTTCCTTTGAGGAGTATAATCTTCCGCTTGGAATTCTGGAACAATATGTCGGTGAATATCAGTCCAATGAGGGGATGAAAGTCAAAATCGATATCAGTGACGGGAACCCGATTCTTATTGCCCAGGAAGTCGAGATTCCAATCACATTTGTAAAGGAAACCGTTTTTATTGCTAGTGTCAACGATTCTACAGAAATCGCTGAAATTCTATTAGACAAAGACGGAAAGCCTGCCGGAATCTCGTATCATTTCAGACAATTTCCAAAAGTAGCGGCAAAACAAACGATTTAACTTTTGGCATGGGAAATAACCAACAATTATATGGGTGGGTAACGTTTGAAAAGAACTGGCACCACGGGTACTGGGGAATTTTCCAAATCCAATAATCACAAAAAAACTTTAAAAGGAATCAACTAACTGGACACCCGATCAATTAGACCGGGTGTCTTAAAAATTTTTTATAGTAAACAATGTAACTCTACGCTATCACTCCTGTATTCTTAAATAACTGGGTACTCCGAAGTCTACTCCCATTGCGGCATTGATAAAAGCTGAAAATATCTTATTGGAAACTTCATCGAATGATGTTAGATTTTCAGGATGCCATTGAACCCCAAGAACAAAGCGATGCACTTTGCTTTCAATTGCCTCCACAACACCATCACTGGAAACCGCACTAATAACGAAACCAGGTGCAGGGTCTTTCACAGCTTGATGATGAAAACTGTTCACCTTGAATTTTTCGGTTCCGGAAACTATTTGAAGCAGGCTGCCTTTCTTCGCTTGCACATAATGGGACATATGTGTACGGGGACCCCTTTGAGCATGTTGCAGGGGATCAGCTTTTTGACTGTAAATATCTTGATACATATTTCCTCCAGCTGCCACATTAAGCATTTGAATGCCACGGCATATGGCTAGAATTGGCAGATTTATCTTTAGGGCCCTCTGAATAAGAGCAAGCTCTAGTTCATCCCGCTCTGGCATAATCTCTCCAAGTCCAGGAATGGGTTCTTCGTTAAAAAGGGTAGGATCAATATCCACTCCACCACTTAACAATAGTCCATCAAGATGCAGGATAACTTCATCTAAAGTAGCTAAATCCTTAGTATAAGGAAGTATATATGGTATTCCTCCGGCTAAAAGAATGGAGTTGGGTACATCTTGATCCAAGGTCATTTTACCTTGAACAATGGGAGCGGTTACGCCGATAATGGGTCTCATTTTCTATCATTCCTTCCGATTTTAATTTAATATTATACTATTTTACTATTATTAGAAATTTCTAACTTTTTATAATATATAGAAAACTCCTATAAGGCAACACTCCAATTTTATGATAGTATTTTGTTCATAATTAAAAGGGGGTTTCTGTATGTTGAAGACGAAGAAAAAGTGGTCAAGTTTTGTTTTTATGGTTTCTCTATTATTCTTACTTGTTATTTCCGGATGCAGCTCATCAACGGAAACAGCTAAAAAGGAAAATGCACAAGAAACCAAAGCGGAAAAGCTTACACCTAAAGATGGCGGTACTATCACAGTAGCTGTAAAAGAGGAACCTGACCAGTTAGATGTTCATAAGTCGGGAATGGCCATAGTAGATCAAATTACTGCGAACCTAGGCGGCGGATTGGTAACACAGGATCCAGAAACCAATGAATTTAAACCATACCTCGCTGAAAAATGGGAAGTATCCCCTGACGGGAAAACTTGGACTTTTAAAATCCGTCAAGATGTGAAATTCCACGACGGAACGCCTTTAACAGCTAGTTCTTTTAAGGCTACCTATGAAAGGGCCTTAAATCCAGAAACGGGTGCAAAAGTAGCTGGAGGCAATCTAGCAACAATTGAATCCGTAGAAGCACCGGACAACCAAACACTAATTATGAAACTTAAACAACCATTTGCTCCACTTCTTCAATATTTAAGCGATCCAGGTTGGCTGCAGCCCTTATCAATGGATGCGATTAAGAAGGAAGGCGATCAATACGGCAGAAATCCAGTAGGTGTTGGTCCGTGGAAGTTCGAGAGTTGGACAAATGGACAGCAGATCACTTTTGTTCGCAATAATGATTTTAAATGGGCAGAGTCGATTTATAAAAATCAAGGTCCTGTAAGACCAGACAAGTTAGTTTATAAGTTTATTACAGAAAGTCAAACCATGTTAGCTGCGTTGGAAAGCGGCTCGGTAGATATCGCTACTAAAGTAGAGGCCAAGGATGTAGAAAAATATAAAAATAATCCTAAATACGAAGTGAAAGAAATGCTCAGAAACGGTCTTGGATTATTTGTCATGATGAATACGAAAAAACCGGCATTTCAAGACCTCGAAGTCCGTCAAGCCTTAAATAAGGCCATTAATAAGGATGCCATCTTGAAAGCCGTTATCAAAGGCGAAGGAGTAGTTGCTCACGGTCCGCTTCCTCCAACGTTCTTCGGTTATGACAAAAATGTAAAGGATTATGACTATAAGTTTAATCCGGATGATTCTAAAAAACAGTTGGAAAAAGCAGGATATAAGCTCAATAAAGAAGGGATTTTTGAGAAAGACGGAAAAGAATTAAGCCTTGATTTGTTAACTCAGTCAGGTTCATGGGAACAAGCAGCACAATTGATTCAGGCTATGATGAAGGAAATTGGTGTGAAAGTGAATGTGGTTACACTAGAGTGGGGAGCATTGGTTGATAAAGCGACAAAAGGGAATTTTGACATGACTTTAATGGGTTATACCTTTAATGATCCGGATGTGCTTTATTTATTCCTTCATTCCAGTCAGGCAGGAAATGGCTTGAACTTTAGTTTCGTTAAAGACAGTAAATTGGATGAATTACTAGAGAAAGGGCGCAGTACTATTGACCTAAAAGAGAGAGCTTCTGTTTACAAGAATCTTCAAAAATATGTAAATGAAAAAGCCTGGTGGATTCCTCTTTATACAGAAAAACAATTTAATGTGATTCGTAAAGAGGTCCAAGGTGTCAACATTCATCCACTTCGAGGCCTTTTATATCAAGATGCATGGGTGAATAAGTAATGAAACAATATCTAGTAAATAGAATTATTTCCGGTTTGATCGTATTGTTTGGGATTTCAGTCTTTGCTTTTGCCCTAATTCATTTGATCCCGGGAGATCCAATTCGAATTATGCTGGGGGAGAATGCCACGGCTGAGCAAGTTCACAAATTAAGGGAACAATTGGGGCTCAATGAGCCTCTCTTGCTCCAGTATTTTCATTACTTGACTGGTGTTTTGCAAGGTGATTTAGGTACATCCTTCAAGACGGGCCGTCCCGTTTTGATGGAAATTTTAGAGCGGTTCCCTGAAACCGTTAAACTTGCTGCAGCTGGTATGGCAGTAGCCATTATCGTAGGGATTACAATGGGGATCCTTGCGGCTAAATTAAAAGATACCTTTTTTGATTTTGCTGCAATGAGTATCGCAACATTGGGTGTTTCGATTCCAAGTTTTTGGTTAGGTCTATTGCTCATTATATTATTTACTGTTCATCTAGGTTGGTTCCCCATCTCGGGAGGGACCGGTCTAAGAGATATTGTCCTTCCAGCTGTTACATTAGGTGTACTAGCTTCTACGGTCATAAGCCGGCTTACAAGATCGGGCATGGTAGAGGTTTTATCCTTTGACTATATTCGAACCGCACGGGCAAAAGGGTTGGGTGAGACAGCTGTATTATTTATTCATGCCTTTAGGAACGCAATGATACCGGTTGTCACCATCGTTGGACTTCAAATTGCCTCGTTACTTGGAGGAACGGTTATCATCGAACAGGTATTTGATTGGCCGGGACTCGGCTCATTGGCGATCAGTTCCATTTCCTCAAGGGATTTTCCACTTATTCAAGGAATTATTCTTTTTATCGGGGTAGTTTTTGTGGTCATTAATATTTTAGTAGATATTGTCTATAGCCTCATTGATCCTCGAATTGAAATTGGCGGTGCAAAGGAGTGAGTGAATTGAGCCAGGCTGACAATGTAGTTCAAACAGGAAAACCCATTAGTACCCCAAGTAGGGAAAACAATTCTATGGTTTCGGAGGAAAGGATTTTAGGAAAGGTGTGGGGGAATAAAAAAGCAAAATATAGTTTTTTCGTATTACTTTTGCTTATCCTAATGGGAATAATTGGACCGTGGATTTCTCCACATGATCCGACTAAACCTTTTTATGATGCCTTATTAACGGGGCCGTCAAAAGAACATTTTCTTGGAACAGATGCGATTGGAAGGGATGTTTTTTCGAGGCTGATATACGGCACACGTGTAACTCTTATGGTAGCAGTCATGTCTGTTTCGATTACCTTCATTACGGGGACATTCATCGGATTAATAAGCGCCTTTATGGGAGGAATGGTTGATAATTTCCTCATGCGTATTATGGACATCTTATTAGCGATTCCGAGCATTATAATGGCTATGGCGATTGTTGCCGTATTAGGTCCTAGTTTAACGAATGCAATGATCGCGGTTGGAATAGCAGGTATACCAAATTTTGCTCGTTTAACTCGGGGGGCAGCCTTATCTGTCAAATCTTCGGGATATGTAGAAGCAAGTCATGCTCTCGGCAGTTCGAAAGCTTGGATTATATTTTACCAATTTTTACCGAATATCTTGAGCACACTTCTTGTCTATACGACGCTTCACATTGGAATTGCCATTTTAGATACAGCCGGCTTAAGTTTCATTGGTCTTGGGGCCCAGCCGCCAACCCCCGAATGGGGAACAATGTTAAGTGAGGGCAAGGAATATATCCGCGAAGCGTGGTGGCTGTCAACCTTCCCGGGTATTGCGATCACAATCGTTGTATTTACGGTAAATATTTTAGGAGATGCCCTTCGAGACATATTTGATCCAAAATCGTCCCAATAGGTTAACTGGGCTGTAATGATAGTTTCTTTGAACCATTTTGTAATGCCTCGGCAAAAAAGTCAATAAACTTAGGATGGTTTCCATGTAAACAAATGATATCGATTTTACGGGAAAGCAGAAGTGGCGGATTTAGTTGAATCTTATACAAAGCTCCACGAGCCAATTCATCTTGAATACAAATATCTGGAAGAAAACTTAGTCCAATTTTTTTCATGACAAGCTTCTTTGCGGCTTCTATGTTATCAACCTCCATAATCACATTTGGAAGGTGGCTTTTTTTAAATAATCCGTGGATCATCAGCCAATCAATGGAACCATGATCAAAAAATATTAATGGCTCAGAGGAAACCTGATTAATAGTTAGTTTACCGGATTTTTGAATGAGCGGATGGCCAGGAGGAGCAATGAGATTGATTTGGTCATGTATAGATTGATATATTTCAATTTTAGGATGTGAAACAGTACGTAAGATACCAAAGTCTACTTCATGGTTTAGAACTCTATGTAAAATATCTTGGGAATGTCCCGACACCACTTGTATTCGAACAAGAGGGAATTTTTCCCTTAAGTGGGGGATAATGGCCGGAAGTATGTAGGTTGAAACCGTAAAGGAACATCCAATCGTTAAATTCTCATGTAAAGGTTGCTTTTGCCGTAATGATAATTTGATTTTTTCGTAGGTTTCCAGAATATGCTGCGCATGCGGAAGGAATTCCTTTCCTTTTTCGGTCAAAGTAATTTGATTACCATCTCTATTAAATAATTGTGTATCCAGTTCCCTTTCAAGAGACTTTATTCTAGCTGTCACTGAGGGTTGAGTTAAATAAAGGGCAACCGCGGCTTTATTGATACTTCCAAGTTGATAAGCATAGACAAAGGCTTCGATCGTTTCGAGGTTCACTTTCGTTTTTACACTTCCTTTTTACGAATGATTATTCTGAAAATTTATTAAATTTACAATACCATACTTGTATTCTTATGTAGAGGGGACTTTCGTCGTGGATTTATACTTTTCGCAGATTGAAGATGTCATTTGGGAGGACCCCGGTGAAAGGGGATTCATTACCTTTGCACAGAGAGGGGAGCTCAAAAAAGCAGCCACCTCCTTATTAACAGCTAACCATGTATTAGTTGTAACTGGTTTTTATATCGAAAAAAGGCAAACAGGTGAAACAGATGGACCTCCTGGGTCTGTTTTCCTAGCTGGAGCCCTCCAAAAGCTGGGAATCAAGGTAACGTTGCTAACCAATGTTTTTAACGAGGAAATCTTAACTTGTGCATTGGAGGAACTACATTTAAATTGCCCGATTATTGTGGTGGAAAAAGGGAATGAAGGGAAGATTTTTCCGCAATTATTAAATGATGAAACATTAACTCATGTCGTAGCGATAGAACAAATGGGTTCTGCAATGGATGGAAAATATTACAGCATGCGCGGAGAAGATTTAAGTTATTTCACGGCATGTTTTGATTCTCTTTTTCATATGGCACGACAAAAAGGGATTAGCACCATTGGAATTGGAGATGGGGGAAATGAAATTGGAATGGGTAAACTCTTTTCATTAATCTCAGCAAAAAACGATCTAAATTGGAAGTCTTGTGTAACACCAACCGATTTTTTAATCGTTGCAGGTGTTTCCAATTGGGGGGCTTATGGTTTAATTGCTGGATTAAGTATCTTTACAAGATGTTCTCTTCTGCAAACCCCTGAACAGGAAGAACAGGTTCTTAACGCTGTTATTCGTGCAGGTGCAGTAGACGGTAGAACGTTTGAATTTAGTTTATCTGTAGATTCCATTCCGATTTCTGTGCAACAGCTCATTTTAATAAAATTGCAGCAAATTCTTGATTGCATCGACCTAAAAGAAAGAAACGCGAAGGAGGTTCTGTAAATGGAATCGCTGGCACATGTAAGTCCAGAAATTTCTAGGAAGTATATAAGGGAGGATAAAATAACATCACCCACCACAGGGATATCCATTGATTATGCGCAGGCAAATTTAGTGATTCTCCCGAAAGAAATGGCCTATGACTTTTTAGTTTTTTGCATTAGAAATCCAAAAGCATGCCCTTTACTGGATGTGACGGAACCAGGTTCCCCTCATCCGCCATTAACGGCACCATTGGCAGATCTCCGAACGGATATTCCGCGTTACAATATCTACCAAAATGGAAAGCTGTTGGACCAAGTCCAAAATATTCGGGGCTATTGGCGTGACGACTTGGTTTCGTTTTTATTAGGCTGTAGTTTTTCTTTTGAAAAATCGCTTTTAAATCAGGGCATTCCGGTGAGGCAAATGGAAATGAACTGCAATGTTCCGATGTATAAGACTGGAATTGCTTGCCAGCCAGCAGGGCGTTTTACGGGGCCGCTTGTTGTAAGCATGAGACCCATACCATATGACCAAGTAGCAAGGGCGGTAACGACAACATCACGTTTTCCGGGGGTGCACGGGGCCCCGGTACATATCGGAGACCCTGGGCAAATTGGAATAAAAGATTTGTCAAAGCCTGATTATGGTGATGCAGTGATCGTAAATGATGGAGAAGTCCCCGTATTTTGGGCTTGCGGGGTCACGCCTCAAGCCGTCGCAGCAGCCTCGAATGTCGAATTTATGATTACTCATGCCCCTGGACATATGTTTATCACCGACCTGAAAGATGATCAACTGTCAGTATTTTAATGGCAGAAAGGAGGACATTCGATGACAAATGTACTAGAGGTCCAGGACTTATCGACAGAATTCATTGGAAAAAAGAAAAACGTCCAGGTTCTTAATAATATTAATTTTTATGTTAAAAAAGGCGAGACCTTGGGCATTGTAGGAGAATCAGGTTGCGGAAAAAGTATTACATCCCTTTCTATCATGCAGCTATTGGGGAAAAACGGAAAAGTATCAGGCGAAATTTTATTTGAAGGAACTGACCTATTGCAGTTGGATGAAAAAGAGATGAGGAAAATACGGGGAAATCAATTATCGATGATCTTTCAGGACCCTATGACCTCTTTAAATCCAGTATTAACCATAGGAAAACAAATCGGCGAAGTACTTCGCCTCCATGGAAACGTGTCCAAGACCGAACAGAAAATAAAAGTTATCGAATTGATTAAGCAGGTGGGAATTCCGCGAGCGGTAGAGATATATCATGAATATCCCCATCGTTTATCAGGTGGAATGAGGCAAAGGATTATGATCGCCATGGCGATGGCATGTAATCCAAAATTATTAATTGCTGATGAGCCCACAACGGCCCTGGATGTGACCATTCAAGCGCAAATGTTGGATTTGATGAGAGAACTTCGCAAAATGTCAGGAATGTCATTAATTCTCATCACCCATGATTTAGGGGTAGTGGCAGAAATGTGTGACCGGGTCATGGTGATGTATGCAGGTGAGGTCGTGGAAACAGCCGATGTTCGTACCTTGCTAAGAAAGCCTAAACATCCTTACACTCAAGGATTAATTCAATCGACCCCACATAAGGTAAAAGACTCAAATCGATTAAAAACCATTCCAGGTAATGTGCCTGTATCAGGAGAATGGGGGAATGGCTGCCGATTCGCCCCGCGCTGCAGTCAAGCCATGAAGATTTGTTTTGAAAAAACCCCTGAACTTTCAAGTCTTAAAGACGGAACCCAAAGCAAATGCTGGCTCTACAATCAATAAACCAGAAAGGAGGAAACCTCAATGGCAACACCACTTTTAGAAATTAAGAAATTGAAAAAGCATTTTCCCATCAAAAAAGGATTTGGAGCGCCCAAAGGCTATGTCCAAGCAGTAAATGGGGTGGACCTGACAATTTATGAAGGTGAAACCTTGGGAATTGTGGGTGAATCTGGCTGCGGTAAATCGACGACTGGAAGATGCATTTTGCGGCTCATCGAACCGACTGAAGGGGAAATTAACTATCAAGGTGTGAATATTGCTAATCTTTCTCTAAAAGAGATGAGAAATTTAAGAAAAGATCTTCAGATGGTCTTTCAGGACCCTTTTTCAACTTTAAATCCAAAGCTTACCATCCGTAAGATACTCGAAGAACCTTTGATAGCACACCATATTGATAAGGAAAAACGAAATGCCAGAATCGAAGAAATTATTGAATACGTAGGCTTGGACAAAGGCTATTTAAATCGATATCCGCACCAATTTTCCGGTGGACAGCGGCAAAGAATTGGGATTGCGAGAGCATTGATGCTTTTGCCAAAACTAATTGTGGCTGATGAACCAGTATCGGCATTGGACGTATCGATTCAGTCACAGATTCTAAATCTTATGCAAGATCTTCAGGAGCAGTTTAATTTAACGTACGTTTTCATCTCCCATGACTTAAGAGTGGTAGAGCATATTTGTGATCGTGTAGCGGTGATGTATCTAGGGGAGGTAGTGGAATTAGCGGACAAAACAGCCCTTTTTGAAGAACCATTACATCCATACACCAAAGCGTTGATTTCCGCGATTCCAGTGATGGATCCAGATGAAAAAAAGGAGGCAATCCTTTTAAAAGGCGATTTGCCTTCCCCTTCTAATCCGCCACAGGGATGTAAATTTCATCCAAGATGCGCTTCCTGTATGGATATTTGCAAGACGCAAAATCCGGAACTTAAGAAGGTAAATGGCAGTTTAGTAGCTTGTCACCTTTACTAGAATATTTTAAAGAAAAGAGGTAGTCTGGAATGTTCGTGAAAATTAATGGAACAAGAATATTTTTTGATGTAGAAGGAATGGGAGATATTCCCGAAGGACCAAGCTTAAAGAAAAAGCCGGTATGTTTTATCTTGCATGGGGGTCCTGGTGGTGATCATACTGGATTTAAACCGACCATGAGCCCATTGTCAGAATACATGCAGCTTGTCTATATTGATAACCGTGGAAGCGGGCAATCGGACCGTGGACCTCAGTCCACCTATACGCTGGAAAATAACGTTGATGATTTAGAAGCACTTAGAGAATGTTTGGGAATAGAAAAAGTGGTTCTTCTTGGTCATTCGTATGGGGGAATGGTTGCACAATCTTACGCCGTAAAGTACCCGGACAGTGTTCAGGGATTGATTCTAATCACTACTTCCCCTAGCTATCATTTCATTGAAAAAGCAAAGGGAATTGTGAAAGAAGTTGGTACGCCAGAACAGCAAGAAATGGCTCAATTGGTTTGGGACGCAGCTTTTGAATCACATGAACAGCTATCAAAATATTATGAGGTAATGGCACCTTTATATTCTCATACACATAATTTCCACCCTTCAGAAGAGGAACAATTGAAGTCGAAGAATGCAAAGTTACGCGCTAAGCGGTCGTATGAAGCATTAAACGAAGGTTTTGGAGGATTCTTACGAAGCTATGATGTAAGAGATCAATTGCCTTCACTCAAGGTTCCAGTCCTTGTCATTGGAGGTGTGCATGATTGGATTACACATGTAAGTGAATCTTATGAAATTGCCAATCGAATTCCTAACAGCGAACTAGTTATTTTTAAGAATAGCAGCCATAGGGTCATGAAAGATGAGTATGAACTCTTTCATTTAACTGTACGTAACTTTGTTAAAAGTAGAATCGATGGAGGGGGAGCAGCCCTTGTTAAAGGATAACGAATTAAGTTTACTGGATTTACTGAGATCTGGGAAAGGGCAATACGCAGCTTCTATTTATCACTTTGAAACAGAAGAGGATTTCAACTTACTTCATGAAGAGGAATTTTATGCAGCCAGTGTCATTAAGGTTCCGATTATGGCTTCTGTTTTCGCAGAAGCCGCAGAAGGAAAACTTTCATTATCGGATAAGATCCTCGTTCGCTTTGAAGATCTGGTAACTGGTGCCGGAAGTTTGCAAAATCTGACCCCGGAAAAGGAATGGTCTATCTATGATTTGATGGTCCTTATGATCACTGAAAGCGACAATACTGCCACGAATCTATTAATTGAAGCAGTTGGGGTAGGGAACATTCAATCCTACATGAGCCAATGGGGCTTCAAGAAAAGCCAATTTCATCATAAATTACAAATTATACCTGCTGAAAAGGCCCATGGATCCAACTTGATTACGGCTGGAGAAATGACTGAATTTATGAAGAAAATCGCCACGGGTAAAATCGTGTCCTGGAACGCCTGCCGCAGAATGGTGGAAATTTTGAAGCAGCAAAAGGTAAATCATTTATTGCCAGGTTCACTGCCAATGATTTTAGGACCAATCGGAGCAATTCCATCCTGGGAAATGGCACATAAAACCGGTTATATTCCGGGACTGGAACACGACGTAGCCTTATGCTACTTTCCTGGACATACATTTGCTATTTCTATTCTTAGTAAAGGTGTACCGAATCGTAAAGAACCGAAACGGATTATGAGTGAAATCGGGGCAGTGCTATTTCAAATGGCTAACGGAAAGAAAATTAAAGAGATTGTTTAAATTAAATACTGATTCTGATAACACTAGAATAATAGTTTACATACTCATGCTATTATTCTTTTTTCGTATTAAATTCCTATTAACGGAGAATTGATTGGATTAAGAAGAGATTTAAAAGGGAGGAATGGGTGTGAGTAAACGACTTTTAAAAGCAGAAGACTTGTTTGACTTCAATTTTGTTGGCGACCCGCAGGTCTCGCCGAATAAAGATCGAGTTGCCTACGTTTTAACAAAAATGGATTTAGAAAAAAACGGCTATTATTCTTCCATTTATGTCAGTGATATGGAAGGAAATAATCAGGAGATTACCTTTTATTACGATAATAATCGATTAATAAAGGATTTTTCCCCAAAATGGTCGCCAAACGGAAAGCAATTGGCTTTTCTTTCCAATCGCACTGGCTGTTCCCAAGTATGGCTGCTTCCTTTATCAGATGGCGGAGAAGCTACGCCTTTGACGCAGGTTACCGGTAACGTTGTAGAGTTCGACTGGTCCCCCGACGGAAAAAAACTTGTGTTAACTGTTCAGGAAAAATCCGAAGAAATGGAAAATGAAGTGATCGTCATCAGGCGATTAAGGTATAAACTAGATGGTATACGTGAATTTTTAAATACTCGTAAACATGTTTTCTTGATAAATCTTGAAACTAAGGAAACTGCTAAAATTACTCAGGGTGATTTTGACTTTTATGGACCTACATTTTCAGCGGATGGGAAACTACTTTATTTTCTAGGATCTGTTGAAGAATCACAAGAAATAGAATATATCCCATCCATTTGGCAATACGATTTTACAACGGTTCATCTATTCCACCAGGGAAAAGGACCAATAAGGGCGTTAGCTCCATCACCGGATGGAAAGTGGGTGGGATTTATTGGGCATGACCACGGTGAAACATACTCCGAAAATTTAAACGTATGGGCGATTTCTACAGAAACAAAGGAAGCCTATAATTTAAGCAATCAATTGGATCGTACCGTTGATACCCCAGTGCGGGTAGATGCTTATTATGATAAAGGCGAGCAGAAAATCATTTGGGATAAAAAAAGTAAAAGTTTATTTTTTACTGCAACCGATGGCGGCAGTGTACTTTTATACAAAACAAACTTACAAGGTGAAGTATCGAATTCCTTATCTGAAAGGGAATACAATATTACGTCTTTCACCATGATCGATGATGAACGAGCAGTGTTTGTACAATCACATTCCCATTCAACAGGAGATCTAGTCATTCAAAATGTTAATCAAAAGAATATAAAGCAGAAATTAACGAAGTGGAATGATGAATTATTTAATAATCTGCAGTTAAGTTCTCCTGAACATATAACTTTTAAAAGTGCCGATGGGTTGGAGATTGAAGGTTGGATTTTACATCCTGCTATACGGAATGACGGGGAAAAACATCCTTTAGTGTTACAGATACATGGTGGCCCGCACTCAGCCTATGGATATGGTTTCCAGCATGAGTGGCAGCTGATGGCGGCTAAGGGTTATGCTGTTCTTTATACAAATCCGCGCGGCAGCCAAGGATATGGCGTTGATTTTCTTCAAAGGGTAGTAGGAGATTGGGGCGGAGAAGATTACAAGGACCAAATGCATGCAGTTGATTATATCTTGGATAAATATGATTACATTGACCCTAAACAGCTTTTTGTAACTGGCATAAGTTACGGAGGCTACATGACCAATATGATTACGACAAGAACAGACCGTTTTAAAGCTGCCGCAACACAAAACTCTGTAACAAATCTTTACAGTATGTTTGGAACAAGCGACATTGGATTTTATTTTAATAGTGCGCAGCTGGGCGGGACAGATATGTGGGAAGATGAAGAAACAGTCATGAAATATTCACCTATTCGATATGTTAGGAATGTTAAGACCCCAACACTAGTCATGCATAATGAGGACGATTACCGATGCCCGATGGAACAAGGAGAACAATGGTATATCGCTCTTCGCAGGCTGGGAGTCGGAACAAGATTCTTGCGTTTTCCAGGAGAGAGTCATGTAAGTGGTACGAGTGGAAAACCAAAACATCGTCTTGCCCGTTTAAACCATTTGATTGGTTGGTTTGAGGAGCACAGATCTTTCATTTAGAAGAAATTGCTATTTTCGAATCATATAAATGGCTGTAAGTGCGAAAAAAGCTTGGGAAACCTGGCTTTTTTTCATTTAAAACTCATTAAGTTCCACAAAAATAATTGACTAAATCTTCTAAATTGTTTAAACTTTATTTAATAAAGTTACAACTTCAAATATATTTTTATATTGAAGTTCTAACTTCAATTAAAAGGGGGGTGAGGAATCCGATTAATTGTATTTGAAAAGCTAAAACCTTGGAATTATATTTATGACATATGTAAGAACCGCCTCTTAGACCTTCAGCAACTATCCTACAGAAATAACCTTTCCGCGCAAAATTACTAGTATCACAACAATAAGCAATGATTTTTTAACTTTACACATTCTTATAAAAAGACAGGTTACTTGAAAATGGATTAGGGAGACAAAATTATGGAACAATTGAAAGCGTTTTCGCAGAATAAGTATTTTATACTTTTTATTCTTTTTGCAGGTTGGATGGTGGCATATTTAGACCGTATGGTAATGAGTGTCGCTCTTACATCAATAGGGGATGACCTTCATTTAAGTGCCGCATCATTAGGGGTTGTTCTTAGTAGCTTTTTTGCTGGTTATGCATTAATGCAAATTCCCGGAGGTGTGCTGGCAGACAAGTACGGTTCAAAAAGAGTCATGATTGTATCACTTATTGCATGGTCCCTATTCACGGCGTTTACAGGCTTTGCGTGGTCATTGGTTTCTTTGCTCGTCATCCGTTTCTTCTTCGGAGTGGGTGAAAGCGGATTCCCGGCAGCTAGTTCAAAAGCAATAGCCGAATATTTTCCAAAAACGGAACGCGCGAAAGCACAGTCCACCATGCTATCTTCCAACGCGTTTGGCGCTGCGATTGCTCCGCTTTTTGCCGCACCAATGATGGTATGGCTGGGCTGGAGAAGCATGTTTATGGTCATTGCACTAGTTGGACTAGTTCTCGTGGCTGTCTATGGGTTTGTTTTAAAGAAGCCAGTTAAACAAAAAGAGGAAGAAAAGCATGTGGATACGCAACAAATTTCAATGAAAGATTTGTTGCGGACACCTACAATGTGGAAACTGGTTATTGCTTGGTTTGGTTTAGATGTTGTGATTTGGGGGTTTGCATCTTGGCTTCCGTCCTACCTTTTAAAAGTGCGTGAATTGGATCTCTTGCACGCTGGTTTTGTCGCATCTTTGCCGTTTTTTGCAGGTGGGATTGCCATGGTATTAGGAGGATTGGTCGTAGATAAATACTTTGTAGGCCGTGAAAAATATTTTTCGATTGTTGTGACAATACTGGGGGCTCTGTTTCTTTATCTCATGTTTAAAACACCTTCCCTTCAATTGGCGGTCACCTATCAAATCATCTCAGCCTTTTTCTTATATGCAGGTTTCGCAGGGATTTGGTCATTACCGCTGAAATTTCTCCCTACTGAAATTATGGGATCTGCAGCTGGAATGATTAATTTCGGGGGCCAGGTAGCTGGCTTTGTGTCCCCGATGATCATGGGCTTCTTAATCACTGCTTTTAATGGTTCTTACAATGCTGCATTCTGGTTTTTAATTCTTTCCTCCATTATCTCTGTGGTAGCATGCTTTACACTTGGTGATACAAAAAAATCACTAGAATCAAAGGTAAAGAGTGCGTAGATTGTTAGTTGCATAATTTAAAAGAAAAGAGGAGTTTTATATGAAAATTGCTATTGCACAGATTGCTCATGAAACAAATACCTTTTCAAATGTGCCAACGACAGTAGAACTATTTAAAAACTGGGAATGGGATCATAACGAGCAAATTATCGAAAGACATTTAGGAGTCGATGATTACGTTGGAGGGATGATTGATAAATGCAATCAACTTGGCATCGAAATCGCTCCTGCCTTTTCCGCGTTTACAGGGCCGTCGGGCATGATCACGAAAGAGACCTATGAAACGTTAGAGAAAGAGTTAATAACAGGCATCCAAAATGCAGGTGAAGTAGACGGAATTTGTCTAGCATTTCATGGGGCTGGCGTTGCAGAAGGGATTGACGATTTAGAAGGGTCATTACTTAAAGCGCTGCGAAAATCGATTGGATATGAGATTCCTATTGTAGTAACATTAGATTTGCATGCAAATCTAACTGAATTAATGGTGCAAGAAGCAAATGCTCTTCTAGGCGTTAATTTTTATCCACATACGGACTCCCATGATAGAGGAAGGGAAGCAATTGAATTACTAGAACAAATCATTCAAGGTGAATTGGAGCCTGTCATGCATTTGGAGAAGCTGCCGCTTATCATTCCCACCTCCACAACATACGCATCCCCAGCCAAGGAAATCAATGAGCAATGCTGGGAATGGGAAAAGGAACAGGGAGTAGTCGATTGCACGTTTTTCCACGGGTTCCCATATACGGATATTCCCGATGTAGGTGTTTCTGTCATCACCATCACAAACGGAAATTCTTCATTAGCGGAAAAAGCAGGGAAAGAAGTAGCCAAAACTATCTGGGATAAGAGGGAAGAGTTTCGACCTGATCTGCCAACTCCTGAGGAGGGTATCCAGCAGTGTTTAGCGAAAACAGGCCTTCCCATCGTCATCAATGAGACATCGGATAATCCGGGAGGCGGAACTCCAGGGGATGGAACCTACCTCTTAAAAGCTATGGTTAAAGCGAATGCTCCAAAGACATGCTTCGGTTTTATTTACGACCCTGAGGTAGCGGAGTTAGCCCACCAAGAGGGTGTAGGATCAAATATCGATGTGGAATTGGGCGGCAAAACCGATTCCTTACATGGCCAACCTTTGTCCCTTAAAGTGTATGTTAAAAGTTTATCCGACGGTCAATTTTACCAAACTTCCCCTATGTGGCGAGGAATTAAAGTAAATCTTGGAAAATCTGCGAGATTACAAACAGGGAATGTCGATATTATTGTTTGCTCGGTAAGATCACAAACCTTTGACGAACAAGTGTTCTTACTTCATGGAATTGATGTAACAAATTATAAAATTGTCGCGTTAAAATCCAGTCAGCATTTTCGAGCATACTTTCAGCCAGTCGCAAAAGAAATTATTACAGTCGATTCACCAGGATTAAGCACTTGTGATTTTTCGATATTTGATTATAAACGAATCAATCGACCAATCTTCCCTTTAGACCCAGTTCAAGATTATATAAAGCAGACCTCAAAGGTATAACATAAAATTTTCGCTATGAACAGCAGGTGCCACTCCAAGCACCCTACCATTGAAAGGAAGAGCACGGATGGAACCTATCAAAGAATTAATCCGAAAGAATTTTGATTCGCTAACAAATCGACAAAAAATAGTAGCCAAATTTATTTTGGATCATCCACAACAAATCGCATTCCAGAAGGCAAAAGAAGTCGGTGAGTCGACAAACACCAGTGAGACTACGGTAATACGTCTATGTTATGCGCTTGGATATACTGGATTTACTCATTTGCAAAAGGAGATTCAGATATCTCTGTTAGAGAATGGACAAACAGATCCAATCGAAAAGTATCGAGTAACAACTGCAGCCCTTAGTCAGAACAATGGTGATCTGATCAAGCAAATTAAGGAACGGGATATTGCTTTTATTGAGAAAACCCTAGATTCCTTGAACGTGGAATTATACCAAAAAATTATTGATGCGATTCTATACTCCCAAAAAAGATGTGTCATTGGGTTGAGAAGCTCTTATGCTGCAGCGAACTGGCTCGCGTACAGTTTAAACATGGTGATAGGAAACACCCATCTGTATAGAGGAGAAATTGATAACGCCATTTCTTTAATTTCTGACATGGACAAAGAAAGCTTGGTGATTGCCCTTTCATTTCCGCGTTATGCAGAGGAGACCGTTTCGTTTGTAAAGGCTGCCAAGAAAAAAGGAGCAAAAATAATCACCATAACGGATAACGAAATATCTCCCTTGGGATCATTTGCGGATATTTTGGTAAAAGTTTATACCCCCTCTCCCACAGGACTAAACGGGATGGCTACCATGTTTTCATTGCTGAATGTGATTGTTTCTGGCGTTGCCTTATCGAAGTGGGAAGAGGTACAAAATCGTATTAATGATTATGAACAGACGAGCGAACAGTTTTTTCCATATTTTAAGCAGTAGGATTGATTGCTCTTCTACCATTCCATAGAGAAAGGGACAATAAAATGAAGATAGATAAAGTGGAAATTTCCAGATTGAAAATGCCGCTTAAACAACCATTTGAAACCAGCTTTGGTCGTTTGACGTATAAAGATTTTCTCGTAGTCAGCGTCCATAGTGGAGAGTTGATCGGATATGGGGAGAGCGCTTCTCTTCCTTATCCTATCTATAATGAAGAAACCACCGGAACCGTCAATTATATCCTGAAGGAATTTCTTATTCCAAAATTGTTCTTGGCGGAAAACCTGAACCATCCCAGTGAAATCCACGAACTCTTTAAGCCGATACGACGCAATAACATGGCGAAAGCTGTCCTTGATGGAGCGGTTTGGGATTTATATGCCAAACAACAAGGTATATCACTTGCAACCGCCCTTGGTGGCCTTAAAAAAGAAATTGATGTCGGTGTCAGTATTGGGATCGAGGATACTGTGGAGAAAGTGCTTGAAAAAGTAGATGGTTTTATTCACAAAGGGTACAAAAAAATTAAAGTGAAAATAAAACCAGGTCATGATGTCGAAGTGATTCGTGCCATTCGGGAACGATTTGGTCCTGAGATCCCTTTGATGGCCGATGCAAACTCTGCCTACACTTTAAATGATGTTCATATCCTTAAAGAGTTGGACCAGTTTAACCTTATCATGATTGAACAGCCATTGGCCCACGATGACATTATTGATCACGCCAAGCTGCAAAAACAGCTGGCTACGCCAATCTGTCTGGATGAAAGTATTCATACATTAGAAGACGCCAGAAAAGCCATCGAATTAGGGAGCTGTAAAATTATCAATATTAAGGTTGGCCGGGTAGGAGGGCTGACGGAAGCGAAAAAAATCCATGATTTTTGTAAAGCGAACGATATTCCGGTTTGGTGCGGCGGGATGCTCGAAGCAGGTGTCGGACGTGCCCACAATATTGCCCTTTCGTCACTCGATAACTTTAGCATCCCTGGGGATACATCCGCATCCGATCGTTATTGGGCTTATGATATCGTAACACCTGAGGTTATCTTGTATCAGCCAGGTCTTCTTCAAGTGCCGGAGGCTTCTGGGATTGGCTATGATATTAACGAAACTGTATTTGAGCAATATCTGATTGATAAAGAGACATTTACAAAAGATTTGATATTCAATAGTTGATTGAAAACAAACGAACAGGAGGGATTAGATTGTTTGATTTTATTATAAAAGATGGAAAAGTTTTTGATGGCACAGAAAATCCATGGACTAAAATCGACATCGGTATTAAAAATGGGGTCATAAGTAAAATTGGTGATTTACGTAACGAACACGCGGCTACGGTGATCGATGCGAAGGGATTGGCGGTTTCACCCGGTTTTATCGATACGCATGTGCATTCAGATTTACTCTGTACAAAGCCAGAAATCCACCATATTAAATTATTGCAAGGTGTTACTACAGAATTATTTGGCCAGGACGGCATCTCCGTTGCTCCGGTTTCTGAAGAAACCAAGCCTTTATGGCAAAAGCAATTAAAAGGACTAAATGGAGATATAGGCGATTGGCCATGGAACACCATCGATGAATATCTTCAGTTTTTGGAAAATTCTGATATCACAGGAAATGCAACCTACCTTGTGCCACATGGGGCTGTACGGACTCTTGTCATGGGCTTTGATGGACGTCAGGCGACACAGGAAGAAATGGATCAAATGCAGCTTCTTGTGGAAGAAGGGATGAAGCAGGGAGCAGTAGGGGTTTCTTCGGGTCTGGTCTATCCTCCTAATGTGTTTTCCAATAAAGAAGAATTAATTGCGATCTGCAAAGGAGCAGCTAAATATGACGGCTGCTTTGTGGTCCATATTCGGAACGAAAGCAACCACTCCCTTGAGGCGTTGGATGAGGTCATTGACGTGGCCCGACAATCTGGTATCCGTCTTCATGTTTCTCATTTTAAAGTCGCAGGGAAAATCAATCGTGATAAATTTGAAAAAGCACTTGAGAAAATGGACCAGGGCCGTCAGGAAGGAATTGAAATCACCTTCGATCAATATCCATATACAGCTGGATCTACGGTTTTTCATGCTATTCTGCCTCCTTGGATGCATGCAGGAGGAACGTCTGAACTGTTAGAAAAATTAAAGGTTCCGGAAAATCGCGAAAGAATAAAACATGAATTAAAAAGCAATGAGGACTATGAAAATTGGGTCCTTACCTGTGGCTGGGAAAATATAATTATATCTGCAGTTTCTACAGAAAAGAACCGCTGGGCTGAAGGTAAAAACATGAAGGAAGTTGCTGAATTACTAGAAGCAGATCCAGCAGACGCGGCCTTTGATTTACTAATTGAGGAAAATGCAGGAATTACGATGGTGATTCATTGGGGCGATGAGGAAGATGTCATTTATGGAATGAAACACCCCCTACAAATCGTTGGATCGGATGGTATTTTTGGCGGGAAACCCCATCCTAGACTATATGGAACATATCCACGTGTGTTAGGACGCTATGTTAGGGAAAAGCAGGCCCTTACCCTTGAGCAGGCTGTACGCAAGATGACAGGTGCACCTGCCCAGCTGCTCCGCTTAAAAGATAGAGGATTCATCCGAGAAGGTTATGCTGCCGATATTGTGGTGTTTGATCCGAAAACAGTGAAAGACCAATCAACATATGAAAATCCACTAGAAAAACCTGTTGGAATCTTTTACGTCCTTGTAAATGGGCAGCTGGCCGTAAAAGAAGGCAAGTATATTGGTACGACAGCAGGAAAAGTGTTGCGACAGGAGAACTGTTATGCAAGCAAAGTTTACCTATAAGATTGTAACAGAACTCGAATTTCTGTCAGACATTGTTGAATTACAAAAAATGGTGTGGGGAGAAGAGGTAGTCACCTCTCTCCCGCAAATGGTGGCTGCTATTCACAATGGCGGGGTAGTCATTGGTGCTTTTGATAAGGAGTGTAATAGACTAGTAGGATTTTGCTACGGATTTGCCGGATACAGTAATCTTAGTAAAATGCCTTATTTATGTTCTCATATGATGGCCATAAACCCCCAATATCGAAATCAAGGAATCGGTAAACAATTGAAATTAAAACAACGAGAGTGGGCCATTAAATATGGCTATGAAAAAATCATTTGGACTTTTGACCCCCTTGAAGTTAAAAATGGATATCTTAACCTTTCCAAACTTGGTGGGTATGTAAAAACGTATATTGAAGCTTATTATGGTTACATGAATGATAATTTAAATAAAGATACACCCTCCGACCGATTCCTGGTGGAATGGGATCTTTTGTCTGATCATGTTAAATTCACCATAGAGGGGAGTCGCAGCCATCGGGTAGAATGGAAGAAGTATGAAAAACTAACTGACATTAAGTTTGAGGGGGAATATCCTATTCCTTGTGATCATAAAAGAGTAAAACCTATTCCCGGTTATCTGTTACCTATTCCAAATGAGGTGCAGCAAATGAAGAAAAACGCCCCTGAACTGTTCCAAGAGTGGCGATCACACACTCGTAATATACTAAATGAAGCCCTTTCACATGGCTATCACGTCACTGGGGTGATTCCGGAAGATAAAATAGCGTATTACGTACTAGAAAGATGTGACCTTTCTGTATAATACACAAACAAACATGAGTGAAATAAGAATCAAAGAATGGGTGAAGAATATCAACACTCTTCTTCTAGATACTCACTCAAGCCACGCACTCCTTCAAATAGGGAAACCTGCGTTGCGAATTGAAAGGTTGGAAGCCATGCTGGATTTTGTATTCTTACATTTATCAGAATAATTTACAGAGGGGGGAGAGAGAATTTATGAATGACATAAATACATGGGTGTCTCAACATGAAGAGTCTATTAAATCCACTTATCAGTACTTACATACACATCCTGAAATTAGTTGGAAAGAGGTTGAGACAACCAAGTTCTTATGTAAACATTTAGAAGAATTGGAGATTCCCTATGAACCATTTGAGGACATCACAGGTGTCGTTGGTTATTGGGGGAATAAAGAAAATGGGCCCACGGTTGGAATAAGATCAGATATGGATGCATTGTGGCAGCTAGTAGATGGGGAATGGAAAGCGCATCATTCTTGTGGCCATGATGCTCATATGTCCATGGTCCTTTATGCCATTACTTGTTTGAAGGAAATTGGTTACGAACCTAAAGGATTAATTAAAATCATCTTTCAGCCAGCAGAGGAATCTGGGAAAGGTGCAAAAGCAATGATCGAAAGAGGGGTTCTAAATGATGTGAAACTCTTGCTTGGACTTCATGTACGGCCTGCTCAAGAGTTGAAATTTGGAGAAGCAGCTCCAGCCATCTATCATGGGGCCACTACTTTATTAAAAGGAACCATTAAGGGGAAGCAGGCTCATGGCTCAAGACCCAATCTCGGAATTAATGTAGTGGATTCCCTTGGAGCCATTATTCAAGCAGTAAATGCCGTAAAGGTAGACCCATCTGTTTCCGCATCGGCAAAGGTGACAATGGTTCAGGCTGGTGGGAAAAACGTAAATATCATCCCAGACTTTGCTGAGTTCGGAATAGATGTGCGAGCAGAACGAAATGATGTGATGTTACAGTTAATCAAAGATATTGAACATGCTGTTTTTGCAGCTGGAACGGCCAATCAAGCAGAAGTTTCGTTGGAAACCATCGCAGAAATGGTGGCTGCAGAAAAGAGTCCTGTTATGGAAGAGGTTGTAAAAGAGGCTATCGTGGAAGCGATTGGAGAAGATAGCTTGGCTCCAGCAGTTATTACTCCTGGTGGGGAGGACTTCCATTTTTACAAAACAAATTTCCCGCATCTACAAACAACCATGCTTGGTTTAGGAACGGATTTGAAGCCAGGCTTACATCACCCAAATATGAGCTTTAATCTTGATTCACTGTCGAATGGCGTTAAAATCTTGAGTACTGCCCTGATAAAAATGATGGCATTATGACAAATCGGGACCACGGCGACGGTTCTCATGGTTCAAATAGAGTTAGGTCCGACCACATGAACCGTCCCGATGGAAGTAAAAAGACAAAACGATGATATATTGAAAATTTTTAGAATAGTGCGAAGCTGGGAAACCAGGTCATTTACAAACAATTTGACAATTCATTTTGAAAATAGGAGGAAATAAAAATGGGTTTAGAATTTTGCTCTAAATGTGGTTATCAAAAAGACGAAGATCACATGTATAGCATGTTTTGTGGAGATTGTTTGGAAGAATGGAGTGACTAAAACGACGTGTATTTGTAAAGAGGAAAAGGATTATATTTTCGTAGACTATCACTATGAGAAAAAATCCGACGGTAGATTTTTCTTTTTATGTTCCTTTCGATGTTATAAAACTCCAGTAAGTTACTCCATTATTATGCGCGTATGTCGAACGGATATAAAAAGGATCATACATAATAGCAGGACTAATATGTATGATCCTTTATTTTTTTATCCACGCAAAATAAGTATTAAAAAAGTGCAAAATAAATATAAATGTTACATTCTACCATTGACGACATCTCAACCTTAAAATAGTTGTATGATTCGACGTTACCCATGTGTGAACTAGCTGCAGCTTTCGGCAACAACTATGTTTAACATGTTTAACGTAGATGTCTCAAATGGTTGTGCTTCATTCGGAGCAGGGGTATACAGCACGTTCAATTACATGATAGAATCCAAAGTTCAATCATCATGTTTGTTTATGACGGTTACTGAGACTATCCATCATGACGACCTGAGCATCACGAGCTTTCTTTTACAGACAAAGACCTTGTGCTACTCTCCCAAACCCAGCAGGCTAACTTCAAAACTGCTTGAGACCTGCGTGCCAGTGGTGGGTTCGATTCCCACGCAGTCCCGCCAATAAAGTCGATTGTATCAAGGGTTTTCTCAGATTTATCTTGAATTAAGTTTTACATATTCCTCTACAGTTTCAACCCTGGCTACTGACTAGACTGTAGAGGGACTGTTGCAGAGACTGTATAGAACGTTTCTTTCAACTTCCAAATAATTATTTATTGGAGGTTATTTTTATGCAAACAAAGGTTAAGCCTAAACTAGGTAAGATTAGAGAATCTATTTATTTTGATAGGTCGATTTGATTACCCATTCTAAGTCGGGCAAAATCTTCAGGTGCACATTTAATGTTTTGTTCGACAAGATCTATCAATCTTAGGGGAGTGCCAGGCACCGATAATTCAATCTTTTATAAATCTTCTTCCTAAAGGTTCCGAAACATCATTGTTATTCTATTAATTTTGATAATTCGTAAAATATACATAATATATAATATTCAATATAGTATAATATTCTATGAAAACGTTTCAATAGGATTCCAAGGGAGATGATATTCTAATGCGCATGCAGCGAATCTTGGAAATTGTTCTTCAACATGCTCCATATGGGTCACTGGAAGGAATAACCACTGAAGAAGTTGCTAAGTTGTCTGGTGTCATGCGTCATAACGCAAGTGCCGATTTAAATGAATTAGTTCGTCAAGGATTTGTGATCAAAAAAAATAGCCGACCTGTTCGTTTCTGGGCTGCAGAGGCAAATAATCTTAGTGTAAAAGGTCTATCGGTTCAAGTTTCTGCCGAGAAAGAAATTGCCGTCAGCACCGAAATCACATGTATAAATGAAGTTATTGGTGCAAAGGGGAGCCTAAAATCGATTATTGAACAGGCCAAAGCTGCCATGCTGTATCCGCCTAAAGGGCTTCCAACCTTAATCGTTGGTTCCACAGGGGTGGGGAAGAGTTATTTAACTGAATTTATGTACCACTATGCCATACAGTCTGGACGATTAGATCCGGATGCCCCGTTTAATGTATTTAACTGTGCGGACTATGCAGCAAATCCGCAGCTTTTAATAGCGCAATTGTTTGGCTTTGTAAAAGGGGCATTTACAGGTGCAGATAAAACAACACCGGGAATGATTGCACAATCGGAAAACGGTGTTCTTTTCCTTGACGAGATCCATAGATTGCCTGCGGACGGTCAGGAGATGCTATTCCTTCTGATGGATCGCGGGGTTTATAGGATGGTTGGTGATGGAGCCACGTTACGCCCAGCTTCTATCACGTTAATTGCGGCCACTTCAGAGGATCCCCATTCGGCACTTTTAAGCACATTGCTTCGGCGATTCCACGTTGTGATCAAGCTTCCTGATTTGGCGGTCCGGCCGTTGGAAGAGCGATTGTTGCTAATTGAGCATTTTTTGCAAGAAGAGGCCACAAGGGTTGGGGTTCCTATTTTGGTAAGTCCTCTAGTATTGGTGGCATTGCTCACTTTTCATACCATTGGTAATGTGGGTGAAATTAGGAGTGCTGTTTTACTGGGATGTGCAAAAGCATTCCTGAATTACATAGCCTCCGATCAAAAAAAGGGAATTATGCCGCTATATTTAACCCATTTATCACCGGAGATTCAACTTGGCTATTTGCAAAATCATCGTGAAACAGTAAAAGCTGAACAAATGGTGGGCGTGGAAGACCATACTTATTCCCCAGTAAAGGACATGAAGCCAAAAGAAATGCATGACAAGGTCCCACTAGATTTGTATCGTGAACTTAACCAACGCATAAAGGGATATTTGGAATGCAATCTCGATCCTTATGAGATTCAAAAACTTATTCAAATTGATGTGGACTACTATTTACGGAGATTACTTGGAAAAGCAAGCATTTCATCCCCAATTCCTGCCGAGTTTTTAGATGTAGTGGCAGAGTTTATGGAGGAGGCTGGCAAGCTGTTGGACCATTCATTCGGTCCGGAGGCGATTACTGGTTTAGCCCTGCATTTAGCTTCAGCACCAAATACAGCGAATTCCGATGCCAATCGAACACTTGCATTAGTGGCCCATTGCCCGCGCGAATATGGAGTCGTTCGCAAGTTGACTTCACTGCTGAAAACAAAACTGGAAATCTCATTGGGTCCGGAAGAAATAAGTTACCTTGCTTTGTTTTTGCATGCACATGGACGAAGCACGGACTCTGGAAATTTAACGTTAATGGTTATTGCACACGGTGAGAGTACGGCTTCAAGCATGGCCGAGGTGGCAAACCAATTGATAAATGATAAGCGCGTCCTTGCTGTTGATATGCCGTTGGACCAAAGTGTAGAAGACACTCTGCAACAAGCTATTCATAAGGTAAAGGATTACGGTCAATCAAAAGGAATTCTCTTATTGGTTGATATGGGATCCTTAACAGGACTTGGCCCTGCTATAGAAAAGGCAACCGACATTCCTGTTGAAGTGATTCCACTCGTCACTACTGTAGCAGTGATTGAGGCTGCCCATCTGGTAGGACAAAGTGATATGGAGTTGGCAGGGGTGGTACAAAAGGTGAAACAAATCTACAATATGGAACCTGCCATTCTTTCACCTTCAGATGGACAAAAGGTAATCATTACCACATGTTTGACCGGGGAGGGAACGGCCCGAAAACTGGCTGCATTTCTAAGTGAGGCATTACCAGATGATATAAAGAATGAAGTGCTAATCCAATCTGTAAATTTGGAAAATGGATCTGAAATTCCCAGACTACTTGTCGAAGGATGGAAAGGAAAAGTGGTTGCGGTGGTTGGAACCGTTAATCCTAATCTTCCAGGCATTCCTTTCATTGGAATGGAACAAATCCTCTTTGGGGAAGGCATGCAGACCCTTTTATCACATTATGTACAGAAGGTCGGCTCTCCTATAATGGAGGAATCTTTATCAAGTCAGGAGGCTGTTGCCTTGGCCAGCCGATTTATCGAAGACTCTATTATGACGGAAGAGGGAAAATGGTTTGCGCAAGCAGCTAGGACGGCACTAGAAAATCTTGAGCAGCATCTTGAGGTTGCGATGACCGCAGGACAGGCTGCAAGATGGGTCATCCACTTTGCATTTGCATTAGAGAGGCTGAGTACAGATGGCTTAGTCATAGAATGCAATGAGTTGTCACAACTTGAGCAGTACCACGCTTCACTATTGGATATGATCGAACATGCGGTTTCCCCAATGGCGCAGTTGTGGAACTTGAATATTCCAAGAAGTGAAATCGGTTATTTGGCATTAATTATCTTGTCATTGTAAGACAATAAAAATAGTGTCTTGTGTTGTGTCTTGTGTGGTGAGCTCATTTGGGCTTGCCACATTTTGTTTTTATAAGAAAACGGTTTCAAGTGTCTTGGCGCGTTTCTTGCATTATTAAATGGTAAGATGAACGCTTTGAAAATTCATCATAAAAGTTAGGGGGAATTAAATTGAAAATAGTTTTAGTACGTGTTGATGACCGTCTTATTCACGGTCAAGTGGCTGTAGGTTGGACAAGGACGATAGGGGCTTCCCACATCGTTGTGGCAAATGACGAGGTAGCAAAGGATAATACACAAAAAATGCTGTTAAAAATGGCTACGCCTGTCGGTGTAAAATCCACGATATTATCTGTGGATGAAGCTGCTGCATTACTTGCGGCAGAAAAGTTTGGGAACGATAAGGTATTGGTGCTTGTCCGCGATCCGAAATCTCTTTTGAGATTGATAGAGGGAGGGGTAAAGTTTGACAAGGTTAATATCGGCAATGTCAGGATGATGGATGGCCGTCAGAGAATTACCAAGGAAGTAGCTGCAACGTCAGAGGAAATCGAAGATTGGAAGCAATTAGATCAGGCTGGTCTTCAGTTGGAGGCATTATGGGTTCCAGGAGGCTCTGCCACAAACTTCAACGAGGTTATTAGAAAACAAGGATAAGGAGAGAAACAGATTGATAGGGATATTGATAGCAACCCATGGCCGTTTAAGTGAATCTTTGCTGGAGGCTGCATCCATGCTAGTGAGTGAAACCGACTTTACGGAGGCAGTTCCATTTTTGTCCGGTGAGGGAGTGGAGGACTTGGAGGAAGCCGTCAAAGAAGCGGTGCTCAAACTAAGCCCAAATGATGGGATTTTAGCCTTGGTCGATTTGCCAGGAGGAAGTCCTGCTCGGGCGGTAGGCGGACTCATGTTTGATAATAAACAAATTGAATTAGTTACAGGAGTAAACCTCCCCATGCTGCTTGAGGTGCTGATGCTTCGTAATAGCATGACTCTTGAAGAACTTGTCGACCATGCTTTAGAGTCCGGTACAGGTGGAATTATTAATATTGGTAAAATTATTAGGTCTGAGTCGGGCGGTTCTGTATAGAAATGATTTATTAAATTAAATTGGAGGAAAGTGCGATATGTCGATTTTTACTGCTATTTTACTTTCGTTATTAGCTGGTTTTGCTTATTTTTCTCGTCGTTTTATGGGTGACTGGTTCCTTGAACGCCCAATTATTTTGGCTCCATTAACAGGTCTTATTATGGGCGATTTCCATATGGGCCTTATTGTTGGGGGTACACTGGAACTTATCTTTATGGGTGCTGCCGATATTGGAGGAACAGTTCCTCCAAACTATAACATTGGTAGTATTCTTGGTGCGGCATTTGCCATTTCATCCGGGCAGGGCATCGAAACAGCACTCCTTATTGCAATTCCTGCAGCCCTATTAGGATCTTTCTGTGAACTACTTGCCAAAACTGTAAGTGTGTTCTTTGTGAATGCGGCAGAAAAGATGGCAGACACAGGAAATTGGAAAGGGATATCCCGCGTATTGCATTTGGGTAACTTAACCCACTTTTTAGCAGACGCCATCCCTACTTTTATCGCATTAGTAATAGGTGCAAATGCTGTAAAGGCCATTACAGCAGATATTCCTGAATGGCTAAAAAATGGAATCACTGTTTCCGGTAATATTTTACCAGCATTGGGATTTGCATTATTGCTCAGCAGTTTAGCTTCGCCTATCTTATTTCCTTTCTTTTTCATTGGCTTTTTATTAGCAGCATACACCAATATGGGTGTTTTGGGTGTGGCGGTTCTCGCTTTCTTAATTGCCATTGTTCTTCAAACTCGTAAAAGTAACGAGGAAGAATTTCTATCTTCAGCTGAAACGGCTACAGCAGGTGTAGCGGGAGCTTCTTCTATTCTATCAAAAAAGGAAATGCGTCAATTATTTTTCCGTTCCTTCTCATTGCAATCTGCTTTCAGCTTTGACCGTATGCAGGCGCTTGGTTTTACTTGGGCCATACTTCCTGTTCTAAGAAAAATCTATAAAGATAAGCCGGAAGAGTTTAAAAAAGCGTTAAAACGTCATTTGATTTTCTTTAATACCCATCCATGGATTCCGGGACCGATCCTTGCCATTACAGTGGAAATGGAAATTAAAAAGTCACAAGGGGAAGAAATTGACGATCAAGCCATTCAAGGTCTAAAGTCTGGTCTTATGGGACCAATCGCAGGTGTAGGTGATTCCATGTTCCACGGAACACTTCGTCCGCTAGTTGGGGGCGTAACCGCTGCCTTGGCACTACAAGGAAATCCAATGGCACCACTTATTTTCTTCCTTGTTGTAAATGCTGTTCACGTTTATGTCAGCTGGTTCACCCTCAAAAAAGGGTTTCAAATGGGAGAACAATTCCTTGGCGTGTTGGCATCCGGACAAACGCGTAAAGTGATGGAAGGTGCCACCATGTCTGGCTTAATGGCAGTGGGAGCACTTACTGCAACTTGGTTGAATGTAAAAACTCCGCTTGAATACCATGTACAAAAAGCAACGGTAACCATTCAATCCATGCTTGATGGTATCATGCCAAAATTATTGCCATTGGGATTGACCATGCTTGTATTTTTCTTAATCCGTAAGCGTGTTAAAACAACCTATATCATGCTTGGACTTATCGTTGCAGGTCTGGTTTTGGGTGCATTTAAAATTCTTGGTTAAATTCTTAATCCCTCGGGAGTCATCCTGAGGGAGCTTATATTCTATTAAGTGAGGAAGTGTTTCTTTTGAATCAAGTTATTCCAGAATCTATGAAACCATCATTTGAACGGACCGCCCATCCTTTTTACATGTGGGAAGAATTAATGGGGACCCCCGAGGCTTTGCGTACTCTTTTGAAATCAGACCTAGGGGAACACATACAAAAAGCGGCTGCAGCCTTAAAAGAAGTGGATAGTGTCCATCTGACAGGCTGTGGAACATCGTATTTTTCCGCGATTGCTTCAACTTACTTTTTCCACCGAATTGTAGGTATACCAGCTCAAGCCCATAATTCATTTGAATTTTCTGCCTATCCGCCAGCTGGCCTGTCGAAGAGTGCTTTGATCGCCATTTCACATACTGGTGGAACGGGTGTAGCTCTTGCCGCCGTTGATATCGCTGAGAAAGAGGGAGCGGTTTGCGTTGGTTTAACCGATGTAGAAGATTCTGCTCTTGTCAGTAAAGTTCCTCATGTGTTGCTGGGAGGAGGAACCAGGGAAAAGCCGCTGCCTAAAACACGTAGTTACGTTACTTCCCTATTAAAGCATTATCTCTTGGCCATCGAGGTTGCTAACCTAAAGGGAAGAAAATTTGAAACAAATTTCACGAAATACTTTGAGGAATTACCTGAAACAGTTCAAGAAGTGCTCGACCATAATTTGCAGTTAACGAAAGATATCGTTCAAGCACTAGATAGTCATGCTCAAGTTTACTTCTTTGGCGCAGGGCCCAATTTGGCAACCGTAATGGAAGGAACGTTAAAGTTACAAGAAACAGCCCAAGCACAAGTCCATGCCTTTGAATTGGAAGAAGGCATGCATGGTCCGTGGGTGACCATGAATTCTGGAGATCTGGTAATTGTATATGCACCAAATGGGCCGAGCTTTGAAAAAGCAGTTCATTTTGTAAAAGCGATCGATAAAGTAGGGGCAAAGGTTTGGGTACTCACAAACAATCCAGGAGAGATTGAGGGAGCGGATTATGTTACACCGTTACCAGATGTACCGGAATTGATTAGCCCTCTTTATGGAATCTTGCCAATTTATGAATTTGCTTATGAACTTTCCCTTTCACGTGGTATTAGGCCAGATGTTATGCGTTTAACCGATGAGCGGTACCTTGATGCCCGCTTGAAACTTCCTCGATAGAGCTCCTAAGGAAGCCCGAATTTTATAAAGTTAGCAATCTTGGGAGGTATGTCATGTCAGCACGTTCTTATTTTCAAAAGACAGCCGCTTTAATGGTTAAAATCGAGGCAACGCAATTGGGAACAATCGAATTTTTGGGAAAAAAGATAGGGCAATCTGTGGCAAATGATGGAGTGGTCCATCTGTTCGGGTCCGGCCACTCCCATATGGTTGCCAATGAAGTTTTTGTCCGTGCAGGTACTTTGACCAATATTAGGGCAATATGGCCCAAACAGGAAACTGATAAACTGGAGAGAGTGGAAGGGCTTGGTGCGGCCATCCTGAAAATGGGGGATGTCCGCGAGGGTGAACTGTTATTTATAATCTCCAACTCGGGGATTAACCCAATGCCGATCGATATTGCGCTGGAGGCAAAAAAGAAAGGGGCACTTACGGTGGCGATAAGCTCGAAGGAACATTCCCTTTCCGTTTCCAGTCGTCATTCAAGTGGAAAAAGGTTATTTGAAGTCTGTGATTTTTTCTTGGATACATGTGTTCCGGCAGGTGACGTACTCTTGAAGGAAGAGTCATTTTCCTATCCTTTTGGACCTGCTTCAACCCTAGCAGGTGTAACACTCATCCAGGCTGTCATGGCGGAAGCAGTCCATTGGATGCTGGAACAGGGAATGGATCCACCTGTTCGGGTCAGTCGAAACATGCCCGGCGGCGATGAGCGTAATGATAAATTAGGAGAGATTTATCGCCACCGCATCCCAGAACTATAAATAAAAAGGAAGTGGGCCAAATGGCACGGATAGCTCTAAAAGGAGGGCAAATCCTTGCACAGGGAGGGACATTCGTTTCGGGAACCGTATTGATTGAAGAAACGAAGATTACAGGTATTATTTCAGATAACAGCATTCCTGAAGATACAATTCTTTTGGATGTATCTGGGAGTATTGTTTCACCAGGTTTTATCGATACCCATGTACATGGTGGGGGTGGTCATAATTTCATGGAAGCAACAAGAGAGGCTTATTCAGCCATATCTGACCACATGGTACGTGGCGGGGTAACCTCCTGTCTGGCAACTACCACCAGTGCATCACTTCCGAATCTAGTTAAGACTCTCGAGTATGCATCCTTCATGACTAAACATCCTATTCCGAACAACGTTGAGATTTTGGGAATTCATATGGAAGGACCTTACTTGAACCCTTTACACAAGGGTGTTCACATCGCCGAACACGTTCGTGTGGCAGAGATATCCGAGCTTGATCAGATTCATCTGGCGCAAGCTTCAGCATTAAGGGTGGTAACCCTTGCTCCCGAGATGCCCTTTGGCCTGGAGGCCACACGATTTTTTGCAGAACGAGGAGTTAGAGTTTCAATAGGACACACGGGTGCAACCTATGAGCAGGTAAAAACGGGGTTAGCCAATGGTGCTTGCCGCGGAACTCATGTTTTTAATGCCATGCCGCCGATTCATCATCGCCAACCTGGACCAATTCCAGCCCTCTTCGAAGATCAAAACGCGACCCTGGAATTTATCGTGGATGGACATCATATTCATCCTTCTGTGATCAAAATGGCAGTCCAAGAAATCGGACCTTCCCGCGGTATTCTAATTACAGATTGTACAGATGTGGCAGGACTCGGAGAAGGTGTGTATACAAGATGGGAAGGTACCGAAGTCCGTATCGAAGGAGGGCAATCGAGGACTGCTTCGGGATCTCTGGCCGGAAGTGTGTTGCGGATGGACCAGGGGGTCAAAAATCTCGTCGAAAAAGTGGAATTGCCAATTGGACAAGCACTTTTGATGGCAACAGAAAATCCTGCCAAGTCTATAGGAGTTTATGAGAAAAAAGGCTCCATTTCACCTGGAAAAGATGCCGATATCGTTGTATTGAATGGAGATCTATCGATAGGATTTACAATGATAAAAGGCCAGATAGTTTATAGTGAACAAGAAAAATTAAGGAGGATTTCTTTATGGAATGCTTAGTAACCATCAATGATCCGGAAGGATTGCATGCAAGACCTGCAGCTGAGTTCGTAAAGGAGGCTGCCCGCTTTCAAAGCAAAATTGAAGTTTCCTTTGGATCCCAAATTGCAAATGCAAAATCACTTTTAAGTTTATTAAAACTTGGTATAAAAAAAGGACAAAGCATAGTAGTAAGAGCAGAGGGACCGGATGCAGAAAAGGCTCTAAGCGAGCTATCCGCTATATTTTCAAATGAGGTAAAATGAATCTGACTTCAGGTGAAATATTTTTAGAATGAGAGGCAAATGTCATGGTCCGAGTTGGTGTCATCGGAACAAACACGATAAATACTGCTGCCAGCCAATGGCAGCTTTTTCTGTAATGGTTTGTTCCGTCAGCTGAATTAAAGCCATCTTTTTTGGAAAAGAATGACGGTATTAGGTGCATTACCTTGTTCTGAACCTATATTGTCTTATGCAGTTATTATTCCTGATGTGTTTGCTTATCAGATTTAATCAGGTGTATGGCACGATTTCATTAAGTATAAGGGGTGGCTTTTTATAGTGAAGAAATTTGGAGTAATTGGACTAGGGGATATTGCAAAAAAGGCGTATTTGCCTGTCTATAGTGGAATGAAGGACATAGAGTTTCATTTTTATACAAGGAATCAGGAAAGGATGCAGGCGATTGGTCGGCAATATCGCTTTGAAAATCTCCATCATGATTTAATATCTTTGATTACAAGTGGGATCACTGGGGCATTTGTCCATTCATCCACAGCATCCCATGAGGAAATTGTCCGGGTACTTCTAGACCATAATATTCATGTGTTTGTCGATAAGCCAATCACAGACCATTACGAAGGAGCAAAAAAGCTGGTTGATTTGGCAGAGCAAAAAGGTCTTATTCTCATGACGGGGTTTAATAGAAGGTATGCGTCCTCCTATATAAAACTAAGGGAGATTGCACATCCCAATATGGTGATTGTTCAAAAAAACCGGCACAATCAACCCGGCTATGTAAGAACGTTCATATACGATGATTTTATCCATGTGGTCGATACAATGAGATACTTATTTCCCCATCCGATTGAGGAGGTAAATGTAACCGGGCGAATGGTGGAGGATAAATTATATCATATTGTTCTTCAGTTTGTTTCACATGGTGCAACTGCTATTGGGATTATGAACAGAGATAATGGAACGAATGAAGAAATGGCCCAAGTCATGGGGCCTATAGAGAAAAGAACAGTCTATAATGTTTCACAGTTAGTTATTTCAAAGGGAATAGAGAAGACTGAAATCCGTAGCGGTGACTGGGAACCTACTCTATTAAAACGAGGCTTTGAGCCAATGGTCAGCGATTTTATTGATTCAGTTTTGACAAATTCTAAGCCAAAAATCTCAGCTCTGGATGCACTGATCACCCATGAAATATGTGAAACGATTATTGATAAATTGAAAAATGTATGAAAAGAATATTAATTATGTAAAGGAAGCTATATTATGCTTCCTTATTCCTTTTGATTTCTACTGATTTATTTTTTGGACTATCTAGGATAATTTGAAAAACTTTTTCTATACATTCTGTATGGACATCTGCTTAATAGAGATGGTGCAAGGTTGCCGGAAACAAGTAAAGAGTAGGAAGGTCTCGTAATCTATAAAAAATTCTATCGAAGTGAAGGGGTGGGGGGCAGGCCCATCTAAGATCGATTGGCGAATTTAATCATATGTTTGTAAACTAAGGTTAACCAGAATTCTTTTGGCCTTTTTCTAAATGGTCTTAACATATCTCATTTGTTTTAGGATTAATATTATTGATTAAGTGGTGCCATGCTTGGTGCCCAAATTTTTAAAATTACAAATCACATGAAAACATTAGGTAGCAAAAAAGCTTGATTTATCAGTACTTGAGGATACATCAAGATACTAGAAAAATAGGTGCCAGCAAACTTCAAAACTGCTTGAGACCACCGTGTGTGGTCTGGTGGGTTCGATTCCCACGCAGTCCCGCCACCGTTCTTACTCCCGCAAGGGTTTGACGATGATTGACTCGGTGATTGTTGCCGTTGATTGATCTGTTAACTTACACAGTTTCCGCCCAGTCTCGTTGCAAGACTGTTTAAGGCTGACGGGTAAAACTGTTTTGATAGTTGCCGAAAACTGTTCGTCCTCTTACGCTATTATATTTGCGGAAGGGGATTTTTATTTATGATGCGGAAAGGTTTAACTAGACGTAAACGGCCGGTTTCGGTTGAAGTTACTCTTAATATTACGGAAATGTTTGAAGAGTATATGCTCGTAAAGAAGGGCGAAGGACTGGCGAAACGGACGATTCAAGAGCACTATAATAATTTCGATTATTTTAAAACGTATATCGGGAAAGAGCTATCTGCGGATGAAATGACTACCGAATTATTCGTCGGATGGATTACGTATATGATCGAAGAAATGAACTATACTCATGGTACTGTTAATATTCGCGTTAGGACAATGCGTGCTTTCTTACGCTATTGCTACGAGGATAAGACGTGGATTCATGAGCCGATACATAAACGCTTCAAGCCGATTAAGGCACCTATAGACGTGGTTGAGGCATTTACCGTCGAGGAGTACAGACGGTTAGTTCCCGCCATAGATGACGAAGCCTATGTCGGATTTCGGACGAAGGTTATGACGTTTGTCTTACTCGACACGAGGGTGCGTGTATGCGAGTTGGTAAATAAAAAGCGGCAGAATGTCGATTTTAAAACCATGTCTATACGTCTAGAAGCAGCGGATACGAAGTCGCGAGTCGGACGCGTGGTGCCAATCTCCGCACGTACTGCGAAACTATTAAGCGAGTATTTACATGAGACGGAAGACTGCGGTAATGAGTACTTGTTTCTGACATATGAGGGTGAAAAGATAGGCGAGGCCACTGTCCGCGATAACTTGCGTGTCTATGGTCAGGTTGCGAAGATAACGAATAAGCGAGTCAGTTCCCACACGATTCGGCACACTGGGGCGTTATTTTATATCCTTAACGGAGGTGATCCGTTTAGCTTGCAGCGAATACTCGGCCATTCGCATATGAACATGGTGACTTGCGATTGCATTTACGTTAGAAAAAAAGTCTAGATAATCACAAATATGTGCTATAGGTTTGAACTATTTTACTGCTCGCCCTGATGCTATTATATGTGTAAGGGATTACAGGGGGGCTTAGTTAAGCAGGTTAGAAGACCCTTACCCAAAGATTCTGCTTTTCCTTCGTTCGAGCCATTGCTTCGAATGAGCGAAAAATTTACAACCTTTGCACAGTGCGGCATTAAAATTGGCGGTTATGAATTTCCGTATTTTCAATTATTCTATGAAATTAACATAACATTAAAATACTTAACGGTTATGCCTGCAGCCCTTCTCTTTATAATCACAACCCATCCAAGTGAATTTACCTCATGTCTTAACAAAATTGCCGTTAATTTTCGCATCGTTTATTCTATTTCTACTGCATTGCATTGCGCTAAATAAAAAGGTAATCGAACCCAAAAGTCCGATTGTCATTACCTCTTCCCTAAAAAATGAAGGAATGGAGGAGATTCGGAATCTGGTAAACTTACGTTCGACACAGGAAATGAAGTAGTATCTTGAAGGAAATCCATCACCATTTGTTATTTATTAAATGAAAACCTTTTTTATATCCAGAAAATAATTTATATTATGAATAACAAATGAATTTAATGGCAATGTAGCCTCTTTTAAACTATCTATTTTAGGATAGTTTAAAAGGGGCGTTTTTGTTTTTTGAGGGAGTTGATTTATAACACTATGGAAATAACCATTTTAAAAAATAATACTTAGATATTGAACGGGTGCTTTACTTAAATAAGAGTAGCTAATCCAAGGATCTAAATTGGTCCTTTTTATTTCACTTACATTTAGAACGTTTGTTCCTGAATAATAATAATGAGGTGATGATTAAAATGGCAATACGTGACCGCGGTAAAATTAAATGGCAGTTGGCCTCATTTATGCCGCTCATGGTTGGCTAGATATTTTTTTTGCCCGCGATAACAGAAAGCAAATAGATTAGGAGAAAAAGGATCAAGGTCAAACCCTTCTTTTACAAGAATAACTAATCCATCAATTGATTTGTGCAGATCGGTGCTGCTTAGCTCGAGGTAGACACGATCAATAGTAACTTCATTTAGCATACTGTTTTCAATGCCTTGACCACATCCGCAAGCTGTGAAAGATTAAACCCTGGTTTCACTTCAATAGAAGCTTGTCCTATTTTAATTTCTAATGTTTCACTCATATCTTCGTTACCTTCATCGAGAGTGACTGATACCCAATTTGATTTTTGGGAAAAGTTTGACGATTACGAAGGTAATTGGTAAATAAAAGTATAGTTAAGTAAAAAGGAGTATATTGAGTGAAAATTTTAATATATCTATACTTATGGATGAAGGGATTTCTAATATAAACCACAGGGAGATAAAGTGGTGGGGCGTTTATTGAAAATGGGGATGTATCTTGCTTTAGTGTTCATGTTAAGTTTTGTGACGGCATGCGCGGGCGATATCCAAGCCTGGAGGTTCATTCGCAATTATGAATCAATATAATGAAGAAAATCGTTTCCAGGTTGATGAGTTTAATAGAACGCTTACCCCTACGATGATTAGTAAAAAAGGTATTTTAGATGAAAAAGCTAATGAATTCTACACGAAAGTAATCATGAATAAAGCTTCCATCGATGAATTCGACAAATTTGTTAAATAATGGAAAAAACTTGGTGGGGAGCAAATGACACCAGAAGTGAACGATTGGTACAAGAGCAAAAAAAAATAAAGATGGATTGATGTGTTCGGAATGCTTATATCATGCTTTCCGAACACAGTTTTTAATTTATTTTGGCATTGAGTGAGGAGAGATTTAAATGAAAACGATGACAGCGATTATTATCGGAGCAGGTGACAGAGGTGCGCGAGCTTATGCGCCATATGCCTTGACCTATCCGAATGAATTGAAGATTGTCGGCGTGGCAGAACCAGGTATCGAAAGAAGAAGGAAACTACAACAAGCGCACGATATTCCGGATGAACATTGTTATGATTCGTGGGAAGAGGTGTTGGATTCCGAGCAAAAAATTGCCGACATTGCGATTATCTGTACGCTTGACCGGGATCACTTTAAACCGACGATGAGAGCGTTGGAGCTGGGTTATCATGTTCTATTGGAAAAACCAATGTCGCCGGATTCGCAGGAATGTATCGCAATGGAACAGGCTGCGAAAAAGTATAATCGGCAACTGACCATCGGCCATGTACTGAGGTATACCGAATTTTGGTCCACGATTAAAAAGGTGATTGCCAAAGGAGAAATTGGCGAGGTCGTATCGCTGCAATTAAATGAAAATGTAGAAGTGATGCACATGTCCCACAGCTTTGTTCGAGGTAACTGGAATAATAAAGAGAAGTCGAGTCCGATGATCCTGCAGAAATCCTGTCATGATATGGATATTATTTCTTTTGTGATGGGCAAGAAATGTAAGCGCATTAGCTCCTATGGTTCGCTAATGCATTTTAAAGAAGAAAATGCCCCGGTTGGTGCTCCACAGCGTTGTTTAGATGGCTGTCCTGCTGAACTAGAATGTCCATTCCATGCGGGCAGATATTATCTTGGCGAAGGAAAAGGCTGGGCGAAGAAATTCACAGAGGATTATACGAATGGTGGAATCATTAAAGCTTTAAATGAAACCCCTTACGGAAAATGTGTATACCGCTCAGATAATAATGTCGTTGACCATCAGGTAGTTAACATGGAATTCGAGGGCGGTGCAACTGCAACGTTTAGTATGTGCGGCTTCACGAGAGAGCAGACGCGGATCGTTCAAATAATGGGAACAAAAGGAGAAATCCGTGGAAATATGGAAAACAATAGCATTTCCATCTTTGATTTCCTCACTAAGCACGAAACCGTCATCAAATTTGACAACCCTGTGGGCGGACACGGTGGTGGCGATAACGGCATCATGAGGACCTTCCTCCAGGAAATTCAATTTGGAAATAATAGGGACAGCGTTTCTTCCGCATCTGCATCGGTAAGAAGCCACCTTATGGCATTTGCCGCTGAGGACTCAAGGCTAAATGAGGGTCAATCGATTAATATCGATGATTATTATCATAGTTTGGTAGAAAATAATTAGAGCTTAAGCAAGGATTGTTCACACAACGCATTTCGAGTGTTATCAATAATTTTTATGGAACTGATTTCTTTCGGAGAACGTTTGGATAAAAAAAGGAAAACGGCTCAATGTCTATATGAAAAAAGGGGAATAACTGATGGAAAGCAACGGGTTAGTGGGGAAATTTTACAAATTCGCTGAAAAGGTCATGAGAATTGCCCAATTTCAATTGCTCTGGATTGTATTTTCCATTTGTGGCGGAGTTGTTTTGGGGATGATGCCCGCCACAATAGGTTTATTTACAGTCATGCGGAAATGGCTGCAGGGAAATGAGGATAACCAGTCCTATGTTAGGATTTATTGGGCTACATTTCGAAAAGAGTTTTGGAAGGCAAATAGAATAGGTTTTATCCTAACCATCATAGGCTTTATGATTTACATGAATTTTACCCTGATCCGTTTTACTCACGGGATTGCTTATTGGTTCTTGTTAATCTTTGTATTTATGATGACTATTTTATTTGTCATTCTCTTATTCTATATTTTTCCGGTATATGTTCATTTTGAAAATAAATTCAGTAAATACTTTAGCATTTCAATATTAATAGGTATTTCATCCCCTTTTCATACAATGCTGATGATCATTGGGTTCTATCTAGTCTATTTGTTGTTACTTTGGGTCCCGGGATTCATTCCCTTTTTAAGCATAGGTTTATTTTCGCTCATTTCTATGTACATCGCCATGAAGGCGTTTACTAGCATGGAGGGAAAAAAGGAACATGCTTCCGAAGAAAACAAGTCACTAATGAAAGGGAGATTTCATAATGGTTTCAAGCCTGCGGCAAATAAGAATACAAGAGTAGAAACATTGAATAGATAATTTTGTAAGGAAGTGACGTCGTAAGATGGAAAATTTACAGAGAACCACAGAATTAGCAGGAAAGTTACAGGAAGATATCGATTTATTCGTTGAACCGAAGATAAGTATTTTAAAAAGGATGTGGAAAGAGCGATATCTTTATCTAATGTTACTTCCAGGATTACTCTTTTTTATCATCTACCGGTATGTTCCAATGGCTGGAAATATTATTGCTTTTCAAGAT